>JABUUJ010000100.1 GCA_021443235.1 Muribaculaceae bacterium
TATTAAAATATTAAAGTATTGAGATTATTAAATCCTATTCAAGTATTAAAATATTAAAGTATTCAAGTATTATTTTTATGAAAAGGTTTTTTACAATTATTGTTATGGCCCTGATTATGGCTGTGGGCGCACAGGCGCAGACGATGCAGGGAAGCAACTATGGTATAAAAGGTTATGTTAAGAGCGACGGCACCGTTCAGGACCGTAATTTCAGTATCATCGGCTACATCAAGAGCGACGGCACCGTTCAGGACCGCAACTTCAGCATCATCGGCTACATGAAGAGCGACGGCACCGTTCAGGACCGCAACTTCAGCATCATCGGCTATGTCAAGAGCGACGGCACCGTTCAGGACCGCAACTTCAGCATCATCGGCTATATCAAGAGCGATGGCACGATTCAGGACCGCAACTTCAGCATCATTGGCCATGCCAACAACTCCAACCGCCGCGACGCTGCCGCCTTCTTCTTTTTCTTCTTCAAGTAGGGGTGTTGCAGGGCACGGCCCCATTGCGCTGTGGACGCAATATTTTGTCATATCGTGGATTTTTTGTAACTTTGTCGCCTGTTTATTAAGAGGTACAATAATTTAGGCAAAATTGATATGACTGAATTTTTAGATCGCGTGAGCGATTGGCTCATTAATGCGGCCGATGTGGTGTGTGGCTATCCCGAGTTCTTGCTCCTGATAGGCGGCGGCCTGTTCCTGTTTTTTTACTCGGGAGCGGTGTCAATCACACGGCTTCCGCATGCCTTGCGTGCGTTACGACAGCGCCAGGCTCAGAGCAACGGAAAGGAGACAGGCCAAATCAGCTCTGTTCAGGCCTTGCTGAGCGCCATTGCGGCGACAGTGGGCCTGGGAAACATTGCTGGTGTGGCAATCGCGCTGTCGATAGGCGGTCCCGGGGTCATCTTCTGGATGTGGGTGAGCGCCATTGTGGGTATGTCGACCAAGTTTTTTGAGGGCGTGCTCTCAATCATGTATAAGGGCAAAGACAGCAACGGCGAGTTGCAAGGTGGTCCCATGTATATCATCACCGAGGCGATGGGACGCAAGTGGAAGCCGCTGGCTGTGGCGTTTGCGTCGTTTGGACTTATCGGAACATTGTGCTTTATGCAGGCCAACCAGCTGGTTGAGTCGGTCACCACTGTGTTTACCTCTCCCATGGGCATTGAGAACACTGCGTGGCTGCGCTTTGGTATGGGCGTAGTCATAGTGCTTATCGTGGGCACAGTGATTTTGGGTGGCATCAAGCGCATTGCTGTGTTTGCGTCGCGCATCGTGCCGCTCATGGTGGTGCTCTACTTCATCATTGT
>JABUUJ010000101.1 GCA_021443235.1 Muribaculaceae bacterium
TGGCGAGCAGCGACTCTAAATGCTTGCTGAACCAGTAGCGATAGCCCCGGCAATCGACGGCGGCAATCCCGTCATGGACGCAGAAGTTGTGAAACGACAGCGTGTGGGTGGGGTGGGGCGAGTGCCAGCGGCACAGTGCGTCAAATCGCATGCCCCCGTCGTCGTCCACCACGACTTCCTGCAACTCCAGCGCCTCGCCATAGCTGTGATTGCTCACCTGCGCCGGCCTGATCCATCGCTCGCCCAGCGCGAAGCAAGGCCCCGCATTTCGAGCCACATTCTCTTTAAAAGTATAGCTGTCGCAAATCTTGTATTTTCCGGCCACGTCGTCCCAGCAAAGTATATCAAGGACGTTGCCGTTAGGCGCCGCCGATGTCGCGAGCATTCTCTTCGTGTCAAAAGGAAGGATTGTGGCGTCGGCAAGTGCCATGTCGGCAAGGAGGCGCTTCTCGCCGGTCAGTTGGTCTTTCTCGGTGTCATATTCATAGAGCCACAACTCACCGCTTCCTCCATTCTCGGGATAGATGAAAACCTTGTCGCCCTCGCGCAGCACTTGCGGAAACGACAGGTGGGTGGGCAGCGACAATATATCTTTGCGGCTCACCAGCTCAAGGGTTGCCGCGTCAACGCCCAGCAGCGCGATCTGCCCGATGTCGCGTGCAAAAACCAACTCCTCGACCAGCACTTTTATTATGCCGTCGTCGACGCTGAGTATCTGCGGGTCGGCAAACCAGCGGTCCTTGTAGTTGTGGCGCATCCACTTCACATCGGGCACTTTGGCATCAAGCATGCCATCGTCAACCTTCATGAAGCCGATGTTCCACTCGTCGTATAGCCTATGGTAGATTTTCGACAGTTCCATGCTATCTGATAACTTTCTTGTCGTTTAAATGCATTGCCCACCCAAGCGGCGCAAATGCATAGGCCCACAGCGCGATCTTGACCACCCGTTTCCTGGCGCACAACGCAAAGCGCCAGTAGTTGATCGCCGCCTTGATCTTTTGTGCGACAGGAATGGGCATGCACGCCAGCTCTGAATAGGTCATCATCGACGCAACAGGGCTCTTCATCCTGATTTTCGTGATATTGGCAGTCAACCCATTAGGCTGGTATTCGGCGATGTAGATGGGGGTGTTGAAGCAGCGCAGCATGTAGCGCGTGGCGATGCGGTTCCACACCAAGTCCTCGGGGCAGAAACGCTCGCCCTCAATCTCGGGGAACGGGAACTCGCGCATCACCGAGGTGCGGAAAACCTCCTTGAGGTCGCCCGTCACGTGGTGCTTGTAGCGGATGTCGAGCGTCGTGCAGTCA
>JABUUJ010000102.1 GCA_021443235.1 Muribaculaceae bacterium
GTTGAACAAAGTTGAACCAGGTTGAACCAGGTTGAACAAAGTTGAACCACGTTGAACCACGAGCGCAGCGAGTGACTATGGCAACGCCTCGTGCATAATGGTAATGCTTGTGGCTGTGGTGAGGTGCGACGCTGGGTCATAATAAGCGCATGGCTCAGTTGACAGCGGGTGACGAGTCATGTCGTGAACTCGCTCTGCCCCAAACATCTCTATCAGCAACCCCAGATCATAGCTGCTAAGGTAGCCACGGTTAAGCCTTGGCGGAATGATTATGTGATAGTCAATGTCACCCTCTTTGAGAAGGTGCGCCAACTCGACAAGGCTTCTTTCGGTCTCGGGTCTAATACTTGTCCCTATCGCCGTGGGCAGGTCGGTGTATTCGTTATGTCTAAGCCTTGCGGGCGTGTAATATTTCTTGGGGTCTATTGCTATAATGCTGTCAATGTGCGATATAAGGTTCTCATTTGTGCTGTCAACGTGCGCCTCAAGGTCGGTCGTGCCAAATCGCCCCATTATCATGCCTCCTGCATCTTCCTGTGGAAATAACACATATTGATACAGCAAATACTTCACAAATGTTGGATTCTTGAACGCATTGAAATACTGATAGTGAAACTGCACCCAACTCACATCGCTGGTTATATTGGGCGGGCGCATAAACAGAATTTGAGCGTCTTTCGGTATGCGCTCAAAGCTTGCCACCTCCATGATGATTAATATGTGCTTCGCCTTTATACCATTGTCTCTCAAGTATCTGACCTTGTCGGCTATGCCTTGCACTGTTTCGCCCGCAGCGTCAAGATGTATGGCGCGCGCGCCTTCGGGAAGGTGCTTCTTCCACTCGGCGACAGGAAAACTGCCCGACATCGATGAGCCCAGGATAAACGAGTCGTACTCGCGACCGGCCCTCATGTTGCGCTCCAGCGCCTTGATCGAGATAAAGCCGGCATTGCGTCCCAACTGGATGCTGTCGGTCGACGAAATGGGCTCGTCATAACGATAGATAACCTTGAACGGATCAATTGCAGCATATACTGCCACAAACACAATCACTGGAATCACCGCAATAAATGTGCGCACGATGAAATATCTGAGTGAGGGCTGCTGCATAATATTCTAAAACTGGAAATATATATAGTTGACTTGCTGCCCCGTACTGTAATAGGCGATGAGCGCCAGCAACGTCCAGTATATCGCCCAGCGGGCCCACGTGGGCATAGGCAGATGCTCAAGCGGGAACTCGTGGCGACGGCCCAGCCAGTCGACCA
>JABUUJ010000103.1 GCA_021443235.1 Muribaculaceae bacterium
CACGGGAAGTAAAGCAGCACAAATAGCATAAACGAGAACGCCGCCATGGGCGTGATGCGGTGAGCGGCATCGGTCTCGGCTTGCAACTTGCTTTGCAGCGTCGCCTCGTCTTGCTCGCCCGTGTAGAGCACGCCCATCGTCGACACCACAATCTCCTTTGATGCAGTGCCAGCAAGCAGGCTGATGCCCATCTGCCAGTTAAATCCCAGCGGCTTTATCGCGGGCTCAATAGCCTTGCCCACATGTCCCATAAGCGAGTTCTCGACCTGCTGGCGCCGCGACTGGCCTTCGTGGCGAGGGAAATAGCCCAGCGCCCACACGATGATCGACGCCACCAGTATCGTCGTGCCCATCTTGCGCATATATTGCGACCCTTTCTTCCACATGTGGCGGGTGGCATTGCGCGCCGTGGGCAGGCACATCGGGGGCAATTCGGTCGACTCGGGCGTGTCGTCGTTGCGCAATATCGTCTTACTCAGCAATTTCGCGCTGAACCCCACCATGCCGAACCCCACCACATAGACACCCAATAGCGCAAGCCCCTGGTGAGCAGGGAAAAACACCGACACCAGCAGCACATATACAGGCAACTTGGCCGAGCACGACATAAACGGGATGGTGAGGATGGTTACAATGCGGTCGCGGCGCTTCTCAAGTGTCTGCGTCGCCATAATCGCCGGCACACTGCACCCCAGCCCCACAATATAGGGTATAAACGACTTGCCCGGCAAACCGATGATGCGCATCGCTCCATTGACCAGGCGCGCCGCGCGAGCCATATAGCCGCTGTCCTCAAGCATCGAGATAAAGAAGAACAAGATCAGGATGTTGGGCACAAACACCAGCACGCCGCCCACGCCGGCAATAATGCCGTCGACGAGCAGGTCGCGCAACGCGCCGGGACGCATCGCACCACTCACCCACTGGCTCAGCCACGCCACGCCCGCCTCAATCCATTGCTGCGGATAGGCTCCCACGGTAAACGTCAGCTGAAACACCAGCAGCAGCACCAGCAGCATCACCGGGACGCCCCACACTCGGTGCATCGCCACGGCATTCACCGCGCGCACCACCTTTTTCTTCCTGTCATTACTCTCTCCCATTGCTCGGTAACTTCATAAATAAAATAAAACATCAATCCCAATGGTAATCAATGTAAAATTTCCCGCCGCAAAATTACAACTTTCACCCCATCCACCCAATACCCAAAAATGATGATTTCCCCACTCACCAATATAAGCTACTGTGTGGATGAAAAAA
>JABUUJ010000104.1 GCA_021443235.1 Muribaculaceae bacterium
CACATTGATGAGCTGCGGCAACTCGTCGAGCTTGTACTTGCGTATGTAGTAGCCCGAGCGCGTGATGCGGCTGTCGCGCCCGCCAATGGTGATCAGGCTGCCTTTGTCCGAGCCCGTGCGCATCGAGCGGAACTTATAGATTCTGAAGTCCACACCGTCCTTGCCTACGCGCGTCTGGCGGTAAAACACCGGCCCTTTTGAGTCGAGTTTTATCCACACGGCGATGACAAGCATCACGGGGCACAGCACCAGCAGCCCAAGACCGCTCAACACTATGTCGCACAGTCGTTTCATTTCACTAACTCGGCCAACGCGCTAATCACATAGTCGACCTGCTCGTCGGTCATGGTCGAGAACAGCGGCAGTGTGATCTCGTTCTCATAGAGATGATAGGCGCAGGGGTAGTCGTTGATGTCAAAGCCCAGCTTCTTGTAGGCCGTCATCATGGGCAGCGGCTTGTAGTGCACGTTGCAGGCAACGCCGCGCTCGGCCATCAGCTCAATGAGCTTGTTGCGCTGCTCCAGCGTCTTGCCCAGCAAGCGCACAATCATCAAGTGCCCACAACTGCGGTGGTCGGCGCCATAGTGGGGCAACGACTGGAAGTCAATGCCCGCCGCCTTCAGCCCTGCCTCATAGCGCTCAACAATCGCCTTGCGACGCTCAAGCAGCGCCGGGTAGCGACGCAACTGCACCAACCCTATCGCTGCCGCGATATCGGTCATGTTGCACTTATAGAACGGGGCGATGATGTCATATTCCCACGCGCCCATGCGCGACTTGGCAAGGGCGTCCTTGCTCTGGCCGTGAAGCGACAGCAACTGCGCCTCGTGGTAAAGCGCCTCGCTGTCGATGCCCTCGATCGCACGCCAGCACAGCGCACCGCCCTCGGCAGTCGTGAAATTCTTCACCGCATGAAACGAGAACGACGTGAAATCGGCAATCTCGCCTGCCATCTTGCCGTGCCACTGCGCACCGAAGGCGTGGGCCGAGTCGGCAACCACAGCCACGCGGCCAAGCGCACGCTGCATCTCGCTCGACGCCACAAACATGTGCCGCCGGCTCTCGACCACAGCCATAATCTGGTCATAGTCGCACACCACGCCGCCCAGGTCAACGGGCATCACGGCCTTAGTGCGAGGCGTGATAGCGGCCGCCACCTTGTCATAGTCCATCTGCCAGTCATCAGGCGTGGAGTCGACCATCACCAGCGTCGCGCCCACGTGGCACACCACGCTCGCCGT
>JABUUJ010000105.1 GCA_021443235.1 Muribaculaceae bacterium
TTCATCTACCTCTCAACCGACCGAGCTCCCTACGAGGTCATCGAGGCCAAGATGCAAGAACTGCTGCGACGCATCGCCCGCGACGCTGCCAAGGAGGCCGCCAAACCCCTTAACGCCAATGAAAACACTGTGGAATAAACTATTGCGCCCAGTTGGATGGCTGTTGCTGCAACCCATCTACTTCTACCAGCGCTTCATCTCGCCCCTCACCCCGCCGGCCTGCCGCTTCACGCCCACGTGCAGCCAGTATGCCGTCGAGGCCATCAAGAAACACGGCCCGTTCAAGGGGCTATGGCTCGCCGTGAAACGCATTTCGCGCTGTCACCCCTGGGGGGGCAGCGGCTATGACCCCGTGCCATGACACCCATCACCGACTCCCACACCCACAACCCCGACGCATTCGGCGCAATCATCAGCGTCGAACCTGAGGCATTTGACCCAAAGCCCGGCCGAATATACAGCGTGGGAATACACCCGTGGAACTCCCTTGATGCCCCTGACGAACGCCTCGACCTGCTCGCAGCGCTGGCGGCACACCCACAGGTTGTGGCGGTGGGCGAAACCGGGCTCGACGCCTTGCGTGGAGCTCCGCTGGACCAGCAAATCGCCCTTTTCAAGCGACACATCGCCATCGCTCAACGCGTGGGCAAGCCTGTCGTGGCACACATGGTACGCACCGCGCAGCCCCTCGTCAAGGCATGGCGCGAGATGCGACCCTCGGTGCCGCTCATCGTCCACGGCATGCGTGGCAACGCCAACGTGGCGCGTACGCTCATCGACGCCGGCTGCTATCTGTCCTACGGCGAGCACTTTAACCCCGAAGCCCTACTCGCCACATCCCTCGACAAAATCCTCGCCGAAACCGACGACTCCCCCACCCCCATAACCGATGTCATCGCCAAACTTGCCCGCACGCTCGCCCTCACCCCCGATGCTCTCGCCCGCCAACTCACCCTCAACAACGCCATCTTTTAGCCCACTCAGTGAAAAAAATCAAAAAAAATTGGTAACGATGTACGAGTTGACCCCGATGTGGAATGAATAAGGCCCACCCATATTGAG
>JABUUJ010000010.1:0-7589 GCA_021443235.1 Muribaculaceae bacterium
CCTCGATAACAGCCTTACTGCCAGTATCGGAGATGAGTTGGCGCAGCTGGCGCACTTTGTCGAGAGAGCCTTGTATGAACTTCTGCCCTCCGAAGCCCGGATTCACCGACATGAGCAGCACCAAGTCAACGCAGGCAATGATGTCGCGCAGCAGGCACACCGGTGTGGCAGGATTGAGGCTCACGCCAGCCTTCATGCCGGCATCGTGAATTTGCTGCACCACGCGGTTAAGGTGAGTGCATGCCTCGTAGTGCACAGTCATGATGTGTGCGCCGCAATCGCGCACCTCGTTGACAAACTTTTGAGGCTCAACAATCATGAGGTGCACGTCGAGCGGTTTTTTTGCCTCGCGCTGGATAGCCTTCATGACTGGGAAGCCGAAGGATATATTGGGCACAAACACGCCATCCATCACATCGATGTGCAGCCAGTCGCACTCGCTGCAGTTAAGCATTTCAACGTCGGCACCAAGATGGGCGAAGTCGGCCGACAATAAGGACGGGGAAACTATCATATCGAGATTTTATTGGTTTTTGCTTGTTTTCTTCACCTTATAATAAATATATATAACAACGAGCGCCAGCAGGCCGTAGCTTACGATTTTCACATAGTGGTTGTAATACTCAAGCTGATCGAAGAGGCTATTGGCGTCGGGCACAGCAAGGTAGAGCAGATAGCCCATGCCGGCAAGCACCACATTCCAAAGGGCGGCACCCAGACAAGTGAAAGTGGTGAAAGTGAGGAGGTTCATGCGAGCAAGTCCGGCTGGAATAGAGATGAGGTGGCGCACGGCAGGCAGCAGGCGTCCGAAGAAGATGGAGATGGCGCCTTTCTCCTGAAAATAGGTCTCAGCCTTTTGGAGCTTTGCGCTGTTGAGCATGAGCATGTGTCCGAGTTTGCTGTCGGCAAAGCCATAAAGGATGGGGCGGCCTATAGCCATCGACACGCCGTAGTTGATGAGGGCGCCCAGTGTTGCTCCGATAGTTGCCATCACCATCACCATCCACACGTTGAGGTCGCTACCCTGTTGCAGTGCGAAATAGGCAGCGGGCGGCACCACAACCTCGCTGGGCAGCGGGATAATGGAGCTCTCAATGGCCATGAGCACAACGATGGTGGTGTAGGTCATGTGGTCCTTGTACCACTCATAGAGACCGCGCGCGCTAAAGTCCATTTCTAACATATACATAAGGACGACGGCGATAATCGCCACCAGCACAAGGATTGCTAATATAACTTTGTAACTACTCTTCATATTTAAGATTTCGATTAAACATCAAACTGTTCGCTTCTGAACATCTCACGATAGGCATCGGCCTTCTTGTCGATTGGGAGCGGATAGGCTCGCGACGACGATGGCATGCGATAGAGAGTAAAGACACTCTCCCCTACCCTGCATTTTACATGGTGACCAGTGGCAGGCACATCCACCCCGGCAAGTTTTGCGACGACGCCCGTAGCTTTCTCGCCCGCCGTGACCACAGCGGCAATAGTGGGATTGTTGCGCAGAAGAGACTCGAGGTCGATGGTCTCGACAATCTCCAGGAACTTGTCGCTGGCGTTGTCGTTGAGGCGGCGCACCTTCATTGCCGTGTCCCACAGCGCGATGCCCTTCTGGTAGAGGAATGCCTTGATAGCGTCGAGGTCAAAGCGCTTGTCGTCCTCTATCCAGAAGCGGTTGCGGTCGCCGTAAAAGATAATACCCATGATGCGCCACATGTCGTTGATCTTGTTGGGATAGAAGAAGTCCATCGACCACCGCTCGGGCTTGGGCGGGAAAGTTCCAAGCATGATAATGCGGGCGCCATCGGGGATAAAAGGCTGCCAAGGATGTGGCTCAATATTGGGTATTTTTTCCATACAATACAAAATTACTACTTTTTCTGGTTTGTGGCGCAATGTTTTGCCCAAATTGTGATGTAGATTTGAGTAAATTTAGTAATTTTGCAAATAATTGTGTACTGCATCAACAAAAACAAGACAAATAGATATGAAGATCAAATTACTTTTGCTTGCATCGAGCGTTGCGCTGATTCTTTCAAGCTGCGGCTCATCAAAGGACATTCCTTACATGATTGACGCCAAGAACCTTTCGAGCGAAGCACTTAAAAATGCTCCTCAAGTTAGTGACCCCGTGCTCATGACTGGCGACATGCTCCAAATCAATGTTGCCGGCGCCGACGAGGAGTCGGTAAAGCCATTCAACAAGACACAGTATGTGTCGCAAACCAGCAGTTCATCGTCGTTGAACAATGGCGACAACTCGATGTTCTACTATCTCGTTGACACTAAGGGTGAAATCGAGTTCCCCATGGTGGGCAAGGTGAAAGTGGGCGGTCTTACCAAGAGCGCCGTTGAGGACATCATCGCTCAGGCCATTTATCCCAGATACCTCAACCAGAAACCTGGTGTGGAGGTGAGAATTATGAACTTCCGCGTGTATGCTCTGGGCGAGGTGGGCAGTCCTGGTATTATCCGCTCAAGCAATGGTCAGCTCAACATCCTTGAGGCCATCTCGATGGCTGGCGACCTCACCATCCATGGGCGTCGCGACAACATCATGATTATCCGCACCGCTGCCGACGGTTCGCGCCAAGTCAAGACAGTGAACTTGAACGATCCCAACATCATCGTGTCGAACGATTTCTACCTGCAGCAAAACGACTGCATCTATGTTGAGCCCAACTCGAGCAAGGCACGCTCGTCGTGGCAAGTTCCTCCCGGACTGTCGCTTGGTACTGGCTTGCTGGGCACAGCCATTTCGATTGCGACATTTGTGATTACGCTCACAAGAAAATAAACTGATAGTCAACAAGACATATTATGCGACTGGCACTTTGTGTGGCAGTCGCTATTTTTATTTGGAGGGGCTTTCGCCGTATAGCGAAAGAACAGGGGCAGATGTGAACAGGAGCGGAAATGTGGCAGATGTTTTTAGATTTTTATGACAAAATGACATAGGCAAGATGGATGGCATGGGGGTTGCAAATAAAGAGGAAAACGAAAGGAGAAAAACACAATGAATTTTAACAATTTCACAATTAAGAGTCAGGAAATGATTCAGCGTGCCATTAACCTTGCGCGCTCTCACAATCATCAGAGCATTGAGCCCGAGCACATGCTGAAGGCGCTACTCAGTGGCGACGACGCTGTGGTGAAATTCGTCATCCAGAAGCTCGATGTGCCTATGTCGCAAATAATCGGCTCGGTTGACAACGCCATCGCGCGTCTACCGCAAGTACAGGGAGGCGACACCTATTTGAGCAACACCAGCACTAAAGTGATTGACGAGGCGATGAAAATCACACAAACCAATGGCGACCAGTATGTTGCGCTTGAGACACTCATGCTTGCGCTGTTTAATGTCGGCTCGGCAGCGTCAACAGCAATGAAAGAGGCTGGCATCACCAGCAAAGCGCTTACCGCCGCCATAGGCGAGCTGCGTCAGGGCAAGAAAGCCACAGCCCAGGGAGCCGAGGAGCAGTATAACGCACTTGGGAAATATGCCATCAACCTCAACGAACGTGCCCAGCAAGGCAAGCTCGACCCCGTGATAGGTCGTGACGACGAGATACGCCGCGTGCTGCAGATTTTGAGCCGCCGCACCAAGAACAACCCCATCCTCATAGGCGAGCCTGGAACAGGCAAAACCGCTATTGTTGAAGGACTTGCGCAGCGCATTGTGCGAGGTGACGTGCCCGAGAACCTCAAGCGCAAGCAAGTGTTCTCGCTCGACATGGGTGCGCTCATCGCAGGAGCAAAGTATCAGGGCGAATTTGAGGAGCGACTGAAGGCTGTTGTAAATGAGGTAACTCAAGCCGAGGGCGAAATCATCCTCTTCATTGACGAGATTCACACCCTCGTGGGAGCAGGCAAAAGCAGCGGTGCGATGGACGCCGCCAACATACTCAAGCCCGCCCTTGCCCGCGGCGACCTGCGCAGCATAGGTGCGACCACACTCGACGAGTATCAGAAATACTTTGAGCAAGACAAGGCGCTGGAGCGTCGTTTCCAAATCGTGATGGTGAACGAGCCCGACGAGGAGAGCTCAATTGCAATCTTACGCGGACTCAAAGAGAAATATGAGAACCACCACAAGGTGCGCATCAAGGACGATGCGATAATTGCGGCCGTGCAGCTGAGCCAGCGCTACATCAGCGACCGTTTCCTGCCCGACAAAGCCATTGACCTCGTTGACGAGGCGGCGGCCAAGCTGCGCATTGAGATGGACTCGGTGCCTCAAGGACTTGACGAGGTACAGCGCAAGATTGCCCAGCTGGAGATAGAGCGCGAGGCAATAAAGCGCGACGGCGACACCAAGCGCATTGCCGAGCTTGACGAGAGCATATCGCAACTGCGCGAGAGCGAGAAAGAGTATAACGCCAAGTGGAAAAGCGAGAAAGAGCTCATCGACCGCATACAGCAGAACAAGATTGACATAGAAGACCTCACACGTGAAGCTGAGCGTGCCGAGCAAGATGGCAACTATGCCCTAGTGGCCGAGATCAGATACTCGAAAATCCGTGCCAAGGAAGACGACAACAAGCACAACCAGGAGAAGCTCAGGCAAATGCAAGGAGACAGCGCCCTCATCAAGGAAGAGGTTGACAGCGATGACATTGCCAATGTGGTTTCGCGTTGGACTGGCATACCTGTGACAAAAATGCTCCAGACCGAGAAAGAGAAACTGCTCCACCTCGAGGAAGAGCTTCACAACAGGGTAGTAGGACAGGATGAGGCAATCGTAGCGATCAGCGATGCCGTGCGTCGTAGCCGTGCCGGGCTTAACGATCCACGCCGCCCTATCGGCTCGTTTATCTTCCTTGGGACCACTGGCGTGGGCAAGACCGAGCTTGCCAAGGCACTCGCCGACTATATGTTCAACGACGAGAACATGATGACGCGCATCGACATGAGCGAATATCAGGAAAAATTCTCGGTGACCCGACTGATAGGGTCACCTCCGGGATATGTAGGTTATGACGAGGGCGGGCAGCTCACCGAGGCAGTGCGCCGCAAGCCATATAGCGTGGTGCTCTTTGACGAAATCGAGAAAGCACACCCCGATGTGTTTAATGTGCTGCTTCAAGTGCTTGACGACGGGCGCCTTACCGACAATAAAGGTCGCACCGTGAACTTCAAGAACACGATTATCATCATGACGTCTAACATGGGTTCGGCGCTTATACGCGAGCGTTTTGAGACTCTTACGCCCGAAAACCATGAGCAGGTAGTATCGGCAACACGCAACGAAGTGCTCGATATGCTCAAGCGCGACATCAGGCCCGAGTTTCTTAACCGCATCGACGAGATCATCATGTTCACTCCGCTCAACGAGCGCGAGATAGAGCAGATTGTGAGGATGCAGCTACGCTCGGTGGCACAGATGCTTGCCCACAACGGCATCAAACTTGAGTTTACCGACAACGCGGTCAAGCGGCTTGCCGAGGCTGGATTTGATCCTGAATTTGGTGCACGCCCTGTGAAGCGAGCTATCCAGAACCTTGTGCTCAACTCGCTGAGCAAGGACATAATAGCGATGCGCGTCAAGCGCGACACGCCCATCACCATCGACACCGAAAACGGTGCCCTGGTTTTCAAGAACTAATAAATATTTGGGTTAATTAATTGAGCCGATGTCGGATTGTCGTGGCATCGGCTCATGTTTTTATGTGGTAAGGATGATGTTGATGGCGGCGTTGGCGTCGGTAATGTCGACGGAGCCATCGTTGTTAATATCGGCGGCAGGAAGGTCGCCGCCATTAAGTATCTTATTGATAATCAGGTTGACGTCGGTAATATCCACCACCCCGTCGCCATTAACGTCGCCCCGCACGTGCGTTGCTGTGTATCCCAAAACCTTAACCGAGTAAACAGCAGCGTTGTTGCTAACATCGGCCTTATCGGCGTGCAGTCTGAGCTTTATATTGTTGCCTGTAACATCAAATTTAACTTTAAACTCCTGACTCACAAATCCCGTTTTAGGCACCGTAATTACATTGGCTGCAATTTCCTCACCATCATTGTTTAAAAGCGAGAGAGTGAGGTCGAGTTTACTGGCATTGTAGTTGATGCCGTTAGTGGGGTTGCGATAAGTCACTGTCACGTTGAGAGAGTCCATATCCACGCAAGTGAACACCGGCGACGACAGTGCAAAAATCTCGCCGGACTCGGAGGTAAATAGCCTCACTCTATTGGAACTAATATCGTTAGCAGTCAAAGTTGTATATCCTGTGCGAGAATATACCCAGCCCTCAAAGTTTTTCAGGCTGAACGTTGCCAGTGCGACTTCATCGGCGCGCAGTGAAATTGGGCTCGCCAAAGCCAACAAGGCAGCAATAAATAATACACTTAAACGCTTCATATTTATTTTTTTAAAGCGATATTGATGCTGAAATAGTCGGTATTTCCCGTCACATCCTCAACGAGTTTGAGGAAAGGCGGCAACTCAACTTCTTGCGAGCCACACTTGCCATCGAGTTCAAGGATATTGAGGTCCATAGAGGGAGAGACATAGGTGTCGAGCTCATAGTAGCGCTTATTCCACATGAAGTTCTTGCGAATCTTGCGTATAGACTGACGTTTGGGGTCGGCCTGTTGCAGGAGTTGCACATAAAGTTGTGGAGTGATTTGTCGCTCGGTCTCAATATATTCGGTGCTGGAGACCTTCTTTTTGGTTGTCTGGACATAGACATAGGTGCCGTTAGAGCCACGTTTGCGCAGTCGGATTTCGGTTCCCGGTTCCGACATTAGATAGGTCTGGGTGATTTCGCTCTCGGCGCATCCCGGAATCTCATCGATAATCTTCACCACAAACTTGCGTTCCATCTCAATGGGTTGAGGGATGCCGATGAGGTTGGAAATCTCGGCAAGCACGTTGTGTATTTTCTTTTCGAAGTCGACATTGTTGTCAACCACGCGAATGTGGGGATGTCCTGTCCACGCCGACACGACCTTCATGTCGAGCATGCAAGCTTGGTCGACATCCTCGGTGCGGCTGTCGTTGTTAGCTGTTGTATAGAACTCGGCTGCGCCATTGGCAGCGGTGACCATGTGCACGACAGCGTCGTAGCGTGCATCGCGCAGTTTCACCACATTTACTCCTATATCGTTGAGAAGAGCGTGCCACATCTCGGTAGAAAGATAGGCGCTAATGTCCATCACACCGCGGTCGCACACTATCAAGACGGGCTTCTCGCATTGCTGTGCCATGCGCATGAACTTGTCTTCCATCTCCATTTGCAGCAAGAGAGTTGACTTTTCAATCTCGTAAAACAGCGCGCGATTCTTGGTGAGGTAGTTTACGCCCGCCTGGTTGAACATGGTGGGCACCTCGGGTAGAGTGAACACCTTGTAGCCCATGCTGGTGAAATGTTCGATAATGCGAACGAGAGCGGTGGTCTTGCCAGCGCAAGGGCCGCCAGTGAGTACGATTTTAGTTATATCTTTCATTGTGTAAAACTGTATTATTCAAAACATTAGAACTGTGCATATATAAACGGCTGGACATCGCTTGCGGCAAACTGGATAACCAGTTGGACCACAATAACGAAAATCAAGAACTTGAAAATCCAGAAACTCTCGATGAA
>JABUUJ010000010.1:8323-24855 GCA_021443235.1 Muribaculaceae bacterium
TGTTGTCGCGCAACTGAGGCATGAACTCGCTGGCACGCACGATGGGACCGGCAAGCAGGCAGGGGAAGAACGACAAGAAAAAGACATACTCCAGGAAGCTGTCGGTTGCCTGAATTTTACCTTTATACACATCAACAACATAGCTGATAGTGCGGAAAGTATAGAACGAGATGCCAATGGGCAGCACGATGTCGAGCGGCTGGAAGTTGGCACCCACGATAGCGCTGAAGTTGAAAATCAAGAAGTTGGCATACTTGAAATAGACAAGCAAACCCACCGATGCGACAATAGAGAGCCACAATGCCAATTTGCGCTTGCGCCTATCGTGGGATGCGGCGATGTATTGGGCAGTTTTCCAGTCGATGAACGAAGTGGCGACAAGCAGTAAAAAGCACCAACTACTTGATTTATAGAAGAAAAAGAGGCTGAAAAGAGTCACAAACACCATCATAGAGGTGCGTCGTGACTTAATCATGGAGTAGATGGGAATAAACACCAAGAAAAGCACCCAGAACAGCCCGCTTGAGAACATCAGGGGTTGGTCGGGGGTGTAGGACAACTGCTCAATGATGTTGTGCCACAGAGTGGATATGTTGAAAGTGTAGTTTCCCATAATCACACATCAGGTTGATAGACAATGGTTTTGCAACGAGCCTTGGCCTCGGTGGGCTTGTTGAGCATGATGGGGTTGCGCGACGAGGTCATCACCCACTTGCACACGCGGTCGCACCACAAAGCCGCCGAGGCACGCGTGGGATGCGCGCCATCCTTGGCGCGGTCGAAATGCTCACCGTTGCTCAGGTAGAAGCTACCTGGAGCGCAGCTTGCCTGTAGCATATCGTTGATGCCGGTGTCGGGTTTCCAGTTGGGCGGTCCAATCCAGACGTAAGGAATATTGCCGATTTGCGCCAGGATATTGTTGACATACTTTTGTCGGTTTCGCTTAATATCTCTCACAAACAGCTCGTTAGAGCCAAGGCACACAAAGATATAGTCGGGGTGAAATTCGTTGATGCGTTCTTGCAGTCGAGTTGTGCGTCCCCAAATTTCGGAAGTAGAGCTGTACCAAATCACGTTGATAAGCGTGTGGCCATTGGCCTTTGCATAGGCAGCCAGACGCGGTCCAAGCCCCTCGAGCATAGAGTCGCCAATGAACAAGATGGTCTTGCTCGTGGTGTCCATGGGTTGCGGGGTGACGTTAGAGTAATCGGGTAAAGCAGCTTCACCCACAGCGGTTTGGACGGTTGCAGCGGGTGTGTTGGGTTGTGCTTGAGTTGAATCCTGAGTTTGTGTTGTGGGCTGTGTGGCGAGTGCAGGTTGCTGCGCAGGCGTTTGGGTTGTCGAGTCGGGCGGCGTGAGCATCGTCTCGGCAAACGTCGGTGTTTTAATTTGGGTGTCGGCAACGTCAATGCCTTCGTCAAAGAACGACATGGCAAAGAAAAACACGAGGCCCATGAGCAAAATAGCGACCAGGCCGACTGTGGGACCTTTCATCATCAATCTTCTTAAAACTTACCAAGGGACGGATATTGCACCGTCCCTCGGCAAAACGTGAGTTAAAACAATCAATTACAGCAGTTTCACGCCAATTCCGGGAATGTCGTGGAGAGTGACCTTGCCATTTTCAACGGTCATGCCAGAGAAGCGATCGTTGGCGATGAGCAGGTTACCATCGAGGTCGCAGAAATCGACCACAGGCGAGAGGTTGGCAGCGGCGGTAACGGCACACGAAGTCTCGGTCATACAGCCCACCATCACCTTCATTCCGAGAGACTTGGCGAGGGTAACCATCTTGTGAGCCTCATAGAGGCCGGTGCTCTTCATGAGCTTGATATTGATGCCGCTGTAAACGCCTTTGAACTTAACGATGTCGGGCAGGCGCTGGAAAGCCTCGTCGGCGATGATGGGAAGCGGCGAGCGCTCGGTGAGCCAAGCGGTCTCGTCGACCCAGGTTTTGTCGAACGGCTGCTCAACGAAGAGGCAGTTGCGCTCCTTGAGCCAGTGGCACATCTCAAGAGCATATTCCTTGCTCGACCAGCCCTGGTTGGCATCGCAGCAGATGGGCACATCGGGCATCATCTCTTTGATGATGTCGACGGTCTGCTTGTCGTTGTCGAGGCCCATTTTCACTTTGATTACCTTGTAGGGGCGAGCCTCTTCAACTTTTTTGCGCACCACATCGGCGGTGTCGATGCCGATGGTGAAGCTGGTGTTGGGAGTTTTCTCGGCGCTGTAACCCCATATCTTGTACCAGGGTTGCCCCATGATTTTACCCACGAGGTCGTGCAGAGCGATGTCGACACTTGCCTTTGCGGCGCGGTTGTTGGGAGCGACATTGTCGACATAGGCGAGGATGTCTTCCATCTTGAACGGGTCGTTGAACTGGGTGAGGTCGAGGCTGCTGAGGAAGTTCATCACGCTCTCGGTGGTTTCGCCCAGATAAGGCGGCATAGAAGCCTCGCCATATCCGACAATACCGTCGTATTCAAGTTGGACCTGAACGTCGGGTGTAGTTGTGCGGCTGTTGCGGGCAAGGTTCCAAGCGTGGCGCAGTTTCAGCTCGTAGGGGAAGAACGAGAGGTTAAGTCGTCCGCTTTTGCGTGGTTTAGGTTGAACGAGATTCTCTATCGCCGATAGAGAGATGGGTGATGCTGCGGCGAGAACGCCGATTCCGGCACCTGCAAGAAATTTTCGTCTATCCATAAGGTCTATTAAGGAATTATGTTAATTAAATTATTGATTATAATACCAATTGTGCTTGGCAAGCGACGTGATGCCCTTAGTGTCGACATTACCGTCGACGCGGCGAATCACGAGCGTCGAGTAGAGGTAGTCGGGGTCCTTGGGGTCAAGGCTATTGATCTTGACCTGTCCCGAGCAGTGAATATACTTGCCGTCGCGCAGATATATGCCCACGTGAGTCACACGTCCGGTTTTCTCGTTGCCAAAGAAAAGGAGGTCGCCACACTTGGCGTCTTTGTATCTCTCAATCTTCTTGCCATAGAGAGCTTGCTGCGAGGCGTCGCGCTGGAGGATGATGCCGCAAGAGAAATAGCTGATTTTTGAGAGTCCCGAGCAGTCGGTCACCTTTGTCGAGGTGCCACCCCACAGGTAACCAGAGCCCATCATGCGACGTGCGGTCTTCTCGATGAGAGCTGCGTCGAACGATTGCTTTTTCCACTTGTTGAGTTCCTCTACGCTTTCCTTCTCAACATATCCCTCGCGGCCGTCGGGGGTAACGAGGCGCATCCATCCGCTCTTGTCGCCCTTGTGCTCAAGGATGCAACCCATGGTGAGGTCGGTGATAGTCTCGTCGCCCTTAGGTTCGGTAACGAGGCGTGTGCAATAAGAGGTTACGATATAGCGTTTTGCCTCGCGCCATTTCTTCATTTCCTTGGCGGTGCGGAATTGCAGCGAGCTCTGGGGCACATAAGAGATGTAGCCGTCGGGGGTGACAACGCGGCACCAGTCGCCAACTTCAAGCACCTTGACGGGAGTACCCATAATGGCCTGCGTAGCGGCCTCGGCGGCATGGTCGCCCTCGCAACGCATGGTAGCAATACCTAGTTTCACGAGAGCCCAACGCTGGTCTTCGGGAACAGAGTTCTCGAGGACAACGATATTGTTTTGGAACTTCTTTATGCCCTGCTTTTTCAGTTCGGCCGATACGGCATCTTTGAGGTCTTCGGTGCTAACTGTGCCCACGATGACGAGGTCGTTGTCTTGTTGCACAGCCTTAACGTCCCACACGGCAGTGCGCTTGTCGGGGGCGATGTCCATTTTGAGTTGTTTTAGAATCTCGGTGGGTGTAGCTGCCAGCGCATTAGCTGCTACGAATAAGGTTGCAAGAACCAGTAATGTCTTTATTTTCATTGTTTTAAAGTTTCTAATCGTTATTTACAAGGAGTGAAGCTATTGACTGTGAAGTGGGAAGAGAATTTGTTGTTGTAGATATTGCCGCCTTTCCACTCCACCTCACCCTCTTGGAAGTCGACAGTCTCGGTGCGGATGTATTGCTTAGCGGGGCTTAGTTCGCCACCCACGCCCTCGTTGGATGCCATGCGGTAAACGTCGAGCCCCGACATGTAGTAGTCCTCAATCACAGTGCCGACTGAGCCGCGGATGAACGAGGGGTCGGTAGGCACCCAGCCTATACCCTCAAAGTAGGTCTCGCACCAGTCGTGAAAGTCGTTGAAATTGGGTTGCACCATGTAACCGCTTTCCCATCGAGCCGGAATGCCCAGCGAGCGACACATAGTGATGTAGAGCAGCGTCACTTGGCCGCAGTCGCCATGGCCCGAGTTGAGCACATAGTTGGGTATATTGGCTATGGTGCTATATTCTCGCGCGCCTGCCCAAGGGAAGTTAGTGCCTATCCACTTGAGCAACAACGATGCTTGCTCAATGGGATTGGTTTCGTTGCCCACGATTTCTCGTGCCCTGGCGGTGATGTCGGCGTCGATGATCATGTGTCGTGGCTCGCTCATTGTGTATCGCTTATATAGCTGGCTGTTAGTGTCGTAAGGCTTGAGCAGCACCAGCATGTCTTGCTTGGCGATGTGCCACTCTCCCACTTCGTAGGAGAAAGTTTGCTCAAAGTGAGTGGGCTTGCCCTTTTGCGCCACCGCCTCCATATAGACGGTGTGATGTATCGAGCCGTCACTGAACGTTGCTGGGAGGTTAGACGAGATGAACTTGATGTTGCGCTGGCGCTTGTTTTCCATTGGGAAAGGCAACCATGCCCTGATGACCTCGCCAGCAGGAACGACATCGGCGTCGACATCGAGGGTGAAAGTGACCTGCACCTTGTTCCAGAATCGAACGCCGCGAGCGTCGCAGTCGGCCGCCATGGCAACGCGGAAGTCGTTAACGCGCTCAGCGGTAGTCTCTTGCTGGTCGGCCATATTGCTGGTTGCGAACTCATCGGCGAGGAGCCATAGGTTGCGTACGCTCTTGTGGAACCACATTTCCTTGCCGTCGATAGTCATCACCTCGAGCTTTTTGGTCTTTTTCCAGTTTTCGATTTGTGCATTGGTGGCTTCAGGCATCCGTTCCTTGATTTTTGCGACGCCCTGTTCGGGTGTTAGCGAGAAATCGGCTCGGATGCGTTTCATGATGGTGTTTAGAGAGTCGATGCGCACTGCCTGAGCCATGCGCTCATCACGAGGCAACTTCTTCATCAGCAGTTCGGCTTTAGCGAAATCTCCATTGGCGATCATCTTGTCAACATCGGCCTGCCACCCAGGCGTAGTTGCGTGTAGTGATGCGGCCAAGAGAGCTGCAGCAGTTAGTGAAAAGATAGATTTAGTGTTCATTGTAGGTTATATGTTATAAACGATTTACAAAGTTACAATTATTTCATTGGATTTTAATGAGAAAAAACCGCTTTTTTGTCATTTAGTGTCAAGAAAAGCGAAAAACACCGCCAGCACGAGCAGCCCGAAAGAGACAAAGTGGTTCCAATGCAGAGACTCGCCCTTGAAAAAGATAGTGACAAACGCTGTGAAAATGGTGAGTGTGAGCGCCTCCTGCACGATTTTGAGTTGCAAAAGCGAGAATGGGCCGCCGTTGTCGACAAAGCCGATGCGATTGGCCGGCACCATGAAGCAATATTCCAGAAAGGCTATTCCCCAAGAGAGCAGAATCACGAGATAGAGCGGCCAGTTGCTGGTGACGCCCATTTGTTGGAGTTTCAGGTGTCCGTACCATGCAAAAGTCATCATAATGTTGGAGATGATGAGCATGCCGATGGTGATTACACCTGCCCATAAGGTAGTGTTCATTTTGATCATTTAGTCGTTAGGTTGTTTAACATGGCGCGGCGCTGGGCGAGTTTCTTGTAGCCCTCGGCATAGACCTGCATATTCTTGCGGGTGAGCACCTGGCAATAGCCTGTGCCCTTATCGTTGTAGAGCTTGTGCAGGTTGATGTAGGACTTGCCGCTGCCACGCTTGATAGAGAACACCTCGGCCTCGCGCTGGTTGACGACGTCGCATTGAGGCGAGTGGTTGTCCTTTCCCGTCCCGTTAAGCACTTTAGGCACCCCACCCTCGCCGATGTTGCACATAAACACGTCGGCGCAAGGAGGATATCCCAGCGCAACCCACGCAGTTGTGAGCGAGGGGTCCTCGCCTGGCAGCACGCCCTCGATCACCATCGATGCGGTGCTGATGGAGCGAGCGATGAAGTCCTGGTCGACGACATATTGCTGGGAACCGTTGTTGTAGTTCATGCCGAGCAAGCTGTGATAGAAGGTGCGCGATATTTCCTCGGTGAACACCGCCGGGGTGATGTCCTTCTTTGAAATATGTTTCTTGAGCAAATATTTCTCGTTGGCCTCGCGTATGTAGCCATATCCCTTGTCTCTGATTCCGCTGTAGGAATAGTTGGTGCGCGTCATTATGCCCGAGGGCTCGTCGTTTAAGTCAAACTTTGTGCAAGAGTAGTTGCCTGTCTCGAAATAAGCAGCATTGCCTTGTGCGTCAAGCACGCCGAAATTGGCCTCAACGCCTCGCGGTTGAGGCAGCGAGTTGAGGAGTTGCTCAAAGTCGTCGACCGTGACACAACGCTCCAGTGCGATGCGCATCACCAGTCCCTCCTTGTCCATGTCCTTCTCGGGGACCTTGTCGATGTTGAGGTTGTAGGACGCGGTGTTCATGATGGCGAAGCCCTTCTCGTTGAAGCCCATCCAAGCGGCGGTGTCGCGAGTGTCGCGGGCGTCAAAAAGAGCGACAAACTCGTATAGACCGTCATGAGCTTTCACACGTTCCACACGGTTGTTCTGGTCGTTGGTGTCGCGATTTTTCCATAACATCGGTCGCCCGTTGGCAGTGAGCTTTCCACTCACGATTGCCGAGGTGCAAGCCTCGGCGGCAATAGTTGCGCACAGCAGCAGAAGTGCAAAAAACAGTCGTTTCATTATTTCAGGTCATAATTTTGTTCAAAATTACAAAAAATATAGATAATGGCAAAATTTTGCTTAACTTTGCATTAAAATTAATGACAACATGCAAGAATACTCATTTTCACTTGAGATAGAGGTGCGCGACTACGAGCTTGACTGCGAAGGCATTGTCAACAATGCCAACTATCTGCATTACTTGGAGCATACGCGCCACGCCTTCTGCAAAATGGCGGGCTACTCCTTCGCACAAATGGAGGCCGACGGGCTCACGCCCGTGCTGTCGCGCATCGAGGTCGACTACAAGTCGCCACTGCGCAGCGGCGATGTGATGGAGAGCAAGCTGTGGGTCGAGATGAATGGAGTGAGGTGCGTGTTTCACCAAGACATTTTCAACAAGTCAAGCGGCGCGCTGGCGGTGAAAGCCGTGGTGAGCGTAGTGTGCCTTGAGAATGGCAAGTTGAGTCGCGGCGAGAAGGTCGCCAAGGCGTTTTCTCCCTACCTAAAACGATAGTCACTAAAATGCAGGAGTTGAGATATAAAATAGCATTTGCAAGCATCAGCGGGATGGGAATCGACCTTGCCAAGCGCCTACTGGATGTAGTGGGCAACGAGGAGCAGTTTTTCTCTTATTCGGAGGAAGAGATAAAGACAATAACCGGTGGTCGCAGTCGAGTCTATAAGAGTGACTATCGCCGCAAGCAACTGGAGCGTGCCGAGCGCGAGCTTGACACATTGATACAGAAAAACATCACTCCTATATATTACACCGACGATCGCTATCCTGCTCGCCTGAAAGAGGCATGCGATGCACCATTAATCCTCTATACTACGGGCAATTGTAACCTTAATGCCGCCCATATAGTGAGCATAGTTGGGACGCGGCATGCCACTTCCTATGGCCAAAGGATGTGTGGCGACATAGTTGGGCAGCTGGCCGAAAAAATCGATGACCTGGTAATCGTGAGCGGACTGGCCTATGGCATCGACATCGCCGCTCATCGTGCTGCTTTACACAATAACACACCCACTGTGGCGGTGATGGCACGTGGGCTGAATAAAGTGTATCCGGCCGAGCATCGCACCGACGCCGCCAATATAGTGCGCCAAGGCGGAATGTGTGTTACCGACTATATGTGCCAGGACGAGCTGCATCGCGGCAATTTCCTTGCGCGCAACCGCATCATCGCCGGCATGGCCGACTGCACCGTAGTGATTGAGAGCGCGGCGACGGGTGGCGCGCTGGTGACGGCCTCGCTGGCGTTGAGCTACGACCGCGATGTGTTTGCTGTGCCCGGGCGTGTCAACGATGAGTTTTCGCGCGGCTGCAACAGGCTTATTCACAACAATCAAGCGTTGTCGATAGCGAGTGGCGACGACATTATAAACGCCATGAGTTGGGAGACGAAGGAAAGCGTGCCGCGACAGATGGAGATATTCCCCACGTTTACCGCCGAGGAGCAAAGAATCGTCGATGTGCTGAAGCAAAACGGCGACATGCACATCAACGCCATCGCCTCGCAGGCGGGGTTACCCGTCCATCGAGCCATGAGTGCAGTGATGGAGCTGGAGTGCAAAGGGGCAGTGTTGTCGCTCCCCGGCAGCCGTTACGCCATCAACCTGTAATTTTTTGGGGCGATGGGGTTGTTTTTTTAGGTAAAGTTTTGTAATTTTGTAGTTTGAAACCTTAAACAGAATAAATTATGAATACAAAAGCTATTCCCGATTCAGAACTCATCATCAATCCCGATGGTTCTATATTTCATTTGCATCTGCGTCCTGAGCATCTCAAGGACAACATCGTGGTGTGTGGCGATCCGGCACGCGTCGACATGATTGCGAGCCACTTCGACACTAAGGAATATGACATTCAAAGCCGTGAGTTCCATGCAATTGGAGGCACATTCAACGGCAAGCCCATCATGGCGCTGTCGCACGGCATAGGTCCCGACAACATCGACATCGTGCTTACCGAGCTCGACGCTCTCGCCAACATAGACTTTGCGACGCGCATGCCCAAAGCCGAGCATCGCACGCTCAACATTGTGCGCATAGGCACCTCGGGCGGCATGCAGGCGAACGTGCCCATAGGCACTGCGGTGATTGCCGACAAGGCGATAGGCTTTGACGGGGTGCTCAACTACTATGCTATGCGCAACGCGGTGTGCGACCTTGAGTTTGAGAAGGCATTCTGCAAGCATGTGTCGTGGAACGAGTTGCTTGCCAAGCCCTACGTTGTGGAAGCCAACCAGGAACTTGTCAACAAGATTGACCGTGGCGACATGGTGCGTGGCTACACTATCTCGGCGGTGGGCTTCTATGGCCCGCAAGGACGCCAAGTGCGACTGGAACTTGCCGAACCCGAGCTGAATGCTCGCATCCAGACCTTTGAGTGGGAAGGCCGCAAGATTACCAACTATGAGATGGAGAGCTCGGCGCTTCAGGGCTTGTCGAAGTGCCTGGGCCACCGTGCGATGACGGTTTGCTCGATTATTGCCAACCGCGTGGTGACGCAAGCCAACCCCAACTACAAGACAGCGATGGCCGACCTTATCAAGACCGTTGTTGAGCGTCTGTGTGAGTAATGCCGGAATTCCTCATAAAACAGAAATGGTTGCCTTCGGATGACGAAAGCAACCATTTTTGCTGTGTGTGGCTGGACTTAATCAGTTAGCGATGAAACCACCGAGGCCCTCGGGCATTAACCTATTATAATTATAGGCGCGGGCAAATTGTTTCAGAAAATCAATTGTCGACTTACGCGGTCCCGACACTTGCTTAACCTTTCGGTCCTCCACTTTGATCTGAGTAGAGGTTTTCTGCATAGGCAAATGGGTTTAGAATGTTTACACTATAATAACGCAACATTGCCTGAATTATTTCGCAGAAGTGCATTTTTTTTATTTTTTTCTCCTAATCAATATTGAGATGATTATCATTGCCGCGAGTGCCCAGGTGTAGTAAAGGTAGGGAAAGAAGGCGACGGGCGCGAGGTGACTCAGGCTTGCCGCCAGCAGGCACTGGGCGCCATAGGGGATGATGCACTGCACCACGCACGAGCTGGTGTCGAGCAGGCTGGCTGTCTTGCTGGGGTCGACGCCAAAACGAGAGCCCACGCTGCGTGCGATCTCGCCCACTGTGATGATGGCGATGGTGTTGTTGGCGGTGCATATATTCACGATACCCACGAGCAACGAAACGCACAATTGCGCGCCACGGCTGCCCCTTATCACATAGGACGTTAGGCGCTGGATGATAAAGTCGATGCCGCCATTATGGCTTATCAGTCCCAGCAATCCCGAGGCCAGCAGCGTGACGATGATGAGGTCGCTCATTCCCGAGACACCCTCTCCCATATAGGAGCACATCGACATCAGTGCGTGCTCGTGATAGAAATAGGCCAGCGCCATGCAACTGACGATGCCCAGCGACAACACGATGAGCACGTTGCCGCCTATCATGGCCGTCACGAGCACAATGAGGTAAGGCAAGATGAGTTGCCACGAATGACTCATTGCCGGAGGGACAAACGAGCCGGCAACCGAGCTCTGGATAGCGTAGATGCCCAATGTAATGAGAGCCGCTGGCAGGGCGATGCGCAGGTTGGTCTTGAATTTCTCGTTCATTGCCACGCCTTGCGAGCGAGTGGCGGCGATGGTAGTGTCGCTGATAAACGACAAGTTGTCGCCAAAGAACGAGCCCGAGAGCACAATCGACACGTAGAAAGCCACGCTGCCGCCCGAAGCCTCGGCAAGTTGGCAAGCAAAGGGAGTGAGTGCGACGATAGTGCCCACTGAAGTGCCGATCGACATAGAGATGAAGCAAGTGACGAGGAAAAGCCCCGGCACCAAGAACCACGACGGAAGCCAGTTGGTTGCAAGCTCCACTGTAGCATCGACAGCGCCAATTCCCTTGGCAAGGCTTGAGAAAGCACCGGCGAGTATAAAAATCCATATCATGTAGAGGACGTTCTCGTTGGCGGCGCCTTTAGAGAAGATGGCGATGCGCTCGTGCAGTGCGCAGTTGCGTGTGGTGAGCATAGCCCAAGCCGCCGCCACGATAAAAGCGAGCGACAACGGCATTTTGTAGAAGTCACCGATATAGACCGACACCGCGAGATAAATGAGCAGGAAGGCCGCTATGGGCGACAGCGCAATGAGTCCTCGCAGGCATGAGATCCTCGTTGTGGATGGTTGCAGATTTTGCATAATCAGATATTCCCTAATTTGGTCATGCAAAATTACTGCTTTTTGCACAAAACGGCAAAAAATCTTGCACGATAACACAAATATCAGTAACTTTACATTTTCTAACCGAAAAAGACCGAGAAAATGTATGAGCCATTAGCCGAACGCATGCGACCCAAGTCGCTTGACGAATATATAGGGCAGCAGCACCTTGTGGGCGAGGGAGCTGTGCTGCGCCGCATGATTGAGAGCGGCAACATTTCATCGTTCATCCTGTGGGGCCCGCCGGGAGTGGGCAAGACCACTCTCGCCAAGATTATAGCCGAGCAGACGCAGGTGCCGTTCTACACGCTGTCGGCGGTGACGTCGGGCGTGAAAGACGTGCGCGAAGTGCTTGAGCGTTGCAAGGCCGACGCTCGCAGCATGTTTGTCAAAGGTCGCCCAGTGCTGTTCATCGACGAGATACATCGCTTCAACAAGTCGCAGCAAGACTCGCTGCTGGGCGCTGTGGAGCAAGGCATTGTGACGCTGATAGGAGCCACGACCGAGAACCCCTCGTTTGAGGTGATACGCCCGTTGCTGTCGCGCGCCCAAGTCTATGTCCTCAACCCGCTTGCCGACGACGACTTGCTCAAGTTGCTGCACCGCGCCATCAACGGCGACAAGATGTTTGCGGGCCGCGATGTTGAGATTCAGGAGACCACTGCCCTACTTCGCTATTCGGGCGGTGATGCGCGCAAGTTACTTAATATCCTGGATCTGGTTATGCAGTCGCTCACGGCCCATGAGCCATTTGTCATCAGCGACCAGATCGTGACCGAGCGCCTTCAGCAGAACCCAATGGCATTTGACAAAGACGGCGAGATGCACTACGACATTATCTCGGCGTTTATCAAGTCGATACGCGGCAGCGACCCGCAGGCGGCAGTCTACTGGCTGGCGCGCCTTATTGCTGGCGGCGAGGACCCGAAATTCATTGCTCGACGCCTGTGCATCTCGGCCGCCGAGGACATTGGGCTTGCCAATCCCAACGCGTTGCTGCTTGCCAACGCCACATTTGATATTATCCACAAAATCGGTTGGCCCGAAGGGCGCATTCCACTGAGTGAGTGCACGATATACCTTGCGTCGTCGCCCAAGAGCAACAGTGCCTACATGGCGATTAACGATGCGCTGCAACTGGTTGAGAAAACCGGCAATGCGCCCGTGCCGCTGCATCTGCGCAACGCCCCCACCCAGCTGATGAGCGAGTTGGGATATGGGGCCGACTATAAGTATGCCCACGACTATCCGGGCAACTTCGTCGTGCAGCAGTATCTGCCCGACGCGCTACAAGGCACTGCCATCTGGAAGCCTCAGCACAATCCTGCCGAGGACAAATTGTCGCAGCATCTCGCCTCGCTGTGGAATAAATAAGAAGCCCCCCTCCGCCCCCCATGTGGGGGGGTTATTGATGAGCCGCTCGTTGGACAAGCAGGTGGTGCAAAAAGTGTAATATTTTTGGTTTTTGTGTGAAAAAGAATTAAAGGGGTGGCGTGGTTTTGCCATGTGGTGAAAAATTGGTAATTTTGCAAGTTGAAATTACTCTATCAAGAAAATAAAAACAAAATATAAAGTATTAACAAAAAACAAACTAACGAATTATGAGTTTGAACATCGTTGTACTGGCAAAACAAGTGCCAGATACTCGTAACGTGGGAAAAGACGCGATGAAGGCCGACGGCACCATCAACCGTGCGGCGCTGCCCGCGATTTTCAACCCCGAAGACCTCAACGCGCTGGAGCAGGCTCTGCGCTTGAAGGAACAAAATCCCGGTTCTACAGTTGGCATGCTCACCATGGGTCCTCCCCGTGCCGGTGAGATTATCCGTCAAGGTCTGTACCGAGGCGCCGACACTGGCTGGCTGCTTACCGACCGCCTCTTTGCAGGCGCCGACACGCTGGCTACCAGCTACGCACTTGCAACCGCAATTCAGAAGATTGGAAACGTCGACATCGTGATTGGAGGCCGCCAGGCTATCGACGGCGATACTGCACAGGTAGGTCCTCAGGTGGCTCAAAAGCTTGGTCTGAACCAAGTCACCTATGCTGAGGAGATTCTTAAAGTAGAGAATGGCAAGGCCACAATACGCCGTCACATTGATGGCGGTATCGAAGTGGTAGAGGCTCCGCTGCCCGTGGTTATCACCGTTAACGGCAGTGCGGCCCCCTGCCGCCCTTGCAACGCCAAGCTTGTGATGAAATACAAATATGCCACTTGCCCGATGGAGCGCACCGGCGAGGAGCCATGGAAAGAGCTCTATGACGAGCGCGACTACCTCACACTGAACCAGTGGAGCGTTGCCGACATTGACGGCGACCCCAACCAGTGCGGCCTGAGCGGCTCGCCCACCAAGGTAAAGACCGTAGTCAACATCGTGTTCCAGGCCAAGGAGTCAAAGACCCTGACCAGCAGCGACGACGACATTGACGGACTTGTGAAAGAGTTGATAAATGATAAGATAATAGGCTAATAGTAGAACTTTATGAATAATGTAATAGTATATTGCGAGATTGAAGGCACTACTGTTGCCGAGGTATCTCAGGAGTTGCTCACCAAGGGCCGCAAGCTGGCCAGCGAGCTTGGGGTGGAGCTTGACGCCGTTGTTGCCGGAACAGGCATCAAGGGCAAAGTCGAGGATCAGATTTTACCATATGGCGTTGACCGTGTGTTTGTCTTTGACGGCGAGGGCTTGTTTCCCTACACATCGGCACCCCACACCGACATACTTGTAAACCTCTTCAAGGAGGAGAAACCGCAGATTTGCCTTATGGGCGCCACCGTGATTGGCCGCGACCTGGGTCCACGCGTGTCGTCGTCGCTCACCAGCGGCTTGACGGCCGACTGCACCCAGCTCGAGATTGGCGACTATGACGACGTGCGCACAGGCAAGCACTACGACAACCTGCTATATCAGATTCGCCCCGCATTTGGCGGCAACATTGTGGCTACCATCGTCAACCCCGACCATCGTCCCCAGATGGCGACAGTGCGCTCGGGCGTGATGCAGAAGGCCATCTACACAGGCAAGGCCAAGGGCGAGGTTATCTATCCCGACGTTGCCAAGTATGTTCCCGAGATCAGCTATGTAGTCAAGGTACTTGACCACCATGTTGAGGCAGCCAAGCACAACCTGAAAGGCGCTGCTATTGTGGTTGCCGGTGGTTATGGCGTGGGCAGCAAGGAGAACTTCGACCAGCTGTTTGCGCTTGCCAAGGTGCTTCACGGCGAGGTGGGCGCATCGCGTGCCGCCGTTGATGCCGGATGGGTTGACCACGACCGTCAGGTGGGTCAGACCGGTGTTACCGTACATCCCAAGGTGTATATCGCTTGCGGTATTTCGGGGCAGATTCAGCACATTGCCGGCATGCAAGATGCAGGCATCATCATCTCAATCAACAACGATCCCGAGGCGCCCATCAACAAGATTGCCGACTATGTGATCGTGGGAACAGTGGAGGAAGTCGTGCCCAAACTCATCAAATATTACAAACAAAACAGTAAATAAGACAATCAATTATGGCAAATTATTATACTGACCATCCCGAGATTGGGTTCCACCTGAATCACCCTCTCATGAAGCGCATCGTTGAGCTCAAGGAGCGCAACTATGTTGAAAAGGACCAATATGCCGATGCGCCCGTCAACTATGACGACGCCATCGAGAACTACAAGAGAATACTTGACATCACCGGCGACATTGCAGCCAACATTATCGCGCCCAATAGCGAGGCAGTTGACATCGAGGGACCGCATTTGGAGAACGGTCGCATGATTTATGCGTCGAAGACCTATGAGAACCTTGACGCTACTCGCAAGGCAGGCCTGTGGGGAATCTCTATGCCCCGCCGCTTTGGTGGCCTGAACCTGCCCAATGTCACCTTCTCGATGCTGAGCGAGATTATCTCGGCCGCCGATGCCGGTTTCCAGAACATTTGGAGCTTGCAGAGCTGCATCGACACGCTCTATGAGTTTGGCAACGAGGAGCAGCGCGAGAAGTTCATCCCCCGCATCAGCAATGGCGAGACAATGTCGATGGACCTTACCGAGCCCGATGCCGGTAGCGACCTGCAGCGCGTGATGCTCAAGGCTTCGTTTGACGAGGAGAACAACTGCTGGCGCCTGAATGGTGTTAAGCGATTCATTACCAATGGCGATAGCGACATCCACCTGGTGCTTGCGCGCAGCGAGGAAGGCACAAAAGACGGCCGCGGCCTGTCGATGTTTATCTATGACAAGCGCGACGGCGGCGTTGATGTGCGCCACATCGAGCACAAGTTGGGTATCCACGGATCGCCCACTTGCGAGCTTACCTACAAGAACGCCAAGGCCGAGCTGTGTGGCAGCACCCGCCTGGGACTTATCAAATATGTGATGGCACTGATGAACGGTGCCCGTCTGGGCATCGCCGCACAGAGCGTGGGCGTAGAGCAAGAGGCTTATAACGAAGCACTTGCCTATGCCAAAGAGCGTGCGCAGTTTGGCAAGAAAATTGTGACAATGCCGGCAGTCTATGACATGCTGTCGCGCATGAAGGCCAAGCTTGATGCCGGCCGCTCGCTGCTCTACATGACAGCGCGCTATGTCGACATCTACAAAGCGCTTGAGGACATTGCCCGCGAGCGCACACTCACACCCGAGGAGCGCCAGGAGATGAAGAAATACTCGCGGCTTGCCGACTCGTTCACGCCGCTTGCCAAGGGTATGAACTCGGAGTATGCCAACCAGAATGCCTATGACGGCATCTCGGTTCACGGTGGCTCGGGCTTTATCATGGAGTATAAGTGCCAGCGCCTGTATCGCGACGCACGCATCTTCTCGATATATGAGGGCACGACTCAGTTGCAGGTTGTGGCTGCCGTTCGCTATATCACTAATGGCCAGTACCTTGCAACCATCAAGGACATGCTCGCTCAGGATGTTGCCGACGAGATGAAGCCGCTTAAGGCTCGCGTTGAGGCAATGGTTGAGAAACTTGAAGAGGCAGTTGCGATATTGAAGGCTTGCGATATTGACTCGCACGACTTCCTGGCTCGCCGTCTCTATGACATGACCGCTGAAATCATCATGTCGCTGCTGCTGCTCGACGATGCCAGCCAGGCACCCGAGCTCTTCGCCAAGAGCGCAAATGTCTATGTCACAATGGTTGAGGCTAATGTGAACGCCAACTACACCTATGTGAAGAACTTCAACCCTGAGTTGCTTCCCAACTTCGTTCAGGAGTAATACTTTTCAATAGATAACCTTTGGAGAGGGCGCGCCATTTAACCGGTGCGCTCTCTTTTTGATGTTGACTTTGACCTGATGGTGAGAGTAGCGTACCTACGGCACGCCTAAATATGGGTGGTTCTTTACACAGGCACGACCACATCCGGTCGCTGCGCTCCCTCCTGTGGTCATACCT
>JABUUJ010000010.1:25444-32137 GCA_021443235.1 Muribaculaceae bacterium
AGAGAAATTATTTCTTCACGAGAAGCAGCTTGACAGAGTTGATGTTAGCTGTGTCAACGAGACTGCTACCGGTGAGACGTCTTTTCTGTTTCTTAGTCTTCTTTGTCAAGATGTGACTGTGGAAGGCATGACCTCTTTTGATCTTTCCTGTTCCGGTAAAGGTAAACCTTTTTTTGGCACCGGAATTAGTTTTAACTTTTGGCATTTTTGTTGTTGTTTTAAAAAAATAATTATTATTAATTACAGGGGACCAGGCACTTACCAAGCCTAATGCCCCATTTTTTCATTTGTATTAAGAACTAATATTACTCTTCGGCAGGTTTCTCTTCCTTCTTCTTGGCGGCGCCCGACTTGCGTGGCGAGAGCATGATGGTCATGCGCTTGCCCTCAAGCACAGGAAGCTGGTCGACCTTGCCATACTCTTCCAGGTCGGTGGCAAAACGCAGGAGGAGTTCCTCTCCTTGCTCCTTAAAGAGGATTGAGCGACCCTTGAAGAACACATAAGACTTCACCTTAGAGCCCTCTTTCAGGAACTCGATGGCATGCTTGAGCTTGAAGTTGTAGTCGTGCTCGTCGGTCTGCGGGCCGAAACGAATCTCCTTTACGACCACCTTTACCGACTTGGCTTTCTGCTCCTTGGCACGTTTGCGCTGCTGATAGAGGAACTTCTGATAGTCCATCACGCGGCACACAGGGGGCTGTGCCATAGGCGCGATTTCGATCAGGTCGAGCTCGAGGTCGTCGGCAACTTTGAGAGCCTTGGCAATGGGATAGATACCTTCCTCCACATTGTCGCCCACGAGACGCACCTCAGAGGCGCGAATCTCGCCATTGATAGCATGAGCGTCTTTGTCTTTTTTTCCACCGGGCTGACGTCGTCCGCCTTGTGGGCGTCCGGCGGCGTTACCAGCGTTGTTGGCAGGGCGCTTAGGTCCTGACCAATAAGGTTTTTTCTGCATTAAGTAATATTAAAGTTAAACTTATATTAAGCACATGGGCAACCTGTTGTCCCGTTGAGGGCAACTGGTTGAGGTGCTATTTGTTTATCATCGCAGCCACTTCGGCATTGATTTCGGTTGCAAAGGTAATAATTTTTTTTGAACCTTTATCACCTTCGCCCTGTTTTCTTACCGAAACTTCGTCGTTAGAGGCTTCTTTTTCGCCTACGATGAGCAAATAGGGTATTCTCTTGAGCTCGTTGTCGCGAATTTTCTTGCCGATTTTCTCGTTGCGGTCGTCGATGATGGCGCGCACATCGTTGTCGTTGAGCACGTCAACAACGTGCTTGGCATAGTCGTTGTATTTCTCGCTGATGGGGAGCACTACAACCTGGTCGGGCACGAGCCACAGTGGCAGCTTGCCGGCGGTGTGCTCAAGAAGCACAGCCACGAAGCGCTCGAGCGAGCCGAATGGTGCGCGGTGAATCATGATGGGACGGTGCTTCTGGTTGTCGGCGCCAGTGTACTCGAGTCCGAAGCGCTCGGGCAGGTTGTAGTCGACCTGAATGGTGCCCAGTTGCCAGCGGCGTCCCAAGGCGTCCTTTACCATAAAGTCGAGTTTGGGGCCGTAGAACGCGGCCTCGCCCTCAACCTGCTTGGCGGGCAGCCCTTTCTCGGCGCAAGCCTCGATGATGGCCTGCTGTGCACGCTCCCAGTTCTCGTCGCTGCCCACATACTTTGTGGGGTTCTTGGGGTCGCGGAGCGAGATTTGTGCCTCGTACTCAAAGCCGAAGACGCCAAGGATGTGGTTGATGATGTCCATCACGCTGAGGAATTCCTGCTTGAGCTGCTCGGGGGTGCAGTAGAGGTGTGCGTCGTCTTGCGTGAAGCTGCGCACTCGTGTGAGTCCGTGCAACTCGCCGCTCATCTCATAGCGATATACAGTACCGAACTCGGCGTAGCGAATGGGGAGGTCCTTGTAGCTGCGCGGTGCAGTGCGGTAGATCTCGCAGTGGTGGGGGCAGTTCATGGGCTTGAGCATGTATTCCTCGCCCTCCTCGGGAGTGTGGATGGGCTGGAACGAGTCCTTGCCATACTTAGCGTAGTGTCCGCTGGTGATATACAGGTTCTTGTTGCCGATGTGCGGGGTAATAACCTGCTGGTAGCCATATTTCTTCTGGATCTTGGCGAGGTAGTCCTGCAGGCGGTTGCGCAGAGCGGCGCCCTTGGGGAGCCACAGAGGCAGGCCCTGGCCCACGTTGAGTGAGAAGGCGAAGAGCTCCATCTCCTTGCCTATCTTGCGGTGGTCGCGTTTCTTGGCCTCCTCAAGTAGCACGAGATACTCGTCGAGCATCGACTTCTTGGGGAAGGAGATGCCATAGACGCGCACGAGCTGCGGGCGTTTCTCGTCGCCACGCCAGTAAGCGCCGGCAAGCGAGAGGATTTTCACGGCCTTGATGGGTGCGGTGGTGGGGATGTGCGGGCCACGGCACAGGTCGGTGAAGTTGCCCTGCGTGTATGTAGTGATGTGGCCGTCCTCGAGCTCGCTGATGAGCTCGCACTTGAGGCTCTGCCCTCCGTCGCCGAAGAAGTGCAGTGCGTCGGCCTTGCTGATGTCGCGGCGCACGACGTCTTCCTTGCGTGCCACGAGTTCAAGCATTTTCTTCTCGATTTTCTCAAAGTCGGCGCTGGTGATGGTGTTCTCGCCCGGATCGATGTCGTAGTAGAAACCGTTCTCAATAGCGGGTCCGATGCCGAACTGCACGCCCTTGTATAGTTCTTGCAGTGCCTCGGCGAGCAAGTGAGCCGAAGTGTGCCAGAAGGCGTGCTTTCCTTCCTCGTCGTCCCACTTGAAGAACTTGATTGCGCCATCGTGAGTAATGGGTCGAGCGATGTCCCACTCCTCGTCGTTAAGTTTAGCGGCCAGAATGTTACGAGCCAGTCCGGCGCTGATGCTCTCGGCAACTTGCAGTGGCGTTATGCCATCCTCAAATTGCTTGATGTTTCCATCAGGAAAAGTAATGTTGATCATAAGTCAAATAAAATTGTAATTATATAGTGCCCTACAACAGCACTACGTGGTTTAGAAATAACGTGCAAAGTTACTACAAAAATTCGTAATAACCAACTATAAACCAAAGATTTTCCCACCCCACCCCCAATTTCTCATTTCCTTATGAGATTTTGGGGCAATAAGGGAGGTGAGGGTGATTTTGTTGGGAATGGGGAGGGGGATTAGTTGTTGATGCGTTTTAGGACGTTGTAGCTGGGGAGGATGCCGAGCTCGCCGGCCTTGGAGAGGTCGGTGACGCCTTGGTCGCGGTTGCCCATGCGTAGATACATGAGGCCGCGGTTGTAGTAGGCGGCGGCAAGGTCAGGCTTGATTTCGATGGCGCGGGTGTAGCAGCTGATTGCCGAGGTGTAGTCGTTGAGCTGCATGAAGGCGTTGCCTTTGTCGTAGATGGCGTAGACGTTTTTTGGCGAGATTTTCAGCACCATGTTGAGTGCGTCGATGACCTCGTGCAGCAGTCCCATGTTTTCGCGTGAGTGCAGCATGGTTTTGGTCTGTGCGTCAATGTCTTGTGCCTCATCGTCGCGGTTGGTGTTAACCATGCGATATTTGAGGTATTTGGCGTTGGCGAGCAGGAAGTAGGCCAGCGTGAAGTCTTTGTTGGCCGCGATGGCTGAGTTGGCGTCGGCGATGGCGGCATCGGGGTTTCGGACGAGGAGGTAATCGAGTCCACGCGCAAAGAAATCGATGGCACGTGGGTGCGGGTCGGAGAGAAGGCTGTTGTAGTACTCAATGCTTGCGAAGTGTCGAGTGATTGCCTCTTCACCGATGGGCTTGTCGCCCCCTACGAGCGAGAGCGTGCCTTTGAGGAGGTGTGTCTCGTTGATTTCGGCAATTTCCTTGATATAGTATGTGTTGCCGTTGAGTTTATTGTCGTGGGCATAGTAAGAAAGGAGGAACATGGGCTCGGGTTCAATCTCAACGTTGCTGTTCTGGATGCGGCCGCGCTGACGGTTGTCGTACTCGGGCTTGATGGGGTTTTCGGGGGCGACGGTGAGCAGAGTGTTGAACTTGTTCATGATTTCGTCTTGCGTAGCGGGGTCGTCCTCTCCACGCTCGCGGGCTGCCTCAAGTTTCTTGCTGGCCTCGTCGGCCTCAATCTCGATGGGGTTGAAGGTGCTCTCGTGGGTGTTTTTCTTCTTGAAAATGGCAAGCGCCTTGTCGTAGTCGGCGTCACCGCCCTTTCGGTCGCCCATGCGCCGCTTGGTCTCGCCACGCGCCATATAACCAGCCTCGAAAGCGGGGTATTTCTTGAGAACGGCGTCATAGTCGGCAATCGCTTTTTTATATTGCCCGGTGCGGAAGTATAGCATGGCGCGGTTGTAGTGGGCGAGGAAGTTATCGGGGTGGCTTTTAAGCACATAGCTAAGGTCGTCGATAGCCTTATTGTTCTCCCCTACCTCGGCGAGCAGCAATGCGCGGTTGAAGTGTCCCTCGAGCGAAGCCGGCTCAAGACCGATGGCATAGTCATAGTCGGCCATAGCGCCGAAGAGGTCGTCGAGGTTATACTTGATATAGGCACGGTTGATGAAGTAACCCCAGTAGTGCGGCTCGAGTTCTATGGCCTTGTTCATAGCCTCGAGCGCTCCGTCATAGTCTTTCTTGTTGCGCATGAGCACATCGGCTTTCATCACATAGGCCGATGCGTTGCTGGTAGAGAGTTCTATGCTCTTGTTGATGTAGTCGAGCGCCTGCGTGGTGTCTTTGCGTGCAAGGTTGAGGTGGGCAAGTCCCAGATAGGGTTTGTCGCTCTTGGGGTCGAGTTTAAGGAACTGATGGTAAGCGCTATCGGCCTCGTCAAACCTTTTGATTTCGGCGAGGCAAACAGCGCGGTTCATGATGAAAATCTTCTCCTCGGGGTTAAGTTTCAGGCCTGCCTCGTAGTCGCTGATAGCGCCCTGGTAGTTGTGCAGATTCTGTCGTGCGATGCCACGCACCTGATAGGCGTCGACGATAAACGGGTTGCGGTCGAGAGCCAGCGATGCGTCCTCGTCGGCACCTTTGTAGTCCTCAAGGTTAATCTTGGCGACAGCGCGATAGAAATAGGGCTCGGCAAGGAAAGGCTTAGCCTTGATGACCTGGTTGAAATATTGAATAGAGAGTATGTAGTCCTCAAAGTAAAGCGAGTTGCGGCCTATGCGCATCACCTGGTCGGTGTTGATTTGCGCGAAGGCTTGAGAAGCCGTGCCCGTGAGAGCGAGGCAGAGAAAAATATGTTGTAAAAACTTCTTCATGAGAAAAAATATTCACAAAAGTACTAATTTATTGTCAAGTTAGCATATAAAATATTTAATTAAATATTAAAAGAAGCAAACAATTTGCTCATTTAAGAGAAATTTACGAAATTTGGAGAATAATTCAGCAACGAACGCATGACATCGATGAAAAAAACAATAATTATCGCCCTGCTGATGGCTGTCGTAACGGCCCCTGCGAGCAATGCCTGGATCTTTGGCAAGAAGAAAAAGAAAGAGGAGAAGAAGTATGAGAAAACCGAAGTTGTGGTTGCCCAGCCCAAGGCAGAGCAGCCCAAGTCGACGACCGTAACCATCACCGACGCTCCGAAGCAACTCTACGGCGAGTGGACCGTAGAGACAGTGCGCAAGAAGGCGTTTGTGTCGGACGAGCGCGCCTATATCTACCTTGACTTCAACAACCATCAGTTCTATGGCAACAATGGTTGCAACGTGATAAACGGCACATTCACCCAGAAGGGCAACAACATCAGCTTCAAGGATGTGATAACCACCATGATGGAGTGCCCTAACAATAACGGGCGCAACCTGCTGAAGACACTCAACGAGGTGCAGAAGTTCCAAGTCACCACATTATATAATATAGAGCGGCTGGAGTTGCAGAACAGCAAAGGCACTCAGCTCATGGTGCTAAAGCGCCAGAACCTTGACGTGCTCAACGGTGCATGGGTGGTGAAAGAGATGGAAAATGAGAATGTGCTGAGCAAGAACATACGCATCGTGATTGACGTGAATATGCTCACGTTACACGCCAACACCGGCTGCAACATAATCAACGGCATCGTGACGCTTGACCCGAGCAAGGACTTCGCAATACAGTTTGAGGACCTGCGCTCATCGGGCAACAAGTGCGAGAGCATCGACATCGAGACCGACTGCCTGCTGGCGCTTGAGAACACCGAGAGCTACAAGCGCATCAACGACAACGAGTATGCCTTCCTGGCAGGTGATGGCGAAAGCATGATGGTGATTACACGCCTTGACTTGAAGCGGTGACTTGTGGCACCAGTAGGTTTTACTGGGCGAGCAGGGCGGTGAGTTGTGGAATGATGGGGGTGATGTTGTCGTTGACAATCACCTTGTGTGTTGCGATCAGGTCGTTGCTCTGACTTGCGATGCGAGCGCGTGTTTGTTCGGGCGATAGGTTGCTGCGACGCGCCACGCGATTGATGCACAGCTCAATGGGCGCGGTAACCGTCCACACGTCATCAAGGATTGAAATCATGTTGCTCTCGCGCAACAGGGCGGTCTCAACAAAACACAGCGGGCTGCCAGTAGCCGCGGCCCAGCGCTTAATGTCGCGCAACACGGCGGGATGCACCAGCGCATTGATTGCCGCCACACGCTCATTGTCGCTAAAAATACATGAAGCGACAAAGGCCCGGTTGAGGGAGCCGTCGGGTAGATAGGCGTCGTCGCCTAAGAGCGA
>JABUUJ010000010.1:33079-38007 GCA_021443235.1 Muribaculaceae bacterium
GGTATTTCGACATCCATGATGATGGTGTTGTTAAAGGTTACAATACCCCACATCACCGCTGAAATCATGACGAAAACCAGATATAGCACCAAAGACTTAGTGCGCGCCTTGTCGGTGGCAAAAGCCATTATTTTATCCTTTATGTTGCCAAAAGACACCACTGTAAAAAAAGTTTATTTGTTAATATTGTCGTTGGGATTTCCTCCAGTCTCGGCGATTTCCTGAGCCGACTGGTAAATCATAGTCTTGTCGACCTTGATGTTGACGTCCTTAGACTTGTCGATGCACAGCACCACATGGGTGTCCTTTACCTCCTTGATGGTGCCATAGATGCCGCCAGCAGTCATCACCTTGTCGCCCTTCTGGAGGCCCTTGCGGAACTCGTTGACCTTCTTTTGGCGCTGTGACTGTGGACGAATCATGAAAAAGTAGAAAATTGCGATAAGGGCGAGGATCATGAGCATTGAGCCCCATCCGCTGCCGCCCTGCTGAGCTTGTAATAAAATGTAATTCAACATATCAGTAAAATTTTGGTTTAATGACTATTTTCTTTATGGTTTAACGATTACACCCTTGTGACGCAGGTGCTTGACGATGGAATGCAGGATGCCGTTGACAAACTGGCCGCTATTGGGAGTGCTGAACTCCTTGGCCAGCTCGATGTACTCGTTGAGGGTGACGGTTGTGGGGATAGACTCAAAGCCACGCAACTCGGCACACGCCACGCACATGATGAGGCGATCCATGAGCGCCACGCGGCTCGCATCCCAGCGGTCGCTCTTAATCATTGAGTCGATGAGCTCATTGCTCTCGTCCATGAGGTTGATGGCCTGCGTGAGGAGCGCATCGCCAAATCTGCTGTCCTCCTCGTCTTTGTACATAGGCAGGATGGGGTCCTTTAGGCCGTCGAGAAATCGCTTGGCGGTTTTGATGACAAACTGTCCCATAGTCTCGAGGTCCTCGACGCTCCAGTAGAGCGACATTGTCTCGAGTTTGTCGGCAACATCGGGATCCACAAGAATGAGGTGGCGGAAGAGTTGTCGCCACAGCTCGCAGTCGCTGGCATTGTCGGTACGCTCCATTGCCATATAGTCCTTGTAGATGTCGCTGTGCCTGATTTTGTCGAGCATAAGGCGCTTGAAGATGATTTCGTCTTGCCACGAGACCTTCTTGTCGTTGAAAAACTTGTTGAGGACATCGTTGTTGCGCAACTGCTCCACAAACCAGTTGTCGATGAAACGAGTGTTGGGGTTCAAGTCCTCTTCAGAGGGCAAAAACTTGTTGCGGGCATCGTCGATGGCGCGATCCTGCAAGTCGGTGAGCTCAATGATGAGTTTGAGCAGGTACATGTAGAGTTCGTAAGATTTCTCAAAGCTCAGCTGCAGCTCGTTTTTAGCCTTGATAAGCTTGCAGTCGGGTCCTGAGACGACATAACTGTAGACAGCCTGCACAACCTTGACTCTAATCAAAATGCGATTAATCATATTGCGTGTAAAGTTTTTGTTATTCTAATGTTATTTCACTGCTTGGTTGTCGTTAAGGCGCTGTCGCACAACCTCGTAGATCATCACGCCAGCGGCTACCGAGACGTTTAGCGAGTTGATTTGTCCAAACTCGGGAATCACCACTCGGGTATCGCACAGTTTCATGATTTCGGGCGAGATGCCGGTATCCTCGCTACCTAACACCAGCGCCACGGGGCCGGTGTAGTCGCAGAGGGTGTAGTTGCTTGAGTTGCGGTCGCTTGTGCCCACAACCTTAAAGCCACTGTCGCGCAGCATCTTGACGGCAGCCACGAGATTGCGCTCGCGGCACACCGGCAGATAGTTGAGCGCCCCCGCCGAGGTCTTGACGGCGTCGGCATTCACACTCACGCTGTTACGCTCGGGAATGACGACAGCGTTGACACCGGCGCACTCGCAAGTGCGGGCAATAGCGCCAAAGTTGCGCACGTCGGTCACACCGTCGAGCACCACCACAAACGGGTTGACGCCCTCCTCATAGAGCGACGGAATGAGCGAGTCAAGGCTGTGGTAGGTTACCGCCGAGAGCATTGCCAGGACGCCCTGATGGTTCTTGCGCGTGATGCGGTCGATACGCTGGACAGGCACCCGCTGCACGAGCACGCCATGCTCACGGGCGCAGTCGAGCAGATTCTTGCTCAGGTCGCCAGTGAGGGATTTGCTCAGCAGCAGCTTGTCGATTTCCTTTCCGGCCTCGATTGCCTCGATAACCGGTCGCAGTCCAAAGATATATTGTGATTTCTCTATCATTGTTTAGTGCTTTGATTAATGAGCGAGCGGGCATTGTTGATTGCGGCAGCGTCAAGGTCCTTGCCGCTGAGCATGCGTGCAATCTCCATGACGTGCTCATCGCCAGTGAGCGAGGCGACGCCAGTGAGCGTGCCTTGCTCGTTGTCGCTCTTGTAAACCTTCATGTGACTTGTGGCGCACGCGGCTACCTGTGGCAGGTGAGTGATGGCGATGACCTGAATTGCCGAGGCGATGCTTGCCATCATCTCGCCTATCATCGTGGCGATGTCGCCCGAGACGCCAGTGTCGACCTCGTCGAAGATAATCGTGGGCAGATTCATGCTCTGCGCCACTATCGACTTGATGCACAGCATCACGCGCGATATTTCGCCTCCCGATGCGGTGTCGCGCACAGGCATGAGCGCCTGATTTTTGTTGAACGCCATCATGAACTCGACGGCGTCGGCACCGTTAGGCGCAAGGTCGGTGGAAGAGAACTCGATGTCGAAGGCTATATTCTTCACGCCCAGGCCAGCCACAAGAGGGATGAACTGTGCCACAAACGCCTGTGCGGCAGCTTTGCGTGCAGCACGCAGGTCGCCGGCAAGAGCAGTGGCGGTTGCCTTCAGCTTGTCGCACTCGGCCTCGAGACGGGCAATCTCCTCGTCACCGTGAGTGATTGATGCGAGCCGGTTTTCGAAATCGTGCTGCAGCTCGATAAGTTGGTTGACCGAAGCCACATTGTGCTTGCGTTCAAGGGCGTAGATAAGCCCCAGACGCTCGTTTGTGCGCTCAAGCAAGTCGGGGTCGAGTGTTAACGAGTCCTGAATGTGGCTTACGCTCAAAGCGATGTCCTTGAGGTCGATAATGCTATCGGCCACACGCTGTGCCATACCTTTGGTATCGTCGATTACCGACTCGGTGTAGGCGAGCTGTGCCTCGACGTTTTTCAAGTGGTTGATAACCGATTGTTCCTCGTTGTTGAGGAGGTTGTCGACTGTCCAAAGGGCGTCTTTCAGGCTGTTGACATTGCTCAGTTTGTGTTGCAGTGTTTCAAGCTCGTCGTCCTCGTTCTCGTGCAGATTCAGCTCGTGGAACTGCTCAAGTTGGAAGTTAATATAGTCTTCTTCGGCACGGCTTTTTTCCAGCGTGTTGCGCATATTAGACAACTCGCGCTGGGCGTTAAGCATTGTGCGGTAGGCCTCGCCATAAGCGGCGAGAAGCCGGTCGTTGTGGGCGAGGCTGTCGAGAATTGCGAGCTGGAAGTTGGGGGTAGCAAGCAGCATGTTGCTGTGCTGGGAGTGGATGTCGACAAGTCGCGTAGTGAACTCCTTGAGGTCGCCCACGTTGACTGGGGAGTCGTTGACAAAAGCTCGTGAGCGGCCAGTGGCGCTTACCTCGCGCCGCACGATGCACTCGCGCTCATCATAGTCGATATCGTTGTCCTTGAAAAAGCCCTCCAGGGCATATCCGGCGATGTCGAACGTTGCTTCCACGACGATCTTTCGCTCGGGGTTGCGCACGGCACGCGCGTCGGCCTTGCCACCCAGCAGCAGCGTCAACGCCCCCAGTATTATCGACTTGCCAGCTCCAGTCTCACCGGTGATGATGGTGAAGCCAGGGTCGAAAGCTATGTCGAGTTCCTCAATGAGGGCGTAGTTAGAAATATATAATCGTGAAAGCATCGGTGCGTCAGTTTGTTGCTTCTTTTTTGATGTTGTTTAAGCGGGTTTGCTCGGCGGGCCACAGCGGGTAGAGGGTCTCATAGACCGATTCCTTCTCGGTGGTGTTGGCCTTGGAATAGACGTTGACCAGCTCGTCGAGCTTGGCGTCCTTGAACATAGACAGGCACACACTCATGGGGGCGGCGTCGTAGACCTTCTTGAGCAGCTCAAGCGACTTGGTGATAGTGGCGCGTCCTTTGTCAACGCTCACGCTCATCTGGTCGAGGCCCATGCGGTGGTAGTTGTAGAACACGTCGCGGATTGCGGCAGTCGACGACTCGGTGTAGGCGCTGAGTACGGCGCTTCGGTTCTTGGTGTCCTCAAAAGCCTTCCATCCTGTCTCGCCCGAGCTCTGAGCCAGCCTCACAATGTTGGCGCACTTCTCGAAATAAGGGTCTCCTCCATGCTCGGCAAAAGTATCAAAGTCAAGAGCGATAATGAGATAGGCATAGAAATTGAGGATTGCGGTGAGGTTGTCCATCATCTCCACTTCGCTGAAGACGAGCGGGTCGCCCGCGTTATAGACAAACTCCACCTTAGAGTCCTTGAAATTGATGATGGTGGTCATGTAGGAGCTGTTGTAGACAGGGCGCTCCGACTGAATTTGGAGGTCGCCGGTCATCTTTCCCGAGCTGTCGTCGTAGGTGGCAATGGTGAGAAACAACTTGCACTGGATGCGCTCGTTGAGGTTGAACACCGCGTCGGTCCATTTAGTCGTGTTCATGTATTCGCTCACGGCCTCCTTCAGGGTGTTGAACACGTCCTTGTTGGCGTTAGGCACCTTCTGGCTATTGATTTCCACAGTGCAATTGAGCTCGCTCGACTCGGTAATTTGCGCCAAGGCGAGCAGCTGGCATGTTGCGGCGATGCAAAAGAGAGAGAAGCGTCTCCAGTTCATGAACAAAAGTGTTATATTCAATTAAATATCAATCAAACAAAGATTTACGTGTAG
>JABUUJ010000010.1:38106-46355 GCA_021443235.1 Muribaculaceae bacterium
GTCGGTTGCGAGGACATCCTCGACCAGCCTGCCACGGTATTTGCCAAAGTTGAACACCTCTTTGCCTTGCTCGTTGTAGATGAAGCGCCCTGCCAGGTCGACGTTGCGGTTGTGGGCCGAGAACTCACGGGAGAGTTCCTCGACCGACTTGCCGCTTAGGTCGTCGTAGTGCTCGAGCTGCGCCTTGAACACCTCGTAGGTGGTCTCGGTGTCGCACATGGCATCGTGATGGTTTTCCATCTCCTTTCCGCAGTAGAATCGATAGGCGGCCTCGAGGTCGCGCTTCTCGCGCTTGTGGAAGATTACCTGCACGTCGACAAAGTTGCAACGTGTGGCGTCGAAGGGGACGCCGGCGCGGTTAAATTCCTGAACGAGCAACGGGATATCGAAGCGATTGCTGTTAAAGCCGGCGATATCGGCACCAGTGAACACGTCCAGGAACTTGTGAGCCAGCATCTTGAAGGTTGGCTTGCCGGCGACCATATCGTCGCTGATGCCATGCACCTGTTGCGACTCGGCTGGGATGGGCATCTCGGGATTAACGAGTGAGTTGCCACGTTCCTCTTTGCCGTTGGGATATACCTTGATGTAGGAAAGCTGCACAATGCGGTCTTTCACGATGTCGAGTCCTGTTGACTCAACATCGAATATCACGAGCGGTTTAGTAAGTTTCAAGCCCATAGCCTTGCGCAGAGTTTTAAAGCATCATGGGCATTTGGAGGACGAGCAGATCCTCGCCAGGCTTCTGCTCGGTGGGCACGAATATGCCTGCGCGTGCTGGGTCAAGCAACTTGAGCATTACCGAGTCGCAAGCAAGGTTGTTGAGTAGCTCGATGACGTCGCCGCACTTGAAGCCGATGGTCATGGGCTCACCGTCGTACTCGCACACGATGGTCTCTTCGGCCGAGGTAGAGTGATCAAGATCCTGCACGCTGAGCATCAGCGCGTCTTTCTCGAGCTGAATCTTCACAAGACCACCACTGCTGGCAAACACCGAAACGCGGCGCAGTGCTGTGAGCAGAGTGAGGCGGTCGCACTGCATGGCGTAGGGGTTGTTCTCGGGGATAACCGAGTTGTAGTTGGGGTAGCGTCCGTTAATAAAGCGGCATGAGAGCGAGTACTCGCCGTTTTCAAATGTTGCGCTGGTCTCGTCAACGGTAATGGTGACTGGGGTGTTCTCGTTCTTGTCGAGAATGCTGCTAAGGATTGATGCGGGCTTTGTGGGAAGGATGAACGAGCGCTCGATGTTGGGCTCTACATTTAACTTCTTGTAGCGCACGAGCTTGTGCGAGTCGCTTGCCACGAAGAAAATGGCGTCGGGCTTGATGTCGATGAACACACCCATAAACGTGGGTCGCATTTCCTCGGTGCCTACCGCGAAGATGGTGTTGTTAATGCCTTCGACGATGTCTTTAGGCGAGAGTGAGAACTGGAAAGTCTCGGTTGCGCTTTGAGACTTCAGTGGATATTCCTCGCCGTTGAGAGCGACGATGCTGTACTGTCCGCTCACATACTTAATGTTGACCTCAAGGGTCTCATTGTTGATGTCAAAGGTCATGGCGGTGTCGGGGAGTTCCTTGAGGAGGCTGAGCATGCGCTTCACGTCGATGGCAAACTTGCCGCTTCCTTCGGCGTCGGAAACCTCGATGGTTGTTGTGAGGCGAGACTCCATGTCGCTACCAGTGACCACAAGCCGGTCGCCCTCGAGCTCGAACAGGAAATTGTCAAGAATTGCGTATGCATTCTTGTTGTTAATCACCTTGCTGACAGCATTAAGGTGAGCGAGAAATTTCTTGCTTTGAATGTTGAATTTCATATCGATATGTATTATAAATTTATATTCATCTCAGTGAATTGCAGCGACAAAACGCCAAAACTGGCCGCCATGTGTGCAATTAACTTACAAAAGTACTGATTTTTCTTCAATTATTATCATAATTGAGTCACTTTTTTTGCGTGGGTAAGATTTTTTTTGCGTGGGGGGGCGTGCAAAAAAGCGACCCACACATGGTGGGTCGCCATCTTGATGAAAATAAAGTCGTGGTGTGTATTACCAGATTTCGACGCGGTCATGAACAGGTCGGAACATCTTGTCGCCTTCCTTGATGTTGAAAGCCTCGAAGAAGGGAGTGAGGTTGCGCACAGCGACGTTGACACGGTTGATGCCCAGCGAGTGTGGGTCGGTCTTGGTGCGACGCAAAATTTCTTCGTGGGTGATATTTGCTGCCCATACATTAGCGTAGCTAAGGTAGAAACGCTGGTCGGGGGTGAAACCGTCGAGCAAGTTGGCCGACTTGCCCTGTGATGTTTTCTTGAATGCGGTGTAAGCCACGCGGAGTCCGCCATGGTCGGCGATATTTTCTCCAAGAGTGAACTCACCGTTGGCGTGCACATCGTCGGCGACGATAACCTCGCTGTACTGAGCCACAAGCTTGTCGCTGAGCGCCTTAAAGTTTTGTGCGTCGGTCTCGGTCCACCAGTCGGTCATGTTGCCGTTCTGATCAAAGTTGCGTCCTTGGTCGTCAAAACCGTGAGTCATCTCATGGCCAATCACCACGCCAATTGCGCCATAGTTGCAGGCGTCGTCGGCGGTGGGGTCAAAGTAGGGAGCCTGCAGTATGCCGGCGGGGAAACATATCTCATTGGCCGACGGGTCGTAATAGGCGTTAACGGTTTGGGGCGTCATCCACCAGCGTTCCTTGTCGACGGGTTTGTTGAGTTGCGAGTACTCAAATTTTGCCGAGCTCATGCGAGCTGCCATCACGTTGGTCCAGTAGGGCTTAGCGAAGTCGATATCGATGTCGCTGTAATCGCGCCACTTGTCGGGGTAACCAATTTTCACCTTGAAGCTGTTGAGTTTCACGAGGGCGTTGACCTTAGTCTCGGCGCTCATCCACGACAGAGCCGCGATGTGCTCGCCCAGCGCGCACTTGAGGTTGTTGACCAGCGTGAGCATTTTTTTCTTACTGTCGGCGGGGAAATATTTCTCGACATAGAGTTGTCCGACAGCCTCGCCCAGAAGCGAGTTGGGCACGTTCAGGGCACGCTTCCAACGAGGTTGCTGCACTTTAGTTCCCGACATAGCCTTACTGTACATATCAAAGTTTGCCTGCACGAAGTTGTCGCTCAAGTAGGGAGCGGCAGCATCGATATACTTAAACTGTAGATAGTCACGAATAGCGTCCTCCTTGAGGGTGCCAAGCAACTCGTTAGCCTTTGCTATAGAGTTTAGTTGCATAACGCACACCTTGCCGAAGCCGTTCACACCGACCTGTGCAAAATAGGCGTCCCAGTTGATGTTGCTGTAGTTGTTCTTAAAGTCGTCGAGCGAGACGATATTGTACATTTTAGAGTAGTCGCGAGTCTCTTCACGAGTCATGGCGACCTGTGCAAGAGCAACCTCAATCGACATCACATTCTTAGCCATTTTCTTGGCGTCGCCCTTCTTGTAGCCCACGAGTTCAAAGAGGCGAGCGATGTAGTCGTTGTAGGCCTGACGAATCTTTACCGTTGATTCATCGTTCTCAAGGTAGTAGTCGCGGTCGCCCATGCCGAGCCCGCCCTGACTGAAATACAAGAGGTTAACCTCAGAGTTCTTCAAGTCGGACATCACCTGGCTGTCGAAGAACGGGCCAGCGATGCCATTGTGCAGCCAACCGATAATTTTGGCGAAATCGGCACGTTTGGCTTCCTTGATGGTCTCAAGGTCGGCCTTCAGCGCCTGGAAGCCCTCGTTGTTGAGTCGCACGGTGTCCATGCCCAGCGCATAGAGGTCGCCCACCTTCTGCTTGAGAGAGCCCTTGGTGTGTCCTGTGCCCAGGTTAGTAATGATGTCCTTCACTTGCTCGCGAGTGTTCTCGGCAAGCTGGTCAAACGAGCCAAAGCGTGCATACTGCGGGTCGAGCGGGTTGTTTTTCATCCAGCCGCCGCACGCATACTGATAGAAATTCTCGCTGGGAGATACCGAGAGGTCTAAGTTCTTGGCATCTACGCCTTTAGTTGTCTGTGCGTTGATTGTCATTGAAAATGCGCAAGCTAACGATAAAAATAAAACTTTGTTCATTGATATATTGATTTTTGTATTTGTTTACTGCAAGAGCTCGCTTGCCTGCTCCCACTCCATCATGGTTTCCTCCAGTCGGGAGTTGAGTTGGGCATGGCGAGTGTAGATATCGGGGTCGGTCGACGTGCCCGATGCGAGTTCAGCCTCGATTTCCTTGATTTTCTGCTCAAGTTCGCCGATGAGTTCCTCAAGCTGTTTCACGCGTTTCACGGCCTGCTTGGCCTTGCGCTCGCGTTCCTTTTGCTCCATGTAGCTGAGTTTGCCTGCCGAGGGAGCCTGCTCGGTCGCTTCCTTGACAGTCACTTCCTTAACCTCAAGTTGCTGGAGCGAATCAAGCTTCTTTTTCTCGAGGAACTCATAGATGCCACACAGGTGCTCGCGCACTACCCCACCGCCAAACTCATAGACCTTATCGACCAATCCATCAAGGAAATAGCGGTCGTGCGACACCACAATTACGGTGCCGTCGAAGTCGCGAATAGCATCCTTGAGGATGTCCTTGGTGCGCATATCAAGATGATTGGTGGGCTCATCGAGGATTAGCAGATTGACGGGCTCAAGCAAGAGTTTAATCATTGCCAGGCGGCTCTTTTCGCCACCCGAAAGCACCTTCACCTTCTTCTCGCTTGCCTTGCCACCAAACATAAACGCGCCCAGGATGTCGTTGATGCGAGTGCGAATGTCGCCCACCGCCACACGGTCGATTGTGTCGTGCACGGTGATGTCGCCATCGAGCAGTTGTGCTTGATTTTGAGCGAAATAACCTATTTTCACGTTATGTCCCAGTTTCAGGCCGCCAGTGTAGGCAATCTCGTTCATGATGCACTTAACGAGCGTAGTCTTGCCGGCGCCGTTTTTTCCCACGAAAGCCACCTTGTCGCCACGCTTGATGGTGAATGTGACATTGTGAAACACGCAGTGCTCACCATAGTCCTTGCGCAGGTCGTCGGCAATAACGGGATAGTCGCCCGAGCGTGGGGCAGGCGGGAATTTCAGTCGCAATCGTGAGTTATCGACCTCGTCAACCTCGATGCGCTCAATCTTCTCGAGCTGCTTGATGCGACTCTGAACCTGCACCGCCTTGGTTGCCTTGTAACGGAAGCGCTCAATAAACTCCTCGGTGTCGTTGATGAGTTTCTGCTGGTTCTCAAACGCACGCATCTGTTGCTCAATGCGTTCCTTGCGCAAGTCGAGGAAATGCGAGTAGTTGACCTGATAGTCGTAGATGCGCCCCAGCGAGATTTCGATGGTGCGAGTGGTCACATTGTCGATAAAGGCGCGGTCGTGCGATACCAGCACCAGCGAGCCATTGCGCGTGGTGAGGAACGTCTCGAGCCACTGAATCGACTCGATGTCGAGGTGGTTGGTAGGCTCGTCGAGCAGTAGCACATCGGGGTTGCGGAGCAGAATTTTGGCCAACTCGATGCGCATGCGCCATCCACCGCTGAACTCGTGTGTAGGTCGGTCAAAATCGGTGCGCAGGAAGCCCAGTCCGACAAGAGTTTTCTCGATTTTAGCCTCAAAGTTCTCGCTCTGCAACATTGCTCGCGCCTCGGTTTTGAGTGTGAGCAGGTCGATGAGATTTTGGTAGCTCTCTGACTCATAGTCGGTGCGTTGCTGCAGTTCGGCGTTGATGCGGTCGATGGTTGCATCGAGGGCGTGCACATGGTCGAAAGCCTTATTAACTTCCTCACGCACAGTGAGAGAGTCTTCCAGTTCCATTTGCTGTGGCAGGTATCCGATAGTGATGTCGACAGGGCGAGCCACGACGCCACTCGAAGGAGACTGGAGGCCGGCGATAATCTTGAGCATAGTTGACTTGCCGGCGCCGTTCTTTCCCACGAGAGCGATGCGGTCGCGCTTGTTGATGACATAGTTAATGTCTTTCAACAAGACCTGACTGCCAAATTCCACATGCAAACCCTGAATAGAGATCATAGAGCGATAGTTTCATTGCAAGGTGCTTCGAGGCAAAGTCACCTCGAAGCACCTGTATAAAGATGTTTATATGTCGATTAGTAGTTGCGGGCGAAAATCACTCGACGCGAGCTGGGCTTGCCTGTGTAGATGCACTTGCCCTCCTCCTCAACACTGTCGACGGGGATGCAACGAATGGTTGCCTTGGTTTCCTCCTTGATTTTCTCCTCGGTCTCGGTGGTGCCATCCCAGTGAGCCAGGATAAAGCCGCCCTTCTCGATTTGCTCCTTGAACTCTTCCCAAGTATCGACCTTGCAAGTCATTGACTCACGATGGTTAAGAGCCTTGGTGAAGATATTGTTCTGGATGTCGTCGAGCAAGGTCTTTACATATTCCTCAATGCCTTCAAGCTGAGCGACGTGCTTCTCGAGGGTGTCGCGTCGCATCACCTCGACAGTGCCAGCCTCGATGTCGCGGGCGCCTAATACAAGGCGCACGGGAACACCCTTGAGCTCATAGTCGGCAAACTTAAATCCCGGGCGCTTGTTGTCGGCATTGTCGTACTTAACCGAGATGCCCATGCCACGCAGGCGAGCCACGATGGGCTCAACGACCTTGTCAACCTCGGCGAGTTGGTCGGCGCTCTTGTAAACGGGCACGATAACGACCTGAATGGGAGCCAACTTGGGAGGCAGCACGAGGCCGTTGTCGTCGCTATGAGTCATGATGAGGGCGCCCATGAGGCGGGTTGAAACGCCCCACGAAGTTGCCCAAACGTAGTCGAGCTGGTTTTCCTTGTTGACAAACTTAACGTCGAAAGCCTTGGCGAAGTTCTGTCCCAGGAAGTGCGAAGTGCCACTCTGCAGAGCCTTGCCGTCTTGCATCATAGCCTCGATGGTGTAGGTGTTGAGTGCGCCGGCAAAGCGCTCGTTGGCAGTCTTTACCCCCTTAACGACGGGCAGTGCCATGAATTTCTCGGCGAAGTCGGCATATACGTTGATCATCTCGATGGCCTTAGCCTCGGCCTCCTCGCGAGTGGCGTGAGCGGTGTGCCCCTCTTGCCAGAGGAACTCGGCGGTGCGTAGGAACAGGCGAGTGCGCATTTCCCAACGGAAGACGTTGCACCACTGGTTGCATAGCAGAGGCAGGTCGCGGTGGGAGTTGATCCAGTTGCGGAAAGTATTCCAGATGATGGTCTCGGAAGTGGGACGAATGATGAGTTCCTCCTCGAGGCGAGCGGTGGGGTCAACGACTACGCCCTTGCCGTTGGGGTCGTTCATCAGTCGGTAGTGAGTCACCACGGCGCATTCCTTGGCAAATCCCTCAACGTGATCGGCCTCACGGCTAAGGAAAGACTTGGGTATGAGCAGGGGGAAGTAGGCGTTCTGGACGCCGGTTTCCTTGAACATGCGGTCGAGCTCGTGTTGCATTTTCTCCCAAATGGCATATCCATAGGGCTTTATTACCATACATCCACGCACTGCCGACTGCTCGGCGAGGTCGGCTTTCACTACTAATTCATTGTACCATTGAGAGTAGTTTTCGGCTCTCTTGGTCAAGTTTTTCAACTCTTTTGCCATTATTGTAAGTATCTATTTTTTAATTGAAGTCTTTAATGATGTTCATGCTGATTTTGCCCTTGGCGGCTGCGTTTAGCAGGTTTTGCTCGGGGACGAGGAAAATCTCGAGGCGGCGGTTGCGATTGCGGTTGTCGACCGAGTTGTTGTCGACTGCGGGGTCGGTTTCGCCCAGCGCATAGGGCACGACAAAGTCGGCAGGTGCGTTAATCTCTACCCAGTCGAATACCGAGTTGACGCGTCGCGTGGTGAGCGAGAGGGTGTATTCTCGGCTGCCGGTATTGTCGCTGTGCATCACAAGAAGCGCCTTATAAAGCCCTGCGTTCTTGATAAAAGGCAACAGAGGCTTTAGCGAGAGCTTGCCCTCCTCGGTGAGGACCGTATCGTTGGGGGCAAAGAGCTTGCTTGCGGGGAAAGTGACCACAATCACCTGATTGTGTCGCATCATCTCCACGTCGAGGTTGTGCTTCTTGAGTTTCACCGCTACCTCATATTGGAATTCCTCGATGTTGGCGGCGATTTTCTCGTTTTCGGGCACAGGTGTCTCTATGTTCTCGTCGAGTGTGAGCTCATAGATATCGACAACAGCCTTTTTCTTGGCGAGAGCGTCGCCGGGCAAAGCCGCAGCGATAACGAGCGCAAAAGCCAGAAAGAAAGTCTTAATGTTGTTCATCGATTTTTTCAATATTATT
>JABUUJ010000010.1:46596-48062 GCA_021443235.1 Muribaculaceae bacterium
TGTTGATAATCTTCATCCTCATCAAATTCTTTCATAATATTCTTTACTAAAGTGTTTTACAATTCTAAAAGGCCTTGGGGAAGGCTCATCTCAATCATTTTGTTGTGGGTATTGATATCGACAATCAGCTCGTCGACTGCGGGGATAGCGACCTCGGCACCATCGTGGTCAACGATGAAGAGGACATTCTCGGTAGAGTCGTCAACGTCAACGACCTCTCCCACCTTAACGCCTTGCTGCATCACGATTGTGTAGCCAATGAAATAGTCGAGTGGCATCTCGTCGCTGTTCTCATCATAGCTGAGTTGCTCATACTCACATTTCAGCACATAGATGTCCTTGTTGACAAGTAACGATGCCTGATTCTCGTTGTCGATGCCGTCGATAGTGAGCAGGGCGGTGCTGGAGCCCTTAGACCTGAGCGCCTCGACAAAGAAAGGCACGAATATGCCATCGATGTCGCTAACGAGGCATGAGAACTCGCGCAAGAGGTCGATGTCGACATCAAGCGAAGCCGAGATCTCGCCGTTGACGCCATGTGGCTTGTTGTAGCGGCCAATGTCGATGATGTCGTCGCGCCCAATCATTTCTTTTTCTTCTTTTTGCCTGATGCGGGCTTATCCTTATCGTTTTCGGTGAAGGTAAAAAGGTGATGAGTCTCGGGGTCGAGGTTGATGCGTCCATGCGAGTAGTAGGCCAGGTCCCTGAAAATCTTGGCATCCTCAACGTCCTCCTTGCTGATGAGATAGATGATCTTCTTCATGTGGTTGGCAAGCACCATGATAAGCGCCTCGCGCTCGTCGCCCTCGGGATACTCGGCCGCCCGCTCAATCATCCTCTCGATAATCTTGCCATAGTGGCGAAACTTGATGGGTTCGAGCTGATAGTTAATGGGGTGCGGAGTGCTGTCGAGGTTCTCTACCCTGACAATCTCATAGGGGTAGTCAACATCGAGCTGGAAGCCACTCATGATTGCGAGGTGGTCCCACAACTTACGTTTATACTCAGCCTCACCGCGATTCTCGGGAAACATGTTGTCCATGATGTCGATGATGGTGTAGGCGCAATGGTTGCGCTCGTCACGATCCTCGATGTGCATGCAGTAGTCGACCATCTGATGCACATTGCGTCCATACTCAGGCAGGATGAGCTGCGTGAGCTGGGTGTTGTATTCTAACATATTCTGTTCCATATCAATCTGCAAAGTTAGTGATTTTTTTTGGTATTATGAAGTGCAGTGTTGCGTCATTGTGATTTTATAGCACTTTTTTCTTGGGAATGGTGGCCTGAAACTCCTTCAAATAGAGTGGAGTTGAGTAGGCCACATCGATGAATCGCGACTCGCGGAAGGCTTTTTCGGCGAGAGCGGTCATCTCGAGTGCCACTGGCTTCACCTTGGGGATGAAGGTGGCGTTGGGATGCTTGATGATGTCGCGCGCCTTGTCGCTGCCGTTGCCCATAAACAC
>JABUUJ010000010.1:48082-53069 GCA_021443235.1 Muribaculaceae bacterium
TGTGCGAACGAGTTCTCGTCGAGAATCATTGCCTGTGGCTCGACAACTGCGTCAAGGGCTGCATTATAGGCGGCGGTATATACCTCCATGCGTCGTGCGTCGATCATGGGCACATAGATGATGTCGTCGTCGTCAAAGAAGTTGTGAAACATCGTGGTGACAACGAGCAGTTGCAGCGTGTTGACGCCAATGAGCGGCACATCCATGCCGAATGCCAGCCCCTTGGCCTCGCTTAATCCGATGCGCAGCCCGGTGTAGCTGCCGGGGCCCATGCTCACCGCCACCGCGTCGAGTTTAAGCTCGCGTGTGCGCACATAGTCGAGGCAGTGTTTCACATAGGCGCTGAGCAGCGTGGCATGAGTTTGCCCGTCATAGTTTTCGTGATGCTCAAGAATCTGTCCTTCAGTGGTTAGCGCCACCGAGCACACGTCGGTTGAAGTCTCTATGTTAAGTATTGTAGCCATAATAAACCTTTAAGAATGCAAAGTTAATAAATCCCTGGCAAGCGACTCCTCTATTGGCGCACAAAAAAAGTTAAAAGGGTTTTGACGTTGAGTCACGAGCCCCCCTCCGCTCCCCATGTGTGGGGGATTACTGTGTTATTGACATTGACGTTGGCATTGACTTGTTGGTGGGGGGGAAAATTGACGGTTGTGAGGACGATTTTTGCGATTTCGCGTCAAAAAAGCCGATTTTTTGCACATTTTTGACGGAAAATCGCCAAAAACGTCCACAATCTCGTCAAAAACCACTATATTTGTTGGAGATAAATTTGGGTAAGATATGATAGTTGGATGGTTGAATGAGACGGCTCGGGTAGAGCAGATGTTCCCTGAGATGAAGGCTGCCTTTGAGTGGCTGCGCGCTAACTACAAGACGGTGCACGAGAGTGGCGTGACACGTGTTGACCTGCCCCACGGCATGTGGGCCAACGTGGAGATGCCAGCAATGAAAGCAATTGACGAGCAGGTGCTTGAGGTGCATCGCAACTACATTGACATACATGTGCCAGTCGATGGCGACGAGGTGATGGGATGGTTGCCGTGTCACAAGCTGAGTAGCGAGGTGATGCCCTATAGCCCCGAGCGCGACATTGCCTTTTACGACGACGCTCCCCTCTCCCACATTACGCTTCACCCGGGCGAGTTTGCCATCATGACACCGATGGACGCCCATGCGCCCATAATAGGCACAGGGACCTTGCGCAAAATATGCATCAAAGTCCCTGTGGATTAATCTGTTATAATAATANATAATAATATTTAGTCGAGTTTAAGGACGGCGAGGAAGGCCTTTTGAGGAACCTGCACGGTGCCTATCTGCTTCATGCGTTTCTTACCTGCTTTTTGCTTCTCAAGGAGTTTGCGCTTGCGGCTCACGTCACCGCCATAGCACTTGGCGGTAACGTCCTTGCGCACCTGCTTGATAGTTTCGCGTGCGATAATCTTGGCACCGATAGCTGCCTGGACCGCGATGTCGTATTGCTGGCGCGGAATGAGTTCCTTGAGTTTCTCGCACATGCGACGTCCCAAGCTCACCGCATTGTCGACATGGGTTAGGGCGCTGAGAGCGTCAACAGGCTGTCCGTTAAGCAGAATGTCGAGCTTGATGAGTTTTGACTCACGGTAACCGTTGATGAAATAGTCGAACGAAGCATAACCCTTGCTGATAGACTTGAGCTTGTCGTAGAAGTCAATCACGATTTCTCCCAGCGGGATGTCGAAAGTGAGTTCAAGACGCTTGCCCGAGATGTATTCCTGCTTGGCGAGCTCACCGCGCTTGCCCAGACAGAGGGTGATGATGGGGCCCATGAAGTCGCTGAGCGTGATGATAGACGCGCGAATATAAGGCTCTTCAATCTTCTCAATGAGAGTGACATCGGGCAGTCCGGCAGGGTTGTGGACCTCGGTCATCTCGCCCTTTTTGTCATAGACTTTGTAGGAGACGTTGGGCACGGTAGTGATTACCTCCATGTTGAACTCTCGGCTGAGGCGTTCCTGCACGATTTCCATGTGCAGCAGGCCCAGAAAACCACAACGGAAGCCGAAGCCCAGAGCCACCGACGACTCGGGCGTGAAAGTGAGGGCGGCATCGTTGAGCTGGAGTTTCTCGAGCGAGGTGCGCAAATTCTCAAATTCTTCGGGCTCAATGGGATAAACGCCAGCAAACACCATCGGTTTTACCTCTTGGAAACCTTCAATAGCCTTGTCGCACGGTGTGTTGACGTGTGTGATAGTGTCGCCCACACGCACCTCGACCGAGTTCTTAATGCCCGAGATAATATACCCCACATTGCCGGCGCTCAGCTCGTTGCGAGGCGACAGCTGGAGTTTAAGGACGCCCATTTCGTCGACATTGTATTGTTTCTCGGTGTTGACAAACTTCACGAAATCGTTCTTGCCAATGCGTCCGTTGAGAATCTTGAAATAAACGATGATGCCGCGGAAAGGGTTGAACACCGAGTCAAAGATAAGGGCCTGCAGCGGAGCGTTGGGGTCGCCCTTAGGAGCGGGAATGCGCTTCACGATAGCCTCCATCACTTCGGGGATGCCCACGCCTGTGCGTGCGCTCACACGCAGAATGTCGCTGGGGTCGCAACCCAGCAACTCCACGATTTCGTCCTCGACCTCGTCGGGATGAGCGCTGTCCATGTCAATCTTGTTTATGACCGGAATGATTTCCAGGCCATTGTCAATTGCCATGTAGAGGTTGGAAATAGTCTGTGCCTGAACCCCTTGCGTTGCGTCGACCACCAGCAGAGCGCCCTCGCATGCGGCGATAGAGCGCGACACCTCGTAAGAGAAGTCGACATGTCCCGGAGTGTCGATGAGGTTGAGAGTGTAGTTGATGCCCTCGAGCGAATAGTCCATCTGGATGGCGTGGCTCTTGATGGTGATGCCACGTTCGCGCTCCAGGTCCATGTCGTCGAGCACCTGTGCCTGCATGTCCTTGCCCGCCACGGTGTTAGTGTATTCCAGCAGTCGGTCGGCAAGAGTGCTTTTACCATGGTCGATGTGTGCAACGATGCAGAAGTTTCTTATCTTATCCATATATATTCTATTGAGTCTTAAATTACTTGTTGTTAAGGAAATGCTCCACGTCGAGAGCCGCGCGGCAACCCGAGCCAGCGGCGGCTACGGCTTGTCGATAGTGCGGGTCGGCAACATCGCCGGCGGCAAAAACGCCCTCGACGCTGGTTGCGGTTGATGGGTTGCTTGTTACGATATATCCCTGTGCGTCAAGCTCCAGCTGACCGTTGAGGAAGAGCGTGTTGGGCTGGTGACCTATCGCAAGGAAGAAACCGTCGATGGCGATGTCGCGTGTGGTCTCGTCGGGGGTGCCTTTATATATAATAAGGTGTGCGCCCTCCACTCCATCCTCGCCGAAAAGGCCAGCGGTATTGGCATTGTAGATAATCTCGATGTTGTCGCGCTGGGCAACGCGCTGCTGCATAGCGGCCTGCGCGCGCAGATGGTCCTTGCGCACAATCATATACACCTTCTTGCAGAGGTTGCTCAGATAGGTTGCCTCCTCACAGGCGGTGTCGCCGCCACCCACCACAGCCACGGTGCGACGGCGGTAGAAAAATCCGTCGCAAGTGGCGCAAGCCGAGACTCCAGCGCCGGCATACTTCTGCTCATCGGGCAGCCCGAGGTAGCGAGCCGAGGCACCGGTGGCGATGATCACCGTCTCGGCCTCAATCACATTGCCATTGTCGAGACGAGCGACAAACGGGCGCTGCGAGAGGTCAATAGACTCGACCACAGCCGAAATCACAGTTGCGCCCACATTGATGGCCTGCTGTCGCATGCGCTGCATCAGCTCAAAGCCATCGATGCCATCGGGGAAGCCAGGGAAATTCTCGATGGTGGTGGTGGTGGTTAACTGTCCGCCAGGCTGGCTTCCCTCGATGAGGCAGTTGCTGATGCCAGCGCGAGACGTATATATTGCAGCAGTGTAGCCTGCTGGGCCTGAGCCAATTATCAAGCAATCAACATTCATAGGGTTATCATCTTAGGTCGACGACATCGGTGCCCACTGGCACAAGCGACGGGTCGAAGGTAAAAATATTAGTTGAATAGCTTGATTTCTTGATATCGGTCAAAGTGATAGTGAAAGCCGAGCCATCGTTCATCTTGATGTGAGCGTTGTGTAGCAGATTGGTGCCCTCGCTGATGTAGAGGTAGATCTGCTTTATATCGCTCTTATTCTTGGGTTTTAGCATGATGGCATAGTGCTTGGGAATCTGCCCTGCGGCTTTCCAGATGTGGAAGTTGGTCTTGAACGACTGTGCCGCCGCCATGGGGTTGGTCATCGAGAGTTCGGCTTGAGTGGGCGTGGTGATGTTGACCTCTTGTGTAGCGGTGGAATAGGTCCATTGCGTCGTGCCATTGTACCAGCACTTCACTTGGTCGGAAAGCATGCGGAACATAGAGCCATTGATGTCGAAAGTGCCGCTGATGTTGCCTTGCGCCGACTTCACGGTGTAGCGCGCGCTCATTGCGCCCTTCATGGCGTTGACGGCCTTGTCGAGCATCTGCTGGGGAGACTGCGCACTCATTGCGAGAGTGGCAAGCATCATTATGATAGAAAATATCTTTTTCATTTTCAGCAATTTATTAGGGATTAAAGTTATGGAACAAACTATCTACCTCCATGGGAGTGATGAGGATGCGACGAGGTTTGCCACCCGTTGACGGGCCCACAATGCCGGCCTTTTCCATCTGGTCCATGATGCGTGCGGCGCGGTTGTAACCTATCTCGTAACGACGCTGCAATGACGAAGTCGAGGCGGTCTCGCCCTGAATGATGAATCGCACAGCCTCCTCAAAGAGCGGGTCACGATCTTTAATGCCATCGGCATCGGCGCCGCCAGAGCCACCAGCGCTTTCGGTCTCGCCCACATACTCGGGCAAGAAGAACGGATGCTCGTGGTTGATGTCGCGGTCGTTGTCCTCCTGCTCGCGGATAAAGTCGCATATACGCA
>JABUUJ010000010.1:53089-62581 GCA_021443235.1 Muribaculaceae bacterium
AACGGGCACTGCAGGCGTGTGGTCTCGCCGTTAACCTGGAAGAGCATGTCGCCACGACCGATGAGTCGATGTGCCCCCGAAGTGTCGATGATGATGCGGCTGTCGGTCACCGACGATACTGCAAACGCCACGCGACCGGGGAAGTTTGACTTGATAAGGCCTGTAATCACCTGAGCCGATGGGCGTTGTGTAGCGATAATCATGTGTATGCCGACGGCGCGCGCCTTTTGGGCGATGCGTATTATGGGAGTCTCAACCTCCTTGCCAGCGGTCATCATCATGTCGCTAAACTCGTCGATAATTGCGACAATGTAGGGCATATACTTGTATTTCTTGTCGCCATGCTCGTTGCGCACGTCACGAAGGTCATGGCGCCACTTGTGGTTATAATCCTCGACGGTGCGCACCCTCACATCCTCAAGGACGGCATAGCGATTTTCCATTTCCTGCACGAGGCAGTTAAGTGTCTTGACGACTTTGTCGGTTTGAGTGATAATGGCGCGGTCCTCGTCCTCGGGTTTGGCGAAGAAATACTTCTCGAGGTCGGCATAGATACTGAACTCCACACGCTTGGGGTCAACGAGCACAAACTTGAGTTCGCTGGGACCTTTCTTGTAGATGAGCGAGGTGATGATGGCGTTGAGGCCCACCGACTTGCCCTTACCTGTAGCGCCGGCGACGAGAAGGTGAGGCATCTTGGTGAGGTCGGCAACAAACACCTCGTTGGTCACAGTGCAACCCAGGCACATGGGCAGTCGGCACTTAGTTTCCTGGAAGGCGCGCGAGGCGAGCACCTGTCGCATGGGCACGACTTGCGGGTCGCGGTTGGGCACCTCGACACCGATGGTGCCACGTCCGGGCATAGGTGCGATGATGCGTATTCCCAGAGCGGCAAGGCTGAGTGCGATGTCGTCTTCAAGTCCGCGAATCTTAGACACGCGCACGCCATCGTCGGGCACAATCTCAAAGAGCGTCACGGTGGGGCCCACATGCACCTCGATGGCTTTGATTTTGATGCCATATTTACCCAAGGTGTCGGTAATGCGAGCCTTGTTGGTTTCCTGTTCCTCGATATCGACGCTGTCGTTGCGCATAGTGCGGTTGTCGAGCAAGTCGAGTGTTGGGAAGCGGTAGTGCATATACTCGCCGGTGGGGTCATTGGGATTGGTGACGCTTGCAGTCTCGATGCCTGCCATCACAGCGGGTGCGCCGGGTTCAGGAGCGTCGTCTTTTTTAGGCTGACGGTCTCTTTTCTTCTTGGGTTTTGGTTCATTGTGCGCAACATCATGTTGTGTGTCGATGGCCTGATTGCTGTTACGGCCCTCGACGAGTTCTTCGAGCGACTTGTGGTTGCCGTTGTTGGCGCTGGAGTATCCCGAGTCATCGTAGTTGCTGCGATGACGCTCAAGTTTCTTCTTAGTAGCGTTGTAGATGAATGCCAGAGTGTTGTAGCACAGCATTGCCCAAATGACGAGAACAATGATGTTGACGGCAATCATGCCGTAGGTGCCCACGAGCCCCAGCAGCCACTTGTTGGAGTAATATCCAAAGGCGCCTCCCAAGTGGAAGAACGTGAGGCACATATCGTAGGTGATTGCGCCAATAATCATTGAGAATGCGACGGTGCTAAAGAGTGAGATAAACGTGTAGGAGAAGAAGTGTGTTTTCTTTGAGAGGAGCAGTCGTCCAGCCACTACCCCACTCCAAATGACGAGAATCACTGCGGCGACACCAAAGCCACCGGCGATGAGGTAGTTGCTCACCATTGCGCCCACTGCGGCACCGGCGTTGGTGATTTTGTCGGGCGACTGAGCGTTCTCGATGATATCGTATTTGGAGACGCGGTTTTGGTCGGCCATCCCCGATCCCATGAAGAACGAGAGGAATGAGATGAGCAGATAAATGGCGAGCAGTGCAAAGACTATGCCCAGCGCCTTGCGAGTGCGTGGGTTGTGGATGAACTCGTTGTAGCGTTGCGCGAGCGAACGTTTGCTGTGTGTTTCATTGCCAGCGATTCCCTTTGCGGGAGTGTCGTTGGTTGCGTTGGCGATGTTAGGATTGAAGTTGTCGTTGTTCATTATTATTGATTATAGATTTAATATCAGGATGTTATCTCTTTATCCAGAAGCCACGAGTGAAGATGGCCAGGACGGTAAATATCTCAAGACGCCCCACCATCATCTCGAGCGCAAGCACCCACTTGCACACGCTGGGGATATTGGAAAACTTGCTGGCTCCGGCGGTTATCTCGCCATATCCAAAGCCAATGTTGCTAATTGCCGAAAGCGAGTTGAACATTGCGTCGAAAGCCGGCATGTTGAATGCTGTGAGCAGTATCGCGACTGTGATGATGACAAAGACATAAATTGCCAGAAACGCCAGGACCTTGTCGACAACCTCGCGAGGCACCGAGCGATTGTTGGTCAGTCGCACGGTTCTTACTGAGTTAGGATTAATCACTCGGTAGATTTCGTTTCTCAGGTTTTTGAAGGTCACGACAAAGCGGTCGACCTTGGCGCCTCCCGAGGTAGAACCCGCCATGCCGCCAAAGAACATGAGGAACAGCAGCAGGAAGAAAATGAACTGGCCACTCCTCTCATAATTGTAGGTCGAGAAGCCCGTTGATGTAATTGCCGACACAGTGTCGAACACCGAGTCGAGCAAGCTCTCGGGGATGTTATCACAGAAGCCCATAGTCCACAAGCGCAGGAAAATAACCAGCGAAAACACGACGATAAAGGCAAGATAACACCTGATAATAACGTTTTTGTACATCAGGCTAAAGTTGCGTTTAGCAAAAATGAGGTAAATAAGCGAGAAATTGATGCCACATATTGCCATGAACACTATTATCACGATATAGCTGTAATAATCGTGCCAGTAGTCGAGGCCGGCGCTTTTGGTCGAGAAGCCACCTGTCGACACCGTGCTCATTGCGTGGCATATTGAATCGAACCAATCCATGGGGCCGAGCATCAACGCCGCAAAGCACACAATAGTCAATGTGAAATAGATGCCCCACAGGAGTTTGGCCGTTTGGCTCACACGAGGTGTGATGCGCTCGTGAGAGATGCCCGTCACCTCGCTGGTGAAAAGCGTCACGCCACCCTTGAAGTTGAGCATGGGCAGCACGGCAAGCGTAAACAGGATGATACCCATACCGCCGATCCACTGGCACATCGAGCGCCAGAACACGATGCCACGAGGCAGGCTTTCAACATCGCACAGCACCGACGCCCCCGTGGTAGTGAAACCCGACATTGTCTCAAAGAACGCGTCGGTGACACTGGTAAGCACACCCGAGAAGAGGAAGGGCAGCATGCCGAATGCCGAGAACACGATCCACACCGTAGAGGTGATGAGAATGGCCTCGCGCTTGCGCATCGACTCGTCGTTAAAGCGGTTGGGGAAGCCATAGGACATGACGCATCCGGCGGTGAGTGTGATGATGAAAGTGTTGACAAACGCCCACATCACACTATACTCGCCGAAGAATAATGACACAGCGGCGGGAAAGATCAGGAATAGGCTCTCGATCAGGAGAAACCATCCCAGCACTCTCACGATTGTAGTGTAATTGATGCGTTGTAGTATATATGAAAACATTAACTATCGTGTGGGGGTTATGTTATTCTAAAAAAGAGAGCAAACCTTTGTGCTCCTTGAATTTTTTCTCAGCTTCCCTGAGAGCGCCTTGCAGGCAGAATATCACCACATGGTCGCCAGCCTTGAAACGGGTGCGTCCAGTAACGAGCTGTCCCTCACCGTCGCGCACCATTCCAGCAATGGTCATGTTGTTGCCCAAGCCCAGGTTCATGACCTCGGTGCTTGCGATCTTGGCGCCTTCTTTCACCACAAACTCGGCGACCTCGGCGTCTTGCAGAGCGAGCGACTTGGAGTTTTCGGGGTCGCTGTCGAGCAGAATCTGGAAGATGCGGCTCGAAGCGAGTAGTTTCTTGTTGATAATGGTGCCTATGTTGAGCGCCTCGGCCTCGTTAAAGTAGTTCAGGTTCTCGACCTGTGCGATGGTCTTGGAGATGCCATGTTCCTTTGCCATGAGGCATCCCAGGATATTGGCCTCGGAGGTGTCGAGAAGGCCGACGAATGCGTCATAGTCGTCTATGCCTTCCTCCTCGAGGAAGTCGCTGTCGCGTGGGTCGCCGAAAACGATAGCGGCGTTGGGGAATTTGTCGGCAAGTTCCTGGCAGCGTTTGCGGTCGGGTTCAAGGACCTTTATGTCGTAGTCGTCGCATGCAAACTCAAGCAGTTGCTCAGTGATAGGGCCACCTCCCATCACCAGCACCTTTTTAGCGTTGATTTTCTTCTTTCCGCACATCTCGGCCACATCGTCGATATAGTCGTGAGTAGTGGCTATGTAGACGATGTCGTTTTCCTTGATGACGTCACGGCCTGTGGGGATGATGGTTTCGTGGTTGCGTTTGATTGCCGAGACGTGCATCTTGTTGGAGAATTGTCCCAGTTGCCTGAGGTGGTTGCCCACGAGAGTGGAGTTTTTGCGTATTTTCACTCCCACGATAATGAGCTCGCCATTGAATAGCTCATACCAGTTGCGGGCCCAAGTACACTTGAGTGCTTGAATGATTTCCTGGGCTGCGAGATACTCGGGGTAGATGAGGTGGTCGATGCGCTTGGTCTTGAAGAAATCCCTGTGGACCTTGATCATATACTCAGAGTTGTTAATGCGGGCGACCGTGCGTTTTGCACCTGCCTCGCCTGCCATAGAGCAGGCCAGGATGTTGCGGGCCTCGAGGGGGGTGCAGGCGATGAACAGGTCGGCATCGGCGACGTTTACCGCCGCGAGATCCATGAACGATACCGACGTGCCCACATAGGTCATGAGATTGAAGTCGTCGAGGGCGGCAAGCTTGCTTGGATCGGTGTCCATGATAGTGATGTCCTGCTCCTCGTCGCTGAGCATTTTAGCCAGATGAGTGCCAACTTCGCCGGCACCAGCAATCACAATCTTCATAGCGCATTAAAGTGTTGAAAACAAGTTTTTTAGTGTGTTGTAGATAGAGTCGGCATCGATGCCACACTTGCTTTGTTGCTGTGCAACAGTGCCCTGGTCGATATACTCATCGTGTATGCCCAGACGTGTCACTGTGCAGTGCGCGCCACTGCGTGCCACCACCTCGGCGACAGCGCTGCCCAGTCCGCCCATTATTGTTCCGTCCTCAACGGTAACGATGTGGCTGTGAGAGGCAACGACCTCATTGACAAGGTCTTCGTCGAGAGGCTTGAGGAAAATCATGTCGCAGTGGGTGGCGTTGATGCCCTCCTGAGCAAGACGGTCGAGCGCACGGATGACGTTGTTGCCAATGTGGCCGATGCTGAGCACCGCCACCTTCTCGCCGTGGCGCAACTTGCGTCCACGGCCCACGGGCAACTCACGCATCTCGTTTTTCCAGTCGACGAGCACACCGTTGCCGCGCGGATAGCGAATGCTGAACGGTCCCTTTCCCTCGAGTTGCGAGGTGTACATGAGGTCGCGCAAGTCGTGCTCGTTGATGGGCGCCGAGACGGTGAGGCCGGGGATGCACCGCAGGTAGGCAAGGTCGAACATGCCGTGGTGTGTCACTCCATCCTCGCCCACGAGGCCTCCGCGGTCGATGCAGAAAGTGACAGGCCAGCCAGCGATAGCCACATCGTGTATAATCTCGTCGTAGCCACGCTGCAAGAACGAGCTATAGATTGCCACAAAGGGGTGCAGTCCCTCCTTGGCGAGGCCGCCGGCAAAGGTCACCGCGTGGCCCTCGCTGATACCCACATCGAAAGTGCGAGCGGGGAATGCCTCCTGCATCATTGAGATTGATGTGCCGCCGGGCATAGCTGCGGTAATGCCCACGATGTTGTCGTTGCTGTGAGCAAGTTCGACAAGTGTTTTGCCGAAAACATCCTGAAATTTAAGTGGTTTTCCCTCGCTATTGCCAGTCACACGCTCGCCGGTTTCCTCGTCAAACTTGCCTGGTGCGTGCCATGTTGTGGGGTCGGCCTCGGCAGGCTCATAGCCTTTACCCTTCTTGGTGTGTAGGTGTAGGATTTTGGGGCCTTTCATCTCCTTCACGTCGTTAAAGGTCTTGACGAGCTTAATTACGTCATGTCCGTCGAAGGGTCCGAAATAGCGAATGTTGAGTCCTTCAAAAATATTCTGCTGGCCGGTGAGCATCGACTTCATGGCGTTGTTGAAGCGCAGGACGATGCCCTTGCCGCTATCGCCTATCACGCCATGTCGGCGCATGAACTGATAGGTCTTGTAGCGCATGTTGTTGTAGCGCTTGGAGGTCGACATATTGGTGATATAGTGGCTCAACGCTCCCACAGGTCGGTCGATCGACATGTCGTTGTCGTTGAGGATGATGAGCAGGTTGTTGTCGTGCATGGCGGCATTGTTGAGGCCCTCAAATGCGAGGCCCCCGCTAATCGACGCGTCGCCAATCACCGCCACCACCTTGCGGTCGGGGTTATTGCTCAGCTGGCTGGCGATGGACATGCCCAGCGCCGCCGAGATAGAGTTGCTGGCGTGGCCGGCGATAAATGTGTCGTACTCGCTCTCGTTGGGATTGGGAAAGCCGCTCAGGCCGTCCATTGTGCGATTGAGGTGGAAGCGGTCGCGCCGCCCGGTGAGGATTTTGTGGGCATAGGCTTGATGGCCTACGTCAAAGACGATGCGGTCGTGGGGCGTGTCGAGCACATAGTGCAGTGCGACGATAATCTCGACGGCACCCATGCTCGAGGCGAAGTGGCCGGGATTGGTGGCGAGTTCATGAATCATGAATTGCCGCAGCTCGTCGCACACCTGTGGCAGTTGCTCAACGGGCAGCTTTTTCAGGTCGGCGGGGCTGTCGATTGCCGCGAGCAGAGGGAAATTCTCTTTTATGTATTCTTTGTTGGTCATTTTAATGCTGTCAAATTTACTGTTTTCTTGCTTCGCAAGACTGCAAAAACGGAGTCTCGCGAGCGCAGTTACTCAATAAACTGCAAATTTAGTAATTTTTCGCCAGTAAATCGACTTTTTTGGCAACAAACTTGTAAAAAAACAATGTGCAGCCCTGCGAAATAGCGAGGTTGCACGCCGTGGAGCGAATCTTGGTAGAATCTTGATAGGTGTTTGTGATATTTATTGGGGCTGAAAAAACCCGGCGCTGGTGGGTGCCGGGTGTGTGTATTGTGGTGCAATGTCGTTACTTGCGCGTCATGACTTGGGCGAGGTGCGCCATGTAGGTTGGGATGTCGATGGACTGCGGGCAGCGGCTGGCGCAGTCGCCGCAGGCGATGCAATCGACAGGTTTGCCCTCCGACTTCACCTCGTGCCCGAAACGTCCTATCACCCAGTCGGTCTCAATCTTTGAGCGATTATAGAGTTTAATCCACTCAGGGATATTGAGTTGTGACGGGCAATTGTCGACGCAGTATCGGCACTCGGTGCAAGGCACGTGCACCTGGTCGTGGAAGGCGCGAGCGGCGTTGAAACAGAGTTGGCGCTCAGGCTCGTCAAACGGGGTGAAATCGCTGAACGTCTTGAGGTTGTCGTCGATCTGCTCCATCTCGTTCATGCCACTGAGGATGAGCTGCACCTGAGGCAGGCTGCGCACAAAGCGGAAAGCCCACGACGCCAGGGTCCACTCGGGGTGAGCGTCGTGCAAGATCTGTGCCCCTGCTGGTGAGAGTCGCGAGAGGCATCCGCCCCTCACGGGCTCCATAACCCACACAGGTATATTATTATCTTCAAGCACCTTATATTCTTGTGCGGCAGTGCCGTAGATCCAGTCGTAGTAGTTGAGCTGCATCTGCGCGAAGTCCCACTGATGGTGGCTCACAAAGTAGCGCAGCGTGTCGATGGGGGCATGGGTGGAGAAGCCCAGGTAGCGAATGCGGCCTTTCTGCTTCTGCTCGAGGAAGTAGTCGACAGCGCCCTCGTCGATGTATCGAGCCGCGTCCTTTGCCCCGATGCCGTGCATCAGGTAGAAGTCGAGATAGTCGGTCTTGAGGCGTTTCAGCTGCTGCTCAAACATAGTTCTGTAGTCGGGCGAGAAGCCGAGGGTGAACTTTGATGCGAGGTTGTAACTCTGTCGGTTGTATCGGCTCAGGCACTCACCCAGAAAAACCTCGCTGTCGCCTCCCAGATAGATGACAGCGGTGTCGATATAGTTGATGCCGCCATCGAGGGCGCGGTCGAAAAGCGACGTTGCCAAGGGGCGGTCGATTTTGCCGTCGGGCAAGGTTTTCAGGCGCATAGCCCCGAAGCCGAGACGGCTCAGCTCTATATCTTGGAATTTCTTGTATTCCATAATATTGCGTTGTATTACTTCAACAAATACTTCAGCATGCAGTAGCCGCCCAAAATTTGGAGCATGATGCCCGGATATCCCAGCCAGATGTCGCTGCAAGCCGCGGTGAGCGAACCCGTGATAGCCCACTCAACGATGCCTCCCAGCAACTGGTAGGCAACGACGGCGATGGTGATGCCCAGCAGCGTCACGCCCACTTTCTTTGCAACGATCGATGCCGCGATGGCAAGGACAGTTGACTTGAAAAGCAAGATGGGAAGCACCTGAGGCGCCGGCATGGCAAAGAGCATGCTGTTGCACAATGGCGAGAGGATTGCGGTCAAGAGTCCTACTTTCCAGCCATACTTATAGGCGGCGATGAGGGTGAAGAAGTAGATGGGCAGCATGATGAAGCCGCCTTGTGGATAAAGGTGGCACAGCTGCGGGAAGACAATGTTGCCCACGACGAAGAGTGCCGCGAGGATGTAGGTCTTGGTATCTCTGAACGAGAGAGCGTGGATGGTTGTGTTAGTGCTCATATAATCAATGTTTTAAAATTCCGTTAGAAAGAAGGAAAGCCTTGATGCGGCGCATTGCCTCGTCGGGATCGCTGGTGTCGAGGGTAGCGCGCTCGACCGGGCACATGCCATCGCCGGCGCGGTTGATGATGTGGTCGACAAGCGCGTCGCAAGTGGCATCGATGCCCGCGTCGCGCAGCACCTGCATTGCTCCCTGGCTCATCGTGAAGGCATGCGCGCGTGCGATGCCGCCCTTGACCAGCAGCAACGCCGCGCCACGGCCTATCACCTTGTCGACGATGGTGGCTCCGATAAGGCTATCGGGCTGCTCAGCGACGAGCTTATACAGGTCAATAACACCGTGGTTTTCAAACACATGCAATTCGCCGCATGGTGTTTTCACCACGCCGCGGCACTGTGTGCTTTTGACCAGTTGAATCAGGCATTCCATATCAGTATGCGAAATTAGCAAATTTTCTCGCACCAACCAAATTTTAGTGCAACAAAAAAGCTGCAGCGTGTTGCTTGCAGCTTTCAAGTAGTGAAACAGGGACTCGAACCCTGGTTTCCGCCGTGAGAGGGCGGCGTCCTAGACCGCTAGACGATATCACCAAAAAATAGTAACTGGTAGTGAAACAGGGACTCGAACCCTGGTTTCCGCCGTGAGAGGGCGGCGTCCTAGACCA
>JABUUJ010000011.1 GCA_021443235.1 Muribaculaceae bacterium
ACCTCGGGCCACATGGCAATTTTATCGATTTTCTGCTTCTCTTTCAGGTCAAGGCGCAGGTAGCTGGCCTCGGCGCTGACGTGCTTGTTGTAGGTCGAGTCATTCTCCATGGGGTACATGATAATCTGAACATTGCCGTCGGCGTCCATGCGTCGCATTTCCTTTTTCTCAAAGTAGGCCTTGATTTTCTTTGCCGAAAGCTGGTCAAAGTAGGTTTCCCCTACCAGTTGCGTGAGGAAACCGAAGTTGGGCAAAGTTGCCCAGTCCATAGTGCTGTCGTTCATGTGGGCGTTAATCTCGTTGCCCGAAACCTGCTTGTCCTCGTTCCAGAGCACGGCGTGTCGATACATATTGACGATAGTGTCGGCCATGGAGAGTTGCAACGAGTCGCAGATGCCCTGCACGTCACTGCGGAAGAAACGCACGCCCCTGAAGGCCTTAAGGATGCGCACCGAGTCCTCGGTCATGATAGTGCACAGGGTGTCGGCATGCATATAGATGGTATCTTTCTGTGAGAACTCACGCGCGCGTGCCCGCTTGGTCACATAGCTGTAGTGAGTGTTGTCGTCGTGATAGCCATAGTCGCCGTCGAGTATCACCTTGTTGTTGGGATCGGTAATAATGACGTTGCCGCGTGCCTCACCATAGTTGAACTTGCGGTTGTAATACACAGTATCACCCACGAGGGTTTTGCCGTCCTTGGCGTTGACCACCGAGCGGTCGTAGAGCGTAGCATCGTCGGCCGATGTGTTGTACCATCCGTTGGTAGTGACGACTGTGTTGCTGTCGCTCTCGATGATGGTGCGGTCAACGATAGTGGCGATGTGTGTGCCTGTATTGTACCTCAACAGTTCGGTTTTCATTGTGTACTTCTCGTTTACAAGAAGCACGTTGCTCGAGAACTCGGCCTGCTTGGTGTCAAGTTCATAACGGCCGTCCTGTGACGTGAGTTCGGTTTTGTTCTTGTTGTCGATAATCTTTCCGCCGTTGAAGTAATAGCCCACGTTTGAGCTGATTTCATAGTCAAGGCTATCGGTGATGAGCGTGGTGTTGCGGTTCTCAAGGCGCACATTCTCGCGCAGTTGCGCGATTTGGTCCTCGCCATAGTAGTGAAGGACATCGGCATAGACAAAGAGCGTGTCGCCCTGTGTCATCCTCACGTTACCGAAAGCATCAAGCGAGCTTGATAGCTCGTAGAAATAGGCGCTGTCGCAAAACATATACATGTCGCCACGACGAAAACGCACATTTCCTTTAAGAATCTGGAACTCAGTGCTTATGCGCTCGTCGGCGGTGAGGATGTCGGCGTTTTCAAGGAAAACCTTGTCTTTCTGGTAGCGGTTGGCACCCGGAATTTGCGGTGTGATGCGCGACACTCGTTCGGCCTTGGCGCCAGCAGTCGCAGCTTTGGGCTTTTGAGGAGTTGCAGCCCACGACAAGACACCCATGGCAATAGAGCAAAAGCACAAGAAAGTGAATGCTATCTTGTGCCCGTTGCTACCCGATGAGTATCTTTTGTTCATTGATTAGTTGCTCGTTTGCTTTGTCTTCAACCAGTCGTATCGGAAATCGCAATTGCGCCAGTTGTCCTCGATGTAGACATAGGTGTCTTGCTGCTTTTTCTTGAGCCAGTTCTGAATGATTTGCTCTTTCTTGTGGTTTTCGTATATGCCTTTAAGAGTCTGGTAGTCTTGCGATAGATTGGCCTTGTGGCCTTCGATTCGGTTGTAGAGTTTCACGATTGAAACCTGCTCGCGTTGGGTTTTGCTGTTGACCATAACGAAAGGCTCGCTCACGTCGCCCACGTTCATCTTATCAACGATTTTGCCCACCTCGTTGGGGAGTTGCGCCATCTCGAAGAGGTTGCTGTGGGTGGCTTCGTTGAGCATGATGCCGTTGTTGTTGCGCGAGTCTTTGTCTTGCGAGACATAGAAAGCCGCCTCCTCAAATTTCACCTTGCCCGAAGCAATGTCGTTCTTGAGCGTGTCGAGGCGAGTGATGGCGTCGGTCAGGTCTTTGTCAGATACCTTGGGGCAAAGCTTGATGTGGCGGGTGTTGATGCGGTCGCCACGCTTCTCGATGAGTTGGATGATGTGGAAGCCGTCCTCGGTCTCAACGATGTTTGACACTTTCTTAGTGTCGTTGAGGTTGAATGCGGCTGTGGCATACTCGGGCAGAAGCACCGACTTGCTTTGGAAGCCGGTCTCGCCACCATAAACAGCGGTCGACTTGTCCTCGCTGTATAGAATCGCCATCGTAGAGAACTCGGCCTCGCCGCTGCTGATGCGCTGGGCATAGTCGCGCAAGCGTGACTTCACCTCGTCAATTTCTTGCTGCGGGATTACGGGGTTGATGGTAATAATCTGCACCTCAACCATTTTGGGGATATAGGGAAGCGAGTCTTGCGACATCGTTGAGAAATACTTGCGCACTTCCGAAGGGGTGGCTTTAACCTTATCGGTGAGATTGGCCTGCACGCGCTGAATGCTATACTGGTCGCGCACCATGTCGGCGATTTTCTCGCGCAACTGGGGCAAGGGGCGGCGGAAGTATTCCTCGACCTTCTCCCTTGAACCAAGGTTGGCGATAAAGAAGTTGATGCGGGCGTCGACTTCCTTGGCAATCTGCGAGTCCTGGACAACAACGGTGTCTATCTTTGCCTGGTGCAGGAACAGTTTGTCTATCGCCATCTGCTCGGGGATGACGCAATAGGGGTTGCCGTTGATCGACTGACGCTCCGACTGGAGGTTAAGATACTGCTCCTCGATATCACTCTTGAAAATAGGCTCGTCGCCCACTACCCATGCAATTTCCTCTGCCACATTGTTTTGCGCAAAGGCGTTTGCCGAAATCATTGCCACAAGGCAAGCAAAAATCAACTTTATCTTCATATTAAATATCTTTTCACTATTCTTAATGCCCCAGCGTTTTCTCACACCAGCGCATAACAACGTGCAAAGTTCCCACTTTTTTGCCACTTTACAAAATCTATTTATATGAAAAATGTTAAAACGCCATAGTTTTCTCGCCGAAGCGCTTGCTGCGCTCGCACAATGGCTCGCTACCGCTCGCGTTCAACATTGTTCAACGTGGTTTAACCTGGTTCAACATTGTTGTGCCAGCACAAAGTTGAAATTCTAAAAATCCCATAAATCCCCATGAGATATTATCGTGTTGAGGTGTAGCGGTGTAGCGGTTTTGAGGGATAGCAAGCCAAACCATAGTGCTTACAACCCCAAAAAATTTCCACAGAGTATCTTCAGCCTTTCCACAAGAAAAAATCTCGTGTGGAAAAGCTGTGGAAACACTGTGGAAAAAAATGACCGGGGCTTGGGGGGCCTCGGTCATTGTGGGGTTGCCACTCCAGTGGTGTGGTGAGAGGATTAGAGTTTTTTGATTTTTTTGAGGACTTTCTTGTCGATGGAGACGGGGTACTTGGCTTTGAGTTCTTTTACCCATTCCTTCTCGAGGACGTCCTGATAGTCGCTGGTGACCTGTCCACGCACGTCGCTCACGCCCTCGGGGGCTGTGATGATGCCGCCTTCGAGAACCATGCACTTGGTGTAAGCAGCAGTGGGCTCGGGAGCCGGGCCGTTGAAGAACAGGTAGTCGGCGAGTTTGTTGTCACCGGGGCCAACCACCATGCGCTCCATCTTGATATTGTTGCCATGAATCTTTTTGAGCGTCTGTGTGAGGGTGTCGCAGCGGCCAATGCGGTAGATGTCGTCTTGAACGATGCTCATCACCGAGTCGTTCTTTGCGCTGAGGATGATGCCCTTGAAGTGAGGCTTGTCCCAAGCATACTTGGCACGGTTGGCTTCGAAGAAGTTCTTGAGGCCGGTGGTGTCCTTGCCAGCGCCTTCCCACACCTTGCGGTTGCTAATCTCGAAGAGAAGCATGCCGTCGCGATACTCATTGAGCAGGTTGCGGTAGTCCTCGTTATCGTTGATGAGATTGGCGGTGTAATAGTCCATGATGCGGGTGTTTACAAGTCCCTCAAGCTGAGCATTGAAATAGCCTATTGCGGCGTCGTTGTTGAGAACAGTCTTGGGGTTCATTGTCTTGGCAACGTCCTTAACGGGAAGCGACTCGTTGCCGTAGGTGCAAGCGGGGAAGTCGCTCTCGCGCAGCTTGGCAACCAGAGTAGAGTCGAACTTGCCGTTCTTGGCGATTTCGTCCTTGAGATAGGTTTCGAGCTTAGGATTAACGGTGTAGTTATATATAGCCTTGGCATCGCCAATCTTAGCCTCGCGAGGCATCTTGGAGCGCTCGTCGGAGGCAATCATTCTCTCAATGTTGGGGCGGCTTGCCTCAAACGAAGGAACGCCACGGCTCTCGATGCGCTTGATGATGTGGAAGCCAAACTGGCTCTCGACGGGCTCGGAAATGTCGCCGTCTTTCAGGGCAAAAGCGGCGTTCTCAAAGGTGGGTACCATGCGGCCGCGGCCGAAGAAGCCAAGGTCGCCGCCACGCTTTGACGAGCCAGGATCCTGCGAGTGCTTTTTGGCAAGCTCGGCAAAATCGGCGCCACTCTTTGCCACGTTGTAGATAGAGTCGGCCTTAGCCTTCAGGCGGGCTTTCTCGGCGTCGTCCATCTTGCGAGGGAAAGTTACCAGGATGTGCGAAGCACGAATCTGGCCCTCGTCGGGACGAATCTCGTTAACGCGCACGAAGTGAATGCCATAGTCGGTGCGGATAGGCTTGCTGATTTCGCCAACGGGAGTATTGAAGGCGGCATATTCAAACACATAGGGGAACGCACCCGCTGTGATAAAGCCATAGTGGCCGTTATTGCGCACCTTAGAGGGGTCGATAGAGTGCTTGGCAACGATAGAGTCCCAAACCTCGCCCTGCTTGATGCAATTGATAAGGCTGTCGGCCATAGCGATTTGCTTCTGATTGTCGGCATAGTCCTTGCCGAGCGAGAGCATCATGTGGTCGATATTGACGTTGACCTTCATGCGCTCATAGGCCTCACGCACGAGACGTTCCTGAACAGCGGTGTCGGTGAGGAAAGGACGCACGATTTCGTCGCGATAGCCATTGAGTTCTTTTACAAACGAAGGAAGGGTGTCGATTCTCTCGGCCTCGGCATCGGCAACCTTGAGTTTATAGGTCACGAAGCGATCTACATACTGGTCGAGCGACTCCTTAGCAACTTGCTGCTGGTGATTTTTGTGGTAAAGGTATTCAAATTCAGATAGTTTAATATCCTTACCATTGATTTTCATCAACACAGGGTCCTTAGCGGCAATAGCCACAAGAGCTGTGCCAATGAGGAGCAATAATACAGAAATTTTACCTTTCATTTTTTTCTAATTAATATCTACTATTACCCTTATATAACGAGAAAACGCAAATAAAATTATGTGAAATGCAATATTTTTTTAGCTCGGGCTGTAGTTGGGAGCCTCGCTGGTGATAGTCACGTCGTGAGGATGGCTCTCCGACATACCGGCGTTGGTGATGCGCACAAATTGCGCGTGGTGAAGGTCGTCGATGGTGGGGGCGCCACAATAGCCCATGCCCGAGCGCAAGCCGCCAAGCATCTGATATATAACCTCATAGAGCATTCCCTTGTAGGGCACGCGCGCAGCGATTCCTTCGGGAACGAGTTTCTTCTTGTCGTTGACATTGCCTTGGAAATAGCGGTCCTTAGAACCCTTCTCCATTGCCTCGAGCGAGCCCATGCCGCGATAAGACTTGAACTTGCGCCCATTGAAAATAATAGTCTCGCCAGGCGACTCCTCAACGCCGGCAAACATACCGCCCAGCATCACCGAGTAGGCACCAGCGGCAAGCGCCTTGACAATGTCGCCCGAGTAGCGGATGCCACCGTCGGCAATCAGAGGCACGCCAGTGCCATCAAGCGCCTTGGCAACCTCATAGACCGCCGAAAGCTGCGGAACGCCAATACCAGCAATAATGCGTGTTGTGCAAATTGAGCCCGGCCCAATGCCCACCTTAACGGCGTCGGCCCCATTCTCTACCAAGAACTTAGCGGCCTCGCCTGTAGCGATATTGCCCACCACAACATCAATGTTGGGGAATGTGGCTTTAACCTTCTTGAGCACATCGACAACCCCTTGCGAGTGACCATGAGCAGTATCAATCACGATAGCGTCAACGCCAGCGTCGACGAGAGCCTGAGCGCGCTCAAGGCTATCGGAAGTGACGCCAATGCCGGCAGCCACGCGCAGGCGGCCGCGCGAGTCCTTGCAGGCAAACGGTTTGTCCTTGGCCTTAGTAATATCTTTATAGGTGACAAGACCAACGAGTTTGCCGTTGTTGTCAACAACGGGCAGTTTCTCTATCTTGTTGTTTTGCAATATTTTTGCAGCTTCCTCCAGATTGGTCGACTGGTTAGTGGTAACGAGGTTTTCGCTTGTCATAACCTCGTCGATGGCTTTCTTCATGTTGGTCTCGAAACGCAGGTCACGGTTGGTGACAATGCCCACGAGGTGACGGTCGTCGTCGACCACGGGAATGCCGCCAATGTGGTACTCGGCCATCATGTTGAGAGCGTCCTCAACAGTTGAGCCGCGCTTAATGGTCACGGGGTCGTAGATCATACCGTTCTCGGCACGTTTCACCATTTTCACTTGGCGAGCCTGCTCCTCGATCGACATATTTTTGTGAATGACACCAATGCCGCCTTCACGCGCAATAGCAATAGCGAGGCTTGCCTCGGTCACAGTGTCCATGGCAGCCGAAATGAGCGGAACATTCAGGTCGATGTTGCGCGAGAACTTGGTTTTTAAACTAACGTCTTTGGGAAGAACTTGAGAATAAGCGGGAATCAACAGGACATCATCGAAAGTGAGTCCATCCATTTTTACTCTATCTGCAATAAATGACATAATTGTTAATTTTAGTGCTTTATCAATTTATTGCATGCAAATTTACGGCTAATTCTCCACATGACAAAATATTGGTAATCACTTTTAATGTTTTTTGCAGAAATAGAGCGAAAAATACCCGAAAACAGTAGAGGCAATGGCGATAAATGCAGCAAAAATTCCGAGCTAACAAGTCAAAGTTATAGTGTGGGTCGTGTACCTACGGCACACTATTGTTAGGGGGATATTTTAAACCCGCACCAGCTGGTTATCGCTTCGCTCCTTACCAGCTGATACGGGCCTACTTATATCTGCTGCTTATGGCAGCTTTTTATCAGAACCTAATAGTATATTAAGTCAATGTCAAGGTCAGTGTCAATTACCCATGTCGCTGATAAACTTGATGTGCATCAGCCGGATTTCCTCCTCGGTGTAGTCTTCGGGGATGAGCTTGTTGAATGCGGCTTGAAGGTCATCGGTCTCGCACTTCCTGAAATACTCAAAAAGGTCGTTCTGAATATCCTTTTCTATCACCTCGTTGATGTAGTAGTCGATGTTGACTTTGTAGCCAGCATAGACAATCGACTTGATTTCGTCAAGCAACTCGCACAAATCCATGTCGTTAGACTCGGCGATAGCATCAAGCGAGATCTTGTGGTCGATATTCTGAATGAGCTTAAGCTTGACGTTGGCCTTGTTGGCAACCGAGATGAGCTTAAAGTCCTGAACACGCTCAATCTCATTGTCCTCAACATAACGCTTGATCAACTCTACAAATTCCTGACCATAACGTTGTGCTTTTCCCTTGCCCACACCATAGATATTGGCAAGTTCGTCGATGGTAATGGGATAAGTCGTTGCCATCGAGTCGATTGACGGGTCGGAGAAAATCACATAAGGTGGCAGATGGTGCATCTTGGCGACCTTTTTGCGCAAGTCCTTCAACATGTTACTGAGCTCGGGGCTCAGCGCTCCCCCACCGTTTGAGTCAAGATCGTCATAATCGTTATCGCTGAACTCCTCGTCCTCAACAACGTAGAACGAGTTTTTGCCTTCAAGGAATTTACGACCAGCCTCGGTCACCTTTAAGACGCCGTAGTTCTCAATATCCTTATTAATATAGCCAAAGATGATGCTCTGCCTGATGACCGAAGTGAGGAAACGAGCCTCGGAACCCTTCATGCAGCCGAAAGTATCGAGTTCGTCGTGGCGATAGGCCTTGACCTCGGTGGTGTCGTCGCCACGCATCACTGCAACAATGTATTCGGTCTTGAAACGCTCTTTCAGCGAGATTATGGTCTCGATAGCGGCACACAGTTCCTCGCGGCCATCGACCCTTCGCTTGGGGTGCTTGCAGTTGTCGCAGTTGCCGCAATTGTCAACATTGTAGGTCTCGCCGAAGTAGTGGAGCAAAGTCTTGCGGCGGCACACACTCGACTCGGCATAGGCTTGTGTCTCGGCGAGTAGTTGCTTTCCTATCTCCTTCTCGTTCACTGGTTTGCCTTCCATGAACTTATCAAGCTTGCGCAGGTCGTTTTTGTGATAGAAAGTGATGCATTTGCCCTCGAGACCATCGCGCCCGGCACGTCCGGTTTCCTGGTAATATCCCTCAAGGCTCTTGGGGATGTCGTAGTGGATTACGAAACGCACGTCGGGCTTGTCGATGCCCATACCAAAAGCGATAGTGGCCACAATTACGTCAACATCCTCGTTAAGGAAAGCGTCCTGGTTCTCGGTGCGAGTGACGCTGTCCATACCAGCATGATAGGGCAGCACCTTTATTCCGTTGATTTTAAGGACCTCGGCAAGTTCCTCCACCTTCTTGCGGCTCAAGCAATAGATGATACCCGACTTGCCGGGGTTTTCCTTTATGAACTTGGTGATGTCTTTGTCGATATTGTTGGTCTTTTGGCGCACCTCGTAGTAAAGGTTGGGGCGGTTGAACGACGACTTGAACACGAGAGCGTCGGTCATGCCCAGCGTTTTCTGGATGTCGTGTTGCACCTTGGGGGTGGCGGTGGCAGTGAGAGCGATGATGGGACGCAGCCCGATTTTCTCGATCAGCGGCCTAATGCGGCGATACTCGGGTCGGAAATCATGCCCCCACTCCGAGATGCAGTGGGCCTCATCAACAGCGTAAAACGAGATTTTAACCGATTTCAAAAAAGCGACGTTTTCCTCCTTGTTGAGCGACTCGGGGGCCACATATAGCAATTTGGTGTGTCCGGCAAGCACATCGTCCTTTACCTGGTCGATTTGCTGACGATTGAGCGATGAGTTAAGGAAATGAGCTATCGCGTCGTTTTTGCTGAACCCTCGCATAGCGTCAACCTGATTTTTCATCAGCGCAATGAGTGGGGAGATCACGATTGCTGTTCCCTCCATGAGCAAGGCAGGCAGCTGGTAGCACAACGACTTCCCTCCGCCCGTGGGCATCAAAACAAACGTGTCCTTTTCATTGAGCAGATTCTCAATGATAGGCTCTTGTTTTCCTTTAAACTTGTCGAATCCAAAGTAGTCTTTCAATTCGGCAGTTATACGCTCTTTGAGTAACATTACGGTTAAAAATTAGGTGTTGGGGTTAGGTATGCAACTAACTGTTGCGCAGCAGCTCAAGGTTAGACTTTTCAAGTTGTTCTTTAGCATAATCCTTGGTCAATGTGAAAGTCTTCACTCCCTTTGACGGAACCGAGTACATAGCATCGATCATAATGGTCTCGAATATTGAGCGCAAGCCACGCGCTCCCAGTTTATATTCGATTGCCTTGTCAACTATAAAGTCAAGCACGTCGTCGTTAATTTTCAGTTTCACCTTGTCCATTGCGAGAAGTTTCTCATATTGTTTCACAATGGCGTTTTTAGGCTCGACGAGGATGCGTCGCAATGCCTCGCGGTCGAGCGGCTCAAGGTTGGTGAGGATGGGCAGACGGCCCACGATTTCGGGTATCAGTCCGAAGGAGCGCAAGTCCTGCGGAGCAACATAACGTAGCAATTTATTACGGTCGTCCAGGCTCAGGCGGTTGCTTACGCCAAATCCCACAACTTGTGTGTTCATGCGCTGGGCGATTTTCTGTTCTATTCCTTCAAAAGCGCCACCGCATATAAACAGGATGTTTTTGGTGTCGACTGGAATCATTTTCTGTTCGGGGTGCTTGCGTCCGCCTTGTGGCGGGACGTTTACCACCGACCCTTCGAGCAACTTGAGTAGTCCCTGCTGCACACCCTCGCCACTCACGTCGCGAGTAATTGAGGGATTATCGCCTTTTCGGGCTATCTTATCAATTTCATCAATAAAAACGATGCCTCGCTGTGCTTGCTTCACGTCGTAGTCGCACGCTTGCAGCAATCGTGTGAGCAGGCTCTCGATGTCCTCACCCACATATCCGGCCTCGGTGAGCACTGTAGCGTCGACGATGGCAAACGGCACGTTGAGTTGTCGGGCAATTGTACGTGCTAGCAAAGTTTTTCCTGTTCCGGTTGGTCCAACGATGATAATGTTGGACTTTTCAATATCGACGTCGTCGTTTTTCTGAGTGAGTCGTTTATAGTGGTTATATACGGCCACAGCGAGATACTTCTTAGCGGTGTCCTGCCCTATCACATATTGATCGAGATATTCCTTTATTTCTTCGGGCTTAGGGATGCTTTTTATCTTAAAGTCATCATTGTTGGGTTTCTGAAGATATTCTCGCACCAATTCGTGAGCGCGGTCGGCACATTCATTGCAAATGAAGCCATTGAGACCTGGCAGCAACAACTGTACCTCATCGGCGCCACGACCGCAGAAGCTACAAGTGGGTTCGTCGTAATATTTCTTTTTAGCCATTTATTTCTTTTCTCTTATCAGCACATTGTCAATCATGCCATAGGCGAGAGCCTCATCGCTGGTCATCCAGTAGTCGCGGTCGCTGTCGGCATAGACTTTATCGTAGGGTTGTCCTGAGTGGTCGCTGATGATTGTGTAAAGCTCCTTCTTAAGTTTCAAAATCTCATTGGCGGTAATCTCGATGTCGCTGGCCTGTCCTTGAATGCCGCCCATTGGCTGATGAATCATCACGCGCGAGTGTTTCAATGCAAATCGCTTGCCTTTCTCGCCTGCCACGAGCAGCACTGCTGCCATTGACGCTGCCATACCGGTGCAAATTGTTGAGACGTCGCTCTGAATATACTGCATTGTGTCGTATATGCCAAGGCCGGCATATACCGAGCCGCCGGGCGAGTTTATATAAAGTGAGATGTCTTTGCCGGGATCGGACGAGTCGAGGAAAAGCATTTGTGCCTGTATCACGTTGGCGGTGTAGTCATCGACCTGAGTACCGAGGAAGATAATGCGGTCCATCATAAGTCGAGAGAAAACATCCATTTGAGTTACGTTGAGCTGTCGCTCTTCCATAATTGTGGGGCTGATGTAACTGCTTGTTACCTGATGTGCGTACTGGTCAAGTGCAAGGCCGTTCATTCCCAAATGCTTTACTGCAAAATTTCTAAATTCGTTGTTCATAATATCCATACTATTCTTTTTCTTTTTCAAAGTTACGACTTTTTTTTTAATTTCGGCACATAAATCAAGAAAAAATCAAAAAAAATAGGGACGACACCCGTGTATCGTCCCCAATAATGGTGTTTTTTTAGGCTTATTTCTCAAAAAGCTTGTTGAATTCTTCTACAGTTACGCTCTTTTCGTCGAGAGTAACGGCGCTCTTGATTTGAGCAAAAATCTTGTCGTCCATAGCGCGGCTGCTAATCTCACCAGCATAGCGCTCGTCCTCAAGCAGTTTGTGGGCGTAGTTGTCGATCACGTCATCGGGAAGGTTCGACATGCCGTACTGTGCAAACTGCTGGGCAGCGAAGTAACGGGCAAGGCGCATCTTGTCCTCCACCTCGAGCTTGAGAGCAAAGTTCTGGGCAATCTTCTCCTTGATGAGGTGCCATGTGAGCTGCTCCTTGGTGTTGGGGAAGTTCTCCTCGATCTTGGCGGGATCGGGGTTCTCCTCGCGAGAGGCAAGGAAACGCTTCAGGAAGTCCTCGGGAAGTTCGAGGTCGCCCACTTTCTTCTTGAGAACATTCTCGGCATCGAGCGAGAAGCGGTAGTTGCTATCGTTGGTGAGTTGTGCGGCAAGCATCTCGCGCACCTTTACCTTGAACTCATCGATGTCCTTGGCCTGGTCTTTGCCAAGAGCGTTGTCAAAGAGTTCCTGGTCGAGCTCGGCGTCCTCGTTGACGAGAACCTCGGTGATGTGGAACCTGAAATCGCTCTTCACGTCGGCCTGATCCTTGTCGAGGTTGAGCAGCGATGCCAACTCGTTCACGTTGCCGTCAACGGCGATGCTTGGATTGTAAACGATATCGGTGTTGGGCTTAGCGCCGACAAATTTCTGTTTCTGGTCATCATTTTTAAAGTAAGCGGGAACAAGCATAGTGCGCTCGGCATTGATACCGCCTTCCTTCTCGGTGCCGTCCTCGTTAAGTTCAACGAGCGAGCCGCGTATGAGAGAGTCCTCGGCGGCAACCTCTCCGGGCACCTGCTTGCCAAAGCGCTTGCGGAAGCTGGCGATCTGGTTCTCGAGCATTTCGTCGCTAACCTCAATATTATAATAAGGAATCTTAACCTTCTTGTCGAGCTTAACCTCAAACTCGGGGGCAAGACCCAGCGCGAAGGTGAAGTTGAAGTCCTTCTGGTTCTTAAGGTCAATGGGCTCATCGTTGCTAGGCAGAGGCTCACCAAGCAGGTTGACCTTATTCTCGGTCACATACTCGCTGAAAGCACGGCCAACCTTGCGGTCGAGGATGTCGCTCAGCACTTGCTGGCCATAAATCTTGTGCAGCAGGCTCATGGGAGCCTTGCCAGGGCGAAAGCCCTTGATGGGGTGCTTGATGCCAACGTCGGTCAAATTTTTCTTTAATTCACTCCTGTAGTCGTCTTCGGTAATCGAAATAGTGATCTTTGCGTTCACGTTATCGATCTTCTCAAAATTTACGTTCATTGTTCAGTATAAATCGTTGTTATAAATAATTTTCAGAATACTCTCTAAAAAACAAAATGCAAAATTACATTATATATATATAACAAGCAAATATTGTGCCAAAAATTTGCTATTATTCACAATTTATGCTCATCAATGAGGCGCTGGTTCATCTCTGCCTCTCTCTGCCGTTTCTCCTCCTCTGTGGCATAGACTGGTTGCAGTTTGCCGTCAACTCTCTTGCGTCGCTTCAGCTCCTTCTCCACCCTGGTAAGGTGGCGCTGCATCTTCGCGATCTGCTCGCCAATGCTCTGCATCGCGTCCATCCTCAGCTGCATATTGTTCCTATGCTGGTCGGCCAACTTCATCAACCCCTCAGTCACCGCCATCTCCATAGAGCCGCCGCCCTCCTCTGCCACCGAGTAGCGGGTGCCGGAGGGTATTTCGGAGGCTTTCTTGCTCTCATCAAGAATTTTCTTGCCCTTATCGTAGGATTTCTCAACATTTTGCAGTAACTTTGCAACGCTGACAGGCTCATGTAGCGTGCCAGTACCACTCGAATTGCCCGGCTCATTGTCGAGCAATTTGACTTTTGTCACCTCATATGCATGTATTCCATTGCTTTCATCGGGCCTTCTATCCTCACGCATAATCGTCATTACGCTGTATGGTTTGCCGTCGATATTTGCTACTCCGTAGAAACGATGCATCAATGCGTCACCATTAGCCTTTTCTGTTGTGCGATTTCCTCCTTTGTCCTTGACAATGTAGTCGGGATGTTCCTCCACTTCGATACTCTCTCCAATTATCTCATCAAGATGTTCAATCAGTGAAAGATGCGCACCCTTATTGTTACTCTTGCCGGCTTGCCTTGGGTTTAATGCCTCATCAATAGCATTACCAGAAATTTCGTATTGAAACGAAGTTCCATGATTATCATAATCAAGCGTTACTGGTTTACCATTAGATGTGTATTTCGCCTTTGCAGCTTCCGACGCTTGACGTGTTGCTTCCTTTATGTCGCCTGTGTATTTGTGACCAGGCACATCCACGATTTTAACCTCGGCATCGTTAAGTCCTGGCATCACTGTGCCTTTGTTCTCGACGGCTCGTCTCTGCCGCTCCTCAAAGGTCTCGGCAGGGTCGCCAAGGCTGAGATTCGTGCCATTTCCATGGAGTACGATCTGCTCATCTCTCGGCACATCCTCTGTTTGGCTTGCAAGCGAACGTCTGCGCATTGCATCACTTAGACCCAAACGGCGCTCCACATTGCGCGCCTCAACCTCTCCAGCAAGTCGTCTATAGCTATCCTCTCCATTAAGCCCATGCTTGGTAGCCAACTCTAAAAAGCGATTATAGGCATCCTCATAACCTTCGTTGTCGTATCCCCGCACCCAAAGGTTAAACCCATTGTCCATCTGGTTTAGTGTAGGCATCATTCCGTCACCAGGAGTAAAGCCGTCGTCCATGTATTCATCACGCAATGCCTTGTAAACATCAATGGGCGAAGCATCGGGCATCTCCTTGCTCTTATCTTCAAGTTCGTTGCGCCATTTCCACACATCATGTTTTGGCAGGAGAGCATCCAATGTGTCACGGTAGGTGTTTGCTGTGCCACCCCTCGCAAAGCCTTCTATACTCTGAATGATATGCTGTATCTCATGCGCAAGTGTGCCACGCACATATTTACCAACATTTTCCTTCTCTTGAACAAGTTTCCCTTCTTTGTCATCGAGTTTAGATTTATTCTTCTTAATGTCTTTGATAGTTTCATCCTTTACCTTGTCGGCATCCGTATCGAGCTCAAGCCATTCTCTGCGTCTGCGCCAATGCTCTGTGCCTATTTCTGCAAGTTCATCTTCCAACTCCTTGATGTTGCGCCGCAATAGCTTTATATGGCCTTCAAGAGTGTAGATGGTGCCTTTAATATTCTCGTTAAGCAAGATGGCACGCTCGCCATTGATAGTGCTACAAGCTCCCATGGCGCCACGCATTATCCTATCATCAGCATACATCACTGGCAAACTCGCAAGTTCTGGATAGCTGTCAAACAGCGGGTTACTCTTACCAAGCAATTTTCCTAATGTAGAGTTTATTGTTTCGCTTGGCGGTGCATCTTTTATTAGCATGGGATCCAATGTTTCGATGTCCGACACTTTAACATCTTCAAGCATATCCGCCTCCTCATATCTCCACTCACCATCCTTACCGCGCTCCCAGCCTGTGGCAAGTTTTATGATTTTCGGGCCAAAACCTTTGTGCATATCAAACAAAATTCCTATATTTGCAGCCGAAAGGGTTGCCCCATCCGTTTCGGACGTAGAGAGTTCGGGCCGTAAAGCCATAACTCGTTGGGAAACGCCCTTTCTCGTTTTATAGAAACTTTTAGTTGTAAGATTTCCATGGCGGTCTGAATACACCTCCGCCATATTGTAAGCACCGTTTTTGCCATCTGCCTTAATGAAAAGGAATACTTTTCGTCCACCCTTGTCTTTTACATACATCACATGGTCTGGTTGTTCCACAACATCAACAATCTTTCTTATATCATTTTCTGTTAATGGAATGTTATTGCCCATATCCTTTTCGTTATCACCATAATGATTGTTGTTGATGTGAGCCAAATCCGAAGGGTTAAGAACAAAGCGCACATTTTGCTTTAATATAAGTCCCGAAACATTTTCCAAGAATTCCCTTCCGTTATCCGTTAAAACACCAAATGCTATCGGTTTGCCAGAAATATCACCCCTGGCAGCACTCTTAAAGAGTGATAATATACCATTCTTAAGATCATCCTTGCCTTTTGGATTCTCCATCTCTTTGGCAACCTTCAGGTTGTCCATCCTCACCGTAGTGCCCTCAGCCTTGTCTGCATTGGCCGCGCCTTTCTCACCAACGAAACGGAACTGGATGTTCTTGCCCTTGCCATCCACCACCGGTTTTACCTCTTGCGCGAGGTCTCTTAATGTCTTGCGCACAAAGTCTCGCACATCCATGCTCATTATCTGCTCCTTAGAGAACTCATCTCTAAACACGTCGCTCTCGGCAAGCCAGCGCTTGGTATGCTCCCACATCTCCGTAAGGAGAGCCTTTATGCGAGCGACAAGCCCAAGCTGGCTTTCGCGCTCGTTGGGGTTATTGGCCGACTCGGCCTCGCTCTCAAGCTCGGCAAGAAGCCGCTCGCCCTCGGCTCCGCTCAGGCGCGATTTCACCTCGCTTGCCACCAAGTCCTCGTTGTCGCGAATGTCGGCATAGTTCTCGTCGGCAAGCACATCGGCCCACAACTTCGTGCCGCGCACAAGGTCTTTCCAGCGAGCCCACATCTCTGGATTGCGCCGCATCAGCGCGTTATCCCACAGGTGGCCGTACTCATGGATGGGGACATCGGCGCTCATCATGTCGGGGTCGAGATACACAACGCCGTCCTTCACAAATCCATACACCTCGCCGTTAGTGGTCTTGAGGAATTGCGTGCGGTTTACATAGGTTTCATAACCATGCGCTTGATTACCTTCGCCCCTTCCCATATTTGCATGGTCAAAGGAAGTAAAATCATACGGAGAGCCGTGCCAGACCGTCATCTTCTGCAAAATATCCGCGGAAATCTTTGGATTCTCAAAATTTTCCACTACCTT
>JABUUJ010000012.1 GCA_021443235.1 Muribaculaceae bacterium
AACGCAAATATAGCGCATAATTGTCAATAAAGCATCAGGACCAAAGCCTCATAATGTGTGGAGGCGGGGTCGCGCTGGGCGCATAATCCCGTCATTACAATTGCAAAGATAGCAAATAATAATTGAAACTAAAAGCATTATGGGCAAAAAAAATCCAAAAAAATCATTAAATTTTAGCAACGGCAAAAGTATTAAGCAATTAAGGCGAAAGTGGAAAGGTTATAGATTGAAAGAAAAATAATTAGTTCTCCCCGTTGGGGAGCGACGTTGACGTTGACCTGATAGTGCGGGTCGCGTACCTACGGCACGCCTTTATATGGGTGGCTCTTTACACAGGCACGACCATATCCGGTCGCTGCGCTTCATCCTATGGTCATACCTGCCTACTGACATCTGCTGCCTACGGCAGCGATTTATTGGGGGTAAATTGAATATAGTTTTTTGGGGGAGAGGGTTATAGGATGGAAAAGGGGCGCCGCAACAAAGCGGCGCCCCTTGTGTGGGTTGTGTTGTTGAAGTAGTTACTTGATGACCTTGGTGGCGGTGGTGGTGCCGTCGTTGAATCGAGTTACGACGATGTTCACGCCATCGAAGGGCTGAGCAGCCTCAACGCCATTGATGTTGAAGTAGCGCACACTTGCCACCTGAGCAGCGTCAACGTCGGCAATGCCGGTCTCAACTCTCCAGATCACGTCGCCGTTGATGAGATCCTCGGGGTTCTCGCTATTCCAGTCGTTGCCAATAGCATAGGCAGTTGCGGTGCCGTTGTTAAAGAACTCATAGCGCTTGAAAGGATCACCGTTGCCGTTGTTCTTGAACACGTTGTTGCCGGGCTCATCCTCGTTGCCGGCGTCAACTGCGGGAGCGCCGCTGGGGATAGTGATGCCCCACAAGTTGTTCTCCATGTAGTTGTCGCGAATCTTGCAAGTGCCCTTACCAGCAGCATCATAAACGCTGATTGCGCTACCGCCATTCTGGGGGTTGGTCTCGTAGATGTTGTCAACGATGGTGTTGCCAATGATCTCGGCGTGAGCCGAACCAGTGATGTTGATGCCGTAGCGGTTTTCCCTCACGATGTTGTTCTTGATAACCACCTTAGTGTTCTCGATTGACATGCCCAGGAGGTTGCTCACTGCGATGCCACCCACGAGAGTGTAGTGACCGCCAATTACGACGCAGTCCTCAACAGTGACGCCATATCCGTTACCGCAGGTCATGTTAATCTGCGGGCGGTTGCGGTTCTCGGTGGTGTTGCCACGGAACTCGCACTTAGAGATGAGGATGTCAACTGGGGTGTTAGAACCACTTGCTACGCCCGACGACTTGTTGTCGACGAAAGTGCAGTTGGTAACCTTCATGCCCTTCTCGCTCTTAGAGAAGTTGAGCACGCCGCCGCTTGCGCTCTTGGTGTTGTGGAGAGTGAAGGTGCAGTTGTCGGCCTCAAAGTGTCCACCCTCAAAGCCCATGGTGAAGCCCACATACTCCACGCGGAGGTTCTTGAGCGCAACAACACCTTTACCGCCCAGCACCTTGAAGCCCTTGGCGGTGCCTTGAGCAGCCTCGGTGGCAGTGATGGTAGCAGTGTCGGCAGGGCAGAAGTCGGCAGCATCAATAGAGATTTGCACCTTGTCGCCGAGCATGATTACCTCGTTGTTGTTGATTTTGAGCACGTCGCCCGCCGAGATAGTGAACGAAGAGTCAACGGTGAAAGTGTTGCCGTTGATTTTCACGCCACAGCTTTCGATGGCGGCGAGATCGGTAAAGGTGTAGGTAGTGCCGTTACCTTGCGAAACGAAAGGAACAGCCTGAGCTGCGACAGCCATTGCGAAAACGCATGTTAAAGTAATTAATTTTTTCATAAGCATTTAGTATAAATTGTTGATAAAAGTTGGTAATTTTGTGCAAATGTAATATTTTTCTGTCAAAGTTGAAAGTAAATTAAGTGTTTTTAAGGATTTTTTTGAATAAAGGGCTGAAAAAGGCCCTGAAATGAAGATTCCAGAGCCTTTGTTCTATTGTGGGAATGACGACAGATTAGTCGTCCTGGCCATTTGCCTTGTTGATGCGCTTGCGCTCGAGTTCGTCAAGGACGATTTTACGCATGCGTATGTGGCTGGGCGTGATTTCAACATACTCGTCGGCCTTGATGTACTCAAGAGCCTCCTCAAGGCTGAAGACGATGGGCGGGATGATGCGCACCTTCTCGTCGGCGCCGCTGGCACGCATATTGGTGAGTTTCTTCGACTTAGTGACGTTGACAACCAGGTCCTTCTCCTTGCTGTGCTCACCCACTACCTGTCCGCCGTAGACATCCTCCTGCGGGAAGATGAAGAACTTGCCGCGGTCTTGGAGCTTGTCGATGGCATAGGCAAACGCTGTGCCGCCTTCCATAGCGATGAGCGAGCCGTTGGTGCGACGTGTGATTTCGCCCTTCCAAGGCTCATAGCACAGGAAACGGTGAGCCATGATTGCCTCTCCGGCGCTGGCTGTTAGCACGTTGGTGCGCAGGCCGATGATGCCACGCGAGGGAATCTTGAACTCGAGGAGGATGCGGTCGTTTTGAGTCTCCATGGAGGTCATCTCGCCCTTGCGGCGTGTCACCATGTCGATCATCTTGCTTGAGTATTCCTCGGGGACGTTGATGGTGAGCGACTCGATGGGCTCACATTTCATGCCATCGATTTCCTTTATAATAACCTGAGGCTGTCCCACTTGCAGCTCGTAGCCCTCACGACGCATCTCCTCGATGAGCACACTCAGGTGAAGCACGCCGCGTCCGAAGACGAGCCAGGCGTCCTCGTTGGGTGTGCGTTCGACGCGCAGCGCGAGGTTTTTGTCGAGTTCTTTGTTGAGGCGATCCCAGATGTGGCGTGAAGTGACATACTTGCCATCCTTGCCAAAGAACGGAGAGTCGTTGATGGTGAATAGCATAGACATAGTGGGCTCGTCGATAGCGATGCGAGGGAGCGGTTCGGGGTTGGTGAGACAAGTGATGGTGTCGCCAATCTCAAAGCCGTCGATACCGATGATAGCGCAGATATCGCCGCTCGATACACTGGCGGCGTGCACCTGTCCCATGCCCTCAAAGGTGCGCAGTTCCTTGATTTTCTGTCGTGAGACAGAGCCGTCTTTCTTGCACAGAGCCACTTCCATGCCGTCGGTGAGCGTGCCACGATGTACACGTCCCACGGCGATGCGTCCCACATAGCTGCTGTAGTCGAGCGAAGTAACGAGCATCTGTGCGTCGCCCTCAATCATCTCGGGAGCTGGGATGTGCTCAATGATAGCGTCGAGCACGGCGTTTATATTATCGGTGGGGTTGCTCCAGTCGTCGCTCATCCAGCCGTTTTTGGCCGAGCCGAAGATGGTGGGGAAATCGAGCTGGTCCTCGGTTGCATCGAGATTGCACATGAGGTCGAAGACAGCCTCCTGCACCTCGTCGGGGCGGCAGTTGGGCTTGTCGACCTTGTTGATGACCACGATGGGCTTGAGGCCAATCTCAATGGCTTTCTGGAGGACGAAGCGAGTTTGCGGCATTGGTCCCTCGAAGGCGTCGACGAGCAGCAGGCAACCGTCGGCCATGTTGAGCACACGCTCAACCTCGCCGCCGAAGTCGCTGTGGCCCGGAGTGTCGATGATGTTGATTTTGTGGTCTTTATAGTTGATTGATACGTTTTTAGACAGGATAGTGATGCCACGTTCTCTCTCAAGGTCGTTGCTATCGAGAATCTGGCTTCCCATGTTCTGATTGTCGCGGAAGAGATTGCCGGCAGCGAGCATCTTGTCGACGAGAGTTGTTTTTCCATGATCGACGTGTGCGATGATGGCGACGTTTCTTATATTCTGCATTGTGATAAATTTCTAACGAAATGCAAAGGTACAAAAAATGTGGGACATAGGGGCAAAAGCGGGGGTGGTTTTAACATTCTTTTATAGGTGAGCGCTTTCGCCGGATGGCGAAAGAACGGGGGCGGAAATGTGTAGAGCGGGAGCTATGGGCACAAAAATGGCGCCTGCTCGGGGTGGGAAGGGGGTTGAGCAGGCGCCGGGATTATAAAGGGGTTGTTGTTGCGTAAGCTGTAACGCTTGTTGTTGCGTTAGTTGGTGCCGAGGATGATGTTGATGATTTCGTTAACGTCGGCAATGTCGACGGCGCCGTCGCCGTTAACATCGGCGCGTCCCTCATACTTCTCGGCGGTTTCCGAACCAAGTATTACGTTGATAGCGCAGTTCACGTCGGCGATGTCGACTACACCGTCACCGTTAACGTCGCCCTTAACCTCGGGTTCGGGAACATACTCGCCCTGAGTGAACTTGTAGTGGAGTATAGCGCCGGGGATGTGGAGTTTAACAATCGCCTCGCGATATTTAACGCCCTCGGGAAGAGCCTCGGCGGTTGCAACCATGTTGGTCAAGCCGCTGAACTCGGGCTCCTCTTCGGTTGTCTTGTCAACAGCCTCAACCTTGAGCCAGTTGGGCAGCTCGCTTCCATCGGCCAGGGTGAACTCAAAGTCCTCGGCGGCACTTGCGGTGTAGATTTCGACTGAGTGTGTCTCGCCCTCATCGGGGAACTGGTACTCGCCAGTCTCGCTCAGGTAGTTCCAGACGAACTCGGGACGGTCAATGTCGGCAAAGATTGTGAGAGCAGTCTTGCGGTATCCCGAAGTGAAGAAATTGTTGATGCCCCTGAATGTATAGGTCTCCTTATCATCGTTAAGCATCATGAGATAGCTTTGCTCGCCGAAGCCTTCGTCCCAAGTGTCCATAGACTGAGAGAGAGTCATGGCGTCGAACCCGCTGTTGTTGTATCCCGAGAAGACAACAAGGATAGCGTCGTTGATTTCGGGAGTAACCATAACCTCAAGCTCTTCCTCGTAGGGGTCGAGGAGGTCGAATGGGAAGATACCCGAGGTAGCGGTCAGTGTCGAGGGATCCATGTGGTAAACACCGCGAGCGATGCGCTCGCCCGGCACGATGGTTACAGAAGCGGTGTCGTTGTAGGCAGGCAGAGATTCCTGCTTGTAAACATCGACATAGAGGTCGAAAGGCTGAGCATTGGTAACAAAAGAGATGAGCTGCATGTAAACGCCGATGCGCTTAAGCAGGTAGGGGTGCTCGGGTTTCTCAAACGCCACAGCGAGACCGTCGATGCCCTTATCGTTGACACCGTACCAGTATTTCCTGTTACCTTCAGCGCCCGAAACAGTGACATAAGTGCCACCGCCAATGATAGAGCCGTCGCGTGCTGTAGCATAGCCACGGAACTTGACAGTGTTCCACAGGTCCTTGTCGCCGGTGTTGGAGTAGGCGGTCTGATAGTTTCTACGAGCGAGATACTTTGAGGTGTACTGCTTGTCAAGAACCTTGGTTGTACCCTCAGTTTTGGTGGTATATGCACTCAAGAAGTGATAGGCCTCGCCTTTTGAGCCTTGAGCGAAGAGAGAGGGCACAGTGTCGTTCTCGGCCTTATAGTCGACGGTGATTTTGTCGCCCGAAGCAACCTGCCAAGGATAGGTCTTGGTTGTTCTGTCATAGGTTTGATAGGTCCAATCGTAAGAAGGATTTTCTCCAATGTTGAGGCAGTTCTGCTCCCAAGTGGCGGCGCGGTAGGGCCATCCCAAGACATAAGGAGAGTAGTTGCTGCTAACAGGAGTGACAGTGTTGACGGTAGTGATCATTGTGCCATAGAAAGCGCCAGCTGGACGCTTGTAGAACGCGCGTGGGTCGCCAGTGTCGGGGCTGGCCTTGAGCTGAACTCGGCTGGGTCGGTTGCCCGGAGTAGCCATGTCGAGAGTTTCCTCCACATCGGGAAGAACGGGGATCCACTTGTCGACCTCAGGGGTGAGGCTCTGCGCTGATTTCTGCGCTGTTTGAGCGTTAACGGTCATTGTAGCCATGACTGCCAAGGCTGCGAGAAGTAAAGCTTTTCTCATAGTGTTATAATTTTAAAAGTTAATAAATGTCATTTTTGATTAGGGTAAGAATGCAAAAACACCCTGATAATAATGCGCAAAAATAATTTTTCTTTTTTAATTATGCAAGTTTTTTTACGGTTTTTTGTGAGAAGAGTGTGTTTTTATTTCGATTGTAGAAGTTGGATTAGCGGGTAGTCGGCGGCGCACCAGTCGAGAGAGTGCAGTTGGGCAGGCGCAAGCCAGCAGTGGTCGATGTGCTCGCGCCGGGTGAAAGAGGGGATGCCCGGAGTCGTGGGGCGACAGCGGTAGAAGTGAAGGGTGATGTGGAAATCGGGGTAGGTGTGGCTGATTGTGGCTATGTGCTCGCCCACGATGATGTCGAGGTTCATTTCCTCAAGAATCTCGCGGTGGAGTGCCTGCTGGGGCGATTCTCCCGGCTCGATTTTTCCGCCGGGGAACTCCCAGTGCAGGGCAGTGTAGTGGTGGCCTTTGTTGCCACGCTGCATGCACAGAATTTTGCCGTCGCACTCGATGACGGCCGCCACGACGCTGATTTGCTTCATGATGTTGATATTAGTGATAATTGCAAAGTGTAAGTCGAAGTCAAAGTCGATTTACTTGACGAGCGACATGTTGAAGCTGAGGCCATAGTTGGTGCTGCTGGTGGGGTAGCTTGTGGTTGAGACAAGCGGAGTGTTGGCCTGATAGTCGAAGTAAGCACCGAGGGTGATGCGCTTGCTCAACTGGTAGTTGGCAGTGAACTTAACGCTGAACGTTCTCGTTCCGCTGGTTGCCTGCGCGGTGTTGTCGATAATTTTGCGAATGAGCGCATTGTTGTTGTTGAGCTGCAGGTCGAAGTTGAGCGTGAGGTCGTTGCTCACACCTTGCTGCTGTCCGCGCTTGAGCTTGAGCACTGAGGCGAAGTTGGCGATTTTGTAACCTGCGCCGATGACAAACGAGCGCGTGTTGGCCTCCACAACCTGTCCGGCGGCGCTGTTGAGCGTGAGCGTGCGCTGGTCCTTGTATTCGCAGTTGAAAGTGATGCCGTTGTTGAGCGTAGCGTTGACGCCGATGAGGGGTGCGAAGCGCTCGGTGACGGTCACCGACGAGATATTGTAGGGCGACGATGGAATGATGCCCCCCGTGAGCGCGTCTTGTGTGAAGCCCATATTGGCGCCTATGTCGATCCAATCGGTAAACGAGTTGAACGAGCCGACCTGATAGGTACACTGGTAGGCGTGGTTGAGCGTGAAGTTCTTGAAATGCTTGCTGAAGAACGGGAGCTTAGACAGACCGTCGTAGGTGACGCGCCAGTTGGGCAGTATCTCCTTGAGCGAGGGAAATGCGCTGAGGGTGTAGGTTTTGGCGCTTCTACCCGAGTAGGCTGCCATGAAAGCCGGGATGAGGACATCACTGCTCATGGTGTTAACCTTACTCTGCTCGGGGTCGAAAGGCTGTCCGGCATGTATAGTGCCCTTGATGAAGCCCCGGTCGGGATAGGTAGTGCCGATGTATTGATCCTGGAGACGCTGAGCGATGATTTCCCTATTGGCGAGGAAAGTGTCAAAGACACTGCTGTGGTATCCGTTCTCGCTGTTGCCACGGCTTGCGAAGACGGTCTTGATGGCCATGTGCGTCTTGGTGTAGCTGCCGGAATAGAGCATGCCCATGTCGTCGTACATGAACTGCATCTGGTTGGTGCGGTTGTCGGTGCGGTTGCCAGTGAGAGTGATCTTGAGGCCCTTGACCGGCTCGAGCTGAATCTCGGCGTTAAACTCCTGAGTGCGCGAGTAGAGCGCGGGTGTTGTCATCGTTTGGTCGCCGAGCAGCCATCCGCGATCCTTGATGCGCTGCACATAGCCTGGCCCCACCATACCGAATGCGAAGTCGAGACCCGGAGCGAGGACATCGTATTTAGTGCTTTGTCCGAAGATGTCTCCAATTTCGGGGATGTATTGCGGGATAGAAAGCGACTGCGTGTTGCGGAAGCGCACGCTGACGTTGCGCACGCTCATGAGCACGCGTGTGGCATATTGTGCGAACTCGGAGAAGAACGATTTTTTCTCGGTAAGGTCCTCGGTGATGACAAACTTGATGTTTTTGTCGCCCGTAGTGAGGATTTCCACATTGTTCTCGTCGCGCACCTTGAACTTGACGGCGAACGCCTTATTGTCGGTAGTAGTGGCCGAGACTTTCACCTTTTTATTATTAAGGTTGTGCTTGATGACCAGCACCGAGTCGCTGTCGCTGTGCAGCTTGAACGTTCGCTGGAACTTCTTGGCCTTGGGCGCCTTCTTGTTGTCACGGGAATTCTTGCTGCTGGAGTTGGAGAAGCGTTTGTTGACCTTTTGCAGGTAGGGTATCTTGTTGTAGAACTGCTCCATGCTCAAGCGGCAGTCGATGTTGAGCGACGACTGGTTGGCGATGGTGTTACCCGAATTGACATCCTGAATGACGGTGCCTCGGTCCCAGCGGTAGGTTGAGTTGTAGGTTGCCGACGCGTTGATGAACGAGAGGATGGGAATGGCGCTGAATGGCAGCTTGTAGCTTGCGGTGAACGACTGGTTGTAGGCCCATGGAGTGCCCAGGTCCTTGATGCTCATCCACACGCTGTCGCGCCACTCGCGGTACTTGTCGGGGAAGAGTTTTTTGTTGACTTGTCCCAGCGGCTCGAGGATGTGGGCCGTGGTGTTGCTGTTGAACGACACCGAGAGCGACTTGGTGAAGTTCCAAGTTATTGAGAACTGGCGATCCCACAAGAAGTTCTTGCTCACCGAGACTGGGAGCTGCACGTCAATGCCCGTCTCGTTGCGCGTCTGCTGCTCGTAGTAGTATCGCGACATGTTGGTGTTGAATGCTATGTTATTGGGCAGCCAGCGGAACTCCCACTCGCGGAAGAACTTCATGTTTTTGTTTTTCTCGTTGATAGCCTTCTTGAGAGGTGTGAACGGCTTGATGTAGGGCGACCAGTTGTACTGGAAGCTGCCACGGTAGTCGTTGGTGTTCTCATAGACGTTGTCGGGGTCGTTGAGGTGCTGCTTGTTGGACGAGTAGCTAAAGGTGAAGTTGGCGGGGTCCCAAGGCATCGAGTTCTTGCTCTTGTAGTCGAACTTGAGTCCCGAGACGCTGAAGCTCGAGGTGGTGCGCAGAGTCTCGGCGAAGCTGTTGATAGAGTCGCGCTGGTGCTTGGTCTCGCACATGTCAAGCGCGTCCTTGAGCAGCACGTCCTGGTCGAGCGGGTTATACTTGGGTACCGACCTCTCGTTGCTGTAGGAGTAGTAGATGGGAGCGTGGAGTTTCACTTTCTCGGGGAGGAAGCGACCGGCGTCGCCCTGCACAGCGATGTTGTACTGGTTGAGGTCGTCCATGCGTCGCTGGCTGAGGCTCTCGTTGACACCGCCGAAGCCGTAGGTCTCCTTGTGGTAGCCCACGTTGACGGTAGCGATATCGCTGAGGTTGAGCGTAGCATTGGCCTTTGCCGCCCATCCGCCCTCGTTGTCAAAGTCGGTGACGCGCAGCTCATCTACCCACACGACGCAGTCCTTGCTTGTGGGTGCGTTGTTGCGCACGCCGATGAGAAGCACGCGCACGTCGCTGAGCGACGGGTTGCCCAAGACGAAGACGCGGTGGTTGGGGTGCTCGGGGTCTTGTTCCTGATAGCGTTTGAAATAGGATACATCCTCGCCCGATATCTTCAGTGCGTTGCGGTGTTTCTTCACGTCGGTGAGGACATCGAGGTCGATGTCCATATAGTTGTTTTCGGGCCACACGATAAGGCGGTCGGAAGTGCTATTGTTGTTGTAACGCCCCGGAGGAGTGACCTCGAGAGGCACCTCATACTCGTAGTAGTTGTTCTTGATGTCGGAGCCAAGGCGAAGGAAGACCGACACATCGCCGTCGGCCAGCGATGAGGGGTTGTCGATGAGCGCTTCGCCGTGCACAAACATCTGCAGGCGCTTGTAGATGCGCAGGTCGAGGCTGGTGTTGCGGTAAACGCCACGAGCGTCGTCGGCCTGCAGTCCCTGCACCTTCATCTGCATTGACTGCTCGTTGAGCTGTGTGATTTGCGACTGTCCCGAGTCGACGATGCGTGAAACACCCGGTGGCAGGACATAGTTGACAGGCTCGCGACTGGCATTCTCCTCGATGTTGACCGAGTTGATGTTGATGGTACCCGTAGCGGGCTGGTCGCCGCGCAGGTTGAGGTTGTAGTCGTAGTTGCGCCACTCGCCACGGACGAGCTCAAGGGAAGCGAAACGCAGGTGAGTGGTTGCCTGGAAGCCCGTCATGAACATGCGCATGAATCGAATGGTAGAGAAGTCGTTGATAGTTCCCACCTTGCGCTCATAGTCGCGCAGCGGGATGCTGAACTGGTACCAGGTGGCGATTTGGTCGTTGCCGTCGCGCGTGCGCACCTTAGCCACCTGCTTGTCGGTGATGTGGTTTAGTCCCACCTGCATCGAGTCGGGGTGTATATAGACGCAATACTGGAAGTAGCGCTCATACTCGTTGAGCGTGTTGTCCTGGTTGATGTCCTCTACATCGGGCACGCTGCGAGCGCTCTGGTAAAGCTTGTCGGCGACATCCTCTTGCGAGAGCGAGTTGCCCTCGGTGCCGTTGTATCGCTTGTATCGCTGAAGGATAGAGAGTTTCTGCTCATCGTAGTCGTAGCCACGATAGAAGTGGTAGTTGTCGCCGCCCGGGTCGTTGAGTGGCGAGAAAGCGTCGGCCTCCATTGCGGCGATAGTGGCTGGCGGCAACGTGCTGCGCAACTTCTTAGTGAAGTCGGCATAAGACGGGTGAGTCATCTCCTCGGTGGTTGTGAGACCGTTGAGGCCCACGTCTTGTAGAGGTCGTGACTCCTTGCCGGTGTCGAAGGCATAGCTCACCGAGGTCTGTGTAGAGACCTTACCCCAGTTGGTGATTTTAATATAGGTGGAGTCGCCGTTGACGGGAAGACCGTTCTCATAGCTCTTTAGGCCGTCCTTGAGGATGTCCTCGCTTACCTCACCCAGGTTGATGTATAGCTTGCCACCATCGTAGTTACCCAGTTCCTCGTCCATAAACGGGTCGAGGAGCCAGAACTGTATGTACTCGATATTGGACTGCTCGAAGTTGGTGTTGTCGAGTTTGCGCATGATGCCGCCCCAACGCTTTTCGGGGTTGAGGAGGTTGCCCTCGGGGTCGATGCGCTCGGCGTCGAGGTTATAGGGACCGCGTTCCTTGGGATAGAACGAGAGGTTAAGAGTCTGGATTGTAGATGACTCGCCATAGTTGAGCTCACGTCCTGGGAAGACCTCGTTGTAGCTTACCTCGCGCACATAGGGGTAAGATAGTTGCTTGAGGTCGTTCTTGATGTAACCTGGTGCGTACGATGAGTTGCGCTGGGTGAAGAGACGGTCGATGTAGTACCACGCGAGCAGCGAGCGGTTCTTGCCGTAGTCGACATTGTTGCTGAGCGCGGCCTCGGGGAAGAGGGCGGTGGCGGCGGGGTCGTAGGGTGTAGAGGAGAGGAACCACGAGTAGGGCGAGCGCAGGTCGATGCCACTCTGCGTCGACTCGAAGTCGTCGATGTAGCTGCTGCCGGCGTTAGAGCCCGTGCGAGCGCGGTGGGGCACGAGTTGGGCGAACTCACCCTTGACCGATATAGACGATGGCGCGGTAGCGTTGACGGTGGGTATTTTATTGAGTAAGTTGGTGAGCCACATAAACTTAGTGTTATAGTTCAGGTTGACTCCCCAAATGGTATTGTTGACGATTTCCTGGCCGATTGCGACCTTCTCGGTGAGCGATTTCTCGCCATAGTGCATCACCGTGCCGCCAATGTGGAAATTCTTGTTGAAGGCGTAGTCGAGGTCAAGGCCGAGCAGTGTCTTACGTTGCATGCTGAACGTCGACTGGTTCTCGAGCGTGACGCTGATGTTGGTTCCGGCGTCGATGATGCTTTGGTTGGTGATAGTCACCGTACCCATATTGTAGTCGACGGTATAGTCGCTGTTCTCGGTGAGCGTGACACCGCCGGCTGTAACCACAACCGAGCCTCGGGGCACGTTCATCGCATTGAGTTTGATGACGTTGCCCGACGAAGCCTGATACTCGCCCTCGAGCACGAACTTATTCTTGTCCTGGATTTGCTGTGCGGCAGTAATGGTGGTGTCGTAGAGCTCGAAGTAGCAATACTGCTTGGCGAGGACGGGGTCGTCGAACTGCTTGGCGAGGTGTTCGCCAAAAGGAGCCACGACGGGGAAAATCACCTTGCCGTTGCTGGAGTTCACGGTGTAGCCCTCGATGTAGTCGAATCGACCGTCGATGTTGGGCTCATTGTTGGCGTCGAGTCGGTCAAGGTTCATGACCTGCAATAGCATCTTGCCATTGATTTTGCCGGCGGGGATGTAGGGCAGCTCGGTGCCCGTAGTGTCGCTCAAATACTTGATGTTGAGCTTGAAATTTTGTTTCTGCACCGAGTAGGCACCCAGCGAGTAGATGTTTTTCATCATCAGGTCCCACATGGGCTGTGTGGTGAGCGTGGTGGTGGCTTTGAGCATCTTTACATAGAGCGACTGCCCCGTCTCGACGACGTCGCCCGAGAACTCTCCCACCTGATAGGTCTGTCCGCCGTAGGTATATTGATAGGCGACGGCGAGAGTCTCGTCGCTATTGAGCGTGGTCTTGAGCTGGATGTATCCAAGCGCACTGTTGAGGGTGTACTCCGACGAGCTGAGCAGTCGTGCGCCCTCGATTTTCTCGTAGTCCTTACCGCCCTCAAATCCCATAGCCTTGAGTGGCTCGAAAGCCGTGGAAACCATTGTGATGTCGCGGGCGTCGGGGAACTGCGTCTTGATGTCGCTGAGCAGGTTGTTGCTGTTGTTGCTGGGGTTGTTGAACGAGAGGTCGCCATGCCACAGTGTGGTGTTGGAGATGCGACGATTCTCGCCCACGTCCTGGAAAGCGACGAGGTTGCGCGCCTCGTTGAAGTTGCCTCGCTTGTTGGTAATCCACACCTCGATGCGGGTGATGTTTACACCCGACGAGATGAGCGGCAACCTTGAGCACCACTGGTCGTAGTTGTCGCGGAAGAAGTGCGAGAGGAAGAAGTTGCGGTTTTGGTCATACTTGTCGCAAGTGATGTAGAACTTGGTGGTCTGTGCGCCGCCACGGGTATTAACCGTCTGCGACTCACTGTTTTGCTGCGACACGAGCGCGGTGGCGGTGAGTTTGCCAAACTGCAGTTTAGCCTTTACGCCGAAGAGGGCGGCACTACCGCGGATGAGCGACGACCCTGTTGTCATGCTCACGTTACCTGCCTCGATGTTCTTGATGATTTCGTCCTCCTTGCCTTCGTAGGCGAGCTTGAGGTTTTTGTTATCGAAGTCGAAGGTGGCATCGGTGTTGTAGGTCATGTTGAACTTCATCTTGTCGCCCACCGAAGCCTGGATGGTGGCCTGAATCTTCTGGTCGAAGTCGAAGTAGGTTTTGCGTCGCGATGCCACGCTGAGGGCGGGGTTGTCGGTCTTGTTAGACTTCACGCCCATGTTGACGATGATAGAACCTTGCGTCTTGAGCTGGACACCGCCAGGACCGAAAATCGACTCCAGTGGTCCGAGCCCGAACTGCATATCGAGGAAGTTGAACGGGTTTTTGGCCTTTTCCTCGGCACTTTCGGCGTTTTTCTGTCGGTAGTATTCTTGCATCGACTGCCGAAGCGCTATGTTGTTGTACTCGTCGGCGCTGAGGATGAAAGGTGTGACGATGTCGTTGTCGCCCAGCTTAGTGTGGATGACATAGCATCCAGTCTCGGGGTCGTACTCGGCCTCGGTGGTGATGTTGGCAGGATTTTTCAGGTCGATGGAGTATTCGGTCGTTCCGCTCACATCGTTGTAGTTGCCCGGCACAGTGGGCTTGACCGCGAAGGGGGTCGACAGGGTGTCGCGTGGCGAGGACTTGGCAGGCTGTGGGGTGTTGACGGGTGGCGGAGGCGGCGGTGCCAGCTTTGACTGGACGTACTGCGCAAAAGCCGAGTCACCTCCCATCGCGAGCATAGCCAGCAACGAGGCAAAAACGAAGAATAATATTTTATTTTTGCGACCTTTCATCAGCGTCACACTTGCGGGCAAGTGTTAAAAAACATTATGCAATAATCTACATGCCCGTCAAGCGACTGTTCACATCATCTTGAGGGCTTTCTTGATGGCATCTTCAACCGAGATGCCCGGTTCAGCCTTAAGTAGCTTTTTCAGAGCCTTTTGCGACATCGGTCGGGTGAACCCGAGCATGACGAGTGCCGACATGGCTTCCTCAAAAATCTCGCCCGAAGGCTGGTCGGTTTCTATTACTAACGCAGAATCACCCACTTTTATTTTATCTTTGAGGTCAACAATTATTCTTTGTGCTGTTTTTGCGCCCACACCCTTGACCGATTTCAGCATCGCGGCGCTGCCCTGCGCGATGCTTGCCTCGAGCTCGGGCACCTGCATTGACGACAGAATCATGCGTGCGGTATTTACTCCCACGCCGCTCACGCTGATGAGCAGGAGGAAGAGCTCGCGCTCGCGTTTGTCGGCAAAGCCGTAGAGCAGGTGTGCGTCCTCGCGAATTGCCTCGTGGACGTAGAGCATCGCCGCCTGGTTGGGCGAAATACGGGCGAGAGCGTCGTAGGTGTTGAGCGAGATGTTAATCATGTAGCCGAGTCCTTGGTTGTCGACGACGACATAGGCGGGGTTGAGCTCGGCGATGGTTCCTTTGATGTAGTCAAGCATATTGTGATGAGATTTTAATGTTTCACGATTATTTTTGCGGTGTGGTGCTGGCGCTGGGTGTCGACGGCGACGATGTAGATTCCGTCGTCAAGCACATTGCTCAGCGACAGCTGGTTAGATCCGTGCAGAACACGAGTTGCCACTACCCTGCCCTGCAGGTCGATGACCGCCACACGGGCGCCGTCGTCAATGATGCCGTTGATGCTGAAATCACCGTTGCAGCAGCCCGGCGTGACCGAGATAGCTTGGGTGACCACATCGTCGATTGCCGACTCGCGCAGCAGCTGGGTGATGAGCGCCTCGACATTGAGTTTGCCTGCACCCCACTTGCTGCGCGCCGACTCAACATAGCTATCGCGCACCGAGGTGTCTTTGATGAGCTGGCGCACCTTGGCGGGGCCCAACTTGGGATTGACCTGAAGGCAGAGCGCGACGGCACCCGTGACCACCGGTGCCGACATGCTTGTGCCCGAGTAGGACGAGTAGGGGAAGAAAGTCTCGTTGAACTTCAAGCCGGGTGCCTGAAGAGCGGTAATCTGCGATGAGACAGTGTCGTAGCGACTTACCGACGACACGAGCGAGAAGCCAGGAGCGGTGACGTCGGGGCGAGCTATGCCTCGTGCATCGGGGCCATAGCTTGAGTAATAGGCGAGGTCGCCCACCACGGCACGTGAGTTTTCGCTCACCGAGCCGTCGGCCAGTGGCATGTATTTGCGCGAGCAATAGGCTCCCACCGAAATCGTGCTGTCGCCACAAGCCAAGTCGCTGATTGACATTGAAGTCTTGCCCGAGGTCATGTAGCTGTGGTTGTCGCGGGTTAGCACTACGTCTCCCCCACCCCACACGCACATGCGGTCGCCCTTGTGCGATGAGAGTTTGACGCCCAGTCGGTGGTCGGCGTCGATGGGTTTCACCTCAAAGGTGGCGTAGGTGTTGAAGTGCCCGTTACAGTCTTGCACGCCGTTGGCAACGATGATGTTGCCTTCACTGAAATAGGTGTTGAAGTTGGGG
>JABUUJ010000013.1:0-4465 GCA_021443235.1 Muribaculaceae bacterium
GAGCCCCTCATCGGTGCTACCGTAATGGTAAAGGGTACCAACCGCGGTACTGCCACCGATGTCGACGGCAAGTATAGCATCAACGCTCCCAAGGGATCGACTCTCGTGATCTCTTACATCGGCTCCAAGCCCGTTGAGCAGAAGGTTACAGGCTCGGTAGTGGATGTAACCATGGCCGACGGCACAAACGCCCTTGAAGAGGTTGTTGTAACCGCCGAGTTCGGTATGAAGCGTGTGGCACGCTCTATCGGTTCGTCGGTTCAGAACGTAAAGGCAACCGACATCGCCGAGTCGGGCCGTACCGACTTCATCACCGCCTTGCAAGGTCGTGTGTCGGGTATGACGGTTACCAGCACCAGTGGTGCTCCCGGTGCCTCTACGCAGGTTATCTTGCGCTCGGCCACTTCGCTGTCGGGCAGCAACCAGCCTCTGTATATCATCGACGGTATTCCGATGAACAACTCAACCTTCAGCGGCACCAGCAGCTTCGCTATTGAGGACGCTATCAGCGTGCGCGACGGTGACTACGCTTCGCGTGGTAACGACATCAACCCCGAAGACATCGAGAGCATGACAGTGCTCAAGGGCGCTGCGGCAGCCGCTCTCTATGGCTCGGATGCGTCGAACGGTGCGATCATCATCACCACCAAGAAGGGTACCAACGGCGCCGCCAAGGTGACCTACAGCAACCAGCTCTCGTGGCAGAAGGCTTATGGCTGGCCCGAGATCCAGAACAAGTATGCCAACGGTGCTTACGGCGCTACCAACTACTACTACACCAGCGCTTGGGGCGGTCCGTTTACCGGCGAGCTTCCCACCTACGACAACACCAAGGCCATCCTCCAGACCGGTTTCCTCCAGAAGCACAACATCAGCGTGCAGGCAGGTAACGAGAAAATGAGCGTGCGCGCCAGCGCCTCGTTCATGGATCAGGACGGTGTGATCAAGACCACTAATCTCAACCGCAAGACCGTTACCGTTGCTGGTAAGGCTCAGGCAACCAAGTGGCTCCAGTTTGAAGGCTCGATGCAGTATATCCACCTCACCAACAACAAGGTGGACCGCTTCACCGCCGGCCCGCTCTACCGCACCTACTTGTGGCCGCACGTCGACAACATGGCCGAGTATCTCGCCGAGGACGGCCTTCACATGAAGTATCCGGAGCACTACACCGACACCGACCTGCTCAACCCCCTCTACAAGATGTACAAGGGCTTGAACAAGGACCAGACCGACCACATGATTGCTGCGATGAACGTCAACATCACTCCCTATGAGGGTGTTTACATCCGCGGCCAGTTTGGCTGGGACGTTTCGACTTCTCAATATGAGTATGGTAACCACCCGTTCTACTGCTCGTCGAACCAGACAGCCACCAAGGGCGGTACCTACAACATCTCTAAGTACAACACCAGCGACCCCACCATCAACATTCTCGCTGGCTACAACAACACCTTCGGCAAGCACACAGTGGGTGCACAGCTCGGTTTCCACAGCGTGGAGAACGGCGTGACCAGTCTTGCTTCTTATGGCTCTAACTTCCAGCTGCTCGATTTCTACTCAATCAACAACTGCGATCCCTCGACTGTTGTTTCTAAGAAGCGCAACACCAAGCGCCGCGTGCTCGGTGTTTCGGGACAGTTTGAGTATGGCTTCAACAACATGGCATTTGCCACATTCCGTTTCCGTAACGACTGGTCATCGACACTGCCCACCAACAACAACCACTACTTCTATCCCGCAGTTGAGCTCTCGTGGGTACTCACCGAGCTCACTCCGCTCAAGAACAACTCAGTGCTCAACTACCTGAAGCTCCGCGGTTCTTATGCTAAGGTCGGTAAGGACGCCAAGCCCCTCTCAATCAGCCCCGAGCTCGAGGCAACCGGCCTCACCGGCGGTGGTTACAAGTATGGCTACACTGGTCCTAACCTGTCGCTCAAGCCCGAGATGAACACCTCGTGGGAGGTTGGTATTGAGGCACGCCTGTGGGACAACCGCGTTAACGCCGACTTCACCTACTTCCAGACCAAGTGCGAGGATCAGATTGTGAACGGTTTCCGTATGTCTTATGCAACCGGTTTCGTGCTCAACAACATGAACGTGGGCTCGTTTGAGACCAAGGGCTGGGAGGCACATGTTGATGTTGACATCATCAAGACTCACGACTGGACTTGGAATGTGGGCGTGAACGCATCGCACACCACCTCTAAGGTTACCTACCTGCCCGAGAACCTCAGCGAGTACTACGACGCCTATACCTGGAACTCGGGTAACATCCGCAACGGTATCATGCGTGGATATCCCATTACCACCATCACTGGTCGCGCGTTTGAGCGCAACGACTACGGCGAGGTTCTCATCAACCCCACCACTGGTATGCCTTACGTAAGCTCGGCATGGTCGGTGCTTGGCGACCGCGAGCCTAAGCTGCGCTTCGGTATCACTACCGCCCTTTCGTGGAAGAACTTCCGCCTGAGCGCAATGTTCAGCGGCCGCATCCACGCCACAATGGTTAACGGTACTGCACGCGAGATGATGAACCGTGGTTTCAGCGACTACTCGGTTCAGTTCCGCGAGCACGCCGAGAGCTATATATTCAACGGCGTCCTGAAAGACGGCAACGAGAACCACCCCACCGAGCGCAACTACAACACCATCGCCATCCAGACCACTACTGGTTCGGCTTCGACATGGGTTGACGACTATGATGAGCTCTGGGTACAGAAGAAGATTAACTACCTGCGATTGCAGGAGCTCCGCCTCAACTACAATCTTCCCTCGACTTGGCTCAGCAAGAAGACCCGCGGCTTTATCTCTCGCGCACAGGTTTATGTTGCTGCCAACGACCTGTTCACCCTCACCAACTACACTGGTTATGACGTAGTGGGTAACGTGATGTCGGCTGCTGCTGGTGGTGTTGGCGGCGAAGGCTATGACTGCTGGTCACTGCCCAGCCCCCGCACATTCACCTTCGGTTTGAGCGTAACATTCTAAGAAAGTCAATGTTTCACATTATAAAATTCAGAAACAATGAAGAAATTCAATAAAATATTAATGCTTCTCGCATTAGCCGTAGCAGGAATTGCAACAACCGGTTGCAAAGACTACCTCGACGTTAACCAGAACACCGATGCCCCCGACTATGTCGACGCCTATCTCTACCTCGCCGGTATTGAGCAGGAATACTTCGGCATCTATTACGATATCCGCGCTGCCGGACCTCTGTCGCAGATGTTTGGCACCAGCAGCTACACCACCTTCGCAAGCCACTACTACAGCACTGGTAGCGACGCCGGCGGCGAGCTGTGGCGCATGGTTTACTGGAACCAGGGCATGAACCTGGAGAACATGATTAACCAGAGCCTTGAGGCCGAGAACTGGACTCTCGCAGGTATTGGCTATGCCATGAAGGCTTTCTCATGGGACATGATGACCAAGTATCACGCCGAGTTGCCTATGACTCAGGCTTTCGTTCCCGGCCTTCTGTCGCACGAGTACGACTACCAGGATGCCATCTACGAGCAAGTTCGCCAGTGGGCTCGCACCGCCATCGAGCTTCTTGAGAAGGAAGACAAGACCAACTATGGCACCAAGATTTCGGCCAACGACTACATCTATGGTGGCGACAAGGACAAGTGGAAAAAGTTTGCCTATGCAGTGATTGTGCGCAACCTCGCATCGCTCACTCAGAAGAGCGACTTCAAGGCTAAGTACTACAACGAGCTCGTTGAGGCAGCCAGCAAGGCGTTTGGCAGCAATGGCGACAACGCCGAGCTCAAGATCGCTGGCGGTAGCGACGCAGCCGCCTACAGCGCTTACAACAACTTCTGGGGCGTTTACCGTGGCAACCTCACCACCGTTTACTGGCCTCACGAGTGGGCCGTTGAGATCATGACCGGCCGCGTGCCCCTGTATGACGAGAGCGGCAACTGGATTCCTGTTGACGATCAGGAAACCGCCAACATGCGCTATGTCATCGACGAGAATCAGATTATTTGCGACACCCTTGAGGAGGTTGGTCACTTCGATCCCCGTCCTCTCGTGAAGTTCGGCACCAAGAGCTGGATGAAACAGGCCGACGCTATCTGCACCGACAAGGACGCGCTCAAGAAATATGTGTTCAATGGCGGTACTTTCACCGGAACCACCAGCTCGCTGCTCAACAACAGCAAGTGTGACCCCGAAGGCGTGGACGATGCTACCGTTCCCACACTCTACAACACCAACCGCTCGCTCACGCTGGGCATCAACAGCAACACCGCCGGTACGGGACGCTGGATCTATGACGACAACGCTCCCTACATCCTCTCGACCTATGCCGAGGTTCTGTTCTGCCTTGCCGAGGCTCAGTTTGTAGCCGGCGACAAGAGCGCAGCCTTTAATACTTGGAAAAAGGCTGTTGCTGCCGACGAGGAGTTCTGCGCAAGCCACATCCTGGCTGGCAAGTTCGTCGAGTTCAGCGGCA
>JABUUJ010000013.1:4479-37025 GCA_021443235.1 Muribaculaceae bacterium
GGTGATGTGACCGACAAGGCCACCTTCAACGCACTGGCACAGGAATATATCGATGGCCCGTTTGTTAACGGCCTGAGCGAGGCCAACTTCACCCTCTCGCACATCATGATGCAGAAGTTTGCTTGCCTCTTCCCCTGGGGCGCTCTCGAGGCATGGGTTGACCAGCGCAAGTACAAGTACGACATCGAGTACACTGGCGAATATCCCCACAGCGGCAACGGCTGGGATCTTGAGACCATCAACATGAAGAAGGACAGCGACCCCACCAAGGTGTTCAAGGGCTACTATCTGGCTCCGGCACAGGTACAGGGACGCAAGAGCGCCTACAACAAGAACAACGGTGGCTCGCCCTGCTTCCGCATCCGTCCGCGCTACAACTCTGAGTATATGTGGAACGTGCCCAGCCTCAGAGTCCTCAAGCCCATCTCGGGTATTGCCGACAACTACCAGTGCTCTATGCCATGGTTTGCTTATCCCGGCGACCAGCCCACCGAGTTAAAGTAATTTAGAGTATCACAATGATTAAAACAACACCAATTATGAAAGGTATCAAATATTTAATGATTGCGGGAATGGCGGCACTTGTGCTGACATCTTGCGACAAAAAAGAGGTTGAAGGACCATGGGATATTGTCACCCAGCAACAGGCTCAGGTGCAAATCCTCTATGAGACACCCGTAGCAAGCGCTGCCGCCAACTATATCTACACTATGGTGCTGGGAACCGACAGCATCTACAACAACGGCGCCGCCCTCATCTCTAACTACAACGGCACCCCTGGTGGCTCAACTGGCCTGTTCTACACCGTAAAGGCTGGCGAAAATGCCCTGAAGCTCTTGCTCAAGGACGGCACCGTAGTTTATGACAAGAAGTTCACCGTTGAGGCTGGCCACAAGTATCAGGTTTATGTGCCTGAGTATGACAAGGATCCCATCGTTATCGACAGCGGAACAATTCCTCTGCTCGTAACCACCAACACTGCCGAGTACTTCGCAGTGCGACTGGTTAACATGATGTGGGAGACTCCTCTCCAGCGTCCCGACTACAAGCTGCAGCTGCGCATCCAGAACGACCAAAGCAAGGAATATGAGCCTTGGGGCAAGCCTGTTGCCTTTGGCGAGGCTACCGAGTGGCTCACTCCGCCGCTGCACAAGACCACATTCAACTCAAGCGGCTCGCAGCGCATCAACCTTGACCTCGTTATGATAGACGCAAGTGGTAAAGAACTTGGACGCATGAAGTACACCAAGAGCACTGGCGCCGAGGCCGAGTTTACCGACTACTGGACCGAGACCATCGGCCGTGGCTATGTGTGGATTCTCCATGGCACTCGCGGCGACAAGGTTGCTCCCGTCGCAATCTCGCAGTGGACACTCCGTTAATCCTCCTCACTCACGCTAACCCCGCGGCCCTGCCGCAAGGTTAGCCCATAAAAACCAAGCGTGGCGCTCCCCCATCACCGGGCGCCACGCTTTTTTTCTTTTAAAAGTGTGTAATTTTGGGTTGTAGCCTAAAAAATGATTTTTTCCTTGTTGTCAAGCCGCCTGCTTGAGCCTATAAACATGACATTATAGATAGGCATATATGTGATTTTCCCATCACTTTTCACATCGCGGTCGCTGTGCAGCACAATTGCCGACTTAATGCCGTAGTCGGGAACATCGACCAACCTTGACAAAGACCTGTGAGACATATAGTCTTTGCCCGATTTTACCTCAACAGGCAGAACAGAAGCCTCCATCTTATCATCAATAAGATAATCGACCTCGCCACGCCGGTTGTTGTCGTAATAAAACAGATTGTGACCATGCGCCTTGAGTTCTTGTGCAACAGCACTCTCATACACTGCGCCCAGGTTGATGCTGAGCTGGTCGTTCAGCACAGGCATAAGGTCTATGTCATAAAGCTGCCATGTGAGTATTCCGACATCGTTTAGATAAAGTTTAAGCAAGTTTTTATGAACCGACTCACACAATGGGTAAACGGGATTGGAAATAGCATTGACACTCAGTGAGATTCCCGATGAAATCAAATATTCAAACTCCTCGGCATACCAGCTGAAACGGTCGCCCTTTTGACCTCTTATGGCACTTGCCACAATGCGCTTCTTCTTATTTTCCATTTGCGACGGAATCATGTCATAAATGCGCTGCACAAGGAGCTTGCGGCTTCTCGACTGCTCATATTTAGAGGCATCGTCCTTATACATCCTGTGAATATCGGCATGTACCGCCCGCACATTCACAATGTTATGCGACGATAGGTATTCATTCACGGCATCGGGCATGCCTCCCACCAACAAATACTTGCGGAAATGGTCCATCACAAGGTTGTGCATGTCTTTGGGCAAGCTTTGCTTGTCATAATAGCATCCCTTCATGTGGTCGATAGCCTCAGTGCCCATGCCATTGGCAATCAGAAATTCCTCAAAATCAAGCTGGAACATTCTCTTTATCAAGATGCTGCCTATAGGAATTGATGTGGTCTTCCTAAGCGCTATCCCCAGCATGCTGCCGCTGGCTATGTACCTGAAACGCCCATCCTCGCGCAAGAACTTGAGAAGTGTCAGAAATTGAGGATAGTGCTGTATCTCATCAAAGAACACTAATGTGTTGTCGCGATTACCCAACTGGCTGTTGGCTATCATGCTAAGCCTTAGATAAAAATCCTCAATGCTGCGAATTTCCTTGAAAAGTTGTTGGGTTTCATCGTCTTTTACAAAATTCAACTCAACAAAATTGGGAAACAGGCGTCGGCCTATCTCTCTTATAATATAAGATTTGCCCACTTGTCGAGCACCCTCAACAACAAGAATTTTGTCGCTCGTTGAACGCAAGTGGTTTTCTATCTCTAAACCAATTTTTCTAAACAGCATATTATCAATGTGGTAAATTTAAAAATTACACTTTTTGCAGAATTTCCACCCTGCAAAATTACACTTTTTGCAGAAAATGTGCAAGCAAAAATTACATTTTTTGCAGTTTTTTTGGGGTTGAAAATTACACTTTTTGCAATTTTGTGGGGAAATCAGCCTTGTTGAAGGGTTAAAGTCAAGGCCAACGTCAGAGTCAAAGTCAAAGCAAGGGTGGGATGGCAAAATGCAAGGGAAATGGAGGAAAAATGGTGGAAATTTTGTGTGTTTGGTGTAAAAGTGCTATATTTGCAATAATTATGGAGAAGACTTGTCCCCGATGCAAAAAAAAGGTCGTGGTTTCCAGCGAGGAACTGTCGATGCGCGGTGGCGTTGCGGTGTGTCCGCAATGCCTGGCATTCTTCGACATGGATGGTAACATCGTCAATGCCAGCCGGCAGGGGCACTCGCGCATGAAGGCTGGCGAGCCGACGCTACCCGCCAAGGACCCCGAGGCCTACAGTTTTTGCCCCGAGTGCGGCAAGCCGTTGCCTGGTGGCATCAGGTTTTGCCCCTATTGCGGCATCCGCCTGTCGGCCCCCACTGAGCCGCGTTGCGACGAAGGCGTTGCTCCCGAGTCACTGAAACCCGCACCTGTGTCTGTGACCCCCGAGCCGCAGCCAGTCGCCCAGCCAGTCGTTCAGCCCCAGCCGTCGCAGTGGACTCCGGTCTATCCCACCTACTATCGCGAGCGCAAGTGGGGCTCGGAGCCAGCCAGCCTACGCACTCGCGTGGTGGGCTATTGCATCATTGTGGCGCAGCTGATTGTGCTGCTGGTGATTGTGTGGGGCGGTTTTCGCATAAGTGAGTGATAATCATAAACCATACCATAAATAAAAAACTAAGACACTATGAACAACAATCGCTATTGTGTGATAATGTGCGGCGGCGTGGGAAGCCGTTTCTGGCCCTACAGCCGCGCCAACATGCCCAAGCAGTTTATCGACTTCTTTGGCACTGGTCGCAGCCTGTTGCAAATGACAGTTGACCGCATAAAGGGCTTAGTGCCCGACGAGAATATCATCATGCTCACCAATGCGCAGTATGCCGGCATCATCGCCGAGCAGTTGCCGCAGCTCAAGCCCGAGCAGATCTTGCTTGAGCCAGCGCGTCGCAACACGGCGCCGTGCATCGCCTGGGCTGCGTGGCACATCAAGGCCCTCAACCCCGACGCGCAGATTATGGTGGCACCCAGCGATCACCTCATCCTCATGATCGACGAGTATCGCGAGTGTGTGAACAAGGCCTTTGACTTCATCGCCAGTCGCAGCGCCATCCTCACGATGGGCATCAAGCCCAACCGGCCCGAGACGGGCTACGGCTATATCCAGGTGGGCGATATGATTTGCCCCGATATCATGGAGGTGAAGACCTTTACCGAGAAGCCCAACGTAGAGTTGGCGCGCGTTTTCCTCGAGAGCGGCGAGTTTTTCTGGAACTCGGGTATGTTTTTCTGGAGCGCCGACACCATCATTGACGCCATCACCACCCATGCCGCCGACATTGCCGCAATCTTCGATGCTGGCAAGCACGTGATGGGCACCGCCGTCGAGCAGACATACATCAACGAGCGTTACTCGAGTTGCCGCAACGTGTCGATCGACTTTGCGGTGATGGAGAAAGCGCCCAATGTCTATGTCGAGTGCGTTGACTATGGGTGGAACGATCTGGGCACATGGGGCTCGCTCTACGACAACAGCGAGCATGGCGACGCGGGCAATGCCACATTGGGCAGCAACGTGATGTGCTACAACGCCTCCAACAATATCATCAAGACCCATGGCGACAAGATTGTGGTGGTTGACGGTCTCAACGACTATATTGTTGCCGATGTCAACGACGCGCTGCTCATCGTGCCCAAGAGCAAGGAGCAGAAGATACGCCTCTATGTAAACGAAATCAAGGAGAAGTTTGGCGATAAATACCTCTAACGCATTATGGAAAAGATAGATAATCTTGATAAAAAGATTTTGGGCATCATCATGAAGAATGCCCGCACCCCGTCGAAGGACGTGGCCGTTGACTGCAACGTGTCGCGCGCGGCGATACATCAGCGCATCCAGCGCATGATTGAGACCGGAGTCATCACCGGCTCGGGCTACAACGTCAACCCCAAGGCGCTGGGCTGGGCCACCTGCACCTACATAGGCATCCAGCTGCAAAAGGGCTCGATGTATCGTGATGTGGTGCCCGAACTTGAGAAGATACGCGAAGTTGTCGAGTGCCATTTCACTACAGGCTCCTACACGATGCTCATCAAGCTCTATGCTCGCGACAACCAGCACCTCATGGAGCTGCTCAACGACAAGATTCAGCACATCCCAGGCGTGATGGCCACCGAGACACTTATCTCGCTGGAACAAAGCATCAACCGCCAGATTCCAATACGCAACGACAACAACGACAAGCAATGAAAATCGTAGTGCTTGATGGCTATCCCGGCAATCCAGGCGACCTGTCGTGGGAGGAACTGAGAAATGTGGGCGATTGCGAGGTGTATAACCGCTCGGCCGTTAACGAAATCGTGCCCCGCTGCATCGACGCCGACGCTGTGCTCGTCAACAAACTGAGCATCACGCGCGAAATTATTGCCCAGTTGCCGCGCCTCAAATATCTGGGCGAGATGGGCACAGGATATAACAATATCGACGTGGAGGCTGCTCACGAGCATGGCATCGTGGTGACCAATGTGCCAGCCTACAGCACCCGCTCGGTGGCGCAGATGGCTATCGCACACATGCTCAACTTTGCCTGTCGCACAGGGCATTACACCCGTCAGTGCCGCGCGGGCCGATGGAGCGACAGCAAGGACTTTTGCTACAGCGACACCCCGCTCATAGAGATGGCGGGCAAGCAGATGGGCATCGTGGGCATGGGGCAGATAGGCTCGGCGGTGGCCCACATCGCGCTGGCGCTGGGCATGACCGTCATGGCCTACACCTCCAAGCCGCAAGAGCTGATGCCCGGGGGCGTAACTGCCACCAGCGACCTTGACCAGGTGTTTGCCACCAGCGATGTCGTGTCGCTGCACTGTCCACTCACGCCCACCAACAAGGGCATGGTCGACGCCCGCCGTTTGGCACTCATGAAGCCCACGGCGATGCTCATCAACACTGCCCGCGGCCTGCTCATCGATGAGCAGGCACTGGCCCAAGCTCTTAACGACGGCGTCATCATGGCGGCAGCGCTCGACGTGATGATTGACGAGCCGCCGGCTCACGACAACCCGCTGCTCACCGCCCGCAACTGCTTCTTCACGCCCCATGTGGGCTGGGCGACACACGAGGCGCGCGAGCGCATGATGCGCGTCATCATCGACAACGTGGTGGCATGGGTGCAAGGCAAGCCCGAGAACGTGGTGTAGGGTAGGGCGTGTGCGTCAAGAAAAGAATAGAACATGATTTTGAAAATATTACAGCGACTTTGAACTGTTTCACACCGGCGCTACAGCGCTTTTTGCACATAGTGATGATGGCTGTGATGGGGCTCTCGCTCCACTCATGCGCCAATATCGGTTCGCCTGAGGGCGGCCCCATGGACTTTACGCCCCCGGTCTTTGTCAAGTCATCGCCAGCCCAGGGCGCTATCAACGTCAAGGGCAACAAGGCCGAGATTGTTTTTGATGAGATAGTCAACATCAAAGACCAGCAGAAGAAGGTGAGCGTGTCGCCCGTGCAGAAGGAGCAGCCCATCATCAAGTCGCTGGGCAAGAAGGTGACCATCGAGTTTCGCGACGAGATGAAACCCAACACGACCTATTGCGTGGATTTCTCCAACGCTATTGAGGACAACAACGAGGGAAACCCGCTCGACGGCTTCGCATTCGCGTTCTCGACGGGCGACGACATCGATACGCTGGAGGTGTCGGGCATCATGTTGCGTGCTCGCGACCTGGAGCCCATGCAGCACGTCATCGTGGGCCTGCACAGTTGCCTCGACGACACTGCATTCACCAAAATCCCGCTGGAGCGCATATCGCGCACCAACGACCGCGGCCAGTTCACCCTGCGCAACCTCAAGCCAGGGCGTTACCACGTGTTTGGGCTTAACGACATGGACGGCGACTATCGCATGGCTCGCACCGAGGACATTGCGTTCCTTGACGAGATAATCGTGCCCACGGCAACCCAATATGAGTCGATGGACACGGTGTTTACCTATGACAATAAGGTAGACACGGTGATTCAAGGCACACACACGCAGTTTTTGCCCAACAATGTGCTGCTCATGATGTTTAACGAGGACTTCCACTCGCTTTATCGCAAAACCACCTCCCGCCCGTCGCCATCGCGACTGCACGTGCTGCTGTCGACACGCAGTCCGCAACTGCCCACGATGCGCCTGCTCAAGCCCGAGTACGAGGGCGACGACTGGTATGTGCTGGAGCGCACCCCACGCAACGACTCGCTGTTCTACTGGGTGAAGGACTCGGCACTCATCAAGAGCGACAGCATCGTGGTGGCAATGGACTACCTGCGCACCGACTCGACCGACAACCTCTCGCTCACCACCGACACCATCACCTTTGCCTATCGCAAAACGGGCTCCCAGCTCAAGGCCGAGGCTCAGGAGAAGAAAGACCGCGAGGAGCGTGCCAAGCGCGCCAAGTCGTTGCGCGAGAAACTTGATAAGGGCAAGGAAATCGACCCTGAGGACGAGAAGTTTCTCGCCGACTATGACAAACCTAATATTCCCAAGTTGGATGTGAAGTTTGCCAAGAGCGGGTCGTTTGAGATCTACGACACCCTCTTCGTCAACTTCCCCACGCCCATCGACAGCATCGACCCGGGAGGGGTGCATCTGGAAATGAGGCGCGACTCGCTGTGGATTGAGCAGACGGGCGTGCCGGCACTGTGCCCCGCCGACTCGTGCAGCGTGCTGCGCTACATGCTGCCCATGACCTTTGAGCCCGACTCGGCCTATCGCATAACCATTGACTCACTGGCCATTCGCTCAATCTATGGCATCTACAACGACCCCATAAAGATGGACTTCAACATCAAGGGTTATGAGCAGTATGCCAACTTGGTGGTGAAAGTCAACGTGCCCGACCACGCCTTTATCGAGATGCTCGACACAAGCGACAAGGTGGTGCGCCGCTCAACGGTCGGTGGCGGCAGGGCCGAATTTGAGAATGTGTTGCCCAGCAATTACTACTTGCGACTGGTGCTCGACGCCAACGACAACGGCGAGTGGGATACGGGCAACTATGCCCAGCACCTCCAGCCCGAGGAGGTCTACTACTATCCCAAGCGGCTGAAATTGCGCCGAAACTGGGATGTGGAGGAGACTTGGGACATCTATGCGACTGCGCTCGACTTGCAGAAGCAGCCCGAGTTGCTGAAGAATCGTCCTGAGGAGAGTAAGAACAAGATTGAGCAGCGTCGCAACAAGAACAAGAAGAAGGGCCAAAACGACGATGAGGAGGAAGACGAGTTTAACTCCAACGGCTTCATCAACAATATCTACAGCGGCGACCGCTATCGCGACTACCAGCAGCAAAACACTCGCCGATAACCCCCTTTTCCACAAAACAGAAAGTGCGACACCAGGTTGAGGTGTCGCACTTTTCCTTTAGGGGGCTGTTGTAAGTTGAGAGCTTACTTGTTAGAGTTGATATACCACTTGCCGTCGGTGAGGATGCAGTTCAGCTTGTCGGTTTTCTCTAAACCTTTGACTGTTTTTGTCTTAACTGTCACGGTAGCGGTTTTGCCGTCCTCGGCGACTTTCTCCTCTATCACCTCATAGCTGGCAATCATGTTGCCTTTGGTGTCCTCCTTCTTGGCTTTTTCTTCCATCATTGCGGCGAAGTTGTCTTTTTTCTCTTTAGAGAGGGGTTGTCCGTCTTTTGAGCACAGGCAGTCCATGGCGGCCTTGAAGTCCTGTGCTACCAAAGCGTCATGGTAGGTCTTGACAACCTTGGTGGGGCTTTCTTTGTCGCAAGAAGTGAAGGCGAGCATGGCGCCAACAACCATAATGAGTGCTAAAATTACTTTTTTCATTGTGCAAATTGTTTAATTGGTTAATAATATATTAGTTGGTTTCAATCTTAACAGGTAACTCACGCTTGCTTTCGAGATGCGACGACTGCCACAGGTGCTCGGGAAAGACGATGTGGCCCGAGGTGCTGAAGCCGGTGGCGTGGAAGTATTTGCCTTGGGCAAGGTCGATGCCTTGGCGCATATAGGCCAGCTGAACGAGCTCGGTGCAATAGAGTCGCGTGGTGTCGCCTGTGTCGTAGTCGTCGTCAAACGCCACGCGCTGCGCCACCTTGTCGAGCGCCGCCAGTGTTGCCGCCATGGCGATGCTGTCGCTGCACCGCACCCTCGCCGTGCCGCCCGCCATTGCCCTGCCGGGATCGTAGAAAACTGCTATGGGCTCGCTCTTGAGCAGGTCGGGCTCGCCCACAGGCGCCTCGCTGGGCACTGCGTGGACGACGTGCCATCCCTGCGGTGTGGCGCAGGCGATGCCCACGTGCGAGTAGTTGCCATTGCTCGTGGTGGTCACCAGCAGGCTCTCGTTGCCCAGCCCGTTGCGAAATAGCAGGTCGCCCGAACGCAGGCTGGTGGTGTCGTAAAGCACCACGGCGTGGGTGGCTGCGAGGCGTGCCTTTCGCCACTGCGACCATCCCCACGCTGCAGCCGCTGCCACCAATATGGTGGACAGAGTGCCCGCACCGATTTTAAGAGATAACGGCCATTTCATAGCATGCTTTGCTTTCAATGGCAAATTTAGTGAAATACTGCCAATTTTCCAAATGTTTAGAACACTTTGCGTCGGCGCAGATAGTAGTCGGTGACAATGTTGCACTTGCACTCGGGCATCTCCTTGAGAAGGTTGCGGCTGGGATGCTGGGTGTAGTTGCGGCGCATCTTGCGGAAGTCGGCGTGCGCCTTGATAATGGCGCGCGCGTCGCCCCAGTGGAACTTGGCAATCGCCATACCCCATGCCAGCGTGTCGAGCAGTCGTCGCACGATGAGAAGTCGCTTGCCCTCGCTCTTGGGCAGGTTTTTGTGCAGCAGTAGCAGGTTGTTGCGGAAGTTGAGATAGGTCTTGCGCGGGTTGCCGTATGCCAGGCTGGCGCCGCCCAGATGATAGACGCGGCTCGTGGGAAGCATCATCACAGTGCTGCCGCTCAGGATGATGCGCCAGCACAGGTCAATCTCCTCCATGTGGGCAAAAAAGTCTTTGTCGAGGCCGCCCACCTCGCGGTAGAGTTGGGTGCGGCACATCAAGCACGCTCCGCTCGCCCACACGATACTGCGCGGCTCGCCGTCGTACTGCCCGTTGTCCATTTCCACGCTGTCGAAGATGCGTCCGCGGCAATAGGGATAGCCGTGGCAGTCGATATATCCGCCAGCGGCTCCGGCATAGTCAAACATCTCACCGTCAACGCCATCGTGCAGTAGTTTGGGCTGCACGGCGCCCACTTCGGGGTGTGCCTCCATGTAGTCGAGCATAGGGTCGAGCCAGTGCTCGGGTGTGCGCACGTCACTGTTGAGCAGCACGGTGTAATCATTCTCGGTGACGGCGATGGCGCGGTTATAGCCCTCGGCAAAGCCGTAGTTTTGGTCAAGTGCTATTACCCTGACCGACGGGAACTCCTGCTTAAGAACGGCAAGGCTCTCATCGGTGCTGCCGTTATCGGCCACCACCACCTGTGCGATGTCGGGGTTGGTGTTTTGCACCACGCTTGGCAGGTATTTGCGCAGCAGCGCCGCCCCGTTCCAGTTCAAAATTATTACTGCAACCTTCTTCATTCAGCAAAAACTATCTATTTCTCTTTTAAAACCTCAAGATCTCCCTCTATAACCCCTAAACAATAACCCCTAAACAATAAACTATAAACCCTAAACCCTAAACCCTAAACCCTAAACAATAAACTCTAAACAATAAACATTAAACATTACACCAGTGATCCATTGACTGTTAGGTCACTGTTTAACGTGTCGAGGCGTGCCATAGCCACGGTGTTGACCAGCAGGGGCTCGTGTGGCACGGCGACGCGTATGTAGTTGTCGGTGAAGCCCAGCATGGGGCCGTCGCCGTGGGGCGCTTCAAATAGAACGGGGCGCACGGCGCCCAGATATCGCTTGATAAACTCGCGCTGTTTGCGGTCGCTAAGTTCAATCATGCGCTGGGTGCGTGCCTGCTTCTCGGCCTGGCTCACTACATAAGGGATGCGCAGCGCCATTGTGCCCGGACGCTCGCTGTAGGGGAACACGTGCAGGTGCTGCAAGTCGAGCGAGGCGATGAAGTTGTAGCTGTCGTCGAAGCACTCGGGCGTCTCGCCGCGGCTGCCCACCATCACGTCCACGCCGATAAAGCAGTGTGGCATAAGCTCCTTGCAGCGTCTCACCTTCTGCTCAAAAAGGGCGCGGTCGTAGTGGCGTCGCATGAGGTGGAGCACCTCGTCGTTGCCGCACTGCAGCGGAATGTGGAAATGGGGCATGAAGGCGCGCGACTGTGCGCAGAACTCAATTACCTCGTCGGTGAGCAGGTCGGGCTCGATTGACGAGATGCGGTAGCGCTCTATTCCCTCGATGGCGTCGAATGCCTTGATAAGGTCAATGAAACGCTCGCCAGTGTTTTTGCCAAAGTCGCCAATGTTGACGCCGGTGATGACGATTTCCTTGCCGCCACGGCTCGCCACCTCTTGTGCCTGAGCCACAAGGCTCTCGATTGTGCCGCTGCGGCTGCGTCCGCGTGCCATAGGTATGGTACAGTAGCTGCAGTAGTAGTCGCAGCCGTCTTGCACCTTGAGCCAGTATCGGGTGCGGTCGCCACACTCGCACGAGGGGTTGAAGCGGCGTATGTCGCGTGTGGGCGTAACGGCCTCGACCGACTGGTGGTCGCCGAGCCATTGCGTCACATATTTCACTATGTCGGCCTTCTGCTCGTTGCCCAGCACGATGTGCACGCCGGGGATGGCTGCTATCTCGCTGCTCTTGAGCTGCGCGTAGCACCCGGTGACGACGACAAGTGCATGGGGGTATCGCTTGACGAGGCTGCGTATGCGTTGGCGGCCTTTCTTGTCGGCGAGTTCGGTCACGCTGCAGGTGTTGAGCACGCACACGTCGGGCGTCTGCCCTTGGCTGGCGGTGACGATGCCGGCTTGTGCGAGCAGTTGTTGCAGGGTTGCTGTCTCCGAGAAGTTGAGTTTGCATCCCAGTGTTTCAAAGTAAACAGTCTTTTGTCGTTCCATTTTCACTGCAAAGTTACCACAAAATACCCGATTACCCTAAAGTCTTGCTAAATTTTGCTACGATCGTGACATGAATAATGCACTAATAGGATTAACTTTGCCAAAAATTAGCGAATGATGAAATCTCTATCTCTTTATCTCATTATATGTGTTAGTGTAGTGACGCTGGCAACATCGTGCCGCCAAACCAAGCTCCTTGAGCTGGGAGCCAACCCGTTCATAACCCACATGTACACTGCCGACCCCTCGGCGCATGTGTGGCCCGACGGCCGCCTCTATGTCTATGCCTCTCACGACATTTACCCGCCCAAAGGTTGTGACCTGATGGATAAATACCACGTGTTCTCGACCGACGATATGAAAAACTGGAAAGACCACGGCGAAATCGTCAATAGCGACATGGTGAAGTGGGGGAGGCCCGAGGGTGGATGGATGTGGGCTCCTGATTGTGCCTATAGGAATGGGAAATACTACTTCTATTTCCCGCATCCCAGCGAGACCTATGTGAGCTCGTCGTGGAAAATCGGTGTGGCGGTGAGCAACTATCCCGACCGTGGCTTCACGGTGCTTGACCAGCCCATTCCAGGCATGGGTGGATGGGACATGATTGACCCGGCGGTGTTTATCGACGACGACGGGCAAGCCTATATCTACTACAGTGGCCGAGGACATTGCTACGGCGGCAAACTCAAGGAAAACATGGTGGAGCTCGACGGCGAGATAACCGATATGCAAGGTCTGCACGATTTCCACGAGGGAGCGTGGGTGCATAAGTACAACGGCAAGTACTACCTGAGTTATGCCGACAATTTCGATGGTGCCAACCGTATGGTTTACTGCATGGGTGACAGTCCGTTAGGACCGTGGACCTACAAGGGCATCATTCTCGCTGCCACCAGCTGCGCGATGAGTCACGGCAGCATTGTCGAGTATAAGGGCGAGTGGTTCCTTTTCTATCACAACAGCGACTTGAGCCACCGCAACGAGCTGCGCTCGATATGTGTCGACAAGCTCTACTACAACCCCGACGGCACCATCCGCCTCGTCTCGCAACACCGATAGCTTGGTTTGTCAAGTAGCGGCTGCGCCGCAAGTTTATCAAGTTCATCAAGTTTATCAAGTTTATCAAGTTTTTTGCCGAAATCTTGAATTTTCGAGTTCTCGAAATCCCTATAAACAATAAACCATAAACTATAAACTTTAAAAACAATAAACTCTAAACTCTAAACTCTTCTCTTTAGGCAACTATATAACTTTTCAGCATGATTGAACATTTTTGTGCGATTGACTGAACATTTTTGTTCAACAGACTGAACATTTTGTAAATTCTTGACGTTATAAGTTGAAACATAGCAATATGCCAACCATCACAACTAAATATTATGAAATGTGAAATTAAAGTTGGGGTGGTTTTAACCTTTATTTGGTGTGTTTTATTTTGCTATGTTGTCAACTTGCAGTAACTTTGCAGTCTGGAATTGAAAAACAAGAGAAAAAGTATAAATGGACAAATTAAGTTATGCACTGGGTCTTAGCATGGCCCAAAATTTCATGGGCACAGGCATCCACTCGATTAACGCGGATGACTTTGCCGCCGCCCTTAAGGCAGTTTACAACAACGAGGAGAAGCTCATGTCGTTTGAGGAGGCCAAGAAGGTCGTGACCGACTATTTCACCGCGCTTGAGGAGGAGACCAAGAAGAACAATGCCGAGGCTGGCAAGAAGTTCCTTGAGGAAAACGCCAAGGATCCCGCCGTTAAAATCACCGAGAGCGGCCTGCAGTATATAGTGGTTAAGGAAGGCGAGGGCATCAAGCCCAAGGCGAGTGACGCTGTGACAGTTCATTACACTGGCCGCCTGATCGATGGCACAGTATTTGACAGCAGCGAGCAGCGCGGCGAGCCCGCCACCTTTGCGGTGGGTCAGGTGATTCCCGGATGGGTTGAGGGCCTGCAGCTCATGAGCGAGGGCTCGGCCTATCGTTTCTTCATCCCCAGTGAGCTGGCCTACGGCACCTATGGCACTGGTCCCATCCAGCCCAACTCGACTCTTATCTTCGACGTGCAGCTCATCAAGGTGCAGCGCAGCGGCGATGGCAAGTAAAGAATCAGATAACACAAAACAATAAACACAAATTTTATAGAACAAAGAAATGAAAAAGATTTTTTCTATCGCTCTTGTAGCTGTCTGCGCTTTTGGCATGGTGGCTTGCAACGAGAAGGGTGCCGCTAAAGGAGAAAGCGCACTCGCCGATTCAGTGAGTATGTCGTTTGGCGACCTCTATGGCAACGGCATGGCCCAGCAAATCAAGATGGACTCTACCATCGACATGGCCGAGGTTCTCAAGGGCATCCAGTATGTCCTCAAGTCAGACACAAGCAAGGCGTTCCAGACTGGTATCCAGGTTGGCATGCAGATTTCAAACATGTATGGCGGCGTTAAGCAGCAGTATGGCATCGAAATCAACAAGAAGCTCTTCATGGAGCACTTCAAGAAGGCTCTCATGAGCGACTCGACCGCGACCCGCGAGCAGATGATGGCTCTGCAGATGGCTCTTGAGCCCCTCCTGGAGCGTGCTGCCGCTGAGGCTAAGGCCAACGATCCCAGGGCTATTGAGAACAAGAAGGCTGGTGAGGCATTCCTCAACAAGAAGGTTGCCGAGGGTTACACCAAGACCAAGTCGGGCCTTGCCTACAAGGTGCTGGCCGAGGGTAATGGCGAGAACTTCAAGGAGAACGACGTGGTTATGACCAAGTATGTGGGCAAGCACATCGACGGCAAGGAGTTTGACAGCAGCCGCGGTGAGGCGGTTCCATTCAACCTCAAGGCTGTTGTTCCCGGCTTCTCTGAGATGATTCAGCTCATGAAGCCTGGCATGAAGGTAGAGGTGGTTATTCCCAGCGAGCTCGCTTATGCCGAGAATGGCAACCAGGTTATTGGCCCCAATGAGACTCTCGTGTTTGAGATTGAGACCGTAGGCGTTAAGATTGCCGAGGGCCCCAATGGCGAGAAGGTTCCCGTAGAGGCCGCCGACATCAAGTAATAGCGCAACCCCGCAATAACACAGCCCGGGCCCCCACACACCAGTGGGCCCGGGCTTTTTATCTAAGTTTTCATCGTGCAGGGGATGCTGTAAGAAGAGGTGTGGGCAATTTGTGTCATTCGCACTCTATAGACGGACACAAAGTGTGTCTATGCTTACCCAAGAACCATCAGTGCGATTGGCACATTTATAAACCAGACCATTATTAACCCCAAATAGTTCATTAGAATTTTGAAGTATTTTTGATTTTATGTCGTGCTGATTTTTCTTGATTTATGAAGGAGCATAGCAAGTTTTCGATTTTTTTGAAAATAAATGGCACTAATTGGTCGTGATAAAAGATTGTTAAAGCTAGCAACAGATTTTAATTATGGAAAAAGGGATTTTGATTAAGAAGAGTTTTCTTGAGTGCGGTTATAGAATCTCATAACTTAGTAATATATAGTGTTATAATGAGTGGTTTAAAATTAATTTAACGGCGGTTAATTTAATGGCGGTTAAATTAATTGAGTGCAAGGGTATATACAATTTATTGAAAATGCAATTTTTATTGGGTGGAAAATTGGGATGTGACGGGAAAAAGTGCTATCTTTGTGGGTATGAATGGAGTGCAAGTGAAAAATGGGGGGCGTGTTCCCTACCTCGACCTGATGAAAGGGGTCGCGATTTTCTTGGTGGTCATGGGTCATGTGATTGCGATGTGCATTCGCGGGCTCGACCGTGCGTTTATCTTCAAGTTGATTGAGCAAACCCACATGCCCATCTTCTTCTTTGTGAGCGGTTTCCTGACCTACAAGGCCGGGTTTAGGGCGCCAAACCTCAAAAAGCGCTTGCTCCAGCTCATCGTGCCTATGCTGGTGATCACGCCCTTGTGGGTGTGGTATTTCCCGCATAGCGGACTGCAGTCGCCGTTGAGCAACAACCTCCCCGACTTGTATCGCAGCTACTGGAAAGACGGCTACTGGTTCCCGCTGTGCCTCTTCGAGTTGTTTTTGCTCTACTGGCCATTGAGCCAGGTGCTTGCGCGCATCAAGAGCTTTGCTGGCCAGGCTGTTGTGCTTGTGGTGGCATATGCGGCGCTCATCGCGTTGTCGCTGGCTTTCAGCGACGAGGCTGCCAACACAGACTATCTCGGCCTTGGGCTGCTTGCCCGCTTTTTCCCTGTGTTTATGATAGGCGTGATGGCGCGCAAGGCGGGCGACGCTTTCCAGCAGCTGCTGCACAACCCGTGGGCGATTTCGGTGACGATGCTGGTGACAGCGGTGGCGCTGTTTGCTATGGCTTATCCGTGGGATGCGCTGGGCGATGACCCGGCTGTGTGGAGTGGAGCGGCGTTTGCCATCAGGCCAGTGCTGCATCTGGGCATAGCGATGCTCGTCATCCGCCTTGTTGAGCCGTGGGCGGCGAGCCAGATGCCGGCCGATGCCACAGTGCGCCCCAATGCCGTGACGCGCTATTTCAACCTGCTGGGCAATGAGAGTCTGGGCATATATCTGCTGCACTACTTCTTCCTGTTCCCGCTCACTGTGCTGCAAGAGCCGCTCAATGCCATGAGTGTGCAGTTCCTGCCCATGGCGTTGGTGTCGGCATTGCTTGCGGTGCCCATCACAGGCATCACGCTGCTGCTCATCGCCCTGCTCAAGCACTCGTCGGTCACCTCCCGCCTTTTCCTGGGCAAATAATATCAATCATATAACAAATCAGCCTGCCCCATCATGGAGCAGGCTGATTTGTGTGGTCCCACTTGGGCTTGAACCAAGGACTCCCTGATTATGAGTCAGGTGCTCTGACCAACTGAGCTATAGGACCGGCTGATTGAGGGGCGCGGTGTTGTTGCAATCCTCAAAAGCAGTGCAAAGGTACTATTATTTATTGAAGTTGCCTAATTTTTGACCAATTTTCTCAAAAAATCAATGAATTTTGCTCAAAATCGCCTGAAGCAACGCCTTGAGATTGTGGCGTTGGCGCCGAACAATGAATCGCTGTGGACGCACAAAAATGCGGCAAAAATACGCAAAAAGTGTATCTAAAAGTTAATTAACCTTAATTTTGTGATTAAACTGTAGCAAAAGTATTGTGTTTTAACTTATTTGAATTAATTTTGCACTGTGTTTTTCATGGTATTAGATTTAAGGTTAATTAAGATTGGTTGTCGTGAGACAATCAATTTTTTTTGTCCATATATAACCACGATTGGTTGATATTTCCTACTTGTTTGGGTGGTGAGAGAAATTTTGAATAATTTTTCAAAAAAATTTTGTAAAATAAAAAACAATGCTTATATTTGCAACCGAAAAAGCGTGTGAACTCTTTCATAAGCACGTAATAAAACGTGTAAAATCATTTAGTCTAAATTTCCCTAAGTCGATGGAATTAAGAGGTCGCATGTGAATGTAAAATCGCGATTTCACGACAGTGTGAGGGCATTCCGCAACGACGGTATGCCCCCATTTTGTTTTTAAAGAGAAGAGTTTAAAGTTTATTGTTTAATGTAAAGAGAAAAGTTTAGAGTTTATTGTTTATAGAGATTTTCAGGAACTTGACAAACTTGACAAACTTGACAAACTTGATAAACTTGACAAACTTGATAAACTTCCTACTTCTGTGCTGCGATGAGGCCGTTGATGTGCTTGAACTCAAGGCGCAGCAGGAACAGGGTCACTGCGGTGGCGGCACCGTCGCTCAACGGGAACGACAGCCACACTCCGTTGAGTCCAAACATTGATGGCAGGGTGAACAGTAGCGGCAACAGGAAGATGACTTGGCGCGTCAGACTCATGAAAATCGACTTCCCGGCGCGTCCCAGCGCTTGGAAGAAGTTGGTGGTGACAACCTGGATGCCCACCACCCAGAACATCCACATGGTGAGGCGCAGCGCCTGCTCGCCAGCGTCGAGCAGTTGGGCGTCGACGGTAAACATGCTCGTGATGGCGCGGGGACACAGTTGGCTGGCGAGCGCACCAGTGGTGCACACCGCCGAGGCGACGCCCACGGTGTACCAGAACGCGCGCTTGAGGCGGTCGAACTGTTGTGCTCCGTAGTTATATCCCACGATGGGCTGCATGCCCTGTGTTACGCCTATCACAAACATCACGATGAGCTGTGCTATAGCTGTGAAGATGCCTATTGCCGCAACTCCCGAGTCGCCGCCGTACATATATACAGTGTTGTTAATCACCGCATTGATGACGCAACCGGCAGTGTTGACGATGCATGGAGCCGCACCAATGGCCATGATGGGGTAGAGGATGCGTCGGTGCAGCCTGAAGGTGCCGCGCCGGAAGTGTATCTCGCTCTTGCGACGCATAAAGTGCGCGATGGTGTAGATGGCTCCCGCAGTCATGGCAAGGTCGGTGGCGATGGCTGCGCCCTTGATGCCCCATCCGAGCCAGAAGATGAAGATGGGACAGAAGACCACGTTGAGTCCTGCCACCATGAGCATGGTGAGCATGGCCTTCATGGGGTAGCCTGTTGCGCGCATGATGTTGTTGAATGAGTAGGTGATGTTGATAATCACCATGCCGGGCATGAGATAGGTGAGAAACTCGCGGGCATAGGGCAGCGAGGCGTCGCTGGCTCCAAACAGGCGCAGCATGGGGTCCATGAAGATGGCAAAGAGGCCCACGAGCGCGATGCCCAGCACCAGTGTCATCACAAAGCTGTTGCCCAGAATTTCCTCGGCATATTTATGGTCGCCGCGGCCCAGCACAATCGACGTGCGAGCGCTTGCGCCCACCCCAATGAGCACGCCAATGGCGGCGTGAATATTGGTCACGGGAAAGGTTATGGCGAGTCCGGCGATGGCGTCGGGTCCCACACCGCGTCCTATGAAGATGCGGTCAATTATTGTGTAGACCGACATCACCACGATGCCTGTCACAGCGGGCAGGCTATATTTCCACAGCAATCGCCCGATAGGGGCTTTTGCGAGTTCGGTTAATCGTTCTGAACTGTTCATAGATATTTAATGTGTTTCGGCTAAAAAGAGCGAAACCTCACGAAATTCACAAATTGACTGCAAAGTTACAACAAAAATTGGTCAAAGAGGCCTCGTTGACGAAAAAAACTGCTCGATAATAGGTTTCTATTGCTCAATAAGTAGTAATTTTGTAGTCGATTTATGAATTAACGAGATTTTTAGGATGAGGTTAACTGCACGCATTGTCTTTTTTCTGTGTCTGGTTGCTATGGCAACTCAAGCCACTGCACAGATTGTGGAGTATAAGGATGAAGAGCGCATCAGCGCCGACAGCCTGCTCAGAGCCTATGACAAGCTGCCCTACTTCTCTATCTACAAGGACAATTACTTCACCATAGGCACCACGCTGGGATCACCGCCGTCGCGCCACAACAGCGACGTGAAGTTCCAGCTGAGTATCGCGCAGCGACTCACCAAGAGTACACTGCCGTGGAAGACCTATGCCTATCTGTTTTTCACCGAGAAGACGATGTGGAATGTCTTTGAGCCCTCGCTGCCCATGCGCGACCTTAACTTCAACCCTGGCCTGGGAATTGGTAAGTGGCTCATTTCCAAGGATCGAGTTATAGGCAAGGCTATCCTCACACTTGAGCACGAGAGCAATGGCCGCGACAGTATATGGGACCGCAGCTGGAATAAGCTCTCGCTGGGTGTGGCGTTGTATATCGACCCACACTTTATGGTATATGGCAAAGGTTGGCTGGCATATATCGACAGCAAGCAGAATAAGGATATTTTGAGCTATAGTGGTATTTATCAGGCAGGTTTCCAGTGGATTTCGTCTAACGAGCGTTGGGTGTTTGACTGCACCTTTGTCAAGCGCAAGGGTTGGAACTTCAACGGCAACTGGATTATCAACGCGGGTTTCCGCCTGTTTAAAAACCACAACCAGTTCCTCATGATACACTACTACAACGGTTATGGCGAGAACCTGCTCGACTATAAGCAGTATCACAACCGCCTGCGCATAGGGTTGCTCATCAGGCCCAACCTTTTCAGCGACTTTTAGCCGTTGTTGACACCGAACATTCTTAAAACATCAAACAACGATATGCTTACATTACAACTTATCAACGAGAATCCCGAGGCAGTGATTGAGCGCCTGGCGGTCAAGCACTTTGACGCACGCGAGCCCATCATGCGCGTCGTGGAGCTCGACAAGCAACGCCGCGCCGCACAGAAGCAGCGCGACGACAATGCCGCACAGCTTAACAAGATGGCGGCACAGATTGGCGCACTCATGAAGCAAGGACAGCGCGAGCAGGCCGAGGCCGTGAAGGCCACCGTGGGCGCGCTCAAAAACACTAACAAAGAAATCGACGAGCGTCTCAAGGCCGCCGAGGCCGAGATTGAGGAAATCCTTCTCACGGTGCCCAATGTTCCCTACGCTGGTGTGCCCGCGGGCCGCACCGCCGAGGACAATGTGGTGGAAAAGGAAGGCGGACCGATGCCCGTTCTCGACGACAACGCACTGCCTCACTGGGACTTGGCAAAGAAGTATAACCTCATCGACTTTGACCTGGGCGTGAAAATCACTGGCGCAGGCTTCCCTGTATACATTGGCAAGGGTGCCCGCTTGCAGCGAGCCCTCATCCAGTTCTTCCTCGACGAGGCTGGCAAGGCCGGCTATATTGAGGTTGAGCCACCCTATGTGGTCAACGAGGACTCGGGGCGCGGCACCGGCCAGCTGCCCGACAAGGAAGGCCAGATGTATCACGCTACTGCCGACAATTTCTACCTCATCCCTACCGCCGAGGTGCCTGTGACCAACATGTATCGTGACGTGATACTTGGCGCCGACGAGCTGCCCAAGATGAATTGCGCTTACTCGGCTTGCTTCCGCCGCGAGGCTGGCAGCTATGGCAAGGATGTGCGCGGTCTCAACCGCCTGCATCAGTTCGACAAGGTGGAAATCGTGCGCATCGAGAAGCCTGAGGACTCTTACGCAGCTCTCGAGCAGATGAAAGACCATGTTCAGGGACTACTTGAGAAACTTGGCCTGCCTTGGCACATCCTGCGCCTGTGTGGCGGCGACATGAGCTTCACAAGCGCCATTACCTTCGACTTTGAGGTGTGGAGCGCAGCCCAGAAGCGCTGGCTCGAGGTGAGCTCGGTGTCAAACTTTGAGACTTATCAGGCCAACCGCCTGAAGTGCCGCTATCGTGGCGAGGACAAGAAGACCCACCTGTGCCATACGCTCAACGGGTCGGCGCTGGCATTGCCCCGCATCGTGGCCGCCCTGCTCGAGAACAACCAGACGCCCGAGGGAATACGCGTTCCCGCGTGCCTGCACAAGTACACCGGCTTCGAAATCATCGATTGACGTTGACTTTGAGGTCATCATGATATATCGCACAGCGCCCCGCGGCGCTGTGTGTTTTTATCGCCCTTGATGAACTAAAACTGCGTGTAAATGTAACAAAAATGTAACATTTTTATTTGGCGTGAGAGAAAAATTTGTATTAACTTTGTAACATGAACCAATAGCGCCACACGGCGTGAAAAGCTTATCAATTATTCACTACAATTTTACTCTACTTACATGGATTATTCCATTCTTGATTTTCTTGCTTTAATTGGCGCCGTTTGCCTCTTCCTTTATGGTATGAAGGTGATGTCGGAAGGCCTCCAGAAGGCTGCTGGTAACAGTCTGCGTTCCATCCTCTCGGCCATGACACGCAACCGTCTCATGGGTGTAATCACAGGTATCTTGATCACTGCTCTCATCCAGAGCTCGTCGGCATCAACGGTGATGGTGGTGAGCTTTGTGAACGCCGGTCTCATGACGCTCGAGCAGAGTATGGCGGTGATTATGGGTGCAAACGTGGGTACTACATTCACCGCATGGATTGTGTCGATATTTGGCTTCAAGGTAAATATGGGCACGGTGCTTATGCCCATCCTTGCCTTTGCGGTGCCCATGATGTTCATGAAGAAAAACAAGACCAAGTCGATAGGCGAGTTCCTCATTGGCTTCGTGTTCCTGTTTATGGGCCTGTCGCTCATCAGCGAGAATGTGCCCGACCTGAGCAAGTCGCCCGAGATCTTTGAGTCGCTCAAGGCCTACACCTCGATGGGCTTTGCCTCGGTGGTGCTGTTCTGGATTGTGGGTGTAGTAATTACGGCTGTGATTCAGTCAAGCGCCGCGACCTTTGCCATCGTGCTCATCCTTGCCGCCAAGGGTTGGGTGCCCTTCGACATGGCGTGCGCCATGGTGCTGGGTAGCAATGTGGGTACGACGATTACTCCCGTGCTTGCTTCGCTGGGTGGTAATGCCGCAGCGCGCAAGGCCGCAATGGGCCATGTGCTGTTTAACCTGCTGGGCGCGGTGTGGCAAATTCCGTTGTTCTACTTCATCGTGAAGTTTGTGGTGTGGCTCAACCTTGCCGTTTTCCATGTGGGTGACCCCAACGAACTATATAATGTGGCCAATGCCGGTGGTGCCACCGAGGCGCAGCTGGCTGGCATGTCGTTTGCGATGTCGTTTGGCATGTCGATGTTCCACACTGTTCTCAATGCTGTCAACCTGCTGATAATGATTTGGGTCACAGGTTTGTATGTAAAGCTTGTGAATATCATCGTGAAGTCGAAGAAGCATACCGAGGAGGAAGAGTTCAAGCTCAAATACATCTCGGTGGGTATGCTCAGCGCTGCCGAGCTCAATATCTCGCAGGCTCAGCGCGAAATCGTGGTTTATGCGCAGCGTGTTGAGGAGATGCTGGGCCTGGTTAAGCAACTGGTTCACACCAAGACTGGCACCGAGGAGTTTAACAACAAGTTCACACGCGTGGGCAAGCTTGAGGACGCTTGCGACCGCATGGAGATTGAGATTGCCAACTTCCTTAACGAGGTGGTGGGCGGCCGTCTGTCGCTTGAGGCCAAGCACCAGGTGGCAATGATGCTCAACATCGTGAGCGAGCTCGAGAGCATTGCCGACAGCTGCAACAACGTGGCTAAGACGCTGGTGCGCAAGGAGGAGGCTCACGCTCACTTCAGCGAGTATAACTACAAGAACATCGACACTATCTTGCGTTATGCCAGCGAGGCAATGACCAGCATGATACCGCTGCTCACCGATATCGATAACGTAACGGCCGAGGACCTCATGCGCAACTACGACAAGGAGCGTGAAATCAACAATTTCCGCAACCTGTGCCGCACCGAGAACATCGAGAAGATCAACCAGCAGGAATATCCCTATCAGGCAGGTATCTTCTACATGGATATCATTTGCGAGGTTGAGAAGTTGGCCGACTATATCGTTAACGTGATCGACAGCATTGACGAGCAGATTTCGCGTAATGCCCACGATGGCATCCATGCTGAGGTCCATAATCCCGAAAAATAGAAATAGATTTTAAGTGTTCGGCCGTCGGCAACCGATGTTGTGGGCGGCCATTTTTTGTGGATTAACCTCGTTGTTTTGCTGCGATATTGCCAATTTTTTATTACTTTTGTGGTCATGAAAGACCGATTAATACTATTGTTGATGTGTGCGTGTGCTGCGATGGTGACAACAGCCGCCCCTGCGCTGCCCATTGAGCAACTGCTCAACCAATTTGACAAAGCTAATGGCAATGAGCGGGTGAATATAGCCAACCAATTGTTTGAGAAGCATTTCGCCGAAATTGCCGACACTGTTTATCGCTATGACAACAATGTTAATCAAGAATATCTTGAGAGCCAAGTCTATGTGTGGGCGGCCAATGAGGCCGTTGAACGCGCCAAGTATGACCAGGCTGCGATTTATCTTAATCGCGCCCTGCCGCTGTGCCGCGCCCATTGCAACGATGAGGAGTTGGGCGACTGCCTGTCGCTGCTGGGCATTGCCTACATGCGATTGGGCGACCTTCCCACGGCAATCAAGTATCAGGAGGAATGTCTTGAACTTGACCGCAAGGGTGGTGACAAAGAGCTAATTAGCTCATCGCTAAATAATGTGGCGGGCACCTGCCTCTCGGCGGGCATGGTCAATCATGCCGTGAAATATATCGAGGAGGCTATCAAGGTGGAGCGGACGCTCAACCGCCCCGCTGTCCTGGCGATACGCCTGGGTATGGCGAGCGAAATCTATATCAAGATGGGTCATAACCAAAAGGCTCTTGAATTTGCCAAGGAGGCATTAGCCGTTGAGCAGCAGGGCGGTAAACCCGAGAAGGTGCCAGTGCGCAAGAGTCAGCTCGCCGCCGTCTACAATGCGATGGGCAACAATGCCGAGGCGCTGAAACTGCTGTCGCAGGCCGAGACCGAGTTGCGTAAAACCACCAACATCAACTCGCTGGCCATTGTTCTCAACCAGATTGGCAACATTGAGCTTGACCATGGCAATAGCGCTGCCGCGGCAGCTCATTTGCGCGAGAGCGTGAATCTGTGCCAGCAAACGGGCAATCAGGCTATTGAGTTGAAGGCAAGGCAGATGCTGTGCACTGCGTTGCGTGTGAGCGATCCTCATGCGGCTCTTGTCGAGCTTGAGAAATATGCCGCGCTCAAGGATAGCATCTATAACGAGCAGGCCGCCCAGAGCATGTCGCTCTTCAATGTGAAATATGAGACTGCCGAGCGCGAGAACAACATCAACATGCTGCAGCAGCAGGTGCGCAGCAACCGCCTCATGCTGGGTATTCTGGGCGTTGTGTTGCTGGCGGCAATCGTTGTGAGCCTGCTGCTGGCACGCTTGGCACGTCAGCGCGAGATGCGCAACAAGACGCTCATCAAGGCCAATCTTCTCAAGGATCAGCTGCTCGAGATCGCGCAACAGCAACTCGACAACCTCCCGGTTGAGCAGCAGGAGCAACTTGTGCAGGTGGCTCACGAGATGGGCAGCATGGGCGATATGCCGCAGGTGAAAATCACTCGCCGTGAGCGCGAGGTGATGCAGCTGTGCTGCGAGGGAATGCTCGCCAAAGAGATTGCCGACAGGCTCAACATCTCGCAGCGCACCGTCGAGACCCACAAGAACAATCTTTTCAAAAAACTGGGCATCAACAACACCGTCGAGCTGGTGAGATATGCCCAGGCGATTGGCGCGGTCAGGGCATGAGAATGTTGCGTAAATTACCGAAAAATGCCGTTGAAATGGGCATTTTTTGTACGTAAATATACGCAGAAACGCTATTTTCGTGTTTCCAAATTTGGAGTAAGTTGAGGTTATTGACTAAGTTTGCATCAAGAAAAATCAAGATGCCCCATCTTACTACTAAACTTGGAAACTACTTTTTTTAGATTAGGGAATTATTAACACAGAAAAATTGCCAAAAAAATGCGAGCAACTCCACAGTTGGAGTCCTCGCATTTTTACTTTGCGCCGGGCGCGATTGCGCGGTGGCGTTTTTATTTGCCAGCCTTGTTATATTCCTCAAGAGCCTTCTCAAGCACAACGAGCGCGCGCTTGAGGTCGTCGATCTTGAGCACATAGGCCATGCGCACCTGGTTCTTTCCTGCGCCCTTGGTGGCGTAGAAACCTGTGGCGGGAGCCATCATCACTGTCTCGCCCTCGTAGCTGAACTTCTCAAGGCACCACTGGCAGAAGGCATCGCTGTCGTCGACGGGCAGTGACACCACTGTGTAGAACGCTCCCATGGGCATAGGCGAATACACGCCGGGGATGCGGTTCAGCCCCTCAACAAGGCAGTTGCGGCGAGCGATATACTCGTCGTAAACGGCTTTGTGGTAGGCCTGTGGGGTGTCGATTGAGGCCTCGGCAACAACCTGGCCGATGAGCGGTGGGCTGAGGCGAGCCTGGGCAAACTTCATCACTGCTGCGCGCAGGGCTGCGTTGCGGGTGATGAGGGCGCCAATGCGGATGCCGCACTCGCTGTAACGCTTTGACACCGAGTCAATCATCACCACGTTGTCCTCAATGCCCTCAAGGTGCATGGCGCTCACATAGGGCTGGTCGCTATAGACATACTCGCGGTAAACCTCGTCGGCCAGCAGGTAGAGGTCGTATTTCTTCACCAGGTCGCGCAGTTGCTCGAGCTCCTCGCGGGTGTAGAGTGTGCCGGTGGGGTTGTTGGGGTTGCAAATCATGATGGCGCGGGTGCGCTCGTTGATGAGTTTCTCAAACTCGGCCACGCTGGGCAGTGCGAATCCGTCTTCAATGTGTGTTGTGATAGTGCGCACCACGGCGCCGGTCTCGCAGGCAAAGCCCATGTAGTTGGCATAGGCGGGTTCGGGGATAATGACCTCATCGCCAGGGTTTAGGCAAGCCATAAATGCAAACTGCACGGCTTCGCTGCCGCCGCAGGTCACGATAATGTCCTGAGCTGTGAGGTTGATATTATACTTGGCATAGTAGCCCACCATCTTGTCGAGGTAGGACTGGTAGCCCTGTGAGGGCGAGTACTCAAGCACCTTGCGGTCGATGTTTTTGAGCGCGTCAAGCCCTTCTTGCGGTGTGGGAAGGTCGGGCTGCCCGATGTTAAGGTGATAGACTTTCACGCCGCGAGCCTTGGCTGCCACCGCATAGGGCGCCAGTTTGCGGATAGGAGATGCGGGCATGTCGATGCCTCGTTGTGAGATTTTTGGCATAATATTATGGGTATTATTGGTTTGATGTTTTCAAGGTGCTAAATTACAAAATTTTTCTCACACTGCCCAATTTCCACCCCTAAAAATCCACAACACCGTCCACCACCCTGTTACAGTAACGTTTTTCTCAGGGGAATTGACTGAATTTGCAGTGGTATTTTGAGTCCAAAAAACTCTACATCTGGGGGAGTGAAAACTCTACATCTGGGGGAGTGAAATCTCTACATCTGGGGGAGTGAAAACCCTATATCTGGGGGAAAAATTTCAAAAAAATTTGTTTTTTTGTGCTGATTTACTTAACTTTGCATCATATTTATAATAGAGTAAAAAACATGAGAAAAATTGAGTATAAAAATCGCATCGCTGATGGTATTCTTAACGATTATTTGGAGGCCATGGGGGCAGTATTGATTGTGGGACCAAAATGGTGTGGAAAGACCACGACTGCTGAGCAGGCGGCCAATAGCGTTGTCTATCTTTCTGATACGTCTTATCAGCAGCAGGACTTAATGGCCATCAATATAAGCCCGCACATGGTGCTTGAAGGAGATACACCACGACTTATTGATGAGTGGCAGGAAGCTCCGCGCATTTGGGATGCGGTGAGACATGCTGTTGACCATCGTAATGAGTCGGGGCAGTTCATTCTGACTGGATCGGCTGTTCCTAACGAGGAGAAGCTCAAGGAAATACATCATACCGGTACTGGGCGGATAGGTCGTCTTGCGATGCGCCCTATGAGTTTATGGGAGTCGGGCGATTCAACAGGTCAGGTTAGCATTAGCGAACTATTTGATGGTCATACCAATATTGCCTGTATGGTGCCCGAAAAGACACTTGAACAGATTGGTTTTCTAATGTGCCGAGGTGGGTGGCCAGAATCATTGAAAAAGAAAACTGAAAAGGCGGCACTGCTTGTGGCAAGAGAGTATTTCAAAGCTGTTGTGGAGCATGATATTTCGCGTGTAGACGGTGTGCTGAAGAATCCCGAGCGCGTCAAAAGGCTTATGCGTTCTTACGCACGCTTGCAGGGCTCGCAATCGTCATACAGTACTATATCGGACGATATTTCGCAGAACGAGTCCATGTCGTTGTCGGTTGATACGGTGGCACAATATATCAATGCTCTTAAATCGATTTTTGTTATTGAGGATTCGCTGGCATGGAACCCTAACCTTAGGAGTAAAAGCGCGATACGCAGTAGCGACACCCGTTATTTTGTTGATCCATCAATTACTGCCGCTTCGCTTGATGTTGGTCCCAAAGATTTTGTCAATGACTTGAATACAATGGGGTTTGTGTTTGAGTCAATGGCTGTGCGCGACTTGAGGTGCTATGCCGATGCCAACGAAGGCACCGTCTATCATTACCGTGATAGTAGCAACCTTGAGTGTGATGTGGTAATTCACATCGCTGGTGGGCGATATGGGCTGATTGAGGTTAAGTTGGGCGGTGATGCGCTTATTAATGAGGGCGCGAAAAATTTAATTGCTTTAGCAAATAAGATTAACACAACAAAGATGAAAGAGCCATCTTTCTTGATGGTTTTGACCGCTGTTGGACCATGCGCTTATCGTCGTCCCGACGGCGTGCTGGTTGTGCCTATAACTTGTTTAAAGGATTAGGGTATGGAGAGGGTGATAAGGTTTTTGAAAGACTGGACGTTGCCGGTTGCGATTGTGCTGGGCACGACGCTGTATCTTGTGTTTGCCAATGTGTCGGCGCTTGACGGTGCTGCTCGTTTTTTTGATCCGATATTTGACGCTATTTTCCCGTTTTTCATGGCAATGATACTTTTCACCACGTTTTGCCGCGTCGATTTTCACAAGATGCGGTTAGCGTGGTGGCATTGGGCGATTGTTGTGGTGCAGGTTGTGCTGGTGGCGATTAACGCGGTGGTAATCATTGTGTTTGGGCTTGCGGGGAACGATTTGGTGCTTGCCGAGGGCTTGCTGTGCTGCGTCATTGCCCCGGGGGCGGCCGCCGCGCCGGTGGTGACTGGCAAACTTGGTGGCAATCTTGAGTCGATGACCACCTACACGTTTGTGTCTAATTTCATCACTGCGCTCATGGTTCCGGTGGTGTTTCCGCTGGTCGATCATCATGTGACGGTGCCATTCATGGAGTCTTTTCTGAAGATAATGTCTAACGTGTGCCTGGTGCTTGTGGTGCCTATGGCCGCGGCCTATGTTGTGAAGCATTTCATGCCGCGCTTGCATGTGTGGATCACGTCGATTAGGGACTTGTCGTTCTATATGTGGGGCATCTCGCTAAGCATTGTCACTGGCTCGACGGTGAAATATATTGTGCATGCCGGCACTACGGTCATGTTTCTTGTCGTGATTGCGACTATCTCGCTTGTGGTGTGCCTGTTGCAGTTTGCGGTGGGGCGTGCATTGGGACGCCGGTCGGGCTTCAGCATCGAGAGCGGACAAGGCTTGGGGCAGAAGAATACCGCCTTTGCCGTGTGGATCGCCTACACCTACCTCACGCCGCTATGCGCTGTGGGCCCCGGCTGCTACATTGTGTGGCAAAACACCATCAACAGCCTGGAAATCTACCGCCACCGCAAGAAACAACAATGACTAATGGCGAATTTTGGGAAAAGGAAACCGCCGGGCCCTGTGGATGAGGGACCGGCGGTTTTTGTTAGGGTGTGAAGTCCCCACGCGGTGTGGGGGCTGGGTGGATTAGCGTTTCATAATCTTCACTCCGTTGACGATGTAGATGCCAGCGGGCAGATTGCTTATTGCGGCCGCGGGGGCATTGCTCAGCACGGGCATGCCCTGGAGGTTGTAAACGGTCACGTTCTCAACTGCTCCGATGATGTCCTGGATGCCGGTAGCGTTGTCGCTGATTACAACAATCTGAGTGCCGGGCTCAACAGCGATTGTGCTGTAGTCGGACACTGTGTCACCGTTGCGAGTCACGCTCTTGATGGTGTAGGTCTCATTGGCGGGCTCAACAAAGATTGAAGTGCATCCGCTGGGAATCTCGATAGTGTTGTCGCCGTCAACCAGTCCCTCGAAGAGGGTTTTCTGTGTGAGGCCAGGGATAATGCTGTGAGGCTTCATCCAACCCACGTTGACATAAGCGGCATGGTCGAGGTTGATGTTGAACACCTCGGGTTGAACGGTCTCGACACGAACGACGGTGTTGCCAGTAACATCGAAGTTGATGAACGCGAGGCCGGGGATTGTAACGGGGGCCTTCTCTACGTCGTTGACATAGACAACCACGTTGGTGATCTCGGTGTTGACGTTTACCGAAACGCTAGTGTTCTCGGCAACCTCAAAGCCTTCGGGAGCGTCGAAGCCTTCCTTAGCCTCGCCGCCGGCAGTAACGTTGGTGACATAGGCGCGAGCGTTGTCGTCGCCAAACTGGAACTTCACGTTGTAGAGAGTGGGAACGGTGGTAACTACAATCTGCATATTGTTGCTGATGGGGTCAACCACAAATGTGCCACGGTTGCCGCTCACGGCGTTGCCGTTGGCAGTAACCTTTACCACGGGGTTCTGGCTGTCGAGGCTGCTGATAACCACTGCATACTCACCGGGATAGTAGACCACTGTCTCGTCGTTAGATGCAAGAGTTACCTTGCGCTCGCCATTGCCGCCGCGCACTGCTGCGCCCACGCGGGTGTAGTCGTCGCACTTGATTTGCACTGAGCCGGTCTCGGCGATGTGCTGTGTGGTGACTTTGAGTGTCATGCCGGCAACGATGGCGATGCTCTCGGCGCTGGGCACGGCGGCACCGTCAACGGTTACGCTCACGAGCTCATACATGGAGTCTTTGATCTTGACATAGAGGCACTTCCAGGTCTCGCCTGCGTTAACGCTGTTGAGGCCGTCGTTAAGTCCCGAGATTTCTACTGAGCGCTCTTGAGTGCCATAGAAGGGATGCTGATAGTCCTCTTTGTAACCCACCTCAACGGCTGCTGCGTTGTCAAGGTTGATGTTGATGGGCGTCACTTGTGGCTGCTCGGTGTAAGCCTCGACAGAGGTGTTGCCGGTGACGGTGAAGATAATGCCAGAGAGCGGGCTTGCGGTCTGCACCTCGCCGTTAACCTTCACTTTCACGTTCTCAACGCTGCTGTCAATGGAGAGTTGCACTGTTGCGTCCTCCGCAGCCTCAAATCCAGCGGCAAAAGCCTCAACAGGCTCGTTGTTAACTGTTGCGCCAGTGATGTAACTGCGTGCGTTGTCGTCGATGAAGTTGAACGACACTTGGTATTTGGTGAGCGAGCCTGGGTCGGTGATTGCCTCAACTCTCATGTTGTCAACCAGAGGCTGTACTACCCATCCGCCAAAACCTTTGCTGATTGTCTGTCCGTCAACCTTCACCTTGATGATGGGGTTGTTGTTGTCGGCCGAGGTGATGGCAAGCGCGTTGTCATCGGCATAGAAGGGGATGGCTTTGGGGCTGGCATCGAGTGTGACTGCGCGCGAGCCACTCTCACCGCGCATTTCCAGCGCTACGCGCCCGATGTTGTCGGTCGTGAAGATAATGTTGCCCGCCGCTCCAGCCTCACCGCTGGTGATGGTGATTTCCATGCCCTCGGTGATGGCGATTGCGCTCCAACCGGTTTCTTCAACCGAAGAACCGTTAACGGCAACGCTCTGGATTGTCGACCCGCTTGTGGGAGCGACATAGAGCGAGGTGGCTTGGGTGCTGACTTCGACAATGTTCTCGCCATCGTTCTCAAGAGCAATGGGCGTCTTCATGTCGAGGAAGCCGTACATCTTGTAGTTGTAGCCAAAGTCAACGCGGGCTTTGTTGTCCACGTTTACCTTGACCGTAGTGGCCGATGCGCTCAAGCCCAGCAGGGCGACAAGCATCAGCACTACAAAGGAGTAGAACTTTTTCATAAAGCAATAAAACTAATTGAGAATTTATAAAGTAGGTATTTATTAGCCCAGGATGATGTTGATGATGGCGTTGACATCGGCGATGTCGATAGTGCCGTCGGCGTTGACATCGGCGCGGCCGTCATACTTGCTGGCTTCCTCGCTGCCAAGGATTACGTTGATGACTGCGTTAACGTCGGCTATATCCACTACGCCGTCGCCGTTAACGTCGCCAGGAATAGCGTCGCCAGGCAGAGTCACTGCGAAGTTGCCGGTGAGATTGGTCTTGGGGTTTCCCAGCAAGTTGTTCATGATAACGTAGCTCTCGGCGGGGAAGTCAATAAAGCCGTCTTTCATCTTGCCATAGTATTTCTCGCTGCCCTCAAGGATGCCCAGAATATCGGGAACGCGCTGATAGACGCAGAAGAGTTGTGGGTGCAGTGCGTAAATGGGCGAAGTAATCACCTTGTCGGGATTTTGTGCGTAGATGATAAATGGGCTCACTGTGTAGAACCACTCGCTGCCTTCGGGCAGGTCAAAGGGCTTCTTGTTGGTGCCGTCGGGCTCCACCCAATAGGTGTTGGGGGTTGCCTTGTTTTCCCAAATCTTGGCGGGCAGGTCATCCATGTAATCGGTGTTGAAGTAGTCGAAAATGCCACCGCTGTAAATGCCAATACCGAGGTAGTTCCACTCTTCGGGATTAAACTGGGGGGGCTCATAGGGTTCAAACGCTTTTGCCTGGAACGCAGCAAACAAGACTGCAAGAATAAAGAGAAGTTTTTTCATATAAATTTTTTGATTTACGCTTCCTTTTGCCCCTGCGAAGGGGGCAAAGGAAGCAAGTTAAACAATAATTAATAATCTGAATACTTTAATATTTTAATACTTGAATAAGTATTTAATATTTTGAATAATCTCAATATTTAAATACTTGAATATTCATTTCTCGCCATTAGCCATTAGCCATTAGCCATTAGCCCAAAATGATGTTGATGATGGCGTTGACATCGGCGATGTCGATGGTGCCGTCG
>JABUUJ010000013.1:37080-39141 GCA_021443235.1 Muribaculaceae bacterium
GTTGATGACGATGTTCACGTCGGCGATGTCGATAGTGCCGTCACCGTTAACGTCGCCGTTGTCATAGACGGGAAGGTCGCTCAGGCGCAACAGGAGTCCGCTGCCGCATTCCTGTAGCATGCCGTCCTTGTAACCGGTCTCAAAGAACATAAGCGAGTTGGCGGGGAAGGTAATCGCATCGTTGGCGAGTGTGCCACCCTGGATGCCCATGGCCTTGATTTCTTCGATAGTGGCGCCGCAGTTCATTTTATGCCCTATGATCGACGAAGCCACGACTTGGTTGTAGCCCATGTCAAGTCCCAGCGGAGCCTCTTCGATGTAGACGTAGTTGGGGTCGTCGGCATTGATATAAATGTAGTGGTTGTGGTCGGCATGTGCTGCTCGTTGCTCATCCTTGATTTCGGGGTTGTCGATGTAGGGGTTGACGAGTCGCAGTTGTTTGATGGCGCTTTTCTTCCTTTGCACTTTCAGGTTATAGGTGGGATTGAAGGCCAGATAGGGCGGCCCCATGATAAGGTCGGTGAACGTTCCGGTAGCATAGTCGGCCCAATCCTTGTCCTCTTCGGGAGTGAAGAATGTGGTGAGTTTCACATCGTGTGGTTGTCCGTTGGCGTCAACGGCGATGGCAATTAACGTCCAGCGGTTAGTGTGGTACTCCTCGGCCACCATGGGGAAGTTGATGTTGTATTGTATTCCAAAGAACATGCTTGGGAATATTGTGGTTCCTCCCTGCATATATTTAGCGATGTCGAGCTCGTCAAGGGTCTTCACCCCGGCCTCAACAACAAGGGCTATTCCGGCAACGTCCTTGCCGCCATTGAGGATGATGGGGAACTTACAGAAGTGGTCGCCGGTCGACTCGGCGCATATGGTGTGTGTCACCTCAACATAATAGTCCTTGACGTCGGCTCCGGGAAGCGCAATGGTGGCTTTGCCCGAGGTGTTGGTGAGCACGCTGCCGGCTCCGGCTATGCCCACGATGTTGGCGCGGTGCGAGTTGGCGGGGAAGGTGATGATGCCGTCCTCAAGGGTGCCATAGTAGGCAAAGTCGGGGTCAGAGCCAGTCACGGCGCGATGCTCAACTTTGTAGCCCTTGCCTTGGCTGTTGAGGAAGATGACGGGAGTGGTGTAGACCTCCATCTCGTTCTCGGCATGTATATAAATATATGTGTCGGCAATCTCGGGCAGTTTGGGGCACGAGGGGTTGCCTTCGTAGTAAGGCTTGATGCGGTAGCATCCGGGGTGCTCTTCGCTCTTCTCAACGTCGATTTCCCACATCACGCCGGGCTCGTACTCGCAATCGAGCAGTCCCTCGATGTATTTGCCCTTGCCCATTGGGGTCCAGGTGTCGTTGACGATGGGGTCGTCAACGGGGTTTACGCCGGGCATAAACAGTGCGAACTTGCCGTTGATGTTAGAGTTCTTGTATCCGCTTAATTCCATGGCGAGGAATGAGTTGGGCGTGGTAAATGTGATGGCGCCGTCTTTCATCTTGCCATAGTTCTGGTCGCTGGCCCCGAATGGAGGCTGGGCCTCGGTCACCTTTTGCACTACACTATAGTTCATGATGCCGCGGAAGAATGTAGCGCTCTCGCACCACACTTTGTCGGGGTTCTCGGCGTGTACCACAATCTCATACACGACAAGCGCGCTGGTGCCGGTTGTTGAAGGCACAAACTTGTAAACACCAGGTTGTGTGGTGCTCTCATAGACGGCGGCGGGGAGCAACTCGGTGTATTCGTCGTTGTAGAAGTCAAGGATGCCGGGCTGGTAGCTGCCTGTTCCCAGTCCTTTCCATGCGTCGTCTTGAGCCCATGCGGTCACGGTCGCAAGGGTTACAAGTAGTGTAAGTAACAGTTTCTTCATTTGTTTTGTATTTATTTTGTTAATTGTTTAATTTATTGCGATTTTTATCGCGCCTTGGGCGCTCTTGACGATGTAGATGCCTGGGGCGGGAGCATGGAGCTGGCCTGTAGCCGAGTGGTCGAGCTGGCGGCCGGCAATGTCGTAGAGCGTCGCCTCTGAGTGAACGATGATGTCGCGGCCGTTGACGGTCACGGT
>JABUUJ010000013.1:39267-49002 GCA_021443235.1 Muribaculaceae bacterium
GATGGCATTGATGCCTCGTCGCCCTTCATCGCGGTAACGGTGAAGAAGTACTCGGTGCCAGGCTTCAGGCCCTCGATGTGGGCTGTGGGCAGCGTTGTGGTGATGGGGGCAAGCGTGGTGCGCGTTTCCTCGCCGCCATACACTGCCTTTAGGTCGTCGATATATAGTGTGCCGCTGCCTGTCGACTCGCTAAAGGTGATGCGCAGCGCGTCGACGTCGGGCGGGAAGTTGCTGATGGTTGTCGTGGTGCCGCCTTTCTCGGTGCACACGGGCAGTGAGCCGAGCATGCCGTAGCAGCCGTGGGCGTAGTAGTCGATGAGCAGTCGCGCGCCGGCGTCGCTGGTGTGTGCGCGGTGCCAGAACGTAAACGAGCGCACTGTGCCGCGGTCCATCACTGGTGTGGCGATGTAGTTGCCGTTGACCATTCTGAGTGAAGGTGCCGCCTTGCCCACATAGGATGTTGTTGAGTAGAATGTAGATGAGTTGGTGGGCCAGATGGCTATTTTGTTGTCGAAGGCCTCGGTGGTCTCGGTTGTGCCTTTGAGCCGACGGCTCTCAAGGTTGACTTCATAGCTTGTCGCGCCGTCGACGGGTGTCCACGATGCTGTGAAGCTGGTCTCGGCCACGTTGGTGGCCTCAAGGCCAGTGGGAATCACATATTTGTGTGTGATTTCGCCTGTGAGGACTGCTATCTCGTTGGAGTAGAGGCTCGATGAATGGCCGGTCTCGACCATTACGGCATAGTAATATTGGGTGTTGGGGTCAAGACCCGTGACGGTTGCGCTGGTGACGTTGCCCACGTTGCGTGCGTCATAGCCAGGCACAGCGGTGACCGACTCGCCGTCGCGGGTATAGACGTGCAGGCGATAGTTCTGTGCCTCGTCGCTCATGAGCCAGTGGGCTGTGAACGATCGTGGAGTGACGTCGGTAGCGTCGGTGGCTGTGGTAGCTGTAGCTGGTGTTGCTCCGCCGTGCACCTTGAAGGTGATGGTGCCGTCGGGCAGTTCGGTAATGTCGGTGATGGGGCAGTTGACAACCTCGCGATTCCAGCGTTGCAGGCAAGGCTGGGTGGTGTTGTCGATGGTGGTGATGCTGTTGCTGCCGGGGAAGGCGTCGCCAGCTCGTGTGGCCTCGCTTTGGGTGTTGTCGGCCTCAAGGATGTCGACGTGCTGGTGACTGGCGTCGTTGTTCACGGTGTGCATGCTCCACACGCCTGGCTCATAGTCGATGTGCCACACAAGCATGCCGTGACCGGGGATATAGCTGTCCCAGCCGCAGCGCTGCCGGTTCTCAATGAGGAAAAACTCGTTGGGATCGCTGGTGGCAATGATGTAGCCCTCGTTGCGGCTGCTCAGTGGGGCAAGGGTTGCGTCGATGGGTCCTGTGATGGGTGTGGGGTCGCACCATTGCAATGCCTGTCGCGAGAATATCTCGAGCATCGGCGGTGTGCAGCCGTTGTTGTTAAACGGGCCTTGGTCGAGCAGTGTCCATGCGCCTGGGGTGAATGGAGCTGGGTTTACTGTGGCTGTGGCGTAGAGGTCGGGGAGGCCGAGTACGTGGGCAAACTCGTGGCAGAAGGCGCCTATGCCGTCGGGATGGCCGGCCGTGGTGCTGGTCATAATCCACTCGTTGGTGCACGCATAGTGTCGCAGCACCTTGCCGTCGTGGGTGGGAGCGTAGGTGAGGTCGGCCGAGTGCGGCCACACGGTATCGGGGCCTCCGCCGGTTGCCTCGCCCAGTCCGGCGTAGAACAGGAACACGTTGTCGATGATACCGTCATTGTCGCGGTCATATTCGCTGAAGTCAATCAGCTTGTCGAGCAAGGCGCAGGCGTCGGTCACCATTTGGGTGGCTGTCATGCCGTCGCGGCCGCTAACGTTGGCGCCATAGTAGGCCATGTTGTGGGGCAGGGTGACAGGGCCGAAAACGTCGAACTGTGGGTCAAACCGGCCGTCGGACGACGCGAGGAAGTAGTCGCGGGCGCTGCCTGTGCCGCCATAGTCGCTGAAGCCCTGCTCGTTGAGCATGCGCGAGAAGTAGTCGTGGGGATTGCTTAGCCTGAATTTAACATCCTGGTACTCGACCAAGATTACTAATGCTTTTTGCTTGCCCAGGGTGGGGAAGGTGGCGTTGGGTGCCAGCCCTGGTCCTCGGCGTGGGCCATTAGTGGCCGCCATTGTCATCGACTGCAGCATCTCGTCGCGGTCAATGGTGGCAAGGAATCTGGTGGCATCAGTGCTTCGGCTGGCCATGTTGGTGGCGCGATGTTGCGACGCCACGGGCATGCCGTCGTCGCCAGGGCATGCAAAGTAGTAGTTGCCGTCCTCATGGGTGAGGAGGTGGCCGTCTTCGCTCAGATAGTAGTGGAAAAACTCGTCGCCCGCAAGGCGTATGTTCAGTGTGGTGCCGTCGGCTTGCGTCAGCGTCATCACACCCTTACGGGCCGGAAGCGCATTTGCGGCAATGCTCACTAAAACCAGTAGGACTACCACCAATGCCGTTTTCAAATATCTCTCTATAAGCATTATTACCACATGTAATTATTTGAAAATCAACAATGTGTCTTGGCTATGTGTGCCCGAGTCGCGTGTGAGGAAACGTTGCTTTTTGACGTATGGTCAAAACACTTTGTCGCTTAAAACATACAAAATTAGTCATTTTATTTTAATTTAAGGTGTTAAAAGAATGAAAAAATATATAATATGCAACTTTTCCTCACTTTTTGTCACTTTTTCTGCATAATTATCCCAACCCTAACAAGGCGTAGCAGACTTGTCAGAGGTGGTGTAAAACACACCACTATCACCGAAACTTGCCTCTATTTAGAGGCGAAGAGTCATGAGTTGAACAAGTCGTTCATTGTTATCTCGCTATTAACAATGCTGTTGTGCTTTCCGTTGCTGAGGCCAAATGTTGTTACAAATGTGTGGAGCAGTCCTTTTTTGTTTTTTGTTACCTCGTTAAAGACGCTCATGCGGATTCTCAGCGCCATGGCATATTCGTTGCTTATGTTAAATGTTGACTGGCTGAACTTCATTTCGCACAGGTGAATCATCCTGTCGGCTCGTTCTATAAGCATGTCTATTTGTGCCCCTTTGTGCTCGTCTGTTGACTCACATTTCCAAGTATAAACAGATGTGCTGATTCCTGAGATACCCAGTGCTTTCTTGATTTGCATGTGATGTTGCATGCAAATAAGCTCAAATGTTAGCCCCATCCATGCCGATACGCTTGGGCTGTCAAGGTGATGCGTGAACCAGTTGATATCAAGCGTCCGATCGTTTTCAATGAATTTAAAGTAGAATAGAGTGTAGAAATCAATAAGGCGGTAAATGGTAGCGCTCTTTTTACCGAAAATAGCTCGTTGCGCAATAAACTCGCATTCTTCAAGATTTTTCAGTATTGTGTTAAGTCGTGCTCCATTAACCGAACAGTGTTGTGCAATTTCTTTTTTTGTTAAGCCATCTTTGTGGCCATTTAGTAGTCGTACCACAGCAATGTAGGAATCAACATGCTTAAACAGCGCACAGTAAAGTTCGTCATATTCTTTTCGCAACGCACCATTGGGGTTAAAACACAGTAAATCAATATTCTGTGCAATGCTAAGTTGTGGGTCAATAAGGCTCAAATAGAATGGGACACCACCAGTAAACATATAACACTGCAATATCTGCAAGCGGTCATTGGCAAACCCAATTGAGTGCAGGTATTCTTCGGTTTCCTTTAGGGTAAATGGTGATAGGTAAACCCGTGTCGTGATTCGATTATGCAGACCGCCTTGGTTCTCAATCAGTTTGTCGGCCATCCATGAGGTCGCCGACCCCGATGCTATGAGTACAATATCGTATCGGCGGTTTGCCCACCCGTTCCAGAAATTCTCAAGAGCGCTCACAAAATCGCTTCGCTGTGTGTCGATCCACGGCATCTCGTCAATAAAAATGATTTTTTTCCTGTCGCTGTGTAGTGTGACAAGGTATTCTTCCAGGACATCAAATGCATCGTACCAGTTGGTCAACGTGTGTCTCTTGCCCGAATAGCGATGTAATGCTTTGGCAAAATTGCGCAGTTGAACTTTTGTTGAGACATTATGGCCTCCAACAAACGAGAAATCGTATTTATAGTTAAAGAACTGATCAACGAGAAATGTCTTGCCGATGCGACGTCGGCCACACACAGTGACAAATTCAGAGCGATTAGACTCAATGCACTTCTGTAACTGAGCACACTCTTTCTCTCGAGCGATAAGGACTGGCGATTTCATTATTTCGGTGTTTTTGGGAGACAAAGATAATGTTTTTTTGGGGTGATGTCAAGGATTTTGTCTTGAAATCAGACTTTTTTAGCATTTTTTTGTCTCAAAAAAGTCGGTTTTCGAGACGGAATCGTTGTTTTCTCACTTGTATTTTCATTTTTCATATATGGCACGATAGCATAGATTTTATGATTTTCCGTGGGAAGTGGCTATAAAAGCCCGGCGTGCCTGTGTGTGGCGCGCCGGGCTTTTATGGTGGGGGTGTGATGTGCTGTGGCTTACTTGATGATGCGTATTTGGGTCACGGCCTTGTCGCTGAGGGTTTCCTCGGTGGGGCCTGCATACACATAGTAGGTGCCTGTCTTGTGGCGCTCGCCTGTGGTGGGGTCGCAACCGTCCCAGCGCACCGACGTGCCCTGGGCCTGCATCGTTGCCACCACGTTACCATGGCGGTCGGTGATCTTGACAAACGAGTTGCTCACGAGGTTGCTGATGGTAATCATGCCTGTGAAGTCGGGCTTGACAGGGTTGGGGTAGGCCTGAGTTCCGCTGTAGTCCTCAACGGTCGACTTGACATCCATAAGGAATTCGGCGATGCCGTTGCTGGTGACAAACATCACCGAGTTGCGGTTAGGAATGGGGCAGATGCTGTAAATCATGTTAGAGGGCAAAGCGCTGTTGTTCATGTCCCACGAACCTAAAATTTGGTTTGACTCGGCGTTAACCAGATACACGCCCTGTGTGGACGTGCCTATCCACTTGCGGTTGAGGCTGTCGACAGCGATGGTGATGATATCTTCGCCCTCGAGGAACACCGCTGCCTGCGAGCTTGTCGAGGTGTTGATTTTCACGTTGTGGATGCGGAAATTGTCGCTAAATGCCTCACGGGCGTTAAGATAGAATAAGCCCGATGATGTGCCCACCCAGATGTTGCCGATGCGGTCTGACGCCAGGCAGCGCAGATATTGCCATGCGAAGTTGACGCCGTCGTCATCATAGAGCTTGCTGTAGATGGCAAACTTGGGATTGGTGTTGTAAACGTCTCCCTCGTTGTCCCAGAACATGATGTTTCCACCCCAAGCACCAGTGGTGAAGCACTTGATGTCGGTGCCTTCGGCCACGGCGATAGCAGAGCGCTTGTTGTTGCCGGTTACGTCTTTTACGTTGGCAGGCACAACCCAGTCGTTAACGCTGAGGTCGGGTTTGTGGAATTTCTCCTTTGGGAGGCAAATCACATAAGGACCTTCCGAAGCCGGACGGAATGGTTGCACTCCCCACAGGTTGCCGCAAGTGTCGAGTGCGATGGCGTTCATGAAGGTAATGGGTGCATTCTGGTAGCCATTGATGGGCGAGTTGTCGCGTCCGTCATACTGGGTGCGCACTGTGTCGTCAACGACGTGTGATATTATGCCAAAGTATTTCTTGGTTTTATCGGTGCTTGTATAACTTGCGCCACGAGTACTGAATAAATAAGAGCATTTCTTTCCTTTCTCAAAAGCCAGCCAATAGTTGCCATTGTTGCTAACTTTTCCCACTGGAGTTGCGTTTCTCCACGTTGCGCCGTCGTATGACCATATTTCAGTCTGCACTCCGCTATATTTAGAAATGAAGGCGTTGTCGGTGGTGCGGCAAACATAGAATTTGCCGTCGCCGGGATTGTATGCGCTGTAGAAGGCGTTTTCGGTGATGCCCTCGCCATTAGGTGTGTAGTAAGGCGTCTTTCCCTTGATGTGCAGTCCGTTGTCGCCCAGTGCCCAGATTGTGCCGTCCTGCGAGGGGTGCATTGAGTAGAACTCCTTGGATGCGCTCACCTTGGTGGCGGTGAGGCCCTTGCTGTCAAATGTGTAATAGAACGAGTTGACCTTGAAGTTGGCGATAAACCCGGTGGGGGTGTGCTGCACATTGGCGCAGGTGCCGCCAGCAATAAGTGTGCTGGTGAACACGGGGTCCTGGCTGTCGGCGTCAAGAGCCACGCGAGTGAGTCCCTCGCCGCTCATCACGAAGAACGCCGAGTCGTTAATGGCCTCAAAGCTTGGTAACGTGAATGTTAAGTCGGAAGGAACAAACTGGTTAAAGTTGTCGTGGTATTTGCGCGCGTCGTAGTAGATTTCAGAGCCTTTGGCCACAAACAGAAAGTCGCCCATCTGCACGGCCGATGTGAGTCCGCCACTATAGTAGTAGGTATCAACAACTTGTAGCGTGCGGTCGTCAATGATGACGAGTCCAAACTGTGTGGCGAGATAGGCTTTGCCACCAGCAAATGTGACGTCGTTGATGGCCTTCGGGCCATTGTAAACCACATCCTTGAGGTCGGGGATGTTGACCACGCTGCCGTTGGCGCGCACTACATCGATGTTGGAGTTATTGTAGGTGATAAGCAGGTAGTTGCTATCGTAGTTGTAGTAGCAACCAGTCACTATGAAGTCTGACGCACCGTGTTCACGGTCAAGAGTTGCAACGGTCAAGGTTTCCTTGTCAAAAGTGAACATTGTGTTTCCAGATTGGAAGAATACCTTGTTGCCGGCATCGATGAGGTTTGCTGCGCCGCTACCCAGATACTTGGGGTGCATTACCCATTGGCCGGTGACTTGGGCGTTTGCCACTATTGCCACGAGGGCAACGATAATGAGTGAAAATTTCTTTATCATATTCATTCTTTTAATCTTTACGTGCATAGTAGGGTGCAAATTTACTAATTTGTTGCCATATGCGCGTAATTTTCGGCCCGAAAAATGCTAATAAAAGGTTTTTGAGTAATTTTTCAAGCGAAATTTTGGGTAAAAAATGTGGATCGACGCGGGGGGTGTCGATCCACACTCAGGGGGCGCCCTGATTAATTAACCGAAAAAACCTAATTTACTAACCCAAAATCATTATTGAGTGTCTTTTAACGGGCATCGGTTGTTGCCTGGTTAGTTGTGGTAGATGCGGTAGCCGTGGGCTGGGAGCTTGACGGTGGCAGGAGTTTTGGCCGAGGTGCCGGTGGTGGCGTCGGTCATCTTAATGCCTTTCATTGTGCGCGGCACCGCAACCACAACGGGGTCGCTTGTGGGGTTAACCATCACGAGCAGTCGTTTCTTGCCGTTCTCATAGCTCACGATGGCGGCGTTTCCACTCTCGGTCACTGTGCGCTTGCCGCTGCGGGCTTGCTGTGTGGCATGGAACGCGTGGTTGATGGCTGCCAGTTGTGCGCTGTGCCGTCCAGTCCACTCCATAGGGGTGTAGTCGAAGAACGAGGCCCGGTTGGTAAAGCCGTTTTCCTGTCCTGAATATACCAGAGGCACGCCGCCCATGAACGTTGCGAGCACCTGTGCCGCCATCATGGCGTCGTTGTGGCCGAAGAGCGTCACAGCCGATTTCTCGCTCATCACGTCGTGGTTGATGGCATATCGCATAATCACCTTGCCCTTAGGCACACGTGCCATTTTCTTGACAGCATAGTCCTCGACCTTCTTGATGGTCGCGCGGCCGTTGAAGTAGTCTTGCAGGCGCGATGTGAAGTTCCAGTCATACATCATGTCGAAGCCATCGTCATAGAAGCCGAAGTCGCTGCCCTCGGCCAGCATCAAGGCGCCTGGACGCGCTTGCCTGATTTGTGCGATGGCGTCTTTCCAGAAGTCGTGAGGCACGCCCTCGGCATAGTCGCAACGGAAGCCGTCGATGCCGCACTCTTTCACCCAGAAAAGCATGCACTTAATCATCTCGGCGCGCATGTCGTGGTCGTCATAGTTGAGGTCGGCGACATCGTTCCAGTTAAATCCGCGAGGCGAAATCACCTTGCCGTCCTCGCGCGTGTACCAGTTGGGGTGCTGCTTGATCCATGGGTGGTCCCACGCGGTGTGGTTGGCTACCCAGTCAACAATCACCATCATGTTCTTGTCGTGGGCGTGAGTCACCAGCGCCTTCAGGTCGTCGATGGTGCCATAGCGTGGGTTGACGTTGGTGTAGTCTTGGATGCAGTAGGGCGAGCCCACGGCTTTCTCAACGCCCGGAGCGCATATCGGCATAAGCCACAGTACATCGGTCTCAAGCTCGTGAATTTGGTCGAGCCGGCTGTCGATGGCCTTGAAGGCATCGTTGGCGGCAAAAAAGCGCGGGTTGGCCTCATAAATCACCATGTTGCCGGTGGTCTCGCCGCTGGTTTGTGCCGTGATGCCGCAGCAGGCGAGAGTTGCTAAAACTAATGAAATAATCTTTTTCATGCGAGTTTCTTAAAAGGGGGCTCAACAGGACAGAACCCCCTAAAATCCAAAAATCAAGATGATGCTATTTTACAAAAAGTTGATAGCCATAAGGATTGAGTTTCACCGAGGCAGGAGCCTGAGCGGTGGTGCCGGTGATGCAGTCTTTCATCGTTGTGCGGGTGAAGTACATGGGCATCTTCACGTCCATCTCGTTGCCTGTGGGGTTGACGAGGGCAACCATGGCGTTGTTGCCGTTGACCCAAGTCACAATGATGGCTTTGCCCGACTGGCGCACTTGGCGCACGCCACCACGGGCGTTGGCGCCATCGTGGAAGGCGCTGTTGATGGCAGTATAGGCCTTCACCAGGTCGTCGTTCCACGTCAGTGTTGTGTAGTTGAAGAACGAGGTGGCACCGTTGAAGCCGGCTTCTTGTCCCGAGTAGATGAGTGGTGCGCCGCTCATTACGCTGGCGAGCACATAGGCTGCACACATAGCGCTGTTAGAGCCAAAGAGCTTGGCGGGGGCTTTTTCGGCGATTACGTCATGGTTGATGGCATAGCGCATAATCTGCTTGCCCTCAGGGATCTGGGCGTTGGTGCTAATGACCTTTTTGTTGAGGTCGGCAATCGTTGCCTTGCCGTTGAAGAGGTCTTGCAGCGTGGTGTTAAAGCCCCAGTCATAGAGCATATCGAAGCCATCGTCATAGAGCCCGAAGTCGTTGCCCTCGGCAAGCATAAAGATGCTGGCCTTGGCTCCCTTCAGCTGCCCGATGGCGTCTTCCCAGAAGTCGTGAGGCACGCCGTCGGCATAGTCGCAGCGGAAGCCGTCGATGTCGAAGTTTTTCACCCAGTAGAGCATGCACTTGATCATCTCGGCGCGCATCTCGGCGTTGTCATAGTTGAGGTCGGCGACATCGTCCCATCCCATTCCCGGGGGCGAGATTATTTGTCCGCTACCGTCCTGGGTGTACCAGTTGGGATGCTGTGTGATCCAGGCGTGGTCCCACGCGGTGTGGTTAGCCATCCAGTCAAGAATCACCTTCATGCCCTTGTCGTGTGCGCTTTTCACGATGGCGCGCATGTCGTCCTCGTTGCCGTAACGCGAGTTGATGCCAGTGAAGTCCTTGACGCAGTAGGGCGAGCCCACCGATTTCAGTTCGCCAGGAGTGAAGATAGGCATAATCCACAAGATGTCGACGCCCATATTGGCGATGCGGTCGATGTTGCTGTTGAGCCCTTGCAGGCAGTTGTTGGTGCCGAAGAAGCGCGGGTTTGCCTCGTAGATAGTGGGCTCGGTGG
>JABUUJ010000013.1:49083-54147 GCA_021443235.1 Muribaculaceae bacterium
CCAGCGAGCGTCAATGCTAATAATTTATGTAGTTTCATAATAATGAGTCGTTAACGAGTGGTTATTTTCTCTTTTTATTGGTTTTCTTGATGGCGCCTTGCGGCATAGGAATCTCAACGCACGACGAGCTGGTAATCTCAAAGCAATAGTCACGGTCGGCGGTGATAGTGCAGGCGTCAAACTGCACGCCGCCATTGTTGTTGTTGAAAATGAGGTTCTGCGTCTCGCCACGGCCTTGCATTGTGAACATGAGCATCGGAGTACCTGCCACAGTCACGGCAGTGCCTACTTGTCCGGGCCAACCGCCGAAGAGTTCGGCGTCGCCCCACGCATAGAGTGCCACGGCATCCCAGCCGGTGTTGTTTTTCACATAGATGTGATACTCGGTGGCGGGTTCAGGCTCGGGATCGGGACCGGGGTCGGGTCCGGGTGGATTCTCGGGGTCAATCTCAACGCCCTTGGTGCCGTCGCTGCTGAAGTAGTAATGGCGGTCGAGGGTAACGTAGGCAAGGTCAAACTGCTTGCCGCCGTTATTGTTGTTGAGGATGATGTTGTAGCCCAGGCCCACGTTGGCCTCGCCAGTGTCGAAGTACTTGTACTTCACGCCCTTGATGGTCACTTCGCCAGTGGGTAGAGCGCCAGGCCATCCGCCGAAGAGCTCGGGCATATCGCTTGCCCAGCCATACATTGCCAGGGCCTCCCAGCCGCTGTTGTCGGCAATGAAGATTGCAAAGCCGTCGTGCACGATTTTCTCGTCCTCGCCAATCTCGGTTATACCCTCGTCGGTGAGACGCAGGTAGATGTCGTGGTCGAGGGTCCACGCTTTGGGAGCGTCAAACTGCTTGCCGCCGTTATTGTTGTTGAGGATGAGGTTGTAGGTAAGTCCCTTGTTGGCCTCGCCCGAATCAAAGTACTTGTACTTCACGCCATTGATGGTGACTGTGCCAGTGGGCTTGATGCCGGGCCAACCGCCGAAGAGCTCGGGCAGGTCGCTGCCCCAAGCATAGAGAGCGATATCGCCCCACGACGACTGGTCGTCGACAAATACAGCATATCCATCGTGCACAATCTCCTCGGGGTCGACGGGCTTGTCAAAGTAGGCTTTCCAGCGTTGTGCGGTGATGGTGGCGCGTGCCCCCACACCGGGGTCCTCGGTGTGGATGACGGTGTCGTTGAGCAGTGTGCGCTCCACGCCTTGGTTCACGCTCACCAGGTGGTAGCCATCGGCGAGCGAAGTGCCGGGTTGCATGTCCTCGGGGAAGATGTAGATGCCCCACTTGATGTCGTTGGCACGGCATTTCTCGAGTTGCCAGCGCACGTCTTTCACGGCCTCGGAGTCGTTGTTGCCGTTAAACACGCCGCTGATGTAGATCTGGTCGGTGGCAACGGTGCCTTGTGGCACTATTACCTCAATGAGTTTAGCGTCGGAGCGCAGATTGAACTGCGGGTACTCGTGGTCAAACACGATTTCTTCCTTGGTGCAACCAGTAGCAAGCACTACCAGCAGCAAGAGGGAGAATATACTTAATATCTTGGTTTTCATACCTATAATAGTGCTTTATTGATTAATAATTGGGATTCTGGACCAGGCCAGGGTTAACCATCAGCGCCGATGCGGGCAGAGGATACCACTCATACTTGCGGTCGCGCTTGGCGGGAAGCTGGCGGTCGGCCTCGGTGGCGCGTCCAAAGAACCACCACTGGCCCTGGGTGAACTTGTCGAAGCGGCGCAGGTCGGTGCGACGGCGGCGACCCTCGTTGAGGAACTCAAGTCCCCACTCGCTCAGCATCCAGTCCATGTCAAAGGCAGTGAAGCCGGGACCGGGTTTCTCGACATCGCTCTTGTTGGCGAAATAGCGGCCACGCACTTTGTTTACAATATCCTTGGCTGCACCGGCATCGCCTGCGCGCATCTTGCACTCGGCGAGGGTGTAGTAGGCCTCGGCGAGGCGGAACTCCACCTCGTCAATGTCTTGGAAGTCTTTTCCTTGGCTCTCGGGAAGCATGGGATACTTAATCATGCGGATGCCCGAGTTGGTCTCTCCCCAGCGAGGCGACATCACTACTTCGAGGTTGCGGCCTTTGTTCTGGAAGGTGCCCAGCTGGTCCACATAGACGAGATCCTGGTCTTGGCGGTCGGCATCGGCCTTGAGAGCCTCGCCCTTGCCAAAGTTGGCCTTGAATGCACCCTTGAGGAAGAGTCCCTTGTACTCGCCAGTGGTCTCGTCGAAGACGTAGTTCTGCTTGCGCACGTCGTTGTCGTTGAGACGGTCCCACACGCCACCCAGCTTGTCGCCGTAGTCAAAGATGAAGCTCTTGGGGTTGTCGGTGCCGCCCTGTGGCAACACTGTTCCCGAGTTGTCCTTAGATGGCGCGATGATGCAGCAGTTCCATCCACTCTGCGAGTAGGTGCCGCCAATGTATTTCCAGATGTTGCCCTGTGAGTCGAGGAAGGGCATGTTGCGCATCCAGCCTGTGTTGAGTTGTCCGTTTTCCTCGGCAAACGCGAATATTACCTCGGGACACTTGTTGTTTTCATATCCGTAGACATCGCGATAGTCATTGGCAAGGCTGTAGGTACCGTAATTGCCGTCGATAATCTCTTGTGCCAGCGTAGCGCACTCGTCGTAGTGCTTTTCGCCGATGAACACCTCGCTGTTGAGCAGCAGGCGCATCTTGATGATGCGGTTGGTGGCCTGATTCATGCGGTTGCGAGTGGCGCTTGTGCCGTCTTCCTTCATCAGATAGGGGTAAGACTCGTCGAGCTCCTTAACCAGGAAGTCGTAGATCTTCTTGCAGCCGATGTTGAAGTCGGGGTCGGCCGAGCCAGGGATTTCGCCCGAGGCCACGCTGGTGTTGAGAGGCAGCGCGCCTCCCCACAGCTCAAAGTTGTTGTAGTAGGCCCAAGCGCGCAGAGTGCGCACCTCAGAGATATACATCTGTTTCTTGTCCTCGGTGATGCCTATCGCCGATGCATTGATGTTATGGAGGTCGTTGATGAGCACGTTGCTCAGTCCGATGGTGGTCCAAGCCTTTTCCCATGCCGAGCGAATGATTTTAGACTCAGAGGTCCAGGTGTGGGTAGATAGCACGTATTTTTCGGCCTCGTCATAGCCCCACAGGCCTCCGTTCCACACTCGCCACGAGATTTGGTCGGCGGGGAACTCCTGCAGATACCAGAAGTACTCGCAGAAGCCCATTGCGGCATTGTTGTAGATAGGTGCCACGGCGCCCTTCACGGCCATCTCGTCCTGATAATATACACCAGCGTCGATGCGGTCAAATACCTTCTCGTCAAGGTTGGTGCAGGCGGTGGAGGCCATGAGCAGGCCTGCCGCCATTGCTATAGTAGATAATTTCTTATTCATAATTGTAATGGTTCAATGTGATTACTTGAAACGGAAAGTGATGCCCAGGGCCAGTGAGGTGGCGTTGGGATAAGCGCTGTTGGTGTCTACGCCGGGGGTGATGCCCGTTGACGACACGGTAGAGGGATCGTTGCCCGAGTACTTGGTGAGTGTGAACAGGTTCTTGGCTGCCAGATATATGCGCAGACCTTGAACGTGCTTGCGGTTCTTGATGGGCACGTTGTAGCCCAGTGTCACGTTCTGCAACTTGAAGTAGTTGCCATTCTCGAGGAAGAACGACGAGATGACGCCACCGCCCGACCAGATGTAGGAGTCGTCCAGATAGGCGCTGCGCAGCACGTTGTCGGTGCCACAGCCTTGCAGTCCCATGCCATACTTGCGCATGTTGAAAATCTTGTAGCCAAATGCGCCGCTGAACATGAAGCTCAGGTCAAAGTCGCGATAGGTAAAGCTGTTGTTCCATGTGAGGAAGTGCTTGGGAGCGCCGTTGCCAATGATGACCTTGTCCTCGGGCTTGGCCTCAGACGTGAGCACGCGGTCGCCATACTGGTTATAGACGAGCATGTTCTTGTTCTCGTCAACGCCGGCATACTTGTATCCGTAGAACTGGCCAATCTGGCCGCCTTCCTGCACGCGGAAGAAATACTCGGTAGTTCCCACACCGGGTTTCTGATACAGGTCGAGGTAAGATGCCTTGTATATGTCGCTCGAGAGCTTGGTGAGCTTGGTAGTGCCGTAAGAGTAGTTCACTCCAGTGGTCCAGCGGAAATTCTTGTTGCGCACTGCGTCAAAGTCGAGTGTGAGCTCAATACCGGTGTTCTTGGTGGTGCCCACATTGACAAGGATTGACGAGTAGACATAGGGGGGCTGGGGAGCGGTGTAGTTATAGAGCAAGTCCTCGCTGCGGCGGTCAAAATACTCGATAGAACCGCGCAGGCGGTTGTAGATGGCGAAGTCAACACCAATGTTGATGCTCTTGAGTTTCTCCCATCCCAGCTCAGGGTTGGCATTAGACGAGGGAGCATAGCCCGACACCCACGCGCCGTCGATGAAATAAGAACCTGCGCCCGAGTAGGTCGAGATTGACTTATAGGAGTCAAAGTCGCTACGACCTGTAACACCGTAAGACACACGTGGTTTCAAGCTCTGTACCTCGTCTTTGTAGGGCTCAAGGAACGACAGGTTGGCAAGCTCGACTGCCACCGAAGCCGCAGGGAAATTACCCCATTTCTTGTCTTTACCAAACTTGGTGCTACCCTCGCGACGCAACGATGCCGATGCCATCACGATATTGTTCCAGTTATAGTTGACACGTCCAAAGAAACCGACGAGTGTTGACTCGGTCTTGCCGGCATACATGTTGGCGAGGCCTTCCTTGAGGTAGCTGCCCGAGCCGATGTTGTGCCACAGCATGTTGTCGAATGTGAAGTCGTTGTTCTGGCAGAACTGCTGTTCCCAGTTGCTGCGCTCATAGGAGTAGCCGGCGAGCACTTTCACATTGTGTGAGCCAAGGTTGAGGTCATAGTTGAAGGTCCACTCCAGGCGGTTGGTCCACCACTTCTGGCTGGTGATTGACGCGCGTCCCTTGTAGCCGTTCCAGAACGACTCGCCCGAGTTTGACGGGGTGTAGTAGTCGCTCTTGAGGTCGTTGTAGTGCAGCGAGTAGCTCAGGTCGGTGTAGAGTTTGTGCTTCTCG
>JABUUJ010000013.1:54155-67064 GCA_021443235.1 Muribaculaceae bacterium
ATGTTCCAGCGCAGCTCGGCGGTGCCCAGGATGTAGTTGCGGTTGCCCTGGCTGGTGTTGAGCAGGAGCTCCGACACCGGGTTTCGTATGCCCGTGGCCGATGTGGGCTGGTAGAACGAGCCGTCGGCGTTGTAGATGGGCATGGTGGGGTTGAGTGTGAGGGCGGTGTCAAACATGCCGTTGTTGCCCCAGTTTTCTTTTACCTTGCGTGCCGATAACGAGGCGCCGAAGCGCAGGCGGTTCTCGATGGCGCGCTGCTGCAGCGAGAAGCGTGCGCCATATTCCTCGCGCTTGCTGATGATGTCGAGGCCGTTGGCATTCTTGTAGCTGAGCGATGCGTTGTAGCTGCCGTTCTTAGTGCTGCCGTCAAGGGCGATGTACTGGTTGATGTCGTAGGCTACATTGCGGGTAATCTCCTCATACCAGTTGGTGTTGTAGCCATAGTCGTTGCTACGGCGCGAGCGGCGGAACTCCTCGGGACTGAGTATTTCGGGCTTGCCCTTGGCGATGTTTATTGCCGCATAGGAGTCGTAGGTGACCGATGCGCCCTCGCCACCCTCATTGCCCTTGCGGGTGGTGATGAGGATAACGCCATTAGCGCCTCGTGTACCATAGATAGCTGCCGAAGCGGCGTCCTTGAGCACGGTCATCGACTCGATGTCTTGGGCGGCAATGTTGCGGATGTCGCCACCGGCCACACCGTCAATTACCACGAGCGGGCCGTTGGCAGCCGAAATCGATGTCGCGCCACGCACCTGAAGTGACGATGAGCCGTTAGGGTCGGCGGCCGACTGAGTCGACACGTTGAGACCAGCCACCTTGCCGGTAATCATTTCCATCGGGTTGTTCATCGCACCTGCTTGGAAATTGCTCTTGTCGACCTGTACGATTGAGCTCGACAGCTCTTTCTTGCTCAGCGAGCCGTAACCCACAACAACCACCTCGTTGAGGACGGCGAAGTCCTCCTTCATGGTGACGTTGATGGTTTTGCGTCCGTTAACCTTTTCCTCAAGGGGCGAGTAGCCCACATAGCTGAAGGTTATCACAGCATCGGGAGCAACAGCGGCGAGCGAGTAGTTTCCGTCAATGTCGGTAACAGTACCTTTGCTGGTACCCTTCACCTGCACGCTTGCTCCGATGATTGCCTCACCGGTAGCGTCGACAACGGTGCCTGTCACATCAATCTGTGCCATCGCCATTGCCGGTGCCATCAGTGCAATTGCAAGGAGTGCGGCGAGCACGCCTTGCCTCTTCTTCTGTAAGAATAGCATCATAGCGGTTTTTTGATTAGTTGGTTTTTATATGTTGTAAAAGTCTTTTGCGGTTGTTAACATTGCAAAGTTATAAATATAATGTGTCAATTGATTTTCCTTACAAAAAAAATCTAAAAATTTAAAAACTCTATCTATTTGTAAATCAGTAATATGCCAAAAAATGTTATTAAAAAAATCAAAGTTAATTCAAAAGCCGCAACAACCCCAAATCAGGGTTGTTGTGGCTTTTTGCGCCACGGCTGTGTCTCGTTGCTGCCTGTGGATTATCCCTTAATCTTTAGAATGTTTTCCTCAAAGTGCTCGGGGTCGATGGCTCGCGCCTTGCACTTGGATCGGTAGGTGTAGACGGTGGTGATAGAGCATCGCAGGAACTCGGCAATCTGGTTGGGGTCGTTGATGCCCATGCGTATCAAGGCATAGACGCGCAGCTCGGTGTTGAGCACGTCTTTTTCTTTCACCACCTCTTTCTCTCCGTCCTTGAGCAGGAGGTTGAAGTCGTTGATAAAATTGGGGAAGATGCTCATAAACACCACGTCAAACGAGTGGTAGAACTCGTGCAGCGTGTCGTTGACCATGCGCGTTGATTTCAGGTCATTGTGCAGCTCGTCGATCTTGCGTGCGACAAGTTTTTTGAGCAGGTTCATGCGATATTGGTCCAGAGTCTTTATTGACGACGAGCACAGCACCATGAACTGGCTGATGCACATCTCGCGCAGCTGGTTGGCCTCTTTCAGTGCCTGGTTGGCGCTCTCGGTGCGCTGGTTGATGTCGACAAGCTGGCTGTTGAGTGTCGAGAGCTCGTTTTTGGCTTGGCTCAGCTTGTCGTGGCTCTTGCGCAGTCGGCTCATCTGCCTTGCAATCATGCCCAGCGCGACGATAAGCGCGAGGGCGAGCACAAGCGCGGCGATGGTGAGGGAGAGTAGTGTTCGCTCGTTGTCTTTCTGCATTTTTCCGTAGGTCTCGCTGGCGTTGACGAGCAGGCTTGACGTTTGGATGTTGCGCAGTCGTGCCGAGAAGAAGGTGGCGTCGTCGAGCGATTTTTCAAGATAGGTGACCGATCGCTCATAGTCGCCCATGATGTATAGCCTTCGTGCCAGCTCACGTATCGACACGTTCTCCTTAATGGAGCCTTCAATATCGCTTATCGCACTTATTGCCAACCACTTCGCCGCGTTTTTCTCATCGTGTTTGCATTCGTAGTAATACGAGATAATAGATGCGAGGATGGAATATTCACGCATTCCCGACTTGTATTGCTTCATCTCGGCATCGACATAGGCTTTGGCCTGGTCGATTTTCCCATCCTTGATGAGTTTTTGTGCGTAAATCGAGATGTAGGTAAACGAGTTGTGGTCGGCACTTTGCAGGGTTGCGTCAAAGTATCGGTTGACCAGCGCCTGGTATTGCGGGATGTACTCGGTGCCGCTTGCATACTCCGACATATAGAGGTAGATCTCATAGTAGTTGTGGTTGTAGTGTCCCTTCAGGTCTTGCGGCACCTGGTCGGTGTTGATTGAGCCCATCAGTTTCTCGGCCTCAAAGAAGAGGCCCGCCTTGGCCAGCACATAGCTTTGGTCGAGGATGGTCTCGATGAGCAGCGTGCTGTCGGCCATTTGCCGCGCCAGTGCGATGTTTTGGCGGGTGTAGTTCAGCGCCGAGTCGCACACATAGGACTCGTAGAGCGAAAACAGGTGCTTGTTGAGCTCGTAGATGCGTCGTGGGCTCTCGGCCTGTGAGCGCTGGGCTTTGAGTTGTGCGATAGCATTTTCCTTGCTGGCGTCGTGGGCGCTCGTGTTGGCTATTGCCTGGTCGAGTTGCTTGAGCACGGCATCGTCTTGTGTGCTGCATGAGCACATTGTGGCGGCAAGTAGTAATATGACGAGGTTGCAGGTAAGTCGTGCCATAGTCAATATTAGTTTTTAAGTCGGTTTTTGGGGCTACATAATTGGGGTTAAATATTAACCAATGCACAAATTTAGTAATTATTGGTGGTAAAAACAAGCAATTAATGTGTTTTGTTGCCAAGTTGGTGCGTGCCGGGGAGGCGCAGGCGGCGGTAGAGGGCAACGGCAAGGGCTGTGAGCGTAAGGTAGATGAGCAGTTGCAGGTGGGGGAAAGCGTGATCCCACTGGTTGAACAAGTGGGTGGTGAGGTAGCGCGCGATGGGGTGCAACACATAGATTANNNCGAGAAGACGCCTATGGTCTCGGCGCATTGCAGCATCCAGCCTCGTAGCGTCTTCACTACAGCGATGAGCGCAACGGCGGCGAGGACGGTGTTGAGCAACCACAGATAGTAGTTGAAGGCGCACGCTGCCACAGCGACAGCCATTGCTATGGCGATGCCCGCCCAAGCGATGCGACTCAACGACAGTTGGGGCTCATATCGCGCGGCGAGCAGTCCCAGTGCGAAGGGTATGAACGCCATCGGCGCGTTGTAGCGCAGCCACTCGGCGGTGAGGCTGTCTTGAGGCACGGCGATGTGCAGCACAATGTGTGTGGCGATGAGCACTAATGGCACCAGCCACCGCGCTATGCGGCTTTTCCCGGGTCGTGTGAGTGCATAGATGATATAAACCTGCATTATCATTCCTAAGTACCAAAAAGGTCCAGGCACGATGATTAAGGTTTTGAAAAACAGGTTGATGAACATGCCCATCTGGGCGATGAGGCTAAGGATGGTGGCGCGGGTGTATTGGGCGATAATCACCTGCATGGCAATATAGGCGAAAAGCGGCACCAAGGCCAGCATCACCAGTTTCTTGTAGTGCTGCCACACAAACGAGGGTGTCGAAATGCTGATGGGATGAGTTTCGTCCTCATACTTGCACACCAGGCAGTAGCCTGTGAGGAACATAAACGCACCCAGCGCATAGTGCCCTCCCCACGAGAAGATATTGATGAGCAGATGTGAGTCTATATGTTTCAGGTAGTCGCCCCAGCGCATGGTCTCGTTGATGTCCCATGTGAACTCGCTCTCCTTGATGCTGAACGAGAGAATGTGGCAATAGTTGTGCAGCACGATGCTCAGGATTGCCAAGCCGCGCAAGGCGGCGCATTCCTGCCGCCCAAGGAGTCTGCTATGTGATTCTGTCAAGTTCATCAGGTTTATCAAGTTTGTCAAGTTTATCAAGTTTGTCAAGTTTATCAAGTTTTTCAAGTTTGTCAAGTTTTTCAAGTTCTTCAGGTCGCAGGTTTTTATCGAAATCTCGATTTCTCGGAAACACTATAAACAATAAACCATAAACACTAAACTTTAAAAACTATAAACAATAAACCATAAACACTAAACTTTAAAAACTATAAACTATAAACAATAAACAATAAACTTTAAAAACTATAAACAATAAACTATAAACTATAAACACTAAACTTTACAAGGTTACTTGAACCAGTGCTTTCTGATTAGGAGGTCGCTCACTCGCCATGCGCGGGTGATGTGGGGGATGATGGGCGATGATGTGTTTCCCACAACCTCGCCTTCGTAGATTGCCGCCGCATCGACTGGTGTGCGCAATAGGCTGTATCCCAGCCCTTTCCACTTGTATTGGTTGGCGCCCATGATGTCGAGCAGGGTGGGGTATACGTCAATCTGTCCCACAATGTTTTCAATGCGTCCGGGATGTCCCGAGTTGAGAATGAGCAGCGTGCACTCATTGCCAGTGGCGCCTGGGGCGGTCAACTCGCACGGTGCTCCGTCGATGAGCTCGGTGTGGTCGCTGGCAATGACTATCACTGAGTTTTGCATCAGTCGGCTGTCGGCCAGTCTTTTCAGGAATATGCCCAGGTGATGGTCGGTATAGGCGGCTCGCTCAAGATAGTTGCGCACTTGGGGCGTGTAGGCCTTGCTGTGCGAAATCCAGGTGGTGTCGGCAGGCGGACTGTCGTAGGGGCTGTGCATGCTGCCTGTCACGACTTGGGTGAAGAACGGCTGTTTCTGCCCCTGAATCACCTTGAAAGCCTCGTCAAAAACCACCTCGTCAATCCTATATCCGTTGGCAATGAACCTTGGCTTAAACTGACGCGAGTTGTAAATCGTGCGGAAGCTGTAACTGCGCGAGTTGGTCTCGTTGTTCCACAGCCCTGGCGCATCGGGTGTTACCTCCACCGCGTCGTAGCCTTTAAGAGCCTTTGGCAGAGCGGGGTAGTTGGCATCGCTATAGTACATTGCCACTGCCTTGCCAGTGAGGGGTAGCAGTCCGGTATCGTAGATAAATTTTCCGTCGCTTGAGCGTCCGTTTTTGACCTGTGCCTTCACGTTCAACGCCACGAGTGCGGTTGTGTCGCGCGCAATGGCGTTAAGTGTGGGGGTGATTTCGCGGCCGTCGATGGTGAGCCCTATCGCCCAGGAGTTGAGCGACTCAACGATAATCATCACAAGGTTCTTGCGTTCGCTGGTGCTGTAGGGATTGTCGGTGTAGTGTGGCATCTCATCGTTGATAAACCGCTCTATTTCGGCCTTTTCGTCGGCTGTGATGGGTCTTTCGATGCTTGTGCAGGCGCAGTAGGTGCAGTAGGCGACAAAGCCATGGCGTATGAAGTAGCTTTTGAAGCGCGCCTGCATGCATGAGTAGTCGTCGGGCACAAACTCCACAAACGTCATGTCGTCCTGGCTTTGTGTGTAGTTGTAGATGTGGCTGATGAGCTGAGTGAGTGTCGCAACCAGCACCGACGCTGCCACTGCCACGCATTTTGCCTTTGCTGTCAACGCGACCATCTTCCCGCCACTCACCCACTTGCGATAAATCAGGTATGCCCCCACGACGATGATGATGGGGATGAGGGAGGTGAAACTTAGCAAGCCCATAACGCTGCCGATTAGCACGTCGCCCACATTCGACACGAGGACTAACGAAGAGAATGGCATTACGTCTTGATAAACAAGGTTATAAAGCACCTGCGCCACGCACCACAGGGCCAGCAGCGCCACAATGCTCCACATCCACTTGCGGTGCCTTGCCGGCACGAGCCAATAGGGCAACAGCAACAGCACCGCGTCGCCCAAGTGGATGTTAAGGAAGTAAAGGAGTCCGCTCGGCGAAATCATGTTGTTGCGGTAACCTATACAATAGTAAAGGTTGATGAAGGTTAGCAGGACCTCAACGGTCGCTACCAGCAGCAGGTAAAACCACCAAGCGCTTCGCTTACTTAAAGATGCTTTTAACCCATTCATCGATTCTTAGTTTGCGGTAAATTATTACTGCCAATGCGGTGGAAACAATGAAGATCGACAACCGCAAGTGAGGTTGCTTTTCAAACCACTCCCACTGATATGCTACGATGTCAACGGCAAAGCGGGTGAGCGGATGCAACACGTAAATGAGTGCCGACACGCACCCCACTGCCTCGGCTATTACCAAAGCCTTGCCACGCACCACCTTGACTAATGCTATCAGCGCGATTGTCGCTAAGCCGTATTTCAAGCCCCAAGCCTCATAGTTGAAGCCGCAAGCCACTGCGGCACAAGTGGCGATGACGAGTGTCACTGCCCATGTGGCCCGGCTCGGGGTGTGGTTAGCATAGCGCGCCACGAGCAAGCCCATGCCGAATGGGATGAACGCCGTGGTTGAGTTGCTGAGCAGCCAGAAGGCGAACTCGCCGCCTCGCTCAACAACCAGGTGCAGTGTGTAGCCCACCACGATGAGCAACAAGGGCAAGAACCATCGCGATGCCTTGCCAGGCACAAGCCTGAACAAGGCATAGATGACGTAGAGTTGCATCGCCAGGCTCAGGTACCAGTAAGGGCGTGGCACGATGGCCATGCCCGGAACCAGGGTGTTGAACATGCCCAATTGCCCGATGACGCTCAGCAGCGAGATGTGCTTGTCGTGAAGCACCGCCACATGCACAAGCGTAAATGCCGCAAATGGCACAAGCACGAGAGCCAGTAGTTTCTTGTAGTGTTTCCAAATGAAGGGCAAAGTCTCGACCTTCACTGGATTGTCGCCATCCTCATAGCGGCACACCAGGCAATAGCCCGTGAGAAACATAAAGACTCCCAGTGCCATGTATCCGCCCCACGAAAACATGTTGATGAGCAGGTATGAGTCGATGTGACGCAGGTAGTCGGCCCAACGCTGTGTTTCGCTCCAGTAGAAGTAAAACTCACTCTCCTTGATGGCGAAACTAAACGTGTGGCAGTAGTTGTGAAGCATGATAATGACGATGGCAATGCCTCGCAACGCTGTGGTCTCTTGTCGGCTCAGTACCCTGCTCATGGCAGTGGGTGTGGCTTTATGCCTCGGCTTCGGGTTGTGCCGCTGCCTTGGCGGCTTCTGCCCAGGCCTTTACCTCGTCGGCGGTGGGCAGTTTGTAGCCTAACTTATACTTTTTGTTGATGTCCTGCAAGTCCTGGAAGAGTTTGCCGGGGCGCTCAAGGTTTGCCAGAGCGTCGATGGTGAGTACGCCGGCCTTCTGGATGGGCGCTACCCACTCGGCGGGTATGCCCAGCGCTGTGAATGCCTCTTCCTTGTCGCGCTTTGCCACCTTCTCGGGGCGCATTTGCGGGAACAGGAGCACATCCTGGATGGCGCTATTGCCGGTCATGAGCATCACCAGTCGGTCGATGCCGATGCCGATGCCGCTCGTGGGTGGCATGCCATATTGCAGTGCGCGCAGGAAGTCCTGGTCGATAATCATCGCCTCGTCGTCGCCCTTGTCGGCAAGTCGCATTTGCTCAATGAAGCGTTCCTCCTGGTCGATGGGATCGTTGAGCTCGCTATAGGCATTGGCGAGTTCTTTGCCGTTGACCATAAGCTCGAAGCGCTCGGTGAGCCCGGGTTTGCTGCGATGCATCTTGGTGAGTGGCGACATCTCCACGGGATAGTCGGTGATGAATGTGGGCTGGATGAAGTTGCCCTCGCAGGTTTCGCCGAAGATCTCGTCGATGAGCTTGCCTTTGCCCATGGTGTCGTCAACCTCGATGTTGAGTTGCTTGCACACCTGTCGCATCTCGTCCTCGCTCATGCCATTCAGGTCATAGCCTGTCTGCTCCTTGATGGCGTCGAGGATGGGCAGGCGGCGGTAAGGAGCCTTGAAACTGATGGTCTTGCCGTCGATGACGCTCTCGGTGCATCCATTCACGGCGATGCAGATGCGCTCAAGCAGTTTCTCGGTGAACGACATCATCCAGTTGTAGTCCTTATACTGCACATAGAGCTCCATGCAGGTGAACTCGGGATTGTGGTTGCGGTCCATGCCCTCGTTGCGGAAGTTCTTGCCTATCTCGTACACGCCCTCAAAGCCGCCCACAATCAGGCGCTTGAGGTAGAGCTCGGTGGCGATGCGCATATACATGCCTATGTTGAGCGCGTTGAAGTGGGTCATAAATGGTCGCGCGCTGGCTCCGCCGGCGATCGACTGCAGTGTGGGGGTCTCTACCTCGGTGTAGCCTGCCTCGTCGAGGACGCTGCGCATGGTGCGCAGCACGGTGGCGCGCTTGAGGAAGGTGTCCTTCACGCCGGCGGTGACGATGAGGTCGACATAGCGGCGACGGTAGCGCAGCTCGGGGTCCTCAAAGGCATCGTAGGTGACGCCGTCTTTCACCTTAACCACGGGAAGGGGCTTGAGCGACTTGCTCAGCACCGTGAGCTCCTGCGCGTGAACGCTGATCTCGCCCGTCTGGGTGCGGAACACATATCCCTTGATGCCCACAAAGTCGCCCATGTCGAGCAGCTTCTTGAACACCACGTTGTAGAGGTCTTTGTCCTCGCCCGGGCACAGGTCGTCGCGGCTGATATATACCTGAATGCGGCCGTGAGAGTCCTGAAGCTCGATAAACGACGCCTTGCCCATGATGCGACGGCCCATGATGCGGCCCGCCACGCTCACCTGGCGGGGCTCGGTCTCGTTGTCGCTGAATTGCTCGCGAATGTCATCGCTATAGGCGTTTACTACATACTCGGCAGCGGGATAGGGGTCGATGCCCATCTCGCGCATTGTGTTCAAACTGTTGCGGCGAATAATCTCTTGTTCGCTAAGTTCTAAAATGTTCATATCTGATTTTTAATGTTATTTCAAGTCAATGTCAACGTTAACTCCCTCAAAAAAGTCAAAGTCAGAGTCTATGTCAAAGTCAAAATCACCTCATCTTCTCAATGAGTTGCTTCATCTTCTCGCCCAAGGCCTTCTGGAACTCCTCTTGCTGGCCTTGCGTCGAGTAGTGCTGGCCAGCCTTGACCAAGGCGCCAGTCACGTTGTCGCGCTCGGCTTGGGTGGCGTTGCCGTCGGTCTCGTGCTCGGCGAGGCGCAGTTGCATGTCGACAATGGCCTGAGCGTCCTTCTCAATGTCGCCCGTGGGCACAAAGTCGGTCTTCTCGGCGCTCTCTTTCAGCTTGTTGACTGCCTTTAGGGCTTCGTTCACACTGCTGGTGTCGCTCATAGCGGCCTCCTCGGCGGCCATGTCGGCAACAACTTCGGCGGCCACCTCGGCCTCCACCTCGTCGCGGTTGGCTTGCTGGTTGCATGCTGTCATCGCGACCACGGCAAGCGATAGAAATAGTATTATTCTCATCATTTTCGTCAAAATTTGGTTTCCAAACTGCAAAGGTAACACTTTTCTTGCAATTACGCCCCATCCACCTTATTAAAATAGTAAAGTTTAATGTTTAGAGTTTATCGTTTTTAATGTTTAGAGTTTATGGTTTATTGTTTATAGAGTTTCCGAGAAATCGAGATTTCGATAAAAACCTGCAACTTGATAAACTTGATGAACTTGATAAACTTGATAAACTTGATGAACTTGCGGCGTCAGCTGCAACTTGATGAACTTGATGAACGGGCGACGGAGCCGCCGTTGTGGTGCAAAAGAGCCACCGGCGTTGTGCCGATGGCTCTTTCAAGAGTCGGGGTGAGAGGACTCGAACTTCCGACCTCCACGTCCCGAACGTGGCGCGCTAACCAACTGTGCTACACCCCGAGTCTTGCTGCCTGCGTCCACGCTTGTGCGATTGCGCCGGCTAAAGCGGTGCAAAGTTACAAAATAAACCTCAAATGCCAATACTTAAGGGGGAAAATTTTTTTAAAAAACATCAAAAAACGCCCTTTTTTTGAAATTTGAGGTTAAAATCGTTGATAATTAGCGAGAATGTTTATAACTTTGCACCGATTTAACGCAAATTTCAGGAGAAAAGTGTCTTCAATCAAGTTGAAACTGGGGAGCATGGCGTTTGGTACTGAGGTATTTAGCTACCATTTAGACGCCGCTTTCTTTAATGAAATAGGGCCGACCGAGGTGCGTCGTAGCGACGTGGAAGCGACACTGGAGGTGACGCGCACGGGCGAGACAAGCTTTAGGCTCTCGATCAGCTGTGAGGGCTCTTTGGTGATTGGCTGTGACCGCTGCCTTGACGATTTGGTTCACGAGGTTGATACCGTCTATGAGATAGGCGTTAAGCTTGAGGGCGACAGCTATGACGACAGCCACGACGAGCTGCTGCTGGTGCCCGAGAGCTGGCGAGAGCTCGATGTAGCGCCGCTGGTGCGCGACACCGTGCTACTTACCATCCCCATGACCCACGTCCATGCCGACGGGGAGTGCAACGAGCAGATGACGGCGTTGCTCAGCATCCATGCAGCTGAGGGCCTTAGCGACGATCTGCCCGCTCGCGCCCAGCCCGATGTTGACGGCGGTAATGAGGAAGATGCTTGTGTCGACCCGCGTTGGTCGGCGCTGTTGAAGCTAAAGAATAAATAATAACAAGATAAAAAACAAAAGAAAATGGCACATCCTAAACGTAGACAATCAAAGACTCGTACAGCCAAGCGTCGTACTCATGACGTGGCTGTTGCACCCACTATCGCCCAGTGCTCAAATTGTGGAGCATGGCATGTTTATCACACTGTATGCCCCGAGTGCGGATACTACCGTGGTGTTCAGGTGATGGAGATGAGCAAGGCTGAGTAATCACGCCCCGACTCATTTACCGAGAATAGTTGGTGTGTCCTAAATATTGCTGCTATGATGCCCATAACACCTTATTTAGGATATATTTTCAGCCTGCACGCACAGTGCGGGCGCGCTTACAATAAAAAATCAAAGAATCACTATGCTTAACGCAAAGATAACAGGCATCGCCTCTTATGTTCCCGACTATGTGCTCAACAACGACGAGTTGGCGCACATGGTCGACACCAGCGACGAGTGGATCACCACACGCGTGGGCATCAAGGAGCGCCGCATCTACAAGGGCGAGGGAGGCTCGTCGGTGCTTGGCATCAAGGCTGTGAACAAGTTGCTCGCCGAGACTGGAACCAACCCCGACGACGTGGAACTGCTCATTTGTGCAACGTGTAACCCCGACTATCGGTTTCCCAGCACTGGCTCGATGATATGCCACGGCACAGGCTTGGAGAAGAACTGCTATTCCTTTGACGTGGAGGCTGCTTGCGCAGGTTTTATCGTGGGTATCCAGATGGCCAACGCCTATATCAAGGCTGGTCTCTACAAGAAGGTGATTGTGGTGTGCGCCGAGAATCTGACGAGTGCAGTCGACTATACCGATCGCGCCACTTGCCCGCTCTTTGGCGACGGCGCCGGAGCAGTGCTCATGGAGCCCACCGAGGACACCTCGCTGGGACTCATCGACAGCGTGTTTCACGTTGACGGCAGCGGCCTCGAGAACCTCAAGTTCAAGGCTGGCGGCAGTGCCTATCCCACCACTATGGAGTCGGTCGAGAAGCGCGAGCACTACCTCTATCAGGAGGGTCGTGCGGTGTATAAGAACGCTGTGATGGACATGTATAACTCGTCGCTCACCATCATGGAGCGCAATGGCCTCACTTGCGACAACATCGACTGGTTTGTGGCTCATCAGGCCAATATGCGCATCATTGAGGCGGTGGGCTCGCGCATGGGCATCGACCCGTCGAAGGTGCTGGTCAACATCGACCACATCGGCAACACCAGCGCTGCCAGCATCCCCATCTGCCTTGACGAGTACAAGCACAAGCTGAAGAAAGGCGACAAGATTGTCCTTACGGCTTTTGGCGCTGGTTTTACTTGGGGCGCTTCCTATCTGGTTTGGGCTATATAATGCGCTGCGAGCGCTCGTAGCAGGCGCCTTTGCGGGCGTGTGTGCGTGACGCAGTTGTGATATATAACCGTAACTTAGAGGATGAAAATGATAACTGAAAATGCATCACCACTCTATGACGGGTAGCGATGCATTTTTCAATTGAATTGGCGATGTTGATGACATTGACATTGACTTTGACGTTGACAAACTTTGCCATTAGCCAATAGCCATTAGCCAATAGCCAAAATAAAAAAATATGGATGAGATGAAAGTTACCGCGCAGCATCGTGCGGGATTTGTAAATATTGTGGGCAACCCCAACGTGGGCAAGTCGACGCTCAGCAACAGGCTTGTGGGCGAGCGCCTGTCGATTATCACCAGCAAGGCGCAAACCACCCGGCACCGCATCATGGGCATCGTCAATGGCGATGACTATCAAATCGTGTTCAGCGACACGCCTGGTGTGCTCAAGCCCAAGTTTAAGCTGCAAGAGAGCATGCTCGAGTTCAGCAAGAGCGCGCTCGTCGACGCCGACATTCTGCTCTATGTCACCGACGTAATCGAGTCGCCCACCAAGAATCAGGACTTTCTCGACCGCGTGGCACGTGAGAAAATCCCCGT
>JABUUJ010000014.1:0-28641 GCA_021443235.1 Muribaculaceae bacterium
TTCTTCTATATATGCAATAAAAAAAGTAAATTTGTACTCATTTTTTTGCAAATGGGATTTTCTATGAATCAAGGATATTTTACCGATGAGGAGAAGGTTATTGTAAAATCACTAGCCAAGAAACTGATTTTCAAGCTGAAAGAAAATATCAGCACTGAAGATGTCAATGGTGTGCACAGCATCGTGGAGCAAGGTATCCTCGAGAGCAAATACAAGCGCGACCAGTATGGCATTAACCCTACTGTGCGCAACCTAAACACAGCGCTGCTTGTGGCCGAGAACATCGCTCCCGACCGTAGCATGATAATTGCCACGCTGCTCTATCAACTCGTTCGCCACGACGCTGTGACCACCAAGCGCGTCGCCGAGCTCTTTGGCGACGATGTGGCTAAAATTATCGACGGTCTGCTTAATGTGTCGCAACTCTATCAAAAACAGGCGGCTCTCAAAAACGAGAATTTCCAGAAGTTGCTCCTCACTTTTGCCGACGACATTCGCGTGATTATCATTATGATATGCGACAGGCTAGGGTTGATGCGCGAGATTAACCACCATCCTAACGAGCTGTTTGTGCACGACATCGCCTCCGAGTCGCGCTACCTCTATGCTCCGCTTGCCCATCGCCTTGGTCTTTACACTATTAAGTCGGAGCTTGAGGACTTGTCGCTTAAATACCTCAATCGCAAGGTGTACTCGCAAATTGCTGCTAAGCTCCACGAAACCAAGGAGGTGCGCGACGCCTATGTGAGCGACTTCATCTCGCCCATCAAGAAGGCACTTGAAGAGAGCGGCTTGAAATTCTCGATAAAAGGCCGCACCAAGAGCATTAACTCCATCTGGAACAAGATGCGCAACAAGGACGTTGACCTTAATGGTATGTACGACTTGTTTGCCATCCGCATCATAATCGACACCGAGCGCGAGAAAGAGAAAAAGGAGTGCTGGATTGCCTACTCGATTGTCACCGATATCTACACCGCTAACCCGTCGCGCCACAAGGACTGGATCACTATTCCCAAAAGCAATGGATATGAGTCGCTCCACATCACTGTGAAGGGGCCCGCCGACAAGTGGGTGGAGGTGCAAATTCGCACTAAGCGTATGGACGAGGTCGCCGAGCGCGGTCTTGCCGCTCATTGGCGCTACAAGGGCATAAAGAGTGAAGGCGACCTCGACTCGTGGATGAACAATGTGCGCGAGGTGCTTGAGGCTGGCAGCATAGGTCAAAATGAGCTCGTGCGCAGCATGAACATGAACCTTTACGAGAAGGAAGTGTTTGTGTTTACTCCTAAAGGCGACCTATTCCAGTTGCCCAAGGGCGCTACAATACTCGACTTCGCTTTCTCCATCCACACGAGGGTGGGGTGCACATGCACCGGCGGTAGGGTTGATGGCAAGAACCAGAAACTCAACTATAAACTGAAAAGCGGCGACACGGTGGAAATCACCACATCGTCGACACAGACACCACGCCAAGACTGGCTAAACTTTGTGGTTACAAGCAAGGCGCGCAACAAGATTCGCCAGGCCATCAACGAGGCACGGGTGCGCCAGGCCGACATGGCTCGCGAACTTGTGCAGCGTCGCTTCAAAAACCGCAAACTTGAGCTCAACGAAGGGAATATGTCAAAGTTGGCCAAGAAACTCGGTTACAAGACTTTGACCGATTTCTTTGTTGACATCAACGAGCAACGCCTCGACGTCAACAACGTTTTGGATAAGTATGAAAAGATGTTCATCCTTGTCGAAAGCCCTGAGGAAGTTCACAGCACTGCCGAGGATTTTGTACTCAAGCAAATCGCCCCCGACACCCAGCAAGCCGATGGCGACATTCTCGTGATAGGCAACAATGTGAAGGGCATAAACTATAAACTCTCAAAGTGTTGCAACCCCATTATGGGCGACCGCATCACAGGGTTTATTGCCAGCGACGGAGCAATCAAAATCCATAAAATGGACTGCGGAAACATGCGACATCTCGTTGAGAAATATCCCTATCGCATGATAAAAACTGCATGGTCGGGCAAAATAGGTGCGCAGTTTGCCGCAACTCTCAAGGTGGTGGGCAAGGACGACATCGGCATTGTGTCAAACATCACCTCGGTAATCAACAAGACACCCGACACCACGCTGCGCAGTGTCTCAATCTCGTCGCAGCGAGGCACCTTTGAGGGCTTCCTCGTTGTGGGAATCCCCAGCATAGCCACCCTCGATGACCTAATAAAGAAGATTATGGCGCTGAAAGGCGTGAAAAATGTGGAACGCGTCAACTACTGACACCTCCCACAATCACACAAAACAAAAAGCTCCCTGTGGCTGCGGTGTTTACCGTTGAGCCACAGGGAGCCGAAGTGAAAGTGCTTATGGTTTAATGCTTATTTTATGATGCCTTTATGTGGTGGCAGGTGACGGAACTTCAAGCTGTTGTGAACCTTCTTGACACCTTTAACCTTGGCTTTCTTTCCTGCCTTGGCTTTTGGTGCGCCTTCGGCAGAAAGTTTGAAGTACTCAAGGTCATCGTTGTTATCCGATTGGTCATAGCCCCACCAGCCGTTATCGGCATAATAACCGCAGTTGAAGAAGAACACATCACCCTCTTGGTGGCTGGGGGTCGGGAAATTATCGGGATACAGACCATGAATGTCACACACCATTAAGTCACCCGAAGAGGTCTCAGCACCGGTGAATTGGTCCTCAAATGTAATAATGCCTTCCTCGTCAACGTCGAACACGAACTCTACACCATAGAATACGCTCGTCACTTTGTAGCGATAGGGCTTCTGGTCGCAAACGTAGAAGTCGAGTCCCTCATCATAGTAAGGCGACCCATCATCGTTGCAGAACACATATTTGTAAACAAATGTTCCTTGTCCTACCAATGAGTAGGTCTCGGGAATCTCGCCACTGGCTGTGTACTTAAAGGTTGTTGAGCTACATTTCTTTGCATCACCATTGGCGTCAAAAGTCACTACCACAAACGTGTAGTAACCTGTCTCGGCATTCTCGGGCATTGCCACGCGCACGTCGCCCGACTTCTTGAGGTCGGTAACGTTTTTCAGCGAGCCGTCGAGGATGCCAGCTACGCCTTCCTCTTCGTTGTTGCGGCCAGCAACGATAGTAGCCTTGGCTTTGGCTACATCTTCGCCCAGCTTAACGCTTGCCTCGCCATATACGCCACCTTCAACATCCTCAAACTTGCCACTATAGGTCACCTCGCACGAGTAGTCGGCAATAACAACACCAGGCATCGTAATAACGATTTGGTCGGGAGCATCGGTGCCGTTCCAGTAACCGCCATGGTCGGGCATGTAGAATATAGGTGCAAACGAGAACTGCGCAGGCAGACCGTTTTCCTGATAGAAATTCACTTTATTATTAACCCAGTTGCTGTCGTCTTTTCTGAAGTTGCTGAACTCTGATGGGTGATACATATAGATGTCGGAACCATAACTATCCATATATAAGCCTGTGTTGCAGACTGTGTAGACAATCATGTCGTCTTCAGTGAGTGTGACTCCTCTATATACATCGCCCTTCTTGTAAATGGTGATGTCGAGATAGTGAGTGAAGCCATCTTTGGGTTTTGACTCACGGTTGGTGGCAATCTCGTTAAAGGGGTCAACAACACGGAAACGGTTGGGATAGAGCTGGTTCTGTAAAATCTCAACCTCGGCTTTATCGTCGGCTTCACCCCACACCCAGTTGTCCTTGATGGTGCCTTTGCCCAGCGAAACCCATGGTTCGGCTTGGCCCAGATTAAGTTCGGCCGATGAATAGCCATAAGGGGTGTTGTAGTCGTCAGAGAAGGCAATGGTGACTTGGTCGTAATGACCGGGTTCTACCTTGCTGGGGTCGTAATTGATGACGATTGACGTCTTCTTCTCGCCAGCGGCAAACGAGATGCTCTCGGGCGCTTTGATGTCGGCGACATTAGTCTCGCCATAGGTCACTTTCAGGGGGATAGTCACCGCGTCGCTACCCATGCGCATCACGGGAATCTCAACCTGGTTGACCGATGTTGAGAGTTCGATAGTCTTAGACAGTGTGTTGGGGAAATACACCTGATGGGCGTTCAGCTGATCAATGATGGGGTCGTCTTTGCTACATCCGGCAAAGGCTGCAACAAGAGCGATGATGCAAAACGCATAAAAAATCTTATAGAGTTTCATAATTTTTCGCTTTAGTTATGTTATTATCAGTCGGTCACACCATCGCGAAGACCACCATTCTGATACTTCTGTGGTACTGTGAACGCCGGGTTATTTATGATAGCGTGGTTAGTGTTGGTCTCCGATGTGCAGAAGTGCATGAGCAGCACCGGATCGTCGGGGGCAATGTTATACTGGTAGTCCTCCGACAGCCAGCTGCTCTCGCCACTGTGGAAGCGCACGACAGGCTTGCCCAGACGCATGATGTCGCTCATTGCAAATCCCTCGCCCCACAGCTCGATGCGGCGCTGGAACCAAATCTCGTCGGCCAGACTGCGTGGCGACATCGCGGCGTTGTACGACGGGTCGCGGTAGGTCTTCACAAAGTCGTTGAGCGTATTTCTTGCCTCAGCCTCTTGGTTGCTCTTTGCCTGACCTTCGGCCTTGATTAGATAAAGCTCCTCAACGCGCATGAAGGGGAAGTCGGAGTCGTTCTTAATGCTGCCCACGCCCGATGGGATGCCAAACTTGACGTTGGTGCCGGGAAGGAAAACGGTTTTGATATCGTCGATGGCAAGAGTGGCAATTGCGTCACCGGTTACACCGTCCCACGACACCTTCGACAACAGCGGTGAGTGCAGGTTCTCGTCAACCCACCAACCCTTGCGCACGTCGCTGCTTGAAATCTTGTTGTAGAGCAGGTTGTTGATGCAAGCATATACCTGTACGGCAGCAGCATAACCGTTGGCGCTGAACGAAGATATCCACGACGATGCGGTAGCATAGGCTTGGTTGGCAATGGCTTCGGTCATGTCGTAACCCCAAATCCAGTTCTTCTCGTTGATGTCGCAGAAAGCAGGCTTTGACACATCCTCAATTGATGCTGCCGACAGTCCTTCCTGTGCCGCAAGCTTGATTGCGGCTTCGGCATCAGCGGCTGCGTCGCTCCATTTCTCCATCGCAAGATTGGCGCGAGCTCGCAGGCCTGTTGCAACGGTCTTGTTGATGCGCGACTTGCCGGATCGCTCTAAACCGAGGTTGTCAACAGCATAGTTGAGGTCGTCGATGATTAGTTTGTACACCTCGGCAACAGTGGCGCGGGGGTTGTTGGCAAACTCGGTGGTCTCCTCGGTGACGATGGGCACACACGGCTCGTTCTCGTGTCCCACATATTTGTACTGGAATGCGAACGCAATCGAGAGGTAGTCGAAGGCTCGCATTGCGCGACACTGTGCCCTGTGGTTGATGGCATCATCATCCTCGCGACCCTCATACGACTTAATAATGTCGTTAACCATCTTCAGCGAGTTGTAGGCGGTGGCATAGCGAATATACGGGTTGGCATAGTCGGCGTTGCGCGATGTGTATGCGCCGCACACCGAGAACCAGTTGTAGCCGCTGTTGGGGTAGTGATAGTCGGGACCCTCGGCGTCGTTAGATATTGCCATAGTGATAAAGCCGAAGTCATCGGGACGCTCTTGCGAACCAAATGTATAGTAGGGCTCGGCCATCATGCTGAACATTCCCGAGAACGTTGCCTCGGCGCGCTGTGGCAATGCCTCATAGACCTTGTTGAGCTGCGCCTGAGTGAGCTCTGAGCCAGCAGGCTGTATTTTGTCCATCTCGTTACAAGCGGTAAGAGCAACGCCGGCAAGAGCAATAATATAGAATCTATTCAGTTTCATAATCTTTTCTCCTTTTTAAAATTATAATGTGAGAGTAAAACCGCCAGTGATTGTACGCAGTGCCGAGTAGTTGCTTGATGCATAACCCGTTTGAGCGGTGTAGCTACCCAGACCGAATGAGAAACGGGGATCCATACCCTTGCGGGCCGAAAGCATGAAGAGGTTTTCGCCACCGAAATAAACGCGAAGCCCTGAAATACCAATCTTGCGCAAGCACGACTTGGGTATAGTGTATCCTACCGAAACATTGTTAAGACTCAAGTAGTTAGAGCTTGTGAGATAGGTATCAACGCTCGACTGGCTGACAGCATACTCGGTGTCAAGACGAGGAATATTAGAGTTGGGATTCTCAGGACTCCAGGCTTTGAGCAGGTCTTTGTGCATGTTCTCGCCACGGTTGTCCTGTGTCCACATAAGTGCCTGATAGTTGGCGTCATAGTATTTGCCACCAAGCTGATATTGGAACTGCGCCGATACGTCAAAGTTAAAGAATGTAGCGCTGATGCCAAAACCACCATAAACCTTAGGCAGAGTAGTACCCAAGTCATACTTGGTCGCTTCTGAGAAGTTGCAGGTCTTGGCGTCATACTCCTTCACGATTTCTCCCTGTTCGTTTTTCTCAACAACGTGTTTCCAGAACATCGCACGTCCCAGGTCTTTCTCGGTGAAACTGGTCTCGGGATCGTTAACATCCTCTTGGTGGCACACACCTGCCGACTTATACATATAGGCCTGATATACCGAGCCGCCCACACGGCGAATCCAATATCCACCCTTAATGCCTTCGGCATCAATGTCCTTGTCAAGAGATGTAATCTTGTTGCTGTTGCTTGTGATGTTTAAATTGAAGGTAAGGCTTGCGTCACGAGTCTTTACAAGAACCGCGCTGGCACTAAACTCAACACCACGGTTCACTACCGAGCCCACATTTATGGGATAGCTGCCGGTAACAATACCCGATGAGATGGGGGTATTCTTATTGTAAAGAAGGTCCGAGGTAGTGCGGTTGTAGAACTCCAGCGAGCCACTCAGGCGACCTTTCCATAGACCAAAGTCAAAACCAGTGTTAAAACTCTTTGACTTCTCCCATGTGAGTTCGTCGTTACCCTTATGGCTCAATGAAATTGAATACTCGTTGGTCTCAGCATTATACGAAGTGGTGTAGGTATCGGCATAGGGATAGTAAGACTTCAGATTGTCGTTACCCTGCTCACCATAAGATATCTTGAATTTCAAATAATCGATTGCGTCAACCTTAAACCAGTTTTCCTTCGACAGTTGCCATGCACCAGATATCGAATAGAAATTACCCCAGCGATGACCAGGCGCAAAGCGCGACGATGCGTCACGACGATAGGAGCCTGAAACGAAGTAGCGCTCCATGTAGTCATACTGCACGCGGGTGAATACACCTTGTGTCAAGTAGTTATGGGTGTAAGATGTCACATACTTTGAGTCGCCATTACCTCCGGCATTTCCAAGCTCACCTATTGTGGGGTCATAGAGATGATCGTTTGCGCCACGAGAATATTGATATTTGTAGCGGTACATCTCATAACCCAACATAGCGTCAAGGTGGTGGATGTCCTGACCATTAAAATCGGTGACATAGTTGCCCAGATACTGGTTGTTTACACCCATCTGACGTAAGCTGTAAACGTTGGCATAGCCATCGCTGGCAGCAGCCGAGCCGTAGGTCGAATACAACTCGTTGGTGCGGCGGTTGTCGCTGTTGACACCTATCTTGGCCGAGAGCGAAAGACCTTTAACTGGAGTAAGTGTCAAGCCCCACACACCGTTAAACATATCACGATAGGTCTTTGACGAGTTGTATTCGTTGTCACGAACCGCATTTCCAGTAAATGCCGCACGACGCATGTTGGTCTGACCTGTGTCGTAGATGATGCGTCCGTTCTCAGTCTTAATTGTTCCGTCGGCATTGCGCACATAGAGTGGGTAGATGGGAGCCATACCGTTTACAATATAGAACAGGTTGCCCGATGAGCCCCAGTTGTTTTTCTCATAAGAGGGCTTGTCTGAGTCGGTGTGTGTGTAACCCATCTGCGCTGAAAGCGAAATCCACTTTTTGGCCTTGAACTCAAGGTTGGTGCGGCCTGTGTAACGCTTAAAGCCCGAATTGTTAACAACGCCCTTGTCGTTGAGGTATCCAGCCGAAACATAGTAGTTAACACGGTTGCCTTGACCGCTTGCGCTGATGTTGTACTCCTGGCGGAACGAACTGTGGAATGTCTCGTCATACCAGTTGTCGGGGGTGTAGTAATACTCGCCGTCGCTATAGCCAAGTTTGGCGTTGGGGTTCAAGCGGAAGTTTGTGCCAATAAGGTTCTGGCCCTCAGGGATAGTGTAAATTTGATAACCGAGACCACCGTCGTTCTCGTCAAACAGACGACCACACACGTTCTCGTATGCTGCCGCTGGTGACATGCCGGCAAGCACCTGTGAGTTGTACATGCGACGGAAATGCGTCTCAAAGTACTGTCCTGGGTCGCTGATTACATCATACTGTGGAATGCCTCGAGAGTTGGAGCCAAACTTTGCATCAAACTTAATCTCAGCATCGGCACTCTTGCCTCGCTTAGTGGTGATGATAATAACACCATTGGCGCCACGGGCACCATAAATCGCACTTGCCGATGCGTCCTTGAGTACGGTCATCGACTCAATGTCCTGTGGGTTGATGTTGGAAATCACTCCCTCATAAGGCATGCCGTCAACGATATACAAAGGATCGGAGCTTGCCGAAATAGTGCCGATACCGCGAATGTTGATGGTAGCTCCATTGTCGGTTGGGTCACCATTGCTTGAGGTGAATTGAACACCGGGGGTGCTACCCGCAAGTGCCGACGTCACGTTAGAGGCAACGTGTGCCGAAATCTTCTCGGCCTTAATCTCGGCTGCCGAACCAGTGAACGAGGATTTCTTCTGTGTACCATAGGCCACAACCATCACCTCGTCAAGAGCATTGGTCTCCGACTTCAGATAAATCGTCAGGTCTTGACCTGCCTCAACAGTTTGAGACACCATACCGATGTATGAAATCTCCAACTTGGCGTCCTTGCCTGGAATTTTCACACTAAAACGACCTTCAATGTCGGTCGCAGCGCCCACCTTGGTGCCAACTACCTTAACGGAAGCACCAATAATTGGCGTGCCATCCTCATCCGAGAGAACAACGCCGCTCGCGGTTTGCGCCATAGCCGCCCCTATCGCAATATAGAAGCAGGCCAGCATTAAAATAAGCCTTTTTTTCATAAATCTCCCTTTGTTAGTTAATAATATATTGTTATTTAAGTTCCAAATAATTAAACTATTGAAATCTAATAATTTATCGCTATAACTTGGAGCACACAACGGGGTTTTTGTGCAATTCCCCTTTTGATTGTTACATATATCATCTATATCCAATCAATTGCCACAAATGTATAACTAATTTTTATTTCAAAAAAATAATATCTAAAAAAATAGTGAAATATTTACAATTATTAACATTACGAACGCGAAAACGAGCAATTTTATGCCATAAAATAGCAAATTGACGCCAAATACAATATATAACTTAATATTTATTCTCATATTCCACCATATTAATATATTATATAAGATATAGTCGCATTATTTATAGAATTCAAAATCTGTTGAATTATCTAAATTAACGTGACACGATTATCCGAAAATTAAATTATTCTTCTGTAGGATTGCATGGGTGGTGGAAAATGCTTATTTTTGCAAGAAAATGTATCGGCAATGTTGCCGGCTCGTTTTTATTTAGCTGATAATGGAGAATATCGAACGTGATTCTTTTGTCATTAGCCCCGTAGCGGTTAATGTTGCCTGCAAGGAGGACTCTTACAAGGGCGTGCTCGACACCGACGTGGAAATCTCTCAGTTGATGAATATTGGTGCGACTGTGTGTGTCGATCTGTCGGGCATTATCTCCTTTGACATTGTCACTGCCATCAACCGTTTCCTTAACAGTGAGGCCGAAACAGGGGGCGACCTTATGTTTGTAATCGACGTTAACCATCCGTGCATAGATACTGTCCTCAAAATTGAGGCACTAAAAGGCAAACTGACAGTGAGGGCCGACAAGAAGTTCATGAAAGCTCTTGCCGAAGGGTGCGAATATGCCGAGACGCTGTGGAAACCAATGTCGCAGCACAGTGTCGCTTTCAAAGGAAAATTCAAACCCTACCAGTGCAGCGTGCGCTGCGGCATCAACCTTGCTTCTATGGTTTCTAATGTTGATGGGGAGGCGGTTTTCAACCACGACTTGCTAAAGCGGCAACTCACCGACTTTGATGTGGAGGTGAGCGAGTTGCCATTGATAAAGAGTATTTGTGGTGAGGTGAAGAAAGCCATCGTTGTGTTCTGCCTTGACCACCTTGACGAAGTCCTGGAGGCTGTTGGCTTGCAGCCAGGCACTATAGGGTCGAGCGACTTTCTCGTAAAACTCAACAACACCATCAAGGAAGCCACTGGCTCTATTGCGGTGATTGAGAAGCAGTTTGAAATGGCTAAGGGAATTGATGCTGCTGATGTGAAGGCAGCATGCATCGAAGCGTGGGATAGTGGCTTCGATAAGTTTGATGTCCAGCATGTAATGCATCGCCGCGGGCACTATATGGCCGATGAGGAACACATTCTCAAGCGCCCGCAAGTGCTCGATGCCGACGTGGTGCGTTTCCAGAACAAGAAAGAGAAATGGATTGCCTTTATCGGGCTTATCGACAACCGCCCCTATGAGATTTTCACTGGTATTGCCGACGATGATGAAGGTATATTCTGTCCAAAGTCGGTCAACAGTGGTAAAATCATCAAGACCGTTGACGAGAACGGACAGAAACGCTACGATTTCCAGTTCATCAATAAGCGCGGCTTCAAAACCACTATTGAGGGACTCTCCGAGAAATTCAAGCCCGAATACTGGAACTATGCCAAGCTCATCTCGGGCGTGCTACGCTATGGCATGCCGCTTGAGCAAGTGGTGAAGCTCATCAGCAGTCTCGAGCTCGACGACCTCTCCATCAACACATGGAAATCGGGTGTAACCAAGGCCCTAAAGAAATATCTCCCAGGCTCAGAAGACTAATTTTGACTTTGACTTTGACCTTGACCTTCTAGCTATCAGCCAAGAAATGCCATTAGCCATTAGCCATTACCCATTAGCCATTACCCATTAGCCATTAGCCATTACCCATTAGCCAAAGTAGAGTATAGCGGTACCTCGGGCAAGAAAGTGTAGCTGTTGTTGCTATAGTCGATGAGGCAGCAATAGTGCGACATGCCGTTCGACACCATCAGGCACTTAGCTCGCAGCACCATGTTGTAACGCACTATCTGGTCAAATGTGCTCTGCGTAATCTCAACTGTGGGGGCCTTATATTCAATGATGACGAGCGGTTTGCCCTCTCTGTCGGCCACCACCGTGTCGCACCGCCGTTTGATGCCGTTCTGCACCAGCGACATCTCGTTGCCCATCAGCTCCATGGGAAATTGCTTCTCATTAATGAGGTAGTGCACAAAGTGCTGGCGCACCCACTCCTCGGGAGTGAGGGCTACCGTTTTTTTCCTCAGGATGTCATACACGACGATGCCCTTAGAAGTTTTTTTGATATTTAATTCGCAATCGGGTAGGTTAAGTCGCATTATTTCATTAAATTTGCGTGCTAATTTAAGAATAATTCTTCAATCAACACTAAATCAATGGCCGAAAAAAAAGAAACGGTAACATATTTTAGTCTTCAAAAGGATATTGAGGCGGGAAAATTCCAGCCCATTTACCTTCTGCACGGCGAGGAACCCTATTACATCGACCGCCTGAGCGACCTTATCGTCGATAAAGCGCTCAGCGAGGACGAGCGCGACTTCAACCTCTCGGTGTATTATGGCAGCGAGGCAAATGTGCGTGATGTAATAGCCTCTTGCAAGGAGTATCCCGCTTTCTCACAATATAAGGTTGTGGTATTGCGCGAGGCCCAAAATGTGAGCAAGCAGAGCGGTGGACGCGGCAAAGACCTGGAACTGTTTAAGCTCTATGCCGAAAATCCGCTGCGCAGCACCATCCTTGTGATTTGCCACAAAGGTGGGGCAATGTCGGCCAAGGCGTTCATCGACACCATGAAGAAGGAAAAGACCGGCGTGGTCTTCAGTTCGCCCAAGGTGAGTGACTTCGGGCTGCAGCCGCTCATCACCAACTACTGCGCGTCTATAGGCTGCAACATCGATGCCAAATCGGCCGCACTGCTTGCCGAGTCGATAGGCAACGACCTGTCGCGCCTTTTTGGCGAAATCGACAAACTGAAAATCCTTGTCGGGGAAAATAGGATGATTACGCCCGAACTCATTGAGCGCAACATCGGCATTAGCAAGGACTACAACAGCTTTGAACTGCAAGACGCCCTCTCGTCGCGCAACGCCGAAAAAGCCTATCGCATCCTCGCCTACTTTGAGCGCAACAGCAAGGAGCATCCCGTGCAACCGGTGATTGTGTCGCTATTCAACTATTTCACCTCGGTGCTGCTGGTGCACAGCAGCAAGGACAAGTCGGCCGCCCACCTCATGCAGGTTGTGGGAACGAAAAGCCAGTACAGGCTCAACAAAATTATTGATACCGGCAGACGCTACTCCAAGATGGCATGTGTCAACATCATAGGTTACTTGCGCGAGTGCGACGTGAAAAGCAAGGGCATGGGCTCGCGACAAGATCCCTACGACCTTCTAAATGAACTCATATTCAAAATCCTTCACTCCTAAAGATAAAACACTACAACACCGCTACACAATAAAGTGCAGCGGTGTTGCTTTATAAGTTGAACGCGAGCAGAGCGAACTCACTTCACTCGATAGGCGTAGCCCAGCGTAATCATAAGCGACATACTTGACGATCCGGCAAAGGTGTCTTTCTTGTGGTCGCTGAAAACGTTGCGCAAGCCATAATAGAAACGCCCCTCAAGGTTAAACGAACTCTTGTTGCGGGCTATAAACTCTATGCCCAGGCCTGCCGAGATGCCATAGTCAAACTTGCTTTTAACCGGCAATGTGAATTGCTCGTTGTGGCGATTGAGGGTGGGGAAGTCGGCAGGCAGGTTCTTGTAGTCAAAGTTTGCCGTTGTCGACTCGGCAATCATGAAACCTATTTCGGGACCGGCATTGAAAAAGCCGTGAAATTTGTTGGAGCCAAAATAGATGTGTGTGAGAATGGGAATCTGGATGTAGGTGAGGCGGCGGTTGAACTTATAGTCATACCCTTCGATATTCTCCTTCCAGCCACGTTGCTCCATATTCACCTCGGCGATAAGTCCAAAGTGCCTTTCCTCCATGTAGCGGCAAGTGACACCCACCATCATGCCTGGCAGGAACGACTGTTTCACATTGGGGTTGAACTGAATGCGCGACAAGGTCACGCCGCCCTTGGCACCAATCGAGACATTGCCTTCATAGTGCGTCTGTGCCATCATCGTGCACCCTAACGCCAAAGTCGCTATTATTAACGCTAATCTTTTCATTTGTCGGTCACTACAAAGCTCTCAATCTTCTTGTCGGGCGAGAAATGCACGAGGGTGATTGCCTGGTTAATAAGACCAGATATGCCATCGGCAGAACCAAACTTAAATCCCGTCTGGATGCCCTTATACACCTCGGTGTTTTCATCTATTGCTATGCCGTTGCCCAGCGTCTTCAACAAATAAGCGCCTGTGTCAAAGCCCAGCAGACCCATGTGAGGATAACTTTCAAGCATTGTGCCGCCATACCACTTGGCATAGCTGGCCTCAACATTGCGCGTGCGGAAACCCTTGGCATTGAAAAAGCGCGAGAACATATAAGTGTCAACCGCCATGAGGTCGGGCTGGCAGTCTTTCAGGTAGAGCACATACTCGGGATAACCCAGCAGGTTTATATCGCAGTCAAAGCGCTCGCTCTTAACCTGTTTAAGCGCCGGGAGTATCTTCTTGAGCAACGCCTTGCTGCTTGTTGTGGGCACAAACACATAGTGAGTGCCAGGATTAAGGCGATTTGACACAGCATCAAATGTCAGCTCGCTGCCCACTTGCAGGGTCATAGCGTGCATGCCGTTTTGTGACACGTTTTCCTTGATGAGTGTAAACATGTCAGTGCCTTGGCTTCCAGCATCCTCAAGGTAAATAAACGTGCAATCGTTGAAGCGTTGCTGCATCCACTGGCACAGCGTCGCCACCATGTTGGGGGTGGGGGTGTGCGTCATCAGCACATTGGCATTGTCCTTGAAGTCATCGGCCTTGGTGCTAAAGCAGTTGAGGACTGTGATGCCATTGTCAATGGCAAACTTGTTGATGCGCTCAAGCTGCTTGGGCTCGTTAGGCGCAATGATGAAGTTCATCTCGCTCATCACGGGCAGTGCCAGCAGGCTGTCGGTGACGTTGAGGTTATGCTTGGTGTCATAGACCTTCACGTTAATTTTGCGCGACGCGGTGTGACCAAGGCTATCCATTGCCACCATGAAGCCCTTGAGGAAATCGGTGTAGAGGTGTGCCTGCTTGGGAGCGTCTTCCTTGTGAAGCTGGAATGGTAGCACAACCGCCACGTTGCATGTCTTTTTGCGCTGCTCGTCAACGAGTTTCTTGTATATATCGTTGATGCGTGTATTGTAGTATTGCCTCAACTCGTCGATGTCGATTGTTGCGATGTTGCCCACTTTCTGTGTTGCGCTATATTGCGGCACGATCAAGTTTTTGCCTTTCTTGGGCTTTTTCACGCTGGGATTAAGTTTCTGCAGGTCACTTGGCGTGATGTTGTACTGGGCGGCAATCGTTGCAAATGTCTCGCCACTCTTCATGTTGTGGTATATCATCTGCGCCAAATTTTCTTCGTAATTCGACATGACATCGGCTTGAGGCACTACCTTGATTTTTGCACCTTCCACATATTTTTCGGGGCTAAGCTTCAGGTTGTTGCCAAGAATGCTTTCTACGTTGGTGCCGAACTTCTTTGCTACTGTGTAGATGTCCTCGCCATAACCCATAGTATAGTTTTGTGACTTGTTGCCGCTGGCAGCAGCGACGCTTTCAGCAGGTTTCAACATGGCCTTGGTGGGAAAGAGCAGCAGTTGTTTTTTCACAAGCCCTTGTTTGGCCCATGGATTGTAGCGGTAAATGTCGTCAATCGACACGCCCAGTTTCTGGGCAACGCCGTGCACGCTCTCCTTGTCCTCCAACTGATAGTAATAGAAACTTTGGTTGCCCACTGTCATATTGGGAAGCGCTGGCTGCGCTCCCGCAACGACCGCCGCCATCCAGCCAATCAATAATATAACTATCTTTTTATGATTCATTTTCAATAATTTAATCATCTTTATTTAAAGCAATACTTTAATATTGCCAATTATACTTTGTTGCAAAATTACAAAATATATTCATATCTATTGCTATCGTGCAAGGTTATTTCGGCATTACCACCCGGTGACCAACGTGTTGCGACAACTGGCTGCGCACCGCAAACAGCCGTTGGAGCGTCTTCAATAACTCCTCGGTTTCGCTCATTGATGCCTCGGCAACCAGTTTCTGCAAGTCTTTAATCTGCTGCTCTACAAGTGCCAATTTCCAGTTGTTGATAGCCTGCGGAATGAGAGTTGGAAGTTTCTCAAAGTCGCTTGTGATGCTGGCGTTCTGAGTGTGGATGCGGCTCAGTGTGTAGGGCTCGGTTATTAGCTCGCTCGATGTTTGGCGCACGTCGTCGTCGGGATGTGAGAGCAGCTTCTTTTCAAGATAGCTCATGCGGAACTTGTTGATGCGATCAATGCTCTGCTGAGTCACTTTTGCGAGAATGCGGTCTTCCTCTTGCTTGATGGCGTCGATGCTGTGCCCCACGGGGTTAATGCCTTTAACAAGTTCGGCATATTCGGCTTGTGCAATCGTGTTGCTTCGCTCGGCATACTCGTTGATGTCGCGATAAAAGTCGTCGATTAAGCTTAATGCTACTTCATATATCTTTGAATATGAGGGTGTTTCAAATTTTAGATTGTCGGCATCAAGCTCTATCTGGATATATTCAAGCACAGTCGCTTTTGCCTCGTTGGTCACATCGCCGTCAACCACAAAATAAGAAAACTCGCACATGCCATACCTTGTTATATACTTGATGAGGTCTCTCTCTTGCTGGTGCATCACCGGCTGGGGTGCGGGATCTTCGGGTCCAGGTTGAGGCGGGGTGGGGGCATCAGTGCCATCTTTGCCTGCTACTTCTTTTATTTTCTTTCGGGCTTTGGCAATATCTCTCAAAATCACATCCTCGCCAATGCCGAACATATTGCTGCATTCTTTGGCATAGACGGCGCGTGTCACCTCCGACGGAATGACGGCGATGCTGTGTGTCACGTCCTCTATGGCCTTGGCGCGCCTGATGGGGTCACGGGCGCAATCCTTGAGCAGAATGCTGGTCTTGAACTCGATGAAGTCGCGTTCGTTGTCATCAATAAACTGCTGTATCTCGGCCGCGTTGTGCTTGCGTGAGTAACTGTCGGGATCATCATCATCGGGCAGAAGCAGCACTTTCATGCTAAGTCCCTGAGCCAGGATCTTGTCTATACCCTTCAGTGCCGCCCTGATGCCGGCCTCGTCGCCGTCGAACATCTCGGTAATGTTCTCGGTGAAGCGATGAATCATGCGTATGTGGTCGTCGGTAAGCGCGGTGCCCGACGACGCTATCACATTCTCAAAGCCCGACTGGTGCATTGAGATGACGTCGGCATAACCCTCAACAATGAAACATTTGCCTTTTTTTGCTATGTCGCGCTTGGCTTGATATAGGCCGTAAATCTCCTTGCGCTTGCTGTAAATGATCGACTCGGGGGAGTTGACATATTTTGCTATGGTCTTGTCGTTCTTGAGAGTGCGGCCGCCAAATGCCACAATCTTGCCGCCCACGTTGATGATGGGGAAGATGACGCGACCACGGTAACGGTCATAACCACCGCCGCGGTTGTCGTCGACACACAAGCCAGTGTCGAACAATAGCTGGCGATTAAAGCCTTTGGCTACAGCCGCTTTGTAAAGCGCCGAACGGTCCTCGGGTGAATAGCCCAAGCGGAATTTCCTGATTGTGGCTGTGCTGAAGCCGCGTTCATTGAAGTAGGAGAGTCCCACCTCCTGGCCTTCGGTTGTGTCGTGCAACTGTTGCTCAAAGAACTGGCACGCCCACTCGTTGAGCATAAACATGGCTTCGCGAGCGGTTTGCGCGTCTTTCTCCTCATCGGTCAGCTCGCGCTCGTTAACCTCAATGTGGTATTTGTTGGCAAGATAAATCAGTGCGTCATGGTAGTTGAGCTGCTCATGCTTCATGATGAAGTTGAGCGCGCTGCCGCCCTCGCCACACGCAAAGCACTTGCATATCTGCTTTGGCTTTGATACATAGAACGACGGCGTGCGATCGTTGTGAAACGGGCACAGTCCCACATAGTTAACGCCACGACGTCGCAGTGTCACAAAGTCGCTCACAACGTCAACAATGTCGGCGGTATCAAGTATTAAATCTACCGTTGCTTTATCAATCATCTATCTTCGATCTTATATTGTTCTTTCAACTTACAAAGATACGATAAATTTTCCAAAATACCCATTCCCTCACTCAAAAAAAGAGTGGACGCCCGGAATTGTGGGCGCCCACTCGGCAAGCTGTTATTGGAAGTTAATATAATTGGGTGCCCATTGTCGTTGCGGGCTCCACTTTATCGATTTTACTTAGTTTCAGGGATTTAGTCCTTGTTCTGCTCATAGAAAATGGTGCGGGTGGTCTGGTCGCACACCTCGGCGGGCCCAAAGTACTGGATGGGACCGGGATAGATATAGCAAGTGTTCAGAGCCCATTCCTCGCGATGTGCGGCAAATGCCTTGAAGGGAGCACCGTCAAGCTCTACGAGCGCTTTCTTGATAACGGGCTTGAGCTCGCCGTGGCGACGCTCAATGTTCATCATCATGGTGATGGGGATGCCACCGCAAATCCACTCTGAAGAAGGCTTGGTGAGATTGCGTACCGACGACATATAGCCTGTGCAGCCACAGTTGATGAGCTGGGCAGCGTTGAAGCCAAGTGCATAGCAATAGTCGGCATCAAAGTTAGAGGGCGCTGCGCAGCGGCCTTCGTAGCCAAAGAAATGGTGCAGCGGCGAGAACTTGCCGTTGTATTTCTTCTCCTCCTTGAGCTGTGCAAGGCGTTTGCCCACCATCTCGCTAAGCAGCTTCTCGGTCTCGATGAGCGATACTTGCACGTTGCCGTGGGGGTCACGGTCGAGTGTGAGCTGGCGTGCTACGCCCATGGGAAGCGATGCAAATGCCTCAGCGTTGGCGGGGCTAAGGTGACTCAGCACATAGTCGCGCTGAGCGGCTGCTTCCATAGCGGCAAACTCGGGATTGTGTGCCAGCATGTCGTTAAGCTCGGCGATAAGCGCCTTAATAGCGGGGATGAACTCGATAAGTCCTTCGGGAATAAGTACAATACCATAGTTATTGCCTTGCTCGGCACGAGCAACTACTACCTGTGCAACCTGGTCAACAACCTGATTGAGTGTGAGGTTCTTTGCCTCTACCTCTTCGCTGATGATGCACACGTTGGGCTGTGTTTGGAGTGCGCATTCAAGTGCGATGTGCGATGCCGAACGACCCATCAACTTGATGAAGTGCCAGTATTTTTTTGCCGAGTTGCAGTCGCGCATAATGTTGCCAATCACCTCGCTGTAAACCTTTGTAGCAGTGTCAAAGCCAAACGAAGTCTCAATCTGCTCGTTCTTGAGGTCTCCATCAATAGTCTTGGGGCATCCAATCACCTGAACGGGAACGTTCTTTGCCTTGTAATACTCGGCAAGAACACAGGCGTTAGTGTTAGAGTCGTCACCTCCAATGATTACCACAGCGCTGATGTTAAGCTTGGTGAGAATCTCAAGGCCCTTCTCAAATTGCTCAGGCTTCTCAAGCTTGGTGCGGCCCGAACCGATGATGTCAAAGCCGCCAGTGTTGCGATACTCGTCGATAATCTCGGCGGTAAGCTCCACATAGTTGTGGTCAACAAGGCCACCAGGACCCATAAGGAAACCATAGAGGCGATTCTCCTTGTTGAGTGCCTTTACACCGTCAAAAAGACCACTGATAACATTGTGTCCACCAGGAGCTTGGCCGCCCGACAGAATCACACCTACGTTAAACACCTTGTTCTCGGCTACTGCCTCGTCGGCCTTTACAAAAGTAAGCTCGGGAAGGCCATAGGTGTTGGGAAACAGTTTCTTAATCTCTTCTTGATCGGCCACCGACTGTGTGGCTGCGCCCATAACGGCCTTTACATTGCCCCACAATGCTGCGGGCAACTTGGGCTGATAAGCAGCGCGTTGCATTTGAAGTACGCTTTTTTGTGCCATTGTTTTTTTAAAAATTTATCTAAAAAATTAATTTCCTTCCTATGTGAAATTGCGCTTTGCAGCATTCAATTTGCAAAGTTAATGCAATTCTTGTTTCTACGAAAATTTTATAAATATATTATTTCATAATTTTTTCTAACTGGGCCTTATCGCCCGCAATGACAATGCGCAACTGCGACTCATCGAGGTAACGGCATGCCAGTTCTTTCAGGCGCTCGGGAGTGATGCTGTTGATCACCTTGAGTTGCTCGTTGTGATACTCAGGATATATGCCGCTGCTAAAGGTCGACGCCACATAGCGCGCTATGTCGATGGGGGTGTCGTGAACCTTGGCGGCCGCACTGAGCATGTGCTGGCGCACTGTGCTCAGCTCATGCTCGGGGACCAACTCCTCACGCAGGCGTTGCATCTCGTGCTTCACCTCTTTGACGACGTTCCACGTGTGCTGGGTAGCGCACTCGCAGCCCACGACAATTGATGCGTCGTAGGGGTTCGCTTGTAGCGCCGAGTATATGCCATAGGTATAGCCTTTTTCCTCTCGTATGTTCATCATTAGGCGGCTACCGAAATAGCCCCCCCACAACTTGATGAGGAATCGCAAGGGCAGATAGTCCTCGTGAGTGCGCTTCACGGTCTCTATCTGCATCATGACAGCCGATTGCAGTGCGCCAGGCTTGTCAACTATCTCAAGCATTGTGCTTGTGGGATGTTTCTCCAATATAGGCTTGGGGGCGGCGGGGGTGTCGCATTCCCACTGCCCAATAGTGTTGTTGAGAACATCCATCACTTGCTCGTCAATGCGTCCTGCCACCACCACCGAGCAGCCTGCGGCAGTGAAATGCTGCTTGTGGAATGCGAGAAGGTCGTCGCGTGTGATTGCCATTATGTCCTCGGGGGTAGTGATGTGTCCCGACTTTGTGTCGGCACCAAAATAATGCTTGCGCATATTCATGTAGGCAATGTAGCTCACGCGCTCTTGCATCATGCTTATGTTGCTGGATAGCTTGCGCTTAAACGTCTCTACCTCATCGCTGGGAAACGACGGGTGCATGATGCATTGTGTGAGCAGCGTCATTGTGTGCCTGAAGTTCTCGTTAAGCGACCTCATCGTAATCTCGGTGCAGTCCTCATAGCTGGCGGCCGATTTGCGAGCACCATAGAAATCAAATTTCTCGGCCACTTCTCGCGACGGCATCGACTCGTTTCCCTCAGTAATCATCATCGAGGTGAGCGTCGCCAGAGCTGGCTTTTCCTCTTGCAACGAGCCAGCACTTAAGAATATTGACACATAGTTCATTTCGTCATCACCACCATCAATCACATAGCAGGGAATGCCGTTTTTCAACTTCACTGTATCGGGAAATTTCAGGCTAAGGTCGCCAAACGATGACAACGCTGGTGCAGTAGTGCGATCAATCATTATTTACGTTTTTTTTGGTTTCTAATATTTTCGCCGCACGCTCAAGGTCTTCGGGGGTGTCAATGCCCACGGTTTCAATGTCGCTCTCGGCGGTTTTGATAATAAATCCATTCTCAAGCCAGCGCAGTTGCTCAAGCGACTCGGCAACCTCGAGTGGCGATTGTGGCAGGCGGGTGATGCGGTCAAGCACATCGGCACGATAGGCATACATGCCAATGTGGGTGTAGAACCTGTGCGACTCAGGCCATTTGTTTTCTTCTATGTTGCGCAGATAGGGGATAACTGAGCGCGAGAAGTACACAGCATTCATCTTGCTGTCGACCACTACTTTGGGCGAGTTGGGGTTGAGCAGTTCGGTCACTGGGCGTGTGGGCGCAAAGGGGCGAATGAGCGTGGCTATATCGGTCGCAGCGTCGTCAAAGCACGACATGATGGCTTTGATTTGCCCGGGTTGTATAAATGGTTCGTCGCCTTGAATGTTGATTATCACGTCCTCTTCGCCTCCATTACTTAGGTAGGCTTCACGGCAACGGTCGGTGCCACTGCGATGCTCGGTGCTGGTCATCACTGCCTTGCCGCCAAATGCTGCGACCGCTTGTGCAATGCGCTCATCGTCGGTTGCCACAACCACATTGTCGAGCACCAAGCTCACTTGACGGTAAACACGCTCTATCACTGTGATTCCTCCTAGCATTGCCAACGGCTTGCCAGGAAACCGCGTCGACGCATATCGTGCCGGTATAATGCCTATAAACTTCAATTCATTCATATATTACTAAAATTAATCAAAAAAATCATTAGTCTCAATGCTATGGGTTACTCCTTCATCCTCAACTTGCCATTAACTTCTTCTATGTGCCCTTCGGCTTTCAGTTGGTCTACGGCGCGGTTAAGTGAAGTTTCCACATTAGTGCCGCGACGTGTGTACCCCAGCTTCTTGGCAGCAACGAGGGTGAGATTGGCTGTGTCGAGCGACAATTGCTCCTTGATGGCCTCTATCACTACGTTCTTGATTTCAACGAGCGGGATTTCGGTGATGTCGCGTCCCGAGCTGGCACGATATCCCTTAAATGCTTTGCTTGCCTCATCGGTCATCCACACCACTGGCCCGTTGGCGTCGTTTTCTATGTGGAAGATGCTCATGCACTGGGCGAGTTCGCGCTTAAATTTTTCGGTCACTCGAGTGACGCCTCTCAACGACGCAACACGCTTGCATACAAGTGGGTAAATAATGGGTTGCTCGGTCGAAACTATACTTGCCACCAGCGCACGGTCGCTCATGGCAATCGCTGCGGCTTGGCTGGTGTTATAGGTTTTGTAGGGTAGGGCGCAGCTCTTGACTTCCTCGATTTGCTCCGACGAAATATCAAATCTCAATGGTTTTGCCTCTTCGCTAATCTCGGTAGGCTCTGATTTTAGGGTTTCAATGATGCGGTTGATGACGCGGTCGGAATTATTAAACCAGTCAACGCTCCACACTCGCATCACGCGCCAATTGAGGCTGCTCAGTACCGATTGCTGCACAATCTCGCGGTCGCGGGTAGTGATGGTGTCGCGGTAACGCTCCCCGTCGAGCAGGATGCCCAGCACATACACGTCGGGCGATGTGGGCAGGCTCACTGCAACGTCAACCTTGAAGTGCGAGCGTCCCACCTCGGTGCGCACAACATATCCCTTGTTTCGCAACTCATTAGCAATGAGTTCGGCGATTGTGGTGTCGCTGGGCACTGTCTCGTCTTTAATCGACGCAAGCGACTGTGTCTCGGCATATTCCAGAAAGTGCTTCAGCCCTTCCACACCACGCGCTTTTGAGCGACGCAAGTCGATGTGCGACGATTTCAGTGTTGAGAACACTATCATTTCTTGGCGCGCACGGCTCACTGCCACGTTGAGGCGACGCTCGCCGCCCTGGTTGTTGAGCGGTCCAAAGTTCATCGACACTTTACCCTCCTTATTCGGGCCATAGCCCACCGAGAAAAGTATCACATCGCGCTCATCGCCTTGCACGTTCTCAAGATTCTTGACAAAGATGGGCTCATACATTTCATCGGCAAAGCCGTGAAGCTCTTTGTCGTTCTCAAGACGGTCTTGCAGAATATCTTCTATCAGTGCTTGTTGCACAACGCTGAACGCTATCACACCGATGCTGTGCTTGCGCAGGTTCTCGTCGCGCAGACGACGTTCTATCTCATTGACAATGGCTTCGGCTTCGGCCTTGTTGCTGCGTTTTCCTCCCTTGTCGTAATATCCGTCGATGGCAACGTAGCGCACCTTCGACTTCTGGTCGTCGGTCGATGGGAATGTAATGAGCGAGCCGTCGTAGTACTCATTGTTGGAGAACGCGATAAGGCTCTCGTGACGTGAGCGATAGTGCCAGTTTAGCTGCAGCGAAGGCATATCGAGTGTGCGACAGTCCTCAAGGATGCTCTCCATGTCGTCGTAGGCCGCCTCGTCCTCGTCAACGTTGGTCGATGCGAAGAAACTGGTGGGAGGCATCTGTTTGGGGTCGCCCACCACGATGAGCGCCTTGCCTCGGGCAATGGAGCCGACTGCCTCGCTCGTAGGCATCTGCGACGCTTCGTCAAAGATTACAAGGTCAAATTTATTGGAGTCTAAGTTGATAAACTGTGCCACGCTCATGGGGCTCATGAGCATACATGGGCACAGGCGAGGCATCAATGTGGGTATTGAGTCAAAGAGCTCGCGCAGGCTGGTTCCACGCCCCGAACCTATGATAAAGCGATTGAGAAGTCCTATTTCGCTGTAATTATTTGTCTCATCGGTAACACGTGGAATGCGTGCTGCGAGTCGGGCATAGAGTTCTTTCTGCGTGAGCACCTGGAACTCTTCCACAAGTTTCTTGTAGGTCTTGACACGCTCGTCAAAGAGCATGCCCTCAAACGATGCAAGCAGTGCGCTGCGGCTGCTCTTTTGCTGGGCTTTCCTCATGAATAGCGCCTTGAAGAAGGCGTCACGTATGCCTTGGGACGTGTAGCTCCTGGTTTCCAGTGCGCGTGCCACGCATCCCATGCCGGCCGTTGCAAGTTCGTCGCAATAGCTGCACCAGTGCATCCAGTCGCGCATCTGCCCAGAGTTTTGTATCCATCGATTGAGGGTGTTGATTGAATGTTCGATGATTGATGCGCTCGCCACTTCGTCCTCGGGCAGTTCACGACCGAAATATTTGCGCTCAAGATCGCGCATTTTCTCTATCTGGCTATGCTTCTCGCTGTAGTCGAGTAGGGTAGAGGTGAGCTGGTCGATGTCGGCGGCAGTTACCAGCGGGTTATATTGGCGCATTTGAGCCACAAAGCTGCGCTTGGCAAAGAATCGCGGAATAAACCACTTGGCCTTAACTGCACGCCAGCTGTCATAGAGTTCGCGCGCATCGGCTTGTAACAACTCGGGGCGGTTGTCGCGCAACAACCGATTGCGCAAGGCCTTGGTGTCGGCAAGCGTGGAACGTTGCTGGTCGCATTGCGCGAGCAGTTGCGCGGCACTCGACATTTGCGAGATTGCGCTATCGGGCGATGTCACCATCGCAGTGTCAACTTTGAGTCCGTTAAGTGCGTGTTGCGATGGCTGCCCCACGAGCTTGAGAATTGTTTCAAGCTTGCTGTCAAGCATTTCCTCAAGTTGCTTAACGCCTTGTGTCGCCAACGTGTTGTCGAGAGTGGGATTGCTCACGAAGTCGTTGAGCGGCTGCGCTTCAATGGCCTCATAGCGCACGATGCAGTCATAGAGCGACAGTTTGTCTTTCTCGTCAACTTCGTGAAGGGCGTGGAGATATTCAAGTAGCACCTTGCGCTCGGCAAATATTCGGCTTGCAGTATCGGCATATTCGCTGGGTGACTTTATGTGTGTCACCTTCAGCGCTTGGTCAAGTTGCTCAATGACATGGCGTTTGGTTACTTTGTTGGAGTGCAGCTCAAGGCAGAACGGGTCAAGCCCAATCTTGGCGAGTCGGTTCTGAACCACGCTAAGCGCCGCCATTTTCTCGGCCACAAAAAGCACTCGCTTTCCTTGATACAACGCATTGGCAATAAGGTTGGTGATAGTCTGCGACTTTCCTGTGCCCGGAGGACCATAGAGGATAAACGAGTTGCCCTTGCCTCCCTCAATCACTGCCGCCATCTGCGATGAATCGACGGCGACGGGCAGTGCATATTGGTCGGGAGTTACATTTATGTCGGTGTCCTTCAGGTCACTTCCCATTTCTTGGGGCATCCACGTGAGGTGATTTTTGGTGAGACTGTCGATAATGGGATTAGCCTGCAACTCTTTACGGTGGTTGTGTATGTCGTTCCACATGAGGAACTTGCTGAACGAGAAGATGCCCAGCACGCACTCTTCCTCCACGCTCCAGCGTTTCTGGTTGATGAGCGCGTCGCGCATGGCCGCAAATATCAGTTTCACATCCACACCATACTTGTCTTTGGGAAGTTGCTCAAGGCACTTGATCTCGACCTCGTAGTTCTGACGCAGAAACTCTATTAGCGTGATGTTCAGCACGATTTCCTCGTCGCGGGCACGAATGTGGTACAATCCTTTCTTGTAAACCATCTCCACGGGTAGCAGGAGTAGAGGCGCATATCGGGGAGTATCGCTCTGTGCTGTCTCATACCACTTTACCGTGCCTATAGCCAAAAACAGCGAGTTGGCACCGGTTTCCTCAATGGCATTGCGACCAGCGCGGTATATGCTCTTAAGCACGTCTTTGCTTTCGGCCTCGGTGAGGTAGGTGTGCAGACGATGATACCCTATGTCGGTTTTAATGAGTTCGTGCAATTGTTCATATTGTTGCGAACTGGCCATGTGTCCATATTCTCCTAAAGGGAAGGTCACGTCGGGCTTGTGATAGATGGCATATTCTTCGCCGTCTTGAAGGCGGTCCTCAAGGCGGTCGATGTCAAAAGATATGAGTTGCACCGCTTTCTTACGCAAGTACATGTTAAGCAGTGTGTTGCGCAGCGTGAAGTCGAGCAACTTGCGCTCCCATATATCAAACTTTGTCAATTCTTTGTTGCTCTCGCCCAGTTTCGACAAGTCAAAGCGGTTACACTCCTTTGGTGTATAGTGCTCGACATCGGCTTCGGCGGCTTCTTGGTCGATTATCCATGTGCCGTTGCTGTTGACGCGTGTGGGGATGGGTAGATAACGCTCAAGGCGGCAGCGCTTTATGTCGATGAAGGTAATAAACTTCTCGCTCATTGGATTGCTCCTCACATAGTCAATTGCATCGTTGAGCGACGGATTTTCAGTCACCATCGTGCACTCCAACTCGAGCATCTCGCTGATGCCGTTGGCACACTTCGACTCAATGAATGAATAGTCGTCGCACAAGCTGCACGGGTAACAGTCGTCGACGAGCCACACCGCAAGGCGCGCATGACCGTTGAGCCACACGATGCCGCTGTTAATCTCCACCGCCTCAAGTGCCGACGCCAAGAGCAAACTCAACTCAATGCAGTTGGCAAGTTTCTCTTGAAGCACTTGGTGAGGTAGCGTGATGCGCTGCCCCACTTGCTCGTAGCTTGCGGGCAAGCCGCGATAAATGAGTTTGCAGTGGTGCAAGGCCTTGTATATCGCTGCCACTTGATGGTAAACATCGGTGGGGTTGCCAGCCTGATAGCCTAAAAAAGAGGTGCTGCCGGTAGCGCTTTTGAGTATCTCGCTCGCAACTCTAATTACTTCGCTGATTGCGGGATGATTAGGCGTAACAAACGACGCCAATGTCTGCGGCTGGTTGCCGATACCGGTCCAGTGGTCATAGGGCATGAGCTCTATGTCATAGCTCTTCTCATAGACTTGTTCGCCGGCAGAGGTCACCACAATCTTGAACGTGGTGATAATGCGCTCGCTCAGTTCAGCAAGTTTTTCGGCCAACGGTGCTACCTCAAAACCCGACAAACGCATCGGTTTGCCATTCGCAACCTCAGCAAGCGTCTGGCTGTAGGCTTTGATATACTCGCCTTCGCAACTTACCCGCACATCCTTCAGTGAATCTTCTCCTAAAACATTAATCTCAAGCGATTTGCACACTGGGATGCGATTGTGGTGCAAGGCATAATTGGCAACTTTGATATAATCAATATTGATATCTACTCTACTCATTCTTTAATATATTACTCTCAACCTACAAAGATACGCAAAAAAACTCACAACACCCATTTTTCCTCCACAAAAAAAGGCCTCGCCTTCACAGCAAGACCTTATTACAACAATATCAGTTTCGGTTTTACTCTACTTCGAGTATGACTTTTACGGGGAAGTGGTCGCTCGGCATGCGGGCGCTGTACTTCTCAATCATGAGTTCGGCGGGTGAGTCTTGGGGATTCTCGACAATGCCTTGTTCCTGGCGGCGATAGGAGTCGGTGAGGACGCCATATTTCTTCACCTTGAAGCAGGGCGACACAAAGACGTGGTCGATGCGCTGGTCGGTAAACCGGTCGCTATACCATGAGTTGAATGTGCCATTCTCGGCATAACGCATCTCGGCCAACTCATAAGAGTCTTTCAATCCGGTTTTCAAGACAGTGAAATAACCCTCGCCGCGTTGGTCGATGTTGAAGTCGCCAGTGAGGATAACGGGTAGGGTTGCGCCAAATTCCTTCACCTTCTTCTGGATGAGAAGCGCGCTTTCGTTGCGTGCCACAACACCTATGTGATCCATGTGGAGGTTAAACATAAGGAACTCAAAACCAGTCTTTTTATCTTTAAAATGTCCCCATGTGCAGATGCGCACACAAGCGGCATCCCAGCCCTTGCCAGGCCTGTCGGGTGTCTCGCTCAGCCAGAAATTGCCCGACTCAACTACCTCAAAAACGTCGGTGCGATAGAATATAGCTGAGTGCTCGCCTTGCTCCTTGCCATCATCACGGGCCACGCCTATGTAGTTGTAACCGGGCATCCAGCGCAGCATGTCGTCGATCTGGAACTTGTAGAGTTCCTGAGTGCCAAAGATATCAAAGTCGTGGAACATGGCAAGACGAGCGCACACGGGGCCGCGCTGTTCCCAGCCATTGCCGGCATTCTTGTCGCTATCGGTGTACAATCGCATGTTAAATGTGGCTACATTCAATGTTGTCTTGGCAAAACACGCCGACGCTCCAAGCAGCAAGATGCTTAATGCTAATAAAAACTTTTTCATATTAATTTATTAATTAAAGTTAATGTCGTTGGTATAAAAAATTGCTAATGGTTTAAACCTACTTAAGTGCTCCGAAATCAGTGCCTTTAGCCGCTTTGCGTTGCAGCCCGTGTCACCATTGCTGAACACGAGAGCAAATTTACTCAACTTCTTTCAATTGTGCAACACTATTACCACAATATTTCATGTTGTAGTGGCAATGCAATTCGTAAAACGACATTATTTCTGATTATTCTTGCAAGTGTGGGCAAATATGACTAACTTTGCAGTGAAAAACTGATGCATACAGGTCCCCGAGGCATCCGCTGCCAAGGGATTAATAGGGAACCAGGTGAAAGTCCTGGACAGTACCCGCTGCTGTATTTCTCCACACATCGGTCGGTTCACATTGCCACTGGCACGGCATCAAGATTCTCTTGGCGGCCACATCACTTCAAAAGTCTGGGAAGGCGTGAACTCGACGGGGATAAGTCAGAAGACCTGCCTGTCACTGCAAGCCATTCGCCCTTTATGGGGGCTGGTTCACGAGGTATTTGAACTGTGGCGCTAACAAAGGTGATGTGGCCGGCATATTCCGTCTCATTTCTCTCTTGCTTAGCTCATAACGCCATCGTTGTGCTGTGCAATGCCTCTACGCTATGCCCTATACTGGGCTGTCGCGACAATTATTGTTTAACTAAATTTATATTTATGAGGTATTTTACTTTTATTTTTGCGCTTGCTTGCGCAGTTGTGACCGCCAATGCTGAGGACTTGACGATTGAACTTAATTTCCCCTACGGCGCAATCTTTGCTGGCAACAGCATCACTATTAATCCCACTGTAACCGGTGGCGAAGC
>JABUUJ010000014.1:29162-42467 GCA_021443235.1 Muribaculaceae bacterium
TCAAGGGCGACTGGTACAAGGTTACCATCTCGGGTAAGGATATCGATGGCAACGAAAAGTGTGTCGATGCATATCTCGCCGACTTCCGCAGCGACAACGAGGCCGAGCACTATATCCTCGACAAGTGGAAGTGGGTCGACCTAAGTGGTCTAGGGAAAGTGACTGAGCTCAACTTCACGCTATCAAGCACCGACAATGGCGCTTGGGGTATGAATACGCCTGGATATTTCTGCATGGATGACCTTGGCAGCGAGAGCCCTTTCACTGGAATCGCCGACGTTGAAACTACCAACGCCATCATAACCCTGAAGCCTGGCAGCATCGACATTGACGGCGCTCGCAACGTAGCTATCTACAACCTCAACGGCCAACTCGTCGCAACTACCAGCCATGCCGACGTTGCAGCTGGAGTCTATGTCGTAGTGGCCGACAACAAGGCCTCTAAGGTCATCGTGAAATAAACAATATAGTAACAATTTTCTTAGGATGAAACGGGGTGGCAAGGATGTGATATCACTGCCACCCTAAATTTTAAGGCACACTACATGGCTCCTTACAAAGAGCTGCCATGGGCAGCAGATGTTAGTAGGCCAGTATCAGCTGGTTAAGGAGTGAAGCGACAACCAGCTGGTGCTGGTGAACAGATGCCCCTCGCAATGGCGTGCCGTAGGTACGCGACCCACACAACTTGCATGATTGAGGAAGTCTGTTGCTAAAAAAACAGGAGCCTCAAGTTGCCTTGAAACTCCTGTAGGGTAGCGGGACTGAGAATTGAACTCAGGACCTCCGGGTTATGAATCCGACGCTCTAACCATCTGAGCTATCCCGCCATTTCCTTTTTTGCGACTGCAAAGGTACTGCTTTTTTATTTCCCATGCAACTTTTTCCCAAAATTTTTACAATTTTTTTCATCTTTCAAGGAGAGACGGGATTTCAATTTGGTTAAAAACAGCGCGGCCTCCTGGTTTTTGCTTTGGGGAGGTCGCGCTTTGTTTTTGGTTATGTTTCGGCAGCTTTGATGCCGAAGGTGGGGTTAATAGGCGTGATCGTTTTTGATGTCGTCGGCTGTGAGTTTCTTTTTATCGATGGCATACCATGCGTAAGCGATGTAGGCCAGGACGAAGGGGATGAGCAACGACACGTAGAACATTGCTGTGAGTGTGGTCTCGCTGCTGCAGCTGTTGGCCAGTGTTAGCGAGCTCTGCAGGTCGGCAGTCGAGGGATAATAGGCTGTGTCGTTGTATCCTGCCAGCATAAGCAGCGACATCACAACAAGCACAACGCCAATGCCGGCGGGCCATATACCCTTGCAGAAAGTCTTGCTAAACAGCGTCTTTCCCATACCCAGCAGGTAAAGCACGACACCCACGAGCAAAATCACGGCAACAGGCCACAACGCGATGAGGTTATTGAAATATTTGTATGGCTCCATCACGATTGTGCCGTTAGCGTCAGCGGCAAATCCGTCTTTAACCAGCAGATGGGCAAGGTAGGCGAGGAAGAACACCAAGAAGCCTGCAACACAACCCATTGCGGTCTTGCGCGCACGAACTGTGATGGTCTCATCGTCCACGTTGTTGATGATGTAGAGCAGACCCAGAGTCTGGGTAAGGAATACTACGGCGATGCCCAGCACAAGCACCCATGGATTGAGCAGTGCGTCAAGACCAGCCGAGCCGTTTGCCCAGTGGCTGATGACGGGGGTAAGTCCCTCAGTGATAAGGTTGTTTTTCTCAACCACAAAGTTGCTGCCCTCAAAGAACGTAGCAACTGCACCGCCCAGCAGCAGCGGGCCCACGATGCCGTTGAACACGAGGAAGGCCTGGAAGGTCTTTGCGCCTAATACGTTGCCTATCTTGTTCTGGAACTCATAGCTAACCGCTTGAAGCACAAACGACAGCAAGATTGCCATCCACAGCCAGTAGGCACCGCCAAAGCTGGTGCTGTAGAACAGCGGGAACGAAGCGAAATAGGCACCGCCAAAGGTTACCAGCGTGGTGAACGTAAACTCCCACTTGCGTCCCGTGGAGTTCACCACAAGACGGCGCTCGGCCTCGTTTTTGCCCAAAGCGAAAATCATTGAGTTGGCTCCCTGCACAAACATCAGGAACACCAGCAGGGCTCCCAGCAACGAGATGAGGAACCACCAGTATTGTTGTAAGAATTCGTATGTCATTGTTGTGATGTTATAGGGTTATTTGTTTTCGGTTGAGTGGCTTGAGATTTCGCCGTTAATTTGCTTCCACATGATGCGCAGCTCCACTGCAAGCAGTGTGGTGAACAGAGCAAGGAAGACGAAGAAAGTGAGGGCTACCGAGCCACTGCCAATGTTGCTTACAGCGGCGTTGATGGGCAGCAGGTCTTGGATGGTCCACGGCTGACGCCCCATCTCGGCAACAATCCAGCCAGCCTCGCTTGCAACGTAGGCAAGTGGTAGGGCGGCTATTGCAGCCCAGTGCAGCCATTTATACTTGGCGATGTCGCGCTTATAGACGAGCAGCAGCACAAGGGCAAAGAAAGCAATGAACATAGTGCCCAGGCCCACCATGATGCGGAATGCCCAGAAACATACAGGGATATAAGGTACGGTGTCCTCGGGTTTCTCAATGTAGCCGTAGCCGAAGTAGGGCATATTCTCGTTGATTGAAGCTAACTGCTGCTGTGCAGTAGCCTCGTCGCCGTCTTTCTTGGCTTTGCGATAGGTGGCAAGGGCGTTGATAGCCTCGCGACCGCGTTTCATCTTCTCCTCAACGCTGAGTTGGGTCTTGCCGTCGGGAGTGGTATATCCGTTAAGAATCTCGTTCACGCCCGGAACATAGCCGTCCATGGTGCGTGTGGCAAGAATTGATAGCATGTTGGGCACGGCGATGCGCATTGAGGGTTCAGCCTCGTTCTTATAGTCGGGCTGTTCAATGGGGTTCACCCATGCTACGCCAGTAAGGGCCTGACTTTCGCCTCCGTTATAAAGGGCCTCCATCGCCGCCAACTTCATGGGCTGCGTCTGAGCCACGCTATAGGCTGAGCCGTCGCCTGTGAAGCAAGCAAGCAGCGAAGCAGCGAGACCAACAATGGCGGCTATCTTAATGCTGGTCTTTGCCAGCTCGTGCTCACGGTTCTTAATGAGGAACCAGCAGCACACAGCAATCACAAATGCGGCGCCCACAATCCACGACGAGGTGACTGTGTGAGAGAACTTCTCGATAGCCGCGGGCGACAGAGCCACGTCGACAAACGAGGTCATCTCATTACGCATGGTGTCGGGGTTAAACGCATATCCAACAGGATATTGCATCCACGAGTTGGCAACAAGAATCCACCATGCCGAGAATGTAGCTCCCAGCCCAGTGAGCCATGTCGAAGCCAGATGGAATCCAGCCGAAACCTTCTTCCAGCCAAAGAACATAACAGCTACAAAGGTCGACTCCATAAAGAAAGCCACAATACCCTCAATAGCAAGGGGCGCACCGAAAATATCGCCCACAAACCATGAGTAGTTCGACCAGTTGGTGCCAAACTCAAACTCGAGGATGATGCCAGTAGCTACACCCATCGCAAAGTTAACCGCAAACAGGCGCTGCCAGAATTGCGACGCCTTGAGCCAGAACTCGGTGCGCTTGCGGTAGTAGCAAGTCTCCATAATGCCCATAATCAGGGCAAGGCCAAGTGTAAGTGGTACAAATAGCCAGTGGTAAATGGCCGTAAGAGCAAATTGGGCGCGTGCCCAGTTCACTGCATCGACCGGTACTTGAAGTAATAAGCTTGTCATAATGAGTTATTTGATTGTATTAGTTATTGAGTTTTCTTGGATTGGGATTGTGTCGCTCGATATGCCGCGCTGCACCAGCTCGCCAGCCACATAAGCCGCTTTGTCGCCATCGGGCGAAACTTGGCTCAGGTGGTCACGGAAAAAAACGGGCTTGAGAATGGCAAAGATGATGAATAGCTTAATGATAATCACCACCCACAACACCTTCCCCACAGTCATTTGCCGGAAGCCCTCATAATAAAGGTTAAATATCCACTTGAACATCTCTACAAGGTTAGGTTATCGCTTATTTAGGATTTTAGTGCAAATATAAAAAGAATCTTGCAAATTCACAATTTTTTGCGCAGAAAAATCACACAAAAAAAGTCGTCCCGTGTTGCGGGACGACTCTTTTGTTGTGCGAGAATTTCTTATTTAAATAGGTACACCTCACTAATTGAGGTTTTATTGTTGATGCGATTGATGGTGTCGGCAAATAGCTTGGCAACGCTCAGCACAGTGGCCTTGCTACATTTGGCCGAGTCAAATGGAATTGAGTCGGTGAAAATCACCTCGTCGAGCGGACTATTCATGATGCGTTCCGATGCGGGGTCGCTCATGATGGCGTGAGATGCGAGTGCTCTCACGCTCTTTGCGCCGTTGTCTTTCATCAGCTGCGCCGCCTTGCATATCGTGCCTGCGGTGTCGATCATGTCGTCGATAAGAATCACGTTCTTGTCCTTGACATCGCCAATAATTGTCATGTTCTCAACAACATTTGCCTTGAGGCGCTGCTTGTGGCACAGCACGAGCGATGTGTTGAAATACTTGGCATAGGAGTTGGCCCGCTTTGCCCCACCCACGTCGGGGCTTGCGATCACCATGTCTTCGAGCTTTAGCGACTCAATGTAGGGCACAAACACGGTCGATGCATACAAGTGGTTGACTGGCACATCAAAAAAGCCCTGAATTTGGTCGGCATGAAGGTCCATGGTAAGTACGCTGTCAACGCCTGCGGCCATAAGCAAGTTGGCAACAAGCTTAGATGCTATTGACACGCGAGGCTTGTCCTTGCGGTCTTGGCGTGCCCACCCGAAGTAAGGCATAACCGCCGAGATTGACCTTGCCGAAGCTCGTTTGGCGGCGTCAATCATGAGCAGCAGCTCAAAGAGATTATCGGTGTTGGGAAACGTTGACTGCACGAGATAGACGTCAACGCCGCGCACCGATTCCTCAAAGCATACCTCAAACTCGCCGTCAGCAAAGTGCTGGATGTTCATCTTGCCCAGTGGAATGCCAAGGTTTTTGGCAATTTCCTCGGCAACATAACGTGATTTGGTCCCTGAGAAAACTTTAAAAGTATTCATAAAAAATTAATCGGTTTTACCTCGCTTTGTAGCGCAAAGGCAAGGCTTAAATTATTATTTATCGTGTGCCAATGGCGATCGCTGTTGGCCAACCTGAGGGTCTGGTGAATCCTAACCCGCTGAGTTACTTACAATAATCACTCCTGGCGCTCGATTCTATTTGTCCGAATTGTTTTTTGTTAGTGCAAAGTTACTAAATATAAATTGTATGTCCCAACTTTTTTCAATTAAAGTTGGGACAATTTATATGCTATTCTAAGCTGAATTTCCACATAACAGCATCGTGTGACGGTATCGTGACATCAAAAGCGATATTGCTCGACACTGTTTTCTTGGCATTACCCCCGTGGAGCAGCTCGGCGCACTCTCGTTTACCTTGCACCATGCCCAGGTGATGGAATGCGTGCTCAGGAATGTTGACACTGGTGCTGGTTTCCTCACCGCTAAAATTTGCAACAATGAGTAATACACTCTTGTCGTGATGGCGCAGAAAGGCATATTGGTGAACAAGATGTGGATTGACATACATAAGGTCATACATCCCTCCTTGTGATATCGCCTGCTCGCTGTTGCACAGGTTAAGCACTCGCGAGTAATAGTCGCGCAACTCAACGGCACGGCTCGACGACTTGCCACTGAACCACTTGCGCAACGACGGAATGCTCCAGAAGTCGAAGATTGTGGTGCGGCCGTCAAGTCCGCTAAAGCCCTCAGCATCGGTGGCTCGCTCGCCCAACTCCTGCCCTGCATAGATGAGCATAGGGCTTCGGTCAAGTGCCGCGCTCACGACGAGTGCGGGGCGTCCGGCAAGTGCATTACCGCAAAATTGCGGTGATGCCAGTCGCAACTCATCGTGGTTCTCAAGGAAGTTGAGCATGTGCCCATTCATAAATTCAAGTTGCTGCCAGCAAGCTGTAATACTCTGTGTCGATGTGTTGTGTTTCAATATGTTGAATAGTGTATCATAAAGTGTTACTTTATTATACATATAGTCGAACCCACCATAGTTTACATAGTCGTAGTAGAGCGCGACATCATAAATCTCGCCAATGAAAATAATGTGCGGGAAACGGTCTTTCACCTGCGCAATAGCCCAGTGCCAAAACTCAACGGGCACCATGTGCACCATGTCGCAACGGAAGGCGTCGGTGCCCATCTCGGCCCAGTACATGAGAATGTGGAGCATCTTGTGCCATGTGGGTGGAATAGGGTCAAAGTGCTTGCTGCCGTTCCACGGATCCACGCCATAGTTGATTTTCACGGTCTCATACCAGTCGTTGACGCTGGGCGACGCCGTGAAACAGTCGTTGCCAGTGGCACGTGCCGGAAATTCCACATAAGCATCCTCACCCACGCCAAGTTCGACCGATGGCGCAAACCGTTGCCCAGTGATGTAATAGAAGTTGTTGGTAGGGGAGAAGAACATGCCTTTGTCATCTCCTTCGCCTAAGTCTTTCACGCCCATTGGGCAAGCGTCGCTCTTGTACTGGCGCGCAACGTGATTGGGAACAAAGTCCATCACGACTTTTAGGCCAGCGCGGTGAGTGCGACCAACGAGGCGCCTCCACTCGTCAACGCGTTTACCTACATTCACAGCGATGTTAGGGTCTATGTCATAGTAGTCGCGTATAGCGTAAGGCGACCCAGCTTTACCCTTAACGACATGTGCGTTACAGGGCTCAATGCCGCTTTTCTCGTGGTTGATAGCAGTGGCATGCTCAATGACTCCTGTGTACCACACATGTGTAGCTCCCAGCGCTTTGATTTCTTTCAGGCGGGAGGAGTTGATATCGTTCATTTTGCCCACGCCGTTGGTTTTCACGTCACCATTGGGTATGCAGGTAGGGCAATTGTTGGTGTAAAGCCGCGGAAGTAGCTGATAGATGATGATTTTTTCGGTCATGGATTGACGTTTTTTAAAAATAGGGCGAGGCTTGTGTTGAAGTCTCGCCCTATATATAATTAGGTATTACCTATATTAATAGTTTAACCAAGGAATGCCAGAAGCACACCGGCAGCAACCGCCGAGCCAATCACACCAGCCACGTTGGGACCCATAGCGTGCATGAGCAGGAAGTTGCGCGAGTCGGCCTTAGCACCCTCAATCTGGCTAACACGAGCTGCCATGGGCACGGCGCTTACGCCAGCCGAGCCAATGAGGGGATTAATCTTATCCTTAAGGAATAGGTTCATGAACTTAGCCAGAAGCACACCGCCGGCGGTACCGCAACCAAATGCCAGGATGCCCACGCAAAGGATGCTCAGCGTCTGGGCATTGAGGAAAGCCTCGGCAGTAGCGGTGGCACCCACTGTAGTTCCCAGCATTATCACAACGATGTTGTTGAGCTCGTTCTGAACGGCCTTGCTCAGACGCTCTACAACGCCCGACTCCTTCATCAGGTTGCCCAGCATGAGGCAGCCAATGAGTGTTGCAGCCGATGGCAGGATGAGCGAAACGATGATAGCAACCATGATGGGGAAGAGAATCTTCTCTTTCTTTGACACCGTGCGCAGCTGTTTCATGCGTATCTTGCGCTCCTTCTCGGTGGTGAGGGCACGCATGATGGGCGGCTGAATCACGGGCACCAGCGCCATGTAGCTGTAGGCAGCCACTGCGATGGGGCCAAGTAGCTCGGGAGCCAGTTTGGTTGTCAGGAAGATCGCTGTAGGACCATCGGCGCCGCCAATGATACCAATCGAAGCTGCCTGTTGAGGAGTGAAACCGAAGATGTCCATCTGTGTCACAAGGAATGTGGCAAAGATACCAATCTGTGCGGCAGCACCCAGTAAGAGGCTCTTGGGATTGGCAATGAGGGGACCGAAGTCGGTCATAGCACCCACGCCAAGGAAAATGAGACAAGGATAGATACCGGCTTTCACGCCAATATAAAGCACGTCGAGCAAGCCACCCTCGGCCATCACATGGCGATAGCTGTGATAGTAGGGGCTATCGGGATTGAGAAACTCATTGTTCCACATCTCGGTGTGGAAAAGTCCGGCACCAGGAAGATTGGTGAGTATCATACCAAATGCGATGGGCAACAGCAGCAGGGGCTCATATTCTTTCTTGATGGCAAGGTATAGCAGGAAGCAACCCACAACAAGCATGATGGCGTTCTTCCAGCCTTCGCCCACGAAGAATGCCGTGAGGCCCATCTCCGAGCCAAGTTTAGCAAGGCTTGTGCTCAGGCTAAAGTCCTGTGCCATAATGGGAAGAGCAGCAAGGACCATCAGCAACAAAGCAAATAATCGGTTATATTTTTTATGCATGGGGCGCACGGTATTAATCAAGTTCAACCAACACCTGGCCGCTCTGTACCTGGGCGCCTGCGTCAACCAGCACAGCCTTAACCGTGCCTGCATACTCGGTAGTGATGTCATTCTCCATTTTCATCGCTTCCATCTTGCACACTACCTCACCTGCTTTTACGGCTTGACCAGCCTTTACAAGCATTGTGGTGATTGTGCCAGGAAGGGGAGCCTCGACAACCTTGGCGCCAGCGGCCGCCTTAGGTGCTGCGGGAGCAGCAGGTGCAGGAGCGGGAGCGGGAGCCGCCTTAGGTGCCACGGGAGCGGGAGCGCCAGCAGGAGCGGCGATAGCGTCGGCAATCATCTCAACAAGGAGGTCTCCCTGATTTACGCTCTGGCCCTGAGTCACAGCGATGTGCTTAACGGTGCCATCAACGTCCGAGATAATGTCGTTGGCCATCTTCATTGCCTCGATTACCAGAAGTACGTCGCCCTTCTTAACATGCTGGCCATCGGCAGCAACAATCTTGGTCACTGTGCCAGGGAGCTCCGAAACAACGTTCTTGGGGCCACCGGCCTGTGCGCCAGCTTGTGATGCGCGTGCCATAGTGGGAGCCGCAGCCTTTGTCTGGGGCACCTCTACCTCATAAGCTTGACCATTGACGGTAACCACGAGCGAACCAGCGCCTTGCTCGGCAACGGTTGCGCTGTAGTCTTGACCGCCTATCTTAAATTTAAATTCTTTCATTTCTTTGTTTTAAGTTTTTGTTATTGATATCACAGTCTCTCGTTGAGCACAGCGTGCCACCCCGACTGGGTGTGCTTGATTGTCAAGACTCCACTCTCTTGGTCGCCCTTGCTCTTCTCATAAAGGTAAAGCGCAGTAGCCACAGCTGCCTTGTCGAGCTCGCTTGCCTGCGCAAGGGGCTTAACAGGACCGTTTTGGGCTATGCCAACCTTTACGGCGCTATCGTCATTCTGCTTTTTGACGATAGACTCAAAAATGTAAAGCACGATTACAAGCAGGATGAGAATGACGAATACTACGCCTATTCCCATGCCAGTAACTGTCCATGCTTGTCCCCAATTAGCTGATATTAGCATATTCTAATGTATTTAAAATTCTATTACAATGGAATATTGCCATGCTTCTTGGCGGGGTTGGTGAGCTTCTTGTTCTCCAGCTGAGCCAAAGCACGAATAACGCGGAAACGAGTGTTGCGGGGTTCAATAACGTCGTCAATGTAGGCGTAACGGGCTGCATTGTAAGGATTAGCAAACAAGTTGGTGTACTCGTCCTCCTTCTCCTTGATAAATGCCTTTGCCTCCTCGACCTTACCCTCTTCTTTGAGAGCCTTGGCGTCCTTGGCATAAAGCACCGATGCGGCTCCGCTGGCACCCATCACTGCGATCTCGGCCGATGGCCATGCGTAGTTGAGGTCGCCACGCAGTTGCTTGCAGCTCATCACGATGTGGCTGCCGCCATAGCTCTTGCGCAGTGTCACGGTTACCTTGGGCACTGTAGCCTCGCCGTAGGCATAGAGCAACTTGGCGCCATGCAATATGACAGCGTTGTACTCTTGGGCGGTGCCGGGAAGGAAGCCAGGCACGTCAACTAGTGTCACGATGGGAATGTTGAACGCATCGCAGAAACGCACGAAGCGGGCACCCTTACGCGACGAGTTGCAGTCGAGCACACCTGCCAGCTGCTTGGGCTGGTTGGCCACGATACCCACCGACTGACCGTTGAAGCGGGCGAAACCGATGATGAGGTTCTTGGCAAAGCCGGGTTGCACCTCAAGGAACTCGCCATTGTCGACGATGCCAGCGATAACCTGATACATGTCGTAGGGCATGTTGGGGTTCTCGGGAATAATCTCGTTGAGGAAATCCTCCTTGCGGTCGATAGGATCGTTGCAGGGTTGAAGCGGGGTCTTCTCCAGATTGTTCTGGGGAATGTAGCTGAACAGTTTCTTGATTAAGGCAATTGCCTCTTCCTCGTTGGCAGCGGTGAAGTGGGTAACACCCGACTTGGTGGCGTGCACTGTGGCACCACCCAGCTGCTCTTGGGTAACGACCTCGCCCAGAACGGCTTTAACCGGGCCAGGACCAGTGAGGAACATATAAGAAGTGTTCTCGCACATCAGGGTGAAGTCGGTAAGGGCGGGAGAGTAAACCGCACCACCGGCACATGGACCCATGATAGCCGAAATTTGAGGTATCACACCGCTTGCCATGATGTTGCGCTGGAAGATCTCGGCGTAACCGGCGAGAGCGTTGATGCCCTCTTGAAGTCGTGCGCCACCCGAGTCGTTGAGACCAATAACAGGCGCACCCACCTTCATGGCGATGTCCATTACCTTACATATTTTAGCGGCAAGCATCTCCGAGAGAGAGCCAGCGCTTACGGTAAAGTCTTGTGCAAACACATAAACCAAGCGTCCCATGATTGTTCCCGAACCGGTAACAACGCCGTCGCCCAGATAATGTTTTTTCTCCATGCCGAAGTTGTAGCAACGATGCTCAACAAACATGTCCATCTCTTCAAAGCTACCTTCGTCGAGAAGCATGGCGATGCGCTCACGTGCAGTGAACTTGCCCTTCTCGTGCTGCTTTGCAATAGCCTTCTCGCCACCGCCGGCGCGAGCCTTCTCGCGTTTGGCAATTAGGTCTTGTATTTTTTCTAATTGAGTACTCATTATAAGTTAATGGTTATTTGTACTATTTTTGAGATTAATTGAATTTACTTGTTGGGGTCCTCGCACAACTCAACGAGTGTGCCGCCAGTGGTTTTGGGGTGCATGAACGCGATGTTCAGTCCCTCGGCACCCTTGCGGGGCTCTTTGTCGATGACGCGGCCACCGTGCTCCTGAATCTCGTCGAGAGCGTGTGCCACACCGTCCTCTACAGCGAAAGCGATGTGCTGAACGCCACCACGGCCGCCGTTCTTCTCGATGAACTTAGCAATTGCGCTGTCCTCGCTTGTTGCCTCAAGAAGCTCAAGTTTTGTTTGGCCAACCTGGAAGAAAGCTGTTCTTACTTTCTGGTCGGGTACTTCCTCGATAGCAAAGCATTTGAAACCTAACATTTCCTCATAGAAGGGGATTGCGTCGTCTAAGCTTGTTACAGCGATACCAATGTGCTCAATGTGTGAAATCTGCATAATTAATTTAGTTTATAAAAGTGGTTAATAAATATATTCTCTGTATGATTGTGCAAAATTAGCAATTTTCACTGTAATAACACTAATTTTAAAGTATAAACTTTGTAAAAATTAAGGTGCGTCTTTCAACATGTGCCACACATGCAGTGTTTTTGTTCAAAATGTGACAACGTGTCAGTAATGTGTCATGTGGTTGATGTGTCACTTTTCTTGGCACGGAGTTTGCAATATAATTTTTGTAACGGGACGTTGCAACGCTCCGCAACACATTAACTGAATAAAAAACATAAAAACATATTTATATTAAAATGGGTAAAATTATTGGTATTGACCTTGGAACCACTAATTCGTGTGTTTCAGTACTTGAGGGTAAGAACCCCGTAGTAATTCCTAATAGTGAAGGACGCAACACAACCCCCTCGGTTGTGGCATTTAAAGAAGGTGGCGAGCGCATAGTGGGCGACCCCGCAAAGCGCCAAGCCATCATGAACCCCACCGGCACCGTGTTCTCAATCAAGCGTTTTATGGGCGAGACTTTCGACCACGTTACCAAGGACGTTGAGCGCATGCCCTATAAGGTGATCAACAATGGCAACAATCAGCCTCGCGTTGAGGTTGACGGACGCCAGTTTACTCCGCAGGAAATCTCGGCAATGGTGCTTCAGAAGATGAAGAAGACCGCCGAGGACTATCTGGGAACAACCGTTGACGAGGCCGTCATCACTGTTCCCGCCTATTTCAACGACGCTCAGCGCAAGGCCACTAAGGAAGCAGGCGAAATCGCAGGCCTGAAGGTGCAGCGCATCGTCAATGAGCCCACAGCCGCCGCGCTGGCCTATGGCCTGGACAAGGCCACAAGCGACAAGCGCATCGCTGTGTTTGACCTCGGTGGCGGTACATTCGATATCTCTATTCTGGAGCTTGGCGACGGCGTGTTTGAGGTGAAATCGACCAATGGCGACACTCACCTGGGCGGCGATGACTTTGACCAGAAGATTATCACTTGGCTTGCTGAGGAGTTTCAAAAGCAAGAAGGCATCGACCTGCGCAAGGACCCGATGGCACTGCAGCGCCTCAAGGAGGCTGCCGAGAAGGCCAAGATTGAGCTGTCGAGCCAGGCAACTCATGAGATCAACCTGCCTTATATCACTCAGCTCGACGGTATGCCCAAGCACCTTGTGAAGACTCTGTCGCGCGCTCAGTTTGAGATGCTGTGCGATGACCTTATCCAGGCCACTATCGCTCCTTGCCGTCAGGCTCTTCAGGATGCTAACATGACCGCAAATGACATCGACGAGGTGATTCTCGTGGGCGGCTCAACTCGCATCCCCGCTATCCAGCAGGTGGTAGAGCGCTTCTTCGGCAAGACGCCTTCTAAGGGTGTTAATCCCGACGAGGTGGTGGCTGTGGGCGCAGCTATCCAGGGTGGTGTCATTACTGGCGATGTTAAAGACGTGCTTCTGCTCGACGTTGTGCCTCTCTCGGTAGGTATCGAGACCCTGGGCGGCGTAATGACCAAGCTTATTGACGCCAACACCACTATTCCCGCTCGCAAGAGCCAGGTATTCTCGACTGCTGCCGACAACCAGCCCGAGGTTGAAATCCACGTGCTTCAGGGCGAACGCCCCATGGCAAAAGACGACAAGACCCTCGGACGCTTCCATCTCGACGGCATCGCTCCCGCACCGCGTGGCGTGCCTCAGATTGAGGTTACCTTCGACATCGATGCCAACGGCATCATGAGCGTTAGCGCCAAGGATAAAGCTACCGGCAAGGAGCAG
>JABUUJ010000014.1:42547-44881 GCA_021443235.1 Muribaculaceae bacterium
CGCCGACAAGAAGGAGCGCGAGCGCATCGACAAGATCAACCAGGCCGACGCAATGATCTTCCAGACCGAGAAAACTCTCAAGGACGCTGGCGACAAGCTCCCTGCCGAGATGAAGACTCAAATTGAGACTGCCCTTGGCAAACTCAAAGAGGCTCACAAGGCTCAGGACCTCGAAGCTATCGACGCCGCAACGGCCGAGCTTTCTAAACTCTTTGAGCAGATGTATCAGGCTGCCCAAGCTGCCGGTGGCGCACAGGGAGGTCCCCAGGCTGGTCCTCAGGACTTTGGCGGCTTCCAGGGCGGAGCCCCCAACCCTGGCAATAACGCCAGCGGAGCTGAAGACGTCCCCTTTGAGGAGGTAAAATAAGATTTAATTTTAAAAAATAAGAGAATTATGAAGTATGTATGTGATGTTTGCGGGTGGGAATACGACCCTGAGGTTGGTGATCCCGAGAACGGCATTGAGCCCGGCACCGCATTTGAGGATCTCCCCGAGGATTTCGTTTGCCCCCTGTGTGGCGTTGGCAAGGAGGACTTTTCTGAGGTCTAACGAGAACCACATTTAACTACAAAGTCACGCAACATAACAAAAGTTGCGTGACTTTTTTAAGCGTTGTAACTACTTTGTAACAAACTATTGCTATCTTTGCCTCATAAATAGAGAATGTATTATGGAAAAAAATAAACGATTGCTGGTGGTTGACGACGAGGAGGATATATGCGCTATTGTGCAGTATCACCTCACGCGTGAAGGGTATGCGGTAGATGTGGCGCTTAGCGCCGAGGAAGCATTTACTCACGACTTATCGCGCTGCAGCCTCATTGTGCTCGACGTAATGATGCCTGGCATGTCGGGGTTTGAAATGGCTGCAAAACTTAAGTCTAACCCATCAACTGCCACTATACCAATCATTTTCCTTACTGCGATGGATACCGACGAGAATGTGGTTGCTGGGCTGAAATTGGGTGCCGACGACTATATTTCTAAGCCATTCTCGCCCAGTGTGTTGAAAGCAAGGGTAGAGGCCGTGCTGCGCCGCTCTGAAAGCCCAACTCCAGCCACCGACTACGTCCTCACATTCCAAGGCATTAAAATCGACAACTTGCAAATGTCGGTCTCGGTCAACGATATCAATATTCAGGCAACACGGCTTGAGTTTGAGCTGCTTAAACTACTCGTGTCGCATGTGGGTAGGGTTTTTTCTCGCGAGGAAATCCTTAGCAAAGTATGGCCCGATGATACCTTTGTGACCGATCGCACCGTCGATGTCAACATCGCCCGATTGCGCAAAAAGCTTGGGGCTTATGGTGAGTTTATTCACACTCGTGTTGGTTATGGTTACTCGTTTATGCCATGATTGACCACCGGCTATCTTTCTCGCGTCGCTTATGGCTCTCGGTGATGGCGTTGTTTCTCGTTGTCACCGCTTGCTTTATGGTGTATCAATATCGGCGTGAAATGACCTATCGCACCGAAGTAATTGACTCTCGATTACAGGCCTACAATGCGATGATTGTGAAATGCCTCGAAAACCAGTCGATGTGGCCCGGCGACGTGCGCGTCACCATTATTGCTAGCGATGGCAGAGTCGTCGCCGACAATGTTGACAGCACCAGCCAAAACCATCTTGACCGCCCCGAGGTGCAGCAAGCTATTAAGCACGGCAAGGGCCGTGACATTAGCCGAAAAAGTGCTACTGTGGGTGATGAATATTTCTATTCGGCTACTTATTTTCCTGAGCTAAAGGTTGTTGTGCGAACCGCTTTACCCTACGATAATAGCCTCATCACGCTGTTGAGAACCGATAGGGACTTTGTGTGGCTCTCGACAATGCTCGTTATTATTCTCGCTATAATTTATGAGATGTACACCCAGCGATTAGGACGTATCCTCGAGCGCAAGAACCGCAAGATGCGCAGCAGGCTTGAGCAAATTGAGGAGGAGAAAGAACGCATGAAGCGCCAACTCACGCAGAACGTCGCCCACGAACTAAAGACGCCTGTGAGCAGCATACAGGGATTCCTCGATATACTCGTATCGGACAACGACCTCACCGACGAGCAACGTGCCGATTTCCTCAATCGCTGTCACTCACAGGCAACGCGGCTTGCTAACATCCTGCGCGACATTGGCGAACTAACCCGACTTGACGAGGCTCCGCGCGAGTTTGAGAAATCAGAATGTGACCTCTATGATATCATAAATAGCGTAAAAACTGATTTGACCGAGAAACTTGAGCGTCAGGACGATATGCTAATTAACAACGTGTCCCAGCCATGCTTGATGCAAGGAAATTACTCGTTGCTTTATAGTGTGTTCCGCAACCTTGTTGA
>JABUUJ010000014.1:44893-56737 GCA_021443235.1 Muribaculaceae bacterium
TATGCCGGCCAGCACATTGTCATTACTATAGACGCATTCGAGGCCGACGGTTTGCTCCACATCACTTATGCTGATAACGGTCAGGGTGTTGACCCATCTCATTTGCCCTATCTTTTCAACCGTTTTTACCGCGTTGACAAAGGGCGTTCTCGCTCAATGGGCGGCACAGGTCTTGGACTCGCCATTGTGAAACACGCCGTGATGTTGCATGGCGGCCACATCAGCGCGCTGCCAACACCAGGTGGTGGCCTCCAGTTTGAGTTCACGCTCAAAGTGTAATAGTATTGCAACATTTTCGTCACGACAACATAATTCCCTAAACATCTGTTTGTAACAACTCAATTATACTTTTGCACTGTGATTAATTTTAAGCAAAAGTATGATTGAGATTTATTTTGTTATTGTGGGGTTTCTGCTTCTTTTGGCAGTATTTGACCTCTATGTGGGTGTGAGCAACGACGCCGTCAACTTCCTAAATAGTGCGATAGGAGCTAAGGTGGCTCGATTCAAGACAGTGATAATGGTTGCGTCGGTCGGTGTGCTTGTTGGAGCGATGATGAGCAGCGGCATGATGGATGTAGCCCGACACGGCATATTGCAGCCCGCAAGCTATAGTTTTGAGGAAGTAATGGTTATCTTCCTGGCTGTCATGGTAACCGATGTTGTTATCCTTGATGTGTTTAACTCTCTGGGTATGCCCACCTCGACAACGGTGTCGCTCGTCTTTGAGTTGCTTGGCGCAACGTTTATAACCGCCTGCATCAAGGTGTGGAACGACTCCACATTATCGTTTGGGATGCTGCTTAACAGCGACAAGGCGCTGAGCGTGATTATTGCTATTTTTGTGAGTGTTGCAATCGCCTTTGTTGCCGGTGCCGTTGTGCAGTGGCTACTGCGTCTGACATTTACTTTCGACTACAAAAGAAGGCTGAAATACTTTATAGGTGTATTTGGCGGAATCGCATTCACGTCAATGTCCTATTTTATTTTTATAAAAGGACTTGGCAAGTCGCCTTATATTGCCGAGGAGGTTCGTGGCTGGATTGACACCAACACCGACATGCTGCTTGTCGTGTGCTTCTTTGCTACTGCCATCATGTCACAAGTCTTTCATTGGTTGGGGGTAAACGTGCTGCGCATTGTTGTGCTGCTCGGAACCTTCTCGCTTGCTATGGCTTTTGCTGGCAACGACCTCGTAAACTTTATCGGAGTTCCGCTTGCGGCTCTCGACTCGATGAAAGATTTCGTTGCTAATGGCAATGGCAACTTCAACGGCTTCATGATGACTTCGTTACAAGAGAGCGCACGCAGTCCGCTGGCTATTCTGGCACTTGCGGGTGTGATAATGATTATTTCTATGGTGGTGTCAAAGAAAGCCCGCAACGTAGTGAAGACGTCGGTCGACTTGTCGCGTCAGGACGAGGGCGACGAAATGTTTGGATCGTCGCGGGTAGCGCGCAGCATCGTGCGGGCATCTCAAAATGTTGGCGATGTGTGCGGCCAACTATTTCCCGAAAGTGTGCGCAAGTGGGTGGCTGGTCGCTTTAACAAGGAAGAAGCCACACTGGAAAAAGGTGCCGCTTTCGACGAGATACGAGCCGCGGTAAACCTTGTTCTTGCTGCATTGCTCATCATCATGGGCACAACAATGAAATTGCCGTTGTCGACCACCTATGTTACATTTATGGTGGCAATGGGCTCGAGTCTTGCCGACAAAGCTTGGGGGCGTGAGAGCGCAGTGTTCCGCATCACTGGCGTGCTTAGTGTAATAGGCGGATGGTTTATCACAGCTGGACTTGCCTTTGTGGCATCGGCGCTTGTTTGTTCAATAATTCACTTTGGTGGTTTTGTGACAATGTTTGCTTTCATGGCTCTCGCCGCCTACCTGCTGTGGAGTAGCAACCGTAAGTATAACAAGAAGATAAAGGACGAAAAGGACAATGAGATGGAGCGCATCCTTGCAATAAACGATAGCCTACAACTATGGAGTGCCCTTTGCGAACATTTCATCGAGCACCAGTCGTTTATTACCAAGATAGTACACGATGACTACGCAAAAATAATAGCTGCTATAGAGCAGAACGACCGTCACGTTCTGCGCAAGGTGAGGGCCAACATGCAAGAGGCCAGTCTCGCCTACAAGCGCAACCGACGACTCGAATTGCTTGCTTTGCGACGCGCACCTATCAACAAAGCGCTCGAGCGCAACACCTGGTTCCATCTGGCACAAAACAGCAACCAGCAATATCTCTACTGCATGAAGCGCATTCTTGATCCAGTGCTGGAACATGTGGAAAACAGTTTTACCCCCATCCCTGTAGCTTATATGGAGGAATTTAGCGAGATATTAAAGTGCGTTGACTCGCTCTTTATTCAAACTCATGAGATGATTTCCACAAAGCAATTTGCCGACTATCATCGCATTATGGACGAGGCCGATTCATTAAAGGATAGCCTATCGCGATTGCGCAAGGTGCATATCGACCGTGCACAACTCGACAGCAACGTCAACCTGCGTGCTTCACAACTCTACCTTAACCTCATCCAGGAAACTCAGGAGTTGCTCAGCATAATGAGGCATCAGTTGCGTGCTACAAAACGCTTTGTACAACCCGGAAAAGAGAAGTGAATTATAATTTGTAGAGTAATAATTGTAATGAAAGTCTTAGCTTGTGATTAAGTTGAGGCTTTCTCTTTTTTAGTCGCAATGAGAGTCGTTAATTGTGATTATTACACTTGTTTAATTCAGTTTTATTTGCTAATTTTGTAACGACTTGAAAAAGGACGGTAATTAACACTAAAATTTAATAATATGGATAACAAGGCGTTTTTCAACATTTCCTATGGGCTCTATGTAGTTACAGCACATGAGGGCGAAAAAGACAACGGGTGTATTAGCAACACTGTGGTGCAAGTGACCGACTCTCCTAAGCGTATATCAGTGACTCTCAACAAAAACAATTACACCACTGCCATGATTGAGCATACAGGGCTGTTGTGTGTCTCTATACTCACCGAGGAGGCATCGTTCGAAACATTCAAGCACTGGGGCTTCCAGAGTGGCGCTAACGTTGACAAAGCCGTGGGAATTACTTTCTCGCGCGCCGACAATGGTGTGATATATGTGACCGAGGGCGTCAATGCGGTGCTGTGTGCCAAGGTGATAACGCAGGTTGACTTAGGTACTCACATCACCTTTGTTGCCGATGTTACCGATGCCATGGTGCTCGGCGATGTGCCATCTACAACCTATACCTACTACCACAAGCACATCAAGCCACAGCCTGCCATGATGCAGAGGAAAGGGTGGATATGCACGGTGTGCGGGCACATCTATGAGGGCGAAAATTTGCCCGAGGGATACATCTGCCCCTTGTGCAAACACGACGCATCGTTCTTCAAGCCCACTGAGGTAAAGTAGCACCAACTTATAAAAGTCCCCTCCGCGACATTTGCGAAGGGGACTTTTTTACTTTTTCAAGGCGTCGATATTTACAAGCCCGTTGACGATGGCATAAATCGTGAGTCCGGCGGGAGAGTGAATCTGGAGTTTGCGGGCAATATTCTTGCGATGAGTAATCACAGTGTTTACCGATATGAACAGATGTTCGGCAATCTCCTTGTTGCTCATGCCTTGCACGAGAGCGACTATAACGTCCTTTTCACGGTCGGTAATGCTTTCAGGCAAAATTTCCTCTGTGCCAGTAAATGCTGATATAGCATTAGTTAAACGCTCTGACTTTAAGCGTTGCTCCAGCTTGCGAATCAGTGGCACGAAGATACTATCCTCAACCGTTTGATGATTGGCAAGCCACTCCTCGTTGTTGTAAATGAGATAGAGTGCCGACGTGAGTCGGTGGCTGCCGGCAATGTCGCTGGGCAGATACTTGATGATGAGTTGCTTCAACTCCTTTAGGCTTTTGTCGGCCTCGGCATGATGTTTGGCGAAGTCGTCTATGCAATAGCTGGTCGAAGTCTCCCCGCGCATGAGTCGCTCAACATAGGGAAACAGCATGCGCTCCTCATAGTTCATGTGGCGGCGTATCTCACGGGCATAGGTGTCATAGACATCCAGTATAAGGCGGCCGATGCCATCTTGCGCATTGATGCTTTCCGACAACTCGCGACGCACCGATGGCAGTTGATATTCAAGATAATAGGTGTGGCAAGCCTCAAGGTAATGCAGTAGGGTGGGGACTGACAATTTGTCGGGGTCGTGACTTGTCACGCCATTGATGCTAAGGTTTACCACGGCAAGAAAAGTCGTGCTGTCAACATTGTTTTGCGCGCAAGTCTCCTCTACGGTCTTATCGCCAAAACCAAGCGGGATGCCAAAGGCCGATAGTGACTGCAATGTGTTGTAATTGTCGCGAATGAGGTCAATCATTTTGTCGCCGGCCTCATACATCTTGGTCGCCTTCATGTTTTTAATAAGTTAACGCTGGATCGTGATAGGTCGCAAAGCATGGATAGGATGGCAGCGGATTGGGCTTGCAGAAGTCTATTCCCTTGAAAATGGGGTTGTCGCCGTTAACTGCACCTTCGCGCAAATCGACTTTCACGTCGGGCAGATTGTGAAGCGTGACCTCGCACTTGCCATTGTTATAGCTATACAGGAGCTGGCCGTTGCCTATGATTACTGAGCACGACAGTGTGGTGATTTCTTTAGGCAAACGTGGCTCAACCACGATGACACCGTTCATCAAGTCGGGACGGATGCCTAAGAAATGCTGATACCACACACGCAACTGTTCGCTGTTGCTCCATGCCTGGAGGAATGTGCCGCTGCGCTTCACCCACGACTGTCCCTCACGAGGATGGGCGTCGGCGTTCTCGCTCAGCGAGCCCACAGCCCCTTCTTTAAGGGCTTGGCGGTTCATATTTTTAAATAACTGCCATGCCATCTCTACTTGATCATACTCAATCATGCGCTGCATGGCAATGCCATTGTTCCATAGCCAAATAGTGCCATTGTGATAAGCATCATCCTTGTGGTAGTAGTGCCAGTTTTCATGCTGGGGATGGAATTGCTCGTCGGTCTGTGTCAGCGAAGCCACGCCCCAGGGATATACCAGTTCTTGCCACACACGTGCTGTAACCTTTTGCTTGAAAGTGTCGTCCTTGATAAGGTCGAAGCAAAACAGTTGGTTAGGGCGGAACTGCAAGTCAGGTGTGTTGTCATTATTGAGGTGGTCGTAGATTAGCACTGAGTTTTTGTCGCAGAAGTCGGTCTCAAAGTTCTGCGCAAGGCGGTCGGCAACGTCTTTCCACTGCTTAGCATGCTCAGCATCATTCATCATCAACGCCATGCGCGAGCCCGACATCAATTCGCAGTACCATAAATACTGGATATCGTTGGCACGATTACCGCGTGGCGAGCCTGGGATGCCGTTGCGCTTCACGTCCATCCATGTATCGGCGTCCTCGTGCTTGAGATATCCTTTCTCATCGATTTGTTTTTTTATGGCTTGATCAATACTCAGCACAATAGTGGGGTAGATGTCCTCAAGAAACGATCGGTTTCCCCAGTAGCGCAACAATTCCTCGGCTTCCATCACATAGCGTGGCGTGCCGTCGGCTGTGTTATAGAGAATTCCTTCAAGGTTGGCACGGTTGGGAATACGCCCACAAGTGATGCTGGTAGTGTCCTTGTCTTGGAACTTGGCAAAGTCGCGCAAGATGTCGGCCGTATATTCAAACTGCCCAGTGACGAGTGTTGCCCCAGGCATAGCGATAAACATGTCACGTCCCCAATACTCGTTGAACCAAGGCAGGCCGGCATATATGCCTTTGCCTTGCTGCTCGGTGATTAGTTCGTCCATCGTGAGCGTGATCCATGCCAGCGCTTTGTCAAGTTCGGGCAGATTGCTGGTTGTGGGGCAGTTCTTCACTATGAGTTGCGTCATGCGGTTTACGCGCTCCTCAAGCATTTTTGCTCCGTTGGTTCGCCATGCGTTGATAAGCGAGTCGCACTGGCTCTCGGTGCCGTGCACGATGATAAAGCCATCGGTTTCAGCTGCTTTGGCGGTGAGCATTGTGTCGGCCACCACATGTGCGGCGCAGTCGCGTGAGGGGGCTACTTTTATCACGGTCTCGGGCATTTCCTTTGGACGCACAACCAGCATGTTGTCGGCATTGCTCGTATCTCGGTCGATGAGCGACCGATTAAGCGTAATAGATATTTCCTCTCCTTTGACGTCGCCAACCTTCACATATAGAATCTGCGCCATGTCAACGAGTCGGAGTTCCTCTTTTGCGTTCGACCATGTGCGTCCAATTTTGTGTGGATAGACCACACAGGTATTGGCCTCGGCACGTTTTAACTGCTTGCCATCGACCAGCAGCGCATAGTCGCTGAGGATGCGTTTCTTGGCCACATTCCAGCCCGAGTAGTACTCAAGAGGCTCGTCGGCATGAGTGTGTCCATACCAAAATCCTGCCTGCTTGTCGGTGTAGGAATACTCACGGTTTTCTTCTGCAGTAACACCAATGCCGAGGAAATCAAGGGCTTCCTCGCTGGCCGACTGCTGGTTGCACGAGGCGAAGCATGCCATTGACAGTGCAACTGCACACATATTCTTGATATTCATCTTGTTTCAGTCAATTACAGCAAGGATTTGCTCGGCGTGTTCTTTTGTCTTGATTTGTTTCGGAGCGAAGATATGGGTGATAGCACCTTCTTCGTTAACCAGATAGGTGGTGCGTAGTGTGCCAATGCATGTCTTGCCGCACATCCTCTTCTCACCCCATGCGCCTAATGCTTGAAGCAGGGTAGTATCGGTGTCGGCAATAAGGTCAAAGTTTAGGCCCTGCTTCTCAATAAATTTCTGGTGAGACGCGGCCGAGTCTTTGCTCACACCAAGGATGGCATAGCCTTTTTGAGCCAGTGCGGCCTTATGGTCGCGCAGCGAGCAGGCCTCGGCAGTGCATCCGCTGGTGTTGTCCTTGGGGTAGGTGTAAAGCACGAGCTTTTGCCCCTTAAAATCTTCTGCTTTAATCTCTTTTCCGTTCTGGTCTTTGCCTAGGATTGCTGGAATTTTATCGCCTACGTTCATCGTTGAAATATTTTTTATAGTTTATAATTGTCTCTAATATTTGCAAAAATAGTGATTTTTGCTGGATTTTACGCAATAGGCTCACCAAAAATTTTCAAATTCTGATGAAACTCGCGTTGCTTAAACTGCATTTTGCACTTTTCCTTGCTGGTGCAAGTGGCCTATTCGGGCAATGGATTGCTTGGGAAATCATATTTACATAATAGGCAAACGATTGCATTGCACTTTAAAAAACTGTATATCAATGCCTTAAATATAATATAATAACATCGCATGTACATTTATAATGTAATTGAATATCAACGTGTTGCACGCTTGTGCATAAATTAGGGCTGAATTATAGCTTCTCGCGCACGCAAGAAAATTGCCTAATCCAAAATTTTTATGTAATTTTGCGCATTATTTAAGAGTATAAGAAATTTATATGCTTGATTTTTTGTTTGAGACAAGTTGGGAGGTCTGCAACAAGGTGGGCGGCATCTACGCCGTCTTGTCGACCAAAGCCCACACGCTTCAGCAGTTGAATAAGGACAAAGCAATTTTCATTGGGCCTGACCTGTGGAAGGAAGGAAATGAGTCGCCTTATTTTACTGAAAGAAAGAATTTATTCGCATCATGGCGTAAAAATATGCAGCTGCCCTATGGCGTAAGCGTGAGAGTAGGGCGCTGGAATGTTCCCGGCAACCCCATCGCAGTGCTTGTCGACTATCAAGGTCTTTATGATGTTAAGGATGATATCTACAGCATGATGTGGGACCTGTTTAATGTTGACTCGCTCCATGCCTATGGCGACTATGATGAGTCGTGCATGTTTGGCGTTGCTGCTGCTATTGTGATTGAAGATTTCCTTAACTGGGCACAGCCTAAGGGCGATGTCATTGCACACTTTGACGAGTGGACTACCGGAATGGGACTGCTGCACGTCAAGGCACGTTTGCCACATGTGGCTACTGTGTTTACAACACATGCAACAAGTATTGGTCGCAGCATCTGCGGCAACGGCAAGCCACTTTACGACTATATGGAATGGTACAACGGCGACCAGATGGCCGGCGAGCTCAATATGCAGTCAAAGCACTCGCTTGAGAAAGCTGCCGCACAGAACGCCGACGCTTTCACCACCGTGAGCGAGGTTACCGCTCGTGAATGTGCCCAGCTGCTTGAGCGCAAGCCCATTGTGACGCCCAACGCTTTTGAGCAGAACTTTGTGCCTAAGGGCAAGAAACTTGTCGAGGCTCGTGCCGCTGCACGTGCCCGTATGTTCCAAGTTGCCACAGCGCTTACTGGCGAGGCCTTTGACGAGAACACAATGATCATTGCCACTTCGGGCCGTTGTGAGTTCCGCAACAAGGGCATTGATGCCTATCTTGACGCGATGAACGTGCTGCGCGAACAGCTGGGCGACAATCCCGAGCGCAAGGTAATAGCTTTTGTGCTGGTTCCCGCATGGGTAAAGGCTCCACGCCTCGACTTGCAGGAGGCAATGGAAAGCGAGGAGCGCCCGGGCCTTTACAGCCCGTTTATCACTCACTCGCTTCACAACCATGGTGGCGACAGCATCGAGAACAAGGCACTTGAACTGGGATTCTGGGGATATGCTGGAGCTGCCGTGAGGGTAATATATGTTCCCTCTTATCTCAAAGGCGACGATGGCATTTTCAACATGTCTTACTATGACTTGTTGCCAGGTCTTGATCTCACCGTCTTTGCCTCCTACTATGAGCCTTGGGGATATACCCCGCTCGAGAGCGTGGCGTTTGCTGTGCCCACTATCACTACCGACCTTGCAGGCTTTGGGCAATGGATTCTTGACACCTACGGCAACGATGCAAGTAAGTGTGGCGCGCGCGTGATTCATCGTGACGACTCCAACTATGACGAAACCGTTTATGCCATAGCTAACAGCGTTGAGCATTTCTATAACCTTGAGCACAAGGACGTTGAATCCATCAAGAAGGCGGCACAAAAGACTGCTCAAGACGCCTCGTGGCGCAATTTCATTAAATATTACGGCCTTGCTTATGAAGAGGCCATTACAGAGAGTAAAAAACGAAAGTAATTATAATTTTTTTCAGGTTTTATGAAACTTAAAGTTAACAACACAAATGCTCCCGTGTGGAGAACAATCACAGTTAAGGCTGCACTTCCCGGAAAGCTGAAAAAGCTCGAGGAAATGTCTAAGAACTTGTGGTGGGTATGGAACAGCGAGGGTAAATCGCTCTTCCACGACATCGACCGCGACTTGTGGCGCTCTACCGGTGAGAACCCCGTGCTAATGTTGCAACGCATCTCAAGCGAACGATTGTTTGAGATTCTCAATGACGATGCTATGATGGCTCGCATCGACAGCGTGTATGAAAGCTACAAAGCCTATATGGCTGAGCCCATGCGCGATGACCTTCCTTCAATCTCTTATTTCAGCATGGAATATGGTCTGTGCAACGCCCTCAAGATTTATTCGGGTGGCCTCGGCATCCTTGCCGGCGACTATATCAAAGAGGCCAGCGACCGCCGCGTGAGAATGACCGCAGTGGGCTTCCTCTATCGTTATGGCTACTTCACCCAGACTCTGTCTATGGACGGACAGCAGATTGCTAACTATGAGCCCCAGAACTTCAACCAGTTGCCCATTGAGCCCGTTCTTGACGAGAACGGACGCCAGTTTGTGCTTGAGGTGCCTTATCCCGGACGTTTCATCTATGCCAATGTATGGCAAGTGAACGTAGGCCGAATGAAGCTCTATCTGCTCGACACAGATCTTGAACCCAATAGCGAATTTGACCGTTCAATCACTCACAAGCTCTATGGTGGCGACTGGGAAAACCGCATCAAGCAAGAGTATCTGCTCGGTATTGGTGGTGTGCTGCTGCTCAAGCGCTTAGGCATCAAGAACGACATCTATCACTGCAACGAAGGACACGCCGCACTGCTTAACCTGCAGCGCCTTGTCGACTACGTTCAGGAAGAGGGTCTCAGCTTCAACGAGGCTCTTGAGATTGTCCGTTCTACCTCATTATATACTGTTCACACTCCTGTGCCTGCAGGTCACGACTACTTCGACGAGGACCTCTTCGGCAAGTATATGGGTGAGTTCCCTGCAAAGCTTGGTATATCTTGGGCCGACTTGATGAACATGGGTCGCGAGAATCCCGACAGCGACGAGCGTTTCTCAATGAGCGTGTTTGCTCTCAATACCACACAGGAGTCTAACGGTGTGAGCTGGCTCCACGGAGAGGTGTCGAAGAAGATGTTCCAAGGTGTTTGGAAAGGTTATGCTCCCGAGGAATCGCACGTTGGTTATGTGACCAATGGCGTGCACATGCCCACTTGGGCAGCATCGGAGTGGAAGAAGTTCTATGCCGAGACCTTCGGCCCCGACTTCTTCAACAACCAGGAAGACGAGGAAATGTGGTCGCCCATTATGAACGTTCCCGACGAGGAAATATGGAACCTGCGCATGACCTTGAAGAACAAGTTCATCAACTTCGTTAAGCGCGACTTCACTGCCAACTGGCTGAAGAATCAAGGAGATCCTACTCGCATCATGTCAATCGTCGATAAGATCAACCCCAACGCTCTTCTCATTGGTTTTGCACGTCGCTTTGCTACCTACAAGCGTGCTTACTTGCTCTTTAACGACCTTGAGCGACTTGAGCGCATCGTCAACAATCCCCAGTTCCCCGTTCAGTTCATCTATGCTGGAAAGGCTCACCCTGCCGACGGTGCTGGTCAGGACCTCATCAAGCGCATCATTGAGATTTCCAAGATGCCTCAGTTCCTGGGCAAGATTATCTTCCTTGAGAACTACGACATGATCGTGTCAAAGCGTCTTATCACAGGCGTTGACATCTGGCTTAACACCCCCACACGTCCTCTCGAGGCTTCGGGTACATCGGGCGAGAAGGCCGAGATGAACGGTCTGCTCAACTTCTCGGTGCTCGACGGTTGGTGGTATGAAGGCTATCGTCAGGGTGCTGGTTGGGCTCTTACTGCAAAACGCAGCTATACCGATCAAGGCCAGCAGGACAAACTCGACTCGGCAACGATCTACTCTATGCTTGAGAACGAGATTATTCCTCTCTATTTTGCTAAAAATAGCAAGGGTTACTCTCCCGAGTGGATTCAGTATATCAAGAACTCTATCGCCCACATTGCTCCCAACTACACAATGTCTCGCATGATGCGTGACTATTTCGTTCGGTTCTACAAACCGCAGGCTCAGCGTTCTAAGGCTCTTATGGCCAATAATTATGCCGTAGCCCGTGAGATTGTTGAGTGGAAAGAGAATGTCGCTGCTCGCTGGGACGATGTGAACCTTGTTGGTGAGGTTGAGATTGCAGCCGTTTCTAATCATCCCGATCCTTACGATGTCAAGACTTTTGAGGCAATTTTGCGTGTCGACACCGCTGGTTTGGGCAAGAGCATTGGAGCTGAGGCTGTGGTTTACAAGGAAGAAGATGGCCAGGCAAGCTTTGCCAGAACACTTCCCATGACCGTTGTTGCTCAGGACGGCAATGTGCTGACCTTTAAGCTATCAGAAAAAATGGATATGTCGGGTGTATTCCGTTACTCTTTCCGCATTTTCCCGTGGAACGAGAAACTGGCTCACCGTCAAGACTTCGCCTATATGAAGTGGGTATAACCCCTCATTTTTAGGCAATAGATTATGAGGAGACAGGTGCTTAGGTACCTGCCTCCTATTTCATTTTCTGCCCAAAAAATGCGTGGTTATGGCATAATGATGTGGTATTGTGTTGATGTAAAGACTGCATTTAAGGGGTGGTCGTGG
>JABUUJ010000014.1:57569-59443 GCA_021443235.1 Muribaculaceae bacterium
ATGTCGATGTAGTAGCTTGTTATTCCCACAGTGTCGCGAGGAACAAAGAGGTCGGGCACAATGCCACCGCCACCATACACTGTGCGTCCGTGTTCGGTGGTAAATATTTGCGACTTGTCAATCTTGATGCTGTCCTGACTATACAACTCGCCGCTGGTGTAACGATCTATCAACTCTTTATCGTAGTTTTCGCTGCCTTTGTAGTTCTTTTGGATGCAGCGGCCCGATGGAGTATAGTAACGCGCTATAGTTAAGCGTATTGCGCTCTGGTCAGGGAGTGTGAGTTGATTCTGCACAAGACCTTTGCCAAACGAGCGGCAGCCCACTATAAGGCCCCGGTCATGGTCTTGCAAAGCACCTGCGAAAATCTCACTTGCGCTTGCCGAGAACTCGTCCATCAGCACAATAACCTCGGCATCCTGGAACTGGCCGTTGCCATCGCTCCACCATTGCGAGTCGTTGCGTTTGTCGCGCCCAGCAGTATAAACGATGAGTTGATTGTCGCCCAGAAACTCATTAGCCATGAGAATCGCCATTTCCATATATCCTCCGCCGTTACCACGCAGGTCAATCATGTAGCGCTTGGCACCTTCTTGTTTCAGGTTGTTAAGGCCAGTGATAAATTCATTATAGGTGTTTTTCCCAAACTGGTTGACCTTGATATAGCCTGTGGTCTTGTCAAGCATGTAGGCAGCATCGACGCTGTGAGTGGGAATGTCTCCTCGCACCACGGTGAAATAAAGCAACTTGGATGACGTTTGGCGCTTAATTCCCAACTTCACCTTAGTGCCTTTGTCACCTCGCAGGTGTTTCATTACATCATTGTTAGTGACCTTAGGTCCCACAAAGGTGCTGTCGTCAACGGTCACGATGCGGTCGCCCGCTACGATACCCACTTTGTCGGACGGTCCACCAGGAATTGCCTCAATCACACTCACCGTGTCGTTCATTATCATGAACGAAATGCCTATTCCACTGAAACTGCCGCTCAGTTCCTCATTAGCGGCTTTGATGTCTTCCTTAGAGAAGTAGGCTGTGTGTGGGTCAAGATTCTCAAGTATTTCGGGAATGGACATCTCGATAAGGTCGTTGATGTTAACTGTGTCGACATAGTTGGCATCAACAAGATTCAGTATGGTGTTGAGTTTACGGTCGTTGTCAACAACATACTTTGTGCTGGAGAAGCGGTTGCCTATGAAAATACCAATCACCACCGAGACTGCCATTGCAAGCGGCATCCACAAGAAAATAGGGTGATTAGATGGCTTATCGTTCATTCTTAATATTTAAACTGTAACTTATATTTGTGATTTAATTATCTCGTTATCAATTACCTGAAGTTGCAGGCATTCTATTCCGGCGCGTTTGAGCAGATCTATGCCGTCGGTAATGCGATATTGCTCGCCAAAGACAACACGTTTAATACCGCTCTGGATAATCAGCTTGGAACACTCAATGCAAGGCGATGTGGTGACATATAGTGTTGCGCCGCGACTGCTGTTGTTGCTTTGTGCAACTTTTGTAATGGCGTTGGCTTCGGCGTGTAGCACATAGGCCTTGGTATGGTCGGCGTCATCCTCACAAATATTTTCAAATCCCACCGGCGTGCCGTTATATCCGTCACTGATGATCATTTTTTCTTTGACGATTAGTGCTCCCACTTTTCGACGCTGGCAATAGGAGTTTTCAGCCCATATTTGTGCCATGCGCAAGTAACGTGAGTCGAGTAGCGCCTGTTTGTTTTCCGCGTTATCCATTAGTTAAATCCAGTCAGCCGTTCTAATTGTCTAATATTCAATGCTGTGTGATTGGTCGTCGAGGTGTATTCCCTTCGTAGGCCAAATTTCACTACAAAAGTAATGAAAAAAGTTTGT
>JABUUJ010000014.1:59803-61072 GCA_021443235.1 Muribaculaceae bacterium
GCAATGGGGCGCCATGCGCGATGCTTTGCCCCAGCAAGAAAATCGGCCTTATAATAGTGTTGCAATGCCTCGTTTGCCTGGCCGCTCTCAAGCAGGATGTTTCCTATGCTGAGCGTGGTAGCCACCGAGTTGGGTTGCAGTTGGTCAACCTTTTTGTAGCATTCCAGTGCCTTGTCGTGTCGCTGCAATGAGCGATAGCATGCAGCCATGTGCTTTAGTGTCCACACATCGTTGTCGTGAGCAAGCAGGTAATTGCGGTAGTGATGCAATGCCTCGCGCATATTTCCTGTGTTCTGATAGCAGAACCCAATCTTCTGGAACACAATGGGATTGATGCTCTCGCTGTAATTCCTCTCATGCGTGAAATACTTTATAGCATCATCATAGAAGCCATTCTTGAAATAGAACTCGGCAATGATGCTAATTGTGGATGTGTTGCGGGTGTAGTCCTCAAGGAAAGGTAGGGAAGTGAAGTCCATGTCGCGGTCGAAGATTGCGACAAACTCACGACGACGCGAGAACAACGTGAAAAATCGGTAGAGATCCTGAAGATGCTCGTTGGCAATGCGTTCACGCACCTTTTTGGCGTCGGGCAACTCGCTGCTCGCCATCTCATCAAGTTCGCGAGTTTGTTCCTGCACGTGCGACAGCATCATGTCACGCTGGCTCTCGTGAATGGTTCCCATAGAGAGGCAGAATGAGTACTTGTCGCTGTTGCACAATGGAGCGCCAGCAATGGTTTGCCCCACAGCACGAAGTCGGTTGCCAAACACGGTGTCGATAAGCGAGTGGTTAGGGTGATAGGGTAAGAACCAGTTTGACAATGTGCGGAAGAACGGGAAGGACTTGAGGTGCGAGAAGGTTGAGATGAAAACATCGTTGCCCTCAAGTTGCATCTCACTGAATTCCTCAAATTTCTTGGAAATGCCACTATTTTCAAGCATATCCTGCCACTCGGGGTTTTCTTCAAGTTCCGAGATGTCAAGAGGTGTGTTTTTGTCCTTGATTTTCTTCATCAAGTCGGGCGACATGCTCATTATTCCAGGCATAAGGTCTTCGCGCACTTTGCGCATTACGTTGTCGGTGTTGCGTGAGCGTGCCAACAGGAGCTGAATGGTAGCCATATCTTGCGCAAATGTGGGCCTATTGGTCATTGCCTCAAGCCGAGAGCGCACTATATCGGAACGCGATACTCGCTTGTCGTAAATGTAGATTGTTAGAATAGTATAGATTAGGGCTCTAATTTGAACCTCGGGCTCGTCACAAGTG
>JABUUJ010000014.1:61788-64160 GCA_021443235.1 Muribaculaceae bacterium
TTTAGATGTTGCGGTCAAGGTTGCGGTAACTGATGGCTTCCATGATGTGGTGCTGAAGCACACGGGGAGAGGCTTCAAGGTCGGCAATGGTGCGTGCCACCTTGAGAATGCGGTCATAGGCGCGGGCGCTCATGCCCGAGCGCGTCATGGCATTGCGCAGATGCTGCAAGCCAGCGGCGTCAGGTTCAGCAAACTCATGTATTAGCGAAGGTGTCATCTGGGCGTTACAGTGCACACCCTTATAGGCGCTGAAACGCTCGTTCTGAATAGCACGGGCAGCTACTACACGCTGGCGTATTGCAGCGCTTGACTCGCCTTTTTCCTTTGATGAAATTTGTTCAAATTCAACTGGTTGAACATTTACATGCAGGTCTATACGGTCGAGTAGCGGCCCACTGATCTTTCCCATATAATGATGCCTTTGGTACTCGTTGCATACGCAACGTTTGGTGGGATGCCCATAGTAGCCGCATGGGCACGGATTCATACTCGCTACCAGCATAAACGACGCAGGGTAGTCAACGGCATATTTTGCCCTTGAGATAGATACATGTCTGTCTTCCAGTGGTTGACGCATCACCTCTAAGGCACTACGGGTAAACTCGGGCAGCTCGTCAAGGAAAAGGATGCCATTGTGGGCCAAACTGATTTCGCCAGGGCATGGGTAGGTGCCTCCGCCCACAAGCGCTACTTGCGAGATGGTGTGATGTGGGGCGCGATAGGGACGTGTACTCATGAGTGTGGTGCCTCCGGGCAACTTGCCTGCCACCGAGTGAATCTTGGTGGTCTCAAGTGCCTCGTTCAAGCTGAGTGGTGGCATAATAGACGGCAAGCGCTTTGCCATCATTGACTTGCCCGAACCGGGACTACCTATAAGAATTATGTTATGACCGCCAGCACAAGCCACCTCAAAGGCACGTTTCACGTTCTCTTGACCTTTGACCTCGTCGAAATCGTAGGGGAAGCTGCCTTGTGCGCGGGCAAACTCGGCGCGAGTGTCAACGACCGTTGGTTCAAGCTGTTTCTCGTTGTTGAGAAATGCAATTACATCTTGAAGCGTGTCCACGCCATAGACATTCAAGTTGTTTACCACCGCAGCTTCAAGCGCGTTGGCGCGTGGCAGAATAAAACCATCAAGCTTCAACGAGCGTGCGACGATGGCCATGGGCAGTGCTCCCTTTACCGCTCTTAGCGTTCCATCGAGCGACAACTCTCCCATAAGCATGTACCTGTCCAGTTTCTCGGTCGACACCTTTTCTTCGGCTCCAAGCACACCCACTGCCATTGGCAGGTCATAGGACGTGCCCTCCTTCTTGACATCGGCTGGCGACAGATTGATGACCACGTTTTTACGCGGAAATTCATGGCCTGCCTCGTTGATGGCGCACCTCACTCGCTCGGCACTCTCCTTCACTGCCGTGTCGGGTAGCCCCACCAGCACAAAGTTGCTGCCCCAATCAACCGAGACCTCAATATCAACCTTGATGGCGTCAATTCCTTGCACTGCCGCGCCAATCACTTTACAAAGCATAATCCAATGTATTTAAACGTGGTTAAAACCAAAAAGTTCATTAGAATTTTAATGCGTTTTTGATTTAAAACTGCACTAAATCTTGCACTGTGGCGATCTAATGAACTTTTTGGGTTAGGTGTGATGTTGGTTATTTCTCGTTAGCTACAACATTGATGAGTTTCACGGTGAAATCCCATGACTTCTGCACTGCGGGGATGTGGCAGCACTCGCTGGGAGAGTGAACGTTCTTCAATGTAGGACCATAAGAAATCATGTCGAGGTGGGGGAGAACCTTGAGGAACAAACCGCACTCAAGACCTGCATGGATGGCATCAACAACTGGCTCAACGCCGAAGAGTTCTTTCCAAACAGCAACGGCCTTCTTAAGAATCTGGCTGTTCTTGTTAGGTGCCCAACCCTGATAGCCGTCGCTGTGGCGAACCTTGCCACCACCCAGTTTGAATACTGTCTCAATGCGGCGGGCTGCGTCGAGCTTGCGGCTCTCAACAGCACTGCGCTGTGAAGTAACGACCTCGATAACACCTTCCTCCTTCATCTTTACACTCGACAAGTTGGTCGATGTCTCGGTGAGACCTTCCATCTCAAGGCTTACTGAAAGCACGCCGTGAGGAGCTGCAAACACTGTGTTGACAATGCGCTCGGCATCTTCGCGTGCAATAATCTTGGCTGGAGCATCTACGCTGGCGATAGAACCGTCCAGGTTGGGCTCGCTGTTCTTGTACTCTTCCTTAATGGTAGCCAGGAAGTTGTTGAATGCAACCGACAGTTTCTCTTTCTCATAGTCCTTGATACCGATAGTTGCCTCGCCCTCGCGTGCAATGGCATTGCGCAAGTTTCC
>JABUUJ010000014.1:64832-67283 GCA_021443235.1 Muribaculaceae bacterium
GGCGGGGCACCTTGGTAATCTGTTCAAAGATATTCCAAACGCGTGCCGGTTTTAGATCTTTAATTGTCATAAATCCAGTATTATTTTAGCGTTATAAATGTTATGTATCGTTTATGTCAATAAATTTTTGTTAAATACGTGTCTTATCAAGTGTAAAGTTACAAAAAAGTTTTGAATTAAGACACAAAAGTCGCAAACAATCTCTATATTTGCATAAAATTTTAACGCAACGATGAAAACTTTGTTGTTTACGGTGGCTTTATTGGCACTTGCAGTGCTGTTTCTGGGGATAAAAATCTTCTTTATTAAAGGAGGTAAATTTCCCAATACGCACATTCATGCCAACCCCGAAATGAGGAAGCGTGGCATCACTTGCGCTCGAGATGATGAATTTTATAGATAACAAAATATAATTAACATAATAAAAAGACGAAATGAACTTTTCTAAACTCTCAATCAGTTTTGCAATCGCAGTTGCCATGATCGTGGGTCTTGCTGCTTGCAACGAGAAACCTGCCAAGAAAGATGTTAAAGGTGCCCCCGCAGCTATGGAAACCCTGAAAATCCGTTACATCGACGAGGACTCGGTAATGGCCAACTATAATCTGGCTAAGGACATCAACGAGGCTATGCTTAGACGCCAAAACCAGTTTGACGCAGCACAAACACAACGTGGAAACGAAATCAACAAGTTTGGCAACGCAATGCAGCAGAAGTACAAAAACAACGGCTACCTCACCGAGGAAAGCCTTAATGCCGACCAGTCGAAGCTGCAGAAGATGCAAAACGATGCTCAAAACTATCTTGGCAACCTCCAGCAGAGCATCCAGAACGAACTTGCACAAAGCCAAATCCAGCTCATGGATTCAATAAATAACTTCATGAAGGACTATGCTAAGCAGAAAGGCTTTGACATGGTTCTCCGCAAGTCGGCTACCGTTTACATCGACTCTAAGTATGATGTTACCAATGAGGTTATCGAGGGGCTGAACAAGCGCTATGTTAAAGTAGAGAAAAAGTAATTCTGTTTAAACAACGATAGTCGCGTGCAGTGCTTGTTGATCTTGTGCTACACGCGATTACTTTTGCACGACACATTATATTAATATGGGGCTTATTGATGACAGTAAACGCATTAACGACCTGATCGACGAGCGCGCGGTGCTCGTGGGGCTCATCACGCCACAACAAAACGAAACCAAAGCTCACGAGTATCTCGACGAGCTTGAGTTCCTCGCCACGACTGCCGGAGCCACAACGGTGAAGAAGTTTACTCAGCGGTGCGACGCACCCAACATGACCTCGTTTGTGGGCAAGGGCAAACTTGAGGAAATTGCCACATTTATAGATGAAAACGACATCAATCTGGTAATATTTGACGACGACCTTACGCCCAAACAGGCCTACAACATTGAGAAGGCGGTCAAGGTGAAGGTTCTCGACCGCACCAGCCTCATCCTTGACATCTTTGCCAAGCGTGCACAGACGGCTAACGCCAAGATGCAGGTTGAACTTGCTCAATATCAATATCTGTTACCGCGACTGGCGGGCATGTGGACCCACCTTGAGCGCCAGCGTGGTGGTATAGGTATGCGTGGACCTGGTGAAGAGCAAATCGAGACCGACCGCCGCATTGTCAAGACCAAGATTGCGCTGCTCAAGCAGAAACTGCTGGCATGGGACAAGCAGAAAACCATTCAACGCAAGAATCGTGGCAAACTCACTCGCATAGCGCTTGTGGGATATACCAATGTGGGTAAATCCACACTGATGAATGTGCTCAGTAAAAGCGATGTGTTTGCCGAGAACAAGCTTTTTGCCACCCTCGACACCACTTGCCGCAAGGTGGTAATTGAAAACTTGCCGTTCTTGCTCACCGATACCGTTGGGTTCATTCGCAAGCTGCCAACTCACCTTGTAGAGTCGTTCAAGACCACTCTTGATGAGGTGCGCGACAGCGATATCCTGATTCATGTTGTTGATATCTCACATCCTCAGTTTGAGGAGCAAGTCGAGGTGGTCAACAAGACCTTGCAGGAGGTGTGTGAGGCAGTTAACAAAGAGATGATAATGGTCTTTAATAAGGTTGACCAGTTCTCCTACGTGCCTAAGGATGACGACGATCTCACACCACGATTGCGCGAAAACATTCCGCTCGATGAACTCAAGCAAACCTGGATGGCTCGCATGGAAGGCAACTGCGTGTTTATTTCGGCCAAAAACCTCACTAATATTGAGGAACTGAAGCAACTCATATACAAGAAAGCGCATGCCATCCACACCGAGCGTTTCCCCTATAACGACTTCCTTTATCAAAAATACGACGACTTAGAGTGATCAAACCATGGTTGACAAGCTGACGACCGAGCAACGGCGACACAACATGTCGCGCATCAAGGGCCGAGACACCAAGCCCGAGATGATTGTGCGTCGTCGCCTGTGGGCTGAAGG
>JABUUJ010000014.1:67717-82314 GCA_021443235.1 Muribaculaceae bacterium
CAAAGAGGCAACCCATCAAGGCCGCCTCTTTTGCTATTATTGCTTAATTTCTTATTGCAACATCTCTTTTAATTTTTCAAGTGCTTGAACAAGACCATCGGCATTGCGTCCGCCAGCCTGTGCCATTGCAGGCTGACCACCGCCACCGCCTTGAATAAGTTTGGCAGCCTCTTTCACCATCTTGCCTGCATTGTAGCCCAATTTCACAAGGTCATCGCTCAAAACGACATTAAGTAATGGCTTGCCATCCTCTTGGGTGGCAGCAAGATAGGCTGTGCGCTCGCGACCTTCACCTCTAATGGCGGCACCCACACCGCGGGCAACCTCGCTCATGCGGAGGCCATCTAAGATAGCAACGCTAATGCCATTGATCTCTTCAGCCATATCAAGCACTTCCTTTTTAACAGTCTGGATTTGCTGATTGAAGAAATCTTCGGTCTGCTTGCGCAACTGTGCATTCTCACTTATTGACTTCTCAATGGCAACAAGCACATCGGGAGCGTTGTTATATAACTTGCTGATTTGGTCCATCATGTCGAGATAGTGGTTGAGCTGAACCTCTACTTCCTTACCAGTTATAGCCTCGATGCGGCGTATTCCAGCAGCAACCGAGCCCTCGCTGGTAATCTTAATCATACCAATGTTGCCAGTGTTGCACACATGGGTGCCACCACACAATTCTACTGAGTCGCCATATTTGATAACGCGCACCTTGTCGCCATATTTCTCGCCGAAGAGCGCCATAGCGCCCATTTTGCGCGCATCGTCGATGTTCATGTCGCGATATTCCTCGCGGGCTGTGGCTGTGCGCACCATGGCGTTGGCAACATATTCCACATCACGCAATTCCTCTTGTGTGACTTTCTTGAAGTGCGAGAAATCAAAACGCAGAGCATGAGGGCTCACATACGAGCCCTTCTGCTCAACGTGGTTGCCAAGAACCTGGCGCAGAGCGGCATGGAGCAAGTGGGTGGCGGTGTGATTGCACTCGGTGGCCTTGCGCAACTCAACGTCAATGGCTGCGTGTACTGGAGCGGTCACATCGCTGGGCAGTTTCTTTGAGATGTGAACGGGCAAGTTATTCTCGCGCTTGGTGTTGGTAATCTCGATCACCTCATCGCCCACAGTGAGCGTGCCGTGGTCGCCCACCTGACCGCCCATCTCGGCATAGAACGGTGTCTTGTCCAGCACAATCTGGTAGAACTCGTTGTTTTTCTGCTTAACCTTGCGATAGCGCAAGATGTGGGTGTCGCATTCAGTGGTGTCATAGCCCACAAACTCAGTCACACCTTCGCGCAGCTCAACCCAGTCGGTTGCCTCAACAGCGGCAGCGTTGCGTGCGCGGTCTTTCTGCTTCTGCATTTCGGCCTTGAAGTCGTCCTCGTTCACGGTCATGCCGTGCTCTTTCAGGATAAGTTGGGTGAGGTCGAGGGGGAATCCGTAGGTGTCGTAGAGGACAAAAGCCTCTTTACCGTCGATTGTGTTCTTGCCAGCTTTCCTGCTGTCGCTTATTACCTTCTCAATGAGTTTAATACCGGTTTCAAGTGTGCGCAGGAATGAGTCCTCCTCCTCCTTGGTAACATGCTTGATGAGGTCGGCCTGAGCCTTGATTTCGGGATAGGCTTCGCCCATTGAGTCGATGAGGGTATCAATCATCTCATACATGAATGCCTCCTTGAGCCCAAGGAATGTGTAACCGTATCGCACTGCACGACGCAAGATGCGGCGAATCACATATCCCGCCTTGGCATTGCTGGGGAGCTGACCGTCGGCAATCGAGAATGCGATGGTGCGCACATGGTCGCTGATGACGCGCATTGCAACATCAACATCGGCATTCTCTCCATATTTCTTGCCCGAGATTTCGCCAACTTTCTTGATAAGAGGCTGGAAAACATCAGTATCGTAGTTGCTCTTCACACCCTTGAGTGCCATACACAGGCGCTCAAAACCCATACCCGTGTCAATCACCTTGAAGGGCAGTGGCTCAAGTGAGCCGTCGGTCTTGCGGTTATATTGCATGAACACAAGGTTCCATATTTCAATTACTTGGGGGTTGTCTTTGTTGACCAGCTCGGCGCCCGAAATCTTTGCCTTCTCGTCCTCGCTGCGAAGGTCGATGTGAATCTCGGAGCAAGGACCGCAGGGACCGGTATCGCCCATTTCCCAGAAGTTGTCCTTGCGGCTGCCGTTGATGATATGGCTTGCGGGCAGATGTTTTTCCCAGATGCCAGCTGCCTCATTGTCGCGTTCAAGTCCTTCGGGGGCATATCCTTCAAACACAGTAGCATACAGGTTCTTGGGATCAATCTTCATCACGTCAACGAGAAATTCCCATGCCATGTCGATTGCTTCATGCTTGAAGTAGTCGCCAAACGACCAGTTGCCCAGCATCTCAAACATGGTGTGATGATAGGTGTCGTGGCCCACTTCCTCCAGGTCGTTGTGCTTGCCGCTCACGCGCAGGCACTTCTGCGAGTCGGCAACACGCCTCCACTGGGGCTCTTTGTTTCCAAGGATGATGTCCTTGAACTGGTTCATGCCAGCATTGGTGAACATCAGGGTGGGGTCGTCCTTAATTACCATGGGAGCCGATGGCACGATGTGGTGTCCACGCTCCTCAAAGAATTTCTTGAAAGATTCGCGTATTTCTTTTGCAGTCATCTTATATTGTTTTTGATTTTATTTGTCTTAATCAAGGCATTTCAAGTTTTTGCCAAAGGCAAAGCCCGAAATAACGTGCAAATTTAATGGATAAATTTGGCTTGTGCAATAGCACAAAACAAAAAAATGTTATAGCACCGCCTTGACGATGCGACGCACGTTGTCGGCTCGTCCCATCGTGTAGAAATGCAACGCCGGAACGTCGTGCTCGAGCAAGTCGAGGCATTGTGCAATGCACCACTCTATGCCCACCTCATACTGGGCATCCTTGCTATCATGACGCATTAATTCGGTCACAAGTTCATTGGGGATGTCAAGATGAAACGCTTGAGGAATAGTTTGTAGTTGTTTAGCTGTCGAGAGAGGTTTCAAACCGGGGATAATGGGCACTGTGATGCCAGCCTCACGGCAACGGTTGCTGAAATCGTAGAACTTCTGATTGTCAAAAAACATTTGCGACACCACATAGTGCGCTCCAGCATCGACTTTGCGTTTGAGGTGCATGATGTCGCTCTCCAAGTTGGGAGCCTCGTAGTGTTTCTCGGGATATCCGGCGACACCCACGCAGAAATCGGTGCTCACGCCACTGATGCGTGGATCAAGGTACTCACCGTTGTTCAAGCGCGAAATCATCGACACCAGTTCGTTTGAATGCATGAAACCATCGGGGTCGGGTATAAATCGCTTCTGGCCTGGCTCGGCATCGCCACGCAATGCCACCACATTGTTTATGCCCATAAAGTGCAAGTCGAGTAACTCGCTCTCAATCTTTGCCATAGACGCTCCACCACATATAACGTGGGGCACAATATCGACATCAAAGCGTTGCATGATTGTCGCCACAATGGCGAGTGTGCTTGGGCGTTTTGAAAGCGTAAGCTTGTTGAACGTGCCGTTGTCGTTGGGGATATACTGCACCTCATCGCGATGACAAGTCACGTTGATAAAAGCAGGGTTAAGGTCGATGAGAGGCTCAATCGACTTGTAGAGCACATTGACGTCGCTGCCTTTTAGAGGCGGCACGAGTTCGAAACTGGCAAATGCTGATTGTGAGTTATTTAACTTGTCAATTACCTTGGTCATAGTAACGCTTTTTTAATCCTTGTTTCGTAATCTTGTTCTTGCTCGCTGTCAATGCCTTGAACAGCGAAATAACGTGCCTTGGGGTGGGCAATGAGCATGCCGCACACACTGGTAGAGGGCACAATTTGATAGCTCTTGGTGAGTTTGATGCCAAGTCGTTGCTCGGCATCCAATTTCTTGAGCACTATCGCTTTGAGTCGATGATCGGGGCATGTGGCATATCCAAATGCCGGACGTATTGATGTCGCTCCCCTGAACGCTTTCTGCTCAATCCAGCATGCTGCTGCTTCGGCAAGGCGGGCCGCCAGCGCATGAAGCATCAAATGCTCGTAGGACTTCTCGTCGTTGTCGTCGTGCAATTTTGCTGAAATCACAAACAAACCTACCGTACCTGCAGCGTTTGCATAGTCGGCAAGACACATAAATGGTGCACACTGGCTGCGATGCATAGGCAGGACTGTGTCGCTGTCAATCACAATGTCGTTTCCTTGACTTGATGCAGGGTAGAACTGTGTAGCTGACACTAATTCAATCAAGCTATTATCTTGTGCATGCTCAAGCATTGCTTTAGCTTCGCTGAGAGTCTTTTGAGCCTCGGGGTTAGCAATAATCGCTTCAAGTGACTCGCCCCTAAATCCCCAGAAAGCAAGCAGCATGCGCCAGTCGATGAGCGCCTTCACGTCGGAAATACTGGGCGAGATATCATGGTCGATGTTTATCGCATCGCACGGCTCAAATATAGGTTTTTTCTCGTTTGCTTGCGCATAGGTGACGGCCTCGGGCGATTGCTTGGCATTGTAGGCGTCGACAATGGCCTGTTGCTGCTGTCGGTTTCGAGCAAGTGCTGCATCCATATCGCTTGCTATCTCTTTGGCAATCAACGCACAGTGCGATGCGTCGCGACTATAAAACACGCCACCACTATATAGTGGAGCGAGTTTGACTGCTGTGTGAACAGCCGATGTGGTCGCGCCGCCCACCTCGATGGGAACACGCAGGCCTTCCTGCTCAAAGAGTCGGCACAAGCCCTCCATCTCATTGAGTGACGGCGTAATTAGTCCGCTCACGCACACCATTAGCGGATGCACGCGCTTAGTCGCCTCAAGAATGCGGTGATTGTCGACCATCACACCCAAGTCTATCACATCAAAATTGTTGCACGACAAGATAATAGATACAATATTTTTGCCTATGTCGTGCACGTCGCCTTTCACCGTAGCCACTACCACAGTGTTGCGATAGGCCGATGATGCGCTGCTATTAAACTTGGATAACACAGGTTGTAAGATGTCGACTGCCTTGCGCATAACACGAGCCGACTTAACCACCTGTGGTAGAAATAGTTTGCCTTGTCCAAAGAGGTCGCCCACTTGCTTCATGCCATCCATAAGCGGCCCTTCAATCACAGCTACAGGATTGCCGCCGTTTTCACCAAGCGATGCTGTGAGCATCTCGTCAAGCCCATCGGTGCGTCCAGCAACAAGTGCCTTTTCTATTTGTTGGCTAACCGAACGTTTCACAGTCTCTATAGCATTATCACTGTGAGCATTAGGCGTGGCAGTAGCCAGTTGTGCCGCAATTTCAATTAAGTCTTGGGTTGCAGTTTCGGTGCGGTTGAAAATAAGGTTCTCAACGGCAGTCAGCAATTGTGGTTCTATATCCTGATAGGGGAGAATCATGAGTGGGTTCATGATAGCCATGTCAAGACCAGCATTTATAGCGTGATAGAGAAAAACAGTGTGCATGGCCTTGCGCAGAGGGCTATTGCCGCGGAAGGCAAATGACAAATTAGACAGTCCTCCGCTGGTTTTTGCCCCAGGCAAATGCGTCTTTATCCACTCCACCGCCTTGATATAGTCGGCGCCATAAAGTGCGTGCTCAGCAATTCCTGTGCCTATCGACAAGATATTAGGGTCAAAGATAATGTCCTCACAAGGGAAGCCGATGGCAATCAACAGTTTGTAGGCGCGCTCACATATTTCTATCTTACGCTCAAAGGTGGTTGCCTGGCCTTTCTCATCAAACGCCATAACAATTACAGCCGCTCCCAGTCGACGCAGTTCGCGGGCTTTCTCCACAAACTTTTCCTCTCCGTCTTTCAGACTGATAGAGTTTACAATACACTTGCCCGGGGCGTTTTTCAGCGCCACCACGATGGTTTCCCACGACGACGAGTCAATCACCATCGCTGCACGCGCCACTGCTGGCTCGCCAGCAATATACCGCACAAATGTGCGCATCTCGGCTACCGAGTCGAGCATCGCATCGTCCATATTGATGTCGATGACGGTGCTGCCATTTTCGATTTGCGACTGAGCAATACCAAGTGCGGCCTCGTAGTTGTGTTCGGCGATGAGGGTGGCAAACTTCTTAGAACCAGCCACATTGGTGCGTTCGCCTATATTAGTGAAATTGGACGTAGCACGGTCAATCACGGCATTCTCAAGGCCCGAAACAACAAGTCGGTGCTCGTCGACGGGAATCTGACGTGGCTTAATGCCCTTCAGGGCCTGAGCAACAGCGCTGATATGCTTGGGGGTAGTGCCGCAGCAGCCACCGGCAATGTTGAGCAGGCCGTCGCGCGCTGCCTGTGCAAGGGCATGCGCCATCGCCTCAGGAGAGTCGCAATAGTTGCCCATCTCATCGGGCAGCCCTGCATTGGGATGAATGGATATGTTGGTTGGCAGGAATTTAGCAATAGACGACAACGCAGCAAGCATGTCGTTGACGCCAAACGAGCAATTGAAACCGAACGAAACGATAGGGTAGTGCTTTATGCTTGTGAAGAACGCATCGGCGCTTTGCCCCGTGAGAATGTGCCCTTGTTTGTCATTGATGGTAATAGACACCATGACGGGCATCACTGTGCCTCGCTCTTCGTTTATGTGTTGGATGGCATAGAGCGCAGCCTTGGTGTTGAGTGTATCGTAGCATGTCTCGAGCAGAAGTAGGTCAACGCCGCCCTTAATGAGCGCACGCGCCTGAACCTCATAGGCTTGCGACAATGTGTCGAAGTCAATGGCTCGCGCCGCTGGGTCGCTCACATCGTGCGACATCGTGAGCGATTTGCCCGTAGGGCCCATGCTGCCTGCCACCCACACCTTTCGGCTAGTGCATGCATCGGCGGCCTTGCGGGCCAACCGTGCGCCGGCAAGGTTCATTTGCTCAACATATTCGGCAAGAAGGTAGTCTTCTTGAGAAATTGCGTTAGATGAGAATGTATTTGTTTTGATAATGTCGGCACCAGCATCTATATATTCCTGATGAATAGACCTAACAACCTGTGGCGCAGTAAGGTTTAGCACATCGTTGTTGCCTTTTAAGTCAACGGTGTGGCTCGCCAACAATGCGCCTCTAAACGCCGATTCGTCAAGATTCTTTGACTGAATCATCGTTCCAGTGGCACCGTCAAGTATTAAAATGCGCTCTTTTAATGATTCTAATATTGTCATTTTATAAATAGTTGGTCAAGCAATAACTTGCAATGTCCAGGGATAATAATATGGTGGTTGCCTATCGGATTGGTTAGGAAATACTTGGTCGCATCCTTGTCGGCGAGTTTGATAACTTGCTGGGTGCGACACAGGTTAGGCTCTGATTGAGACCTTAATAAAGTGCCTTCCGCGGCAAAATGCCTTGCACCGTTACCGGCAAGCTTGAAAATAGTGATGGGGCCGGGTTGCATATATCCGCATATCGCAACGCCTATTCCCGACTCAAAATGTGTGTCAAGCTCATAACGCTCAAGCATGTTGAACGGGATTGTGCAGTGAGCCACAAGCATTTCACCGGTCTCGGGGTTTATGCGTGCCGGGTTTGCCTGAAAACCAGCAACTCCCGTAAGTGCTTGTGACACCGCCATCGACAGCATGGCAGGAATGTCGCCTTCACAGGTCGCGACAATGCCTTGAGCGTTAAACTTGGCAAGCGCTATGCATCCAGTATTGTGAATCGTCGAAAGCAAGTCAAAGCACCTAATAGTAAAACCATTAAGGCTATATTTCTCAACAATCACTTTAAGTGCCTCATAGAGTCTTTCGGCCCCCACAAGGTTGATTTTTATAATGTCGTTGGGAGCTTTTCCCATCAAGTCAATGCAAGCGGGGGCGGGTGTGGCATCATAGGTTGCAAGCAACTCGTCCATGCCGATGTCGACGAGGGTAATTCCCATCACATCTTTAACGGTAGCATAGTCAACACCGCTCGAAATCAGCCAGTCCGACGGTTTTCCCACAACGCCCAGACGCATGCCATTGAGGCGCTTTCTTGCTGCGCCCACTTGCGCGAGTTCGGCAATGCGCTGGTTGATATAGTCGCTATCACCATGCAGTATTTCTCCGTTTATATTGTTGTTTCTCAGGTAAGAAAGTATTTCCATTGAGGCCGCAAGCGAGTTGCTCTGTCCCGATGTGAGCAGGTATATTGTGTTTGGCACTTGTACAAGTCCATTAAGCATAGCTTTGAAAAGCCCTTCGGCGCCGCCAGTGCGCACATAAATAAGGTCTAAATCGTGCGAGCCATACTCGGCAAAATCGTTGCCTTTAAACGTGAAGTCGCAAGAGATTGTCGACAGAAACTCGCTGGTAGCTTTATCCACCGACTGCTTGTCGTGCAGTGACGAAGTGAGCGTGTAAATGCAAATATCCATGATTTCAATGTTTTTTGCTAAAATAATTTACAAAGTTAGTCATTTTGGGCGTTATAAGTCCTATATTTTAGTAAAAAAGTAATTTATTCATTTTGAATTGCGGTTGTTTTGCAGTAATTTTGCAAAAAAAATGTACAATGGGAATTTTTAGTTTTTTTACAAAAGAAAAAAAGGAGACGCTTGATAAAGGCTTGGAGAAAACCAAGGAAGGCGTTTTTTCAAAGTTGGCACGCGTGATTTCGGGCAAGTCGACTATTGACGAGGAAGTGCTCGACGACCTGGAGGAGGTTTTTGTTACAAGTGACGTGGGCGTGCCCACCACAATCAAGATTCTTGACCGCATCCAAGAGCGCGTGAAAGTTGATAAATATGTAAACACCAGCGAGTTGAACGACTTGCTATGTGACGAGATAACCAAGATGCTTGCCGATAACAACAACGCTGGCATGGCCGATTTTAATGTTGCCGAGGACAAAAAACCTTATGTTATAATGGTGGTGGGTGTGAATGGAGTGGGCAAGACCACGACCATTGGCAAACTTGCATATCAATTCAAAAAGGCCGGCAATAAGGTTGTGCTTGGAGCCGCCGACACCTATCGTGCCGCTGCCGACGAGCAGCTTGAGATTTGGGGGAAACGTGTTGATGTGCACGTGATTAAGCATCGCATGGGCACCGACCCGGCATCGGTAGCGTTCGACGCCGTATCATCGGCCAAAGCTCAGGGCGCCGATGTTGTGATTATTGACACTGCGGGCCGCTTGCACAACAATGTGGGCCTGATGCGTGAGCTCACAAAGATTAAAGACGTGATGCGCCGGATTATTCCCGAAGCGCCACACGAGATTCTGTTGGTACTTGACGGTTCTACTGGGCAAAATGCCTTTGAGCAGGCCAAGCAGTTTGTGGCTGCTACCGAGGTCAATGCGCTTGCTGTCACCAAGCTTGACGGCACAGCCAAGGGCGGTGTGGTGATTGGTATCAGTGATCAGTTCCAAATACCGGTGAAATATATCGGTTTGGGTGAGGGAATGGAAGACCTCCAAATCTTCCGCAAAGAGGAGTTTGTGAGAAGTTTGTTTGGTAAGTGAGAAAGAATAAAATAGATATAATCTCGTTGGGGTGCTCTAAGAATCTTGTTGATTCAGAGCACCTTATTCGCCAATTTCAAGCTGCTGGCTATACCATTGAGCACAATCCGGCACGCGTGAATGGCGAAATCGTGGTTGTCAACACATGTGGCTTTATTCGCGACGCTCAGGAAGAGTCGATCAACACTATCCTTGAACTGGGCGAGGCAAAGCGCAAGGGCAAAATCAGGAAACTGATTGTGATGGGATGCCTTGCCGAGCGCTTTATGGCCGATTTAATCGATGCCTTGCCCGAGGTTGACCGCTTCTTTGGCAAGTTTAACTGGACCGAAATGCTCGATTACTTGGGCAAGTCGTATAATGCTGATATTGCCAACGAGCGTTTCCTTACAACCCCGCCACACTATGCATTCCTTAAAATCTCGGAAGGCTGCAATAGGTTTTGCGCTTTTTGCGCCATACCGCTCATTACGGGGCGTCATCGTTCGGTTCCCATGGAGATGTTGCTCGATGAGGTGCGGCATCTAGTGGCCAAGGGCGTGAAAGAGTTTAATGTGATTGCACAGGACCTTTCCTCCTATGGCCTTGACCTTTACGGGAAGATGATGTTGCCAAATTTAATCGATGAAATGGCACAAATCGAGGGCGTAAAGTGGATTAGGTTGCACTATGCCTACCCCACTCAGTTCCCTTACGAAATATTGCCTGTGATGGCGCGCCACAGTAATGTGTGTAACTATCTCGACATTGCATTGCAGCACATTAGCGACAAGGTGCTGGGCAATATGCGCCGCCACATTGGTAAGGAAGAGACTCTGGCACTCATCGAGCGACTGCGCAACGAGGTGCCCGGCATACACGTCCGCACTACGCTCATGGTGGGATTCCCCGGAGAGGGAGAGGATGAGTTCCAAGAGTTAATGAACTTTGTGCGCGAGGCACGCTTTGAACGCATGGGAGCGTTTGCTTACAGCGAGGAGGCAGGCACATACGCCGAGAAGAACTTTGATGATATTATACCTCAGGAAGTTAAGAACAACCGTTTGCAGCAAATCATGGATTTGCAAGAGGAGATTTCACAAGAGATTCAGGATGCCAAGGTTGGCAAGACCTTCACGGTGGTGATTGACCGTGAGGACGAAGACTACTATGTGGGCCGCACTCAATATGACTCACCCGAGGTTGACCCCGAGGTGCTTATCGAGAAAACGCAAGAATTGAGGGTGGGAGAGTTCTACGAAGTGACAATCGTCCAAGCGCTACCATTTGAGCTGATAGGCAAAGTCGTATCATAAAGAAAACGAGACCCAAATCACATCTTGGTCTCGCTTTCTTTTTCTTGGTTGTCGTCCTCGTTATATGTTGTGTAAGACTCGCTGATGCGTTTGTCACGCTCTTGCCTGATTTTGTCGCGCTTTCGCAATACCCAGTAAAGGATGGCAATAATGAGCAGGCTTGCCCCCAATATACCAAAGTAAAACGTATAGTTGCCGGCTTTCAAGTGCGAGCGGCCAACATAGGCCATCACTGCCAGATAGACGAGCAAAGCCGCCGGCAGGAGTGTAGTTTTATTTGTCTTCTTCATCTTCAATAATGCTAAAAAATGGCGATTCCTCGGGAATGAATTCGCCCGATGTAAGACGCTTGTATATGTTGATGCACGCCCATGCGTCGATAGCGGCGTAGCGTTTCTGTGCTTCGCTCAGTTCGTCAGCTTCCCAATTGCTCAGTTGCTGCCCCTTGGAAATGCGCTCGCCAAAGAGTATGGCATAGATTTTCTGTAGGCTTATGTCAACTATGTGCTTTTCTTTTGCCAGAATCTGAACGTCAACAAATCCTTCGGGGTCAATATCAACAAGGCGGCGCAGCGAGTTCACGTCGTCGTGAACCGAGAGTCCAACCTTCAGGCGCTCGGGATCCTCAATATATTCTTGCAATTTTACCGGCATACCTATCTTGTTGAGTCTAAACAGGAAACTGTCGTCGGGCGTTGACAGTTGCAGCAAGGCAACCTTATGCGAGTGTCCCTTTTTAAACGTAGGACGGGTCTCGGTGTCAAAGCCCACAATATCGCACTTGCGCAAGATGCGTATGGCACTTGCGACCTGCGACATGTGGTCGACGACATAAATGTTGCCTGGATGCATTACAACTGGCATATCGGCCAGCAAATCTTTATTTATAGATATCTTATACATTGACTTTGATTGCCATTGCGACTGCAAAGATACTGTAATCCTTTCAAAGTGCAAAATCTTATTCAAAAAAACATTGTAATTTTCTTTCCTATTTTTTTGTGTGTTAACTCAATTGGCAGTAACTTTGCAAGAAATACTTTAACTGAAATATCTATGCAGGAATTTGACAAGAAATATTACAAGATAGGCGACGTGGCCGAAATTCTGGGTATTCCTATGAGTACTTTACGTTACTGGGAATCTCAGTTCACCATTATTAAACCTCGTCGCAACGCTAAAAACGTGCGTTTCTACACCCCCAACGACATAGAGACTATCCGCAAGGTTTATTATCTGGTCAAGGAGAAAGGGCTCAAACTCGATGCGGCACAAGAGCAGATAAGAGTTAATCGTGACGGCGTGGATAAACGCTTTGAGGTCGTTGAGAAGCTAAAAGTGATTAAAGCTGACCTACAAGAGCTGATAAAATCTCTCGACCAGGTGCGACAAAGCTAACGATTGTTGTGAAGCGCATTACAAAAAAAATAGATAGACATCATGGTGCCTATCTATTTTTATATACCTGTAAACTGACGACTTAGAACGGAAGATCGTCACTATTTTCTTTCTCTTGAAGGTTCTCGGCAGATGGGGCGGGGGCATCGTTATCCTGGGGAGGTGCAGGTTGAGAGGCTGGAGCCTGCTGGTATTGAGGCTGTGCTGCGGCGCCTTGAGCGGGAGCATTTTGGTTAGCCGCTTCGGCCTTCCATCCACGAATGTTGGTGTACCATTTCCCGTTGTACTCTCGGCTTTCGATGTCAAAACTCAATGTAATCATTTGTCCCACTTCCAGTGGATACTGGTTAACCCGCTCACCGAAGAAGTCGAAATGAACTTTTTTGGGATAAGGATCGACCGTCTCTAATACATACTCTTGCTTGCTCCACTGCTTTCCTGCTTGGCTTGTGCCTGACTGAAGGGGCAGTTTATGAGTAATTTTACCTGTTACTTCCATAAATGTTTGATTTATTTTGTTTTAAAATTTTTTCTTAAATTGTAAATGCAAAGTTACAGAAACATTTTTGTTTGTCCAAATTAATTTCAAACATATTTTTTATAATATTACGGGTCATTTTTGTTTTTATCACTTAGCATCTTGTGAAAATTGAAAAATTGTACTAATTTTGTTATCATGTTTAGGTTTAAGCAATTTAGCGTTGAGCACGACCGCAGTTCGATGAAGGTTGGCACTGATGGCGTGCTGCTTGGAGCATGGTGTGACGTTACTGGCGCACGACGGGCCCTTGATGTGGGCACAGGCAGTGGTGTGATTGCCCTCATGCTGGCGCAGCGTGCACCAGGCTTGATAGTTGATGCCATTGACATTGACCACGACAGTGTCGTTGAGGCTCAAGGCAACTTTAGCCACAGCCCATGGGGTTACCGCCTATGTGCCATTGAGGGCGATTTTAGCACAATGGAGTTGCCCGAAAAATATGATATAATCGTTTCCAATCCTCCTTTTTTCACCAACGGGGTTCTGCCACCGTTGCATCAGCGCATGAATGCCCGTCACACGCAGTCGCTCACTTATGGACAACTGCTTTCAAGGGCGCAATCGTTACTAACAAATGCTGGAAAAATATCGTTTATTTCGCCCGCCGATGTTGCTGATGTAATACTTGAGACTTGCTCAGACAACAATTTATATATCAGTAAAATTACCGAAGTGATTTCGGTTAAAAATACACCTCCTAAGCGGCTACTATGGGAAATGACCAATGTGGAGTGTGTGACGAGTAGGGGAGTGCTGACCATTGAAAACACTCCCGGCGACTTCACTGAAGAATATCGTGAACTGTGCCGTGATTTCTATCTGAAATTTTAATGCCTGAATTTAGTCGTTGACTACGCTGTTAATTGCATCGTGAGCCGCAGTGGTGTATTGTGACAGGTTGTGGCTTTTCTTGATGGCTTTTCGAGCTTTGCGGTCGGCTTCGGGCAGGAAAATCTCCCACAAGTTTTTCAACTTGGTAACGAGTTGCGCCTCGCCGCCATTCAGTCTCTCACTGTAGCATTGCACAAGCATATCGTGGAATTGCGGCAGATTAGACTTTGTCTCGGGAGCAAACGCATAGGGTCTTGCTACAAGACCGCGCCCTATCATTATCCCTTTTAGCATGGGGAATTGCTGAATTAACGCGTTGAAATCGTCGACTGTCTCAACATTTCCGCTGAACATCACCGGGAAAGGACACGCCTCGATAAAGCGAGCAGCTTGCTCCATGTCAAGGTCACCTTTATATTGTTGTGTGCCTACTCTGGGGTGGATGGCGACATGCAGCGGTTTGATTGCGGCGAGGACATCGAGTGCCCGAACCCACTGGTCGTTGGCATCCCATCCCAGTCGCATCTTAGCCGTGTAGCTCACTCCCTCAACCGTTGTTAGTGCTTCAAGCATTTTAGCCAATTCATCGGGATATTTCAGCAATCCGGCTCCTTTGTGCCTGTGGGCAACAGGAGGGTGCGGGCATCCTAAGTTGATGTCTATCACATTGTAGCCCAGGCCTCGGATAGTGGTCGCAAGACTTACGGCTTCTTGTGGTGCACTTGCGAGCAATTGAGGCCTAATGACAGCCACTGCGTTGTTGCTGGGCGAGATATCGTTGATGTCGCGGTTTCTGATTGCGCCGTGATCAATGCGCATAAATGGTGCGCAATAAACGTCAACGCCGCCAAAGCACTGGCTGTGCGCGTTGCGCCAAATATGGTCGGTGTAGCCTTGCAGTGGAGCGCTAATTTTAAGACAATCGGTGTTCATGACTACAAAGTTACAAAAAACTGCTTGAATTTAGCGATTTCACTGTTACAAATCACTAAATATGTTAAAAAATCACTCCTTTTGCACTTTTTTTCTTTTCTTTTTATTATAAT
>JABUUJ010000014.1:83567-88813 GCA_021443235.1 Muribaculaceae bacterium
GGAGGCCGTGGCGGTCGCCATTAAACCCCGAGACGCTCAAAGAGAAAATTTATCCGAGTATGCCTGCACGCAATGTGCTGGCATACTTGCTAAAACAAATACTAAACATCTTTCCAAATGAAGAAATCTACCCTTTTGCTAACACTTCTTGCTATGCCCTTGCTGGCAAGCGCACAATATGCTTTTGATGCTTTGACCTATAGCCAAACCGAGCTGCGTGGCACATCGCGTTATGTCGCTATGGGTGGCGCGTTTGGCGCCCTTGGTGGCGACCTCACAACTTTAGGTCAGAATCCCGGTGGTATAGGCGTGTATCGCAATTCCGACGCCAATCTCACCCTTAGCCTTGACTTTAACAAAAGCACAGCAAGTGGCGAGAAATGCACCAACAACTCGTTCCAGTTTGCCAATATTGGCTATGTGGGGGCGTTCCGTCTTAATAGCGAGACGATGCCCACGTTTAACTTTGGTTTCTCTTACAACCGCATCAACTCCTACCGCCGTCACTACACCGGCTACATGAGCGGCATTGCGTCGTCGGTAACCGATTATCTGGCAGAGAAAGCCAACAACGACGGTACAACCATTGCTGATATGAACGAGGGCTATTCAGGCTATGCCCGTTGGGATCAGATTGCAGCCTACCGAACCTATCTCATTAATCCCACTGAGTCGACTGGAAGGGAGTGGGGCGGTCTGGGATATGACGGCACCATTGGCGAGGCAGAGTTTGAGGTCGACGAGGTTGGCCGCACCGACGAATACAACATCTCGTTAGGTGGTAACATCAAAAACTTCCTTTACTGGGGAGCATCGCTGGGAATACGCAACATGGTGTATGAGTATTACAAATACTATGGTGAGGTGCTCACCAACACTGTGATATTCGACGTCCCCGACTTGGAAAAGGCCAAGGTCGTCGATGGCAATGCGTCACTTGGTATCGTCAACACTTCTCGCACAACAGGAACTGGTGTAAATGGCAAGTTTGGTGTTATCCTGAAACCTATCAATCAGTTACGCTTTGGTGTCGCTGTGCACACTCCCACTATCTACAAGATGAGAGACATCTACACAGGCAACATCAGCGCCGAGTACTATGGCGAGAAGGTGCCCACAGCCTATTCGTTGGTTGAGAAATACCCCGAGTCGAGCAATTACTATAAGATTCGCACTCCATGGAAGTTTATAGGTAGCGTGGCTGGCGTAATTGGCAACATTGGCATCATCAGCGTTGACTATGAGTACTGCAACAACAAGTCAATCCGCATTCGGGACGACCGTGGAAGGGAATATGCTGGCTCAACCAACGAAATCAACACTTGCCTCAAGCCGTCGCACACAATCAAAATTGGCGCCGAGGTGCGCGTAAGCCCCAAGTTCAGTCTGCGTGCTGGCTATAACATGCAAACTACTGGCACAAGTGCCGATGTTCAAGACGACAAAGTCGAGGTAGAGGTTGCCAGCACGCATCCCGCCTACACCTACGACAAGGACATCAAGCACATTACTGCCGGATTTGGCTATCATAGTGGCAGCCTGTATTTTGACATGGCTTATGTGTATCAAAACCGCAAGAGCAACTACCATGCTTTCCCAGGCATAAACTATCTGCCCACATTGTCGACCGAAGTAAAAGACACCAACCATCGCATTCAGGCAACTTTGGGTTTCCGATTCTAATCGCCCCTTGCGACACAACATATTGGCAACTGCATAAAATTAATGCAGTTGTCATTTTTTTTCTGAAAAAAGCGATTTTACCGAAATATTTCAGTATCTTTGAAGGCACAAAAACACAACAGATGAAACTGACTCTACCTGAAAATTTAGACTTGAACAATCCTGAGTTCCAAAATGTTTGGAGCCTCATTCAACACACACGTCACAGCGTTTTTCTCACAGGAAAAGCAGGCACGGGAAAGAGCACTTTCCTTAAATATATATGTGCCCATACACAAAAGAAATATGTTGTGCTTGCTCCCACGGGCATAGCTGCTGTTAACGTGGGCGGGCAAACCCTGCACTCATTTTTCAAGATACCCTTCAAGCCACTGCTGCCCATTGACCCCGACTTCTCGCAACGACGCATACGCAACACGCTGCGCTATACTAAAGACCGCGTGAAGTTAATCAAGGAGCTCGAACTCATCATTATTGATGAGATTTCGATGGTTAGGGCCGATATAATCGACTTTATCGACAAGGTGTTGAGGATTTTCTCGGGCAATATGCGCGAGCCCTTTGGAGGGAAGCAGTTGCTATTTGTGGGCGATATTTTCCAACTTGAGCCAGTTGTCACGCGCGATATGCGTGAGATTTTGAGCCGCTTTTATAAGCAGTTTTTCTTCTTTAATGCCAATGTTTTCAATCAGTTGGGGCTGATTCCCATTGAGTTGAAGAAAATCTATCGCCAAAACGATGGAGCCTTTATCTCAATGCTCGACCGCATACGCATTGGTCGCCCCGACCGTTTGGACATGTGTGGGCTTAACGGCCGTTGTAATCCCACACATCCCAGCAGCAATGAGTTTTCGATTACACTTGCCACCCGTCGCGATACCGTTGACTCGATTAACGACGAGCACATGGCGGCGTTGAAAAGCCAGGAGTACGTTTTCTCGGGAGAGATTAAAGGCACATTTCCCGAGAACGACCTGCCCACATCCAAGGAACTTGTGCTGAAATGTGGCGCACAGGTAATCTTTATACGCAATGATAAGGAAGGCCGTTGGATAAACGGAACAATCGGTAAAATTTCGTCACTTGATACAAACGTTAAAGTGGAGTTGGAAGATGGATCGGTATATGCGGTGGAGCCCGATATATGGGAAAACATACAATATTCCTTCGACGAAGAGAAAAAAGTTGTGGTGGAGAACATCTTGGGGACATTTGTACAGTTTCCCATTAAGCCAGCATGGGCACTCACGGTGCACAAGAGCCAAGGCCTTACGTTTAATAATGTGATAATTGACTTTGCCGGTGGTGCGTTTACCAGTGGGCAGACCTATGTTGCGCTTTCGCGCTGCACATCGCTCGAAGGCATCACGCTGCTTAAACCGCTGTCGGAGCGTGACATTATCGTAAACCCTGCGGTAATCTCGTTCAGTTACACATTTAATAACCAATCGGCCGTGGACGATGCAATCAAGTATGAAAAATCATTAGAGCTCTATCGCCAGGCTAATCAAGCGTTTGAGAATGGCGAATTTGCGACTGCAGTGCAGTGCTTTGTTGAGGCAAATAATATCCGCGACATGCTGCATTCTCCTGCAGTTCAACGCCTTATAAGCAAAAAATTGAACAGTTCTAATCGTCGCCTTGCCGAAATTGACAAATTGAAGGAAACCATTGAATATCAGCGCAATATGCTGAAATCTCTTGCGCAAGAATATGTTGAGATGGGCAATCAATCAATGAGTTACGCTGGCATAGCCGAGGAGCCCTCAACTGGCTACGGCAAAAAGAAGGCTGTTGACGATGTGTGCGTTAAGTCGGCAATGGCCAACTTCGAAAAGGCCTTGCGCATTTGTCCTGATTGCTATGATGCAATAGTGGGCAAGGGCAGGTTGTTGTTTGCTATGAAACGACGTGACGAGGCTGTAGAGGAGTTTAATAAAGCGTTGGAAATCAATTCTGAATGCTTTGAAGCTTGTTTGGGGCTGGGTGCTGTATATCGCAAACTGAAGGACTTAGAAGCTGCTATTAAATACTACAAACGCGCAGCTAGAATCGACATGAAGAAAATTGAGCCGCACCAGGCTTTATATGAAATCTATGATATACTTGAACGTGATGACGAGGCTGATGATGAAATGGCAATTATCGTGAAGCTAAAAGAGGAAGAACGCAAAAAGAAATTAAGAGCACAAAAAAAGAACAAAAATAAACCATAATAATTACATTCCAATTTAGAGCATGTTCATCAGTTTGTTAAAGCTCTAATTATATCTATCAGTGCCAATACGAAAAACCCACTCATTTTAATCATAATCGATATTATGTTAAATAGCTAAACGATATAAGTGGATATATATACCCTATCAGAGATATTCATGTTGTCACATTCAAGTATGGCATATTTTGTAAATGATTTGGGCTGATACTTCTAAACAAGGTATCAGCCCATTAATATTATCTATTGATTGTGACTTTACTGCTTAAACATTCGGTCGATGTTGCGCTTGTCTTCGCGCTCCTTTATGGCCTGACGTTTGTCGTAGGCTTTCTTGCCCTTTGCTATTGCAATTACCATTTTGGCGAGCCCTCTCTCATTGATAAACACTCTCAGTGGCACCACCGAGTAGCCAGGCTGCTCTAAATTCTTGAAGAGTTTTGTCAGCTCCTTACGATTGAGTAACAGTTTGCGATCGCGATGAGTAGCATGGTTATTATAGGTGCCGTAGGAATACTCGGCGATATACATATTTTTTACCCACAACTCGTTGTTCTGCTTCAGGCAGTATGTGTCGGTCAATCCCGCCTTGCCTTGCCTGAGTGACTTTATTTCAGTGCCCGTGAGCACTATGCCAGCCGTAAAGGTTTCGATAATTTCATAATCAAAAGTCGCTTTGCGGTTTTTTATATTGACGGTTGATTTAGCCATAATTATGTGTGTTTTAAAGTTTTAGAAAATTAATAACAATCGGGGCAAGCAGCATCATTGCCACCGCAATGACAACAAACTTAGTTTCCTTGCCCTCCTTCACTTCAATAAACGGGACACCCTTAACGGCAATCCATAGTACATATAGCATCATGAAGAGCACTGGGGTGAAATCGATAGGCATCGAGTTGCTAATGATGTTTAATAACATGAGGTACATCAAGTTATATAACACATATATGTTTACTCGCTCGTCACCGGCCTTGGTTTTGACCGTTTCGCGAAACATCTCGCCCAGCACATAGCTTGTGAGGAAATATAGGATAAAAAACACCGACGCCTGTGTTATTGCGTGTATAAGAACAGTGTGAGTGTTAAGTGTGTGATCGAAACACATGGGCACAAACGCCGTGAGCGCAAGTATAATGAGCATGGGCAAAAACGCCTTGAAAAAGACATCTTTGCTTGTATGTGCCGAGCTGTTAACCCTCTCCCACCCCATCTGCGGCGAAATGATTACAAGTATGATATTTTGTAGTAAATTCATTTTTTTCTTCAATTGGAATGCAAAATTACTAAAATATTGACATTGATAGATATTTTTTGAGTACTTTTGTGAAAAAATTGTGTCTTTTAT
>JABUUJ010000014.1:89367-90966 GCA_021443235.1 Muribaculaceae bacterium
ACCTTCAGGCGATTTACATGACCTTCGACAACACCATTATACTTGGAAACATTGCCCTTATCCAGCAGGTAAACGGTTGGAATAGTGCCACTGGCAACTACATGGGAGTAAATATGAAAGATACAAAGAACGTTACTGCCGACTCCTACACCCTATTCTCAATACTTGCCCTCAGTTGCTATGAGCGGCACAATGCCACGCTGTGCAACGTTTCGCACACACACGACAACAACGTGGCATTTTTCTCGTGGCTGTCGATGCTTGACATGAATGTTGCTGTTATACTGGTGCTTATGCTCATTGTGTCGGGTTTTACACTTGTTTCGGCCTTGCTGATGATTATTCTTGAACGCATACGCATGATAGGCACGTTCAAGGCGCTTGGCTGCGACAATAACTCGGTGCGGCGCATATTTATTTACCTAACACATAAACTGATTTTCAGGGCGTTGCTTTATGGCAATGCAATAGGCATAGGGTTGGCATTGATACAAAAGTATTTCCACATAATAAAACTCAATCCCGAGGTTTACTACATGCCCTATGTGCCTATAAGCATCAACGTGCTAACGCTTGTGTTGCTGAATGTGGGTGTGGTTGTTGCGTCTTACCTTACACTGCTGGGTCCCAGCTATGTGGTGTCGACAATCAAGCCTGCAGCGACGATGCGATTTGACTGACAACGCGCACCGTTGCTTCCTCAAGGTTGCGCATGGCTACCTCGGTTTGCAATGCGATCTCCAGCGGCATGTCGTGCGGAGTAATCGATTCGGTGGCATGAAATCCTGCGTCAACCAATGTATCACTATTGTCGACTTTCCCCGATAAAAGCGCGGTTTTTACACCTTTGGCCTTTGCTCGTTCCATGATGAGCGAAGGAATTTTCCCCATGAGGGTTTGTGCGTCGCTCCTACCCTCTCCCGTGATTGTGAGGTGTGCGTCGGCAACATGGTGGTCAAATTCCAGTGTGTCAAGCACGAGCGATGCGCCCGAGTTAAACTGGCAGTTGAAGAACGACAGCAGTGCATATCCCAATCCGCCTGCAGCACCGGCACCCGGGGTGGACGACAAATCTCTTCCTAAGGCTTGAGCCACAATTAGGCTGAACGCGCGTGCATTCTCGTCTAGAGTCTCAATCATTTCGGGCGAAGCGCCTTTCTGCTTGGCATAGACATGCGCAGCGCCATTGGGCCCATAAAGCGGATTATTCACGTCGCTTGCAAGAATAATCTCGGTGTTTTCGCACATTTTTGCTATTGCCTCAATGTTAGCGATAGAGGATACCTCGTTCAGATTGCCACCACAAGGCACCATGGCAACACCATTCTTATCACGAAATTCAACTCCCATTGCGTTGAGCATGCCTGTGCCAAGGTCGTTGGTTGCGCTGCCACCAAGACCGATTATCACGCGGCGGCATCCTTGCTTGATGGCATGCATGAGCATCTCCCCTACTCCATGTGTGGTGGTCTTTGAGGGATCACGCATTGATGTGGGAATCAATGCCAGCCCGTTGGCCTGTGCCGACTCAATAATCGCCGTCTCACGATTGTCGAGATAGCCAATCTCGGCCATCACCTTCATGCCGTGCAGCGGACC
>JABUUJ010000014.1:91153-93080 GCA_021443235.1 Muribaculaceae bacterium
AATCAGTTTGCCAAAGTATTGCGGAACATGAAAATTAGGTTTCTCGGTGTCAATGCGACTCCACGACAGATAATGTGGATGGCTGGTCTTGCCAGCGCATTTGTAGAAATTGCCCATGATATAATCGGGCTTGCAGTCGCTAATGAGGCTAAACGGGATAGCGATAGTGAGCGACCACTCGTGCTGTCCGCTTATTTCCTCAAATGCTTCATTGCCACACGACGCATAGCGCTTTATTAATGCTATCTGCTCGTCGTTAAGCCTCACGGCATCGGGACGGTGCTCTCGATGACTGGCATTAACAGCCCCAATGCAGTTAAACTCAAAGTTCCAGTACTCGGGACTGCCGGGCACTTGCAGGAAAAACTCTACGCAACTGTCATCGGCCACAGGACTTAAATTGGCGGTATTGACAGCGCGCAGGTCCTCGCCGTTGACATTAAAGTGAACATAGATATATTTCTCGCTATGAGCGATAGCAAAGTTTGCCTCAGGTCGATAGTCGCTGACCGCAGGCCAGTTGACGCACTCGATGCTATGGTGTGGCATTTGAGCCATTTCGAGCGCGATGTCCTTGATGGGCATTGCGTCGAAATGGTTGATTGACACAACAGTCAACGACTTAGGGGTTATCATATCAAATGTAATTGAGTGAGATAGGAAATTGCTCCGTTAACCAGGCCGTAAAGCGACAAGATGAAAAGCAGGACGCCCATAACGCGGTTAATGGCACGCATACTGTTAATGTTAAAGCGTGCACGCACTTTGTCGACCGCGAAAGTGATTACATACCACCATAACAACGCTCCGGCAACAATGAAAATATAGCCTGTGATGTAATGGTAGAAACGATGGGTGGCCAGTGGAAAAGAGAATCGTGCAAACAAGGGCAGAATGAGGAATACAATCATAGGGTTGGACAACGTAAGGAAAAAACCTGTTATCACGTCGCGCCTTAGATTATCGCCATTATCGTCGTTATCGATGTGCTTCTTTATGGGGTCGTGAATTATCATGTAGATTGAGTACACAATGAGAATCACACTGCCCAATACCTGCATCAGATTGACGTTGCTCTCAATAAAGTCGGTAACAAACGAAACACCTAAACCAGCTAATAAACAATAGAATAAATCGGATAACGCTGCCCCGATTCCTGTATAGAAACCCGATTGGCGCCCATTGTTCAAAGTGCGCTGCACGCACATGATACCAATGGGTCCCATAGGAGCCGAAAGGATTACGCCTATCGATAAGCAACCTATTATTATTGAGATAAATGTATCCAAAGTCAGGGGTTTCTAATGTATTTAACGTACAAAGGTAAGAAAATACTCGCAATTGATAAAGTATTAGGCTCATTATTTTTCAACAACTTGAAATTTGAGCCTATTTATTACCTAAAAAATGAGAAATCCCACCATGCCCGCAGCAACAATTACCGCAATGGGATGGATGCGTGTGAACATGACAACGCAAAATGAAACAATGCAGATAATGACCGAGATGGCGCGTTGCGACAACTCATATCCAAAGTTCTCACTGTTGATGAGCAGCAGCGCCGCCGATGCGATAAGTCCTACCACAACAGGGCGAAGCCCTTTGAATGCGCCCTGAATGTAAATGCTGTCGTGATGCTGCCTGATGTAGTGGCTGGCAAGCAAGATAAGCACAAACGGTGGCAATACCACAGTGACCGTGGCAAGTATCGAGCCCCACACGCTTCCCGTAACCACATAGCCAATGTAAGTGGCACTGTTAATTCCTATAGGGCCAGGCGTCATTTGGGAGATTGCCACGATATCGGTGAACATCTGGCTTGTAATCCATCCGCTCTCCACAACCTCGCTCTGGATGAGCGACAGCATGGCATAGCCACCTCCAAAGCCAAACAGGCCGATTTTGAGGTAGGCCCACACGAGTTTCA
>JABUUJ010000014.1:93149-100477 GCA_021443235.1 Muribaculaceae bacterium
CCAAGCACGATATAAACGATAGGATTTGACAACACCGGCAGGCGAGAATAGATGAGTAAAGCCACCGCAATGGGTATGATAACCGTTTTCCACGTGATGCCGCAATTGCGAGCGGTAGTGATTACGGGAGCAATAATCAACGCCACCACCGCGGGGCGTATTCCCTTGAAAATTCTACTTATAACCTCATTGTTCTTGATAGTGTCGGGCGTAAGAAAGATGGCAATGACAAGAATAATGACAAAAGATGGCAATATCGTGCCAAAAGCCGCAGCCAAACTACCCTTCATCCCTTTCAGGCGATCGCCCATCACGGTGGCGATGTTCACGGCAAGGATGCCGGGCATTGACTGTGCCACAGCGAGCAAGTCGATAAACTCGCTCTTCTCAATCCACTTGTGGCTGTCGACAATCTCGCGTTGCATGATGGAGATCATCGCCCATCCACCGCCAAAGGTGAACAGCCCTATCTTAAAGAAAGTATAGAATAATTGCCAGTAAATCATAGCTTTCACGCCTTTGTCTTGTCAATAAACTCAAATAACTCGGCAAGGACATACATACTGCCACCCACATAAACCACATCGGTCGTTTTGGCAGAGTCCAGAGCAGCGGCATAGGCATCTTTAATGCGACAAAATGAACTGCCATTTAATCCGACCTCGGCAGCCATCTCTTTAAGTTTGTCGGCTTTAAGCGCTCGTGGTGTCGATGCCTGTGTGAAGTAGTAGGTCGCCTGTTTTGGGAGCAGTTTCAATATGCGTGCAAGGTCTTTGTCGGCCATGAAGCCAACAACAATGTGAAGTATGTCGCATGGCATAGCCGACAACTGTTTCATTGCATATGTAATGCCATCGATGTTATGTGCCGAGTCGCACACGACCAGTGGCAACTGTGCCAGCGTGGTCCATCGGCCGCGAAATGCGGTGAGAGAGCACACATTCTTAAAGCCATCCTTCACGCTATCGTTATCAATGACTACCCCACCCCGTCTCAACTCGCCGATGGCAGCAAGCGCAGCCATAATATTTTGGCGTTGATAATCGCCAGTAAGTTGGCATTCAATATTGCCAAATTCTGCCGTTTCCACCGTCAAATACCCATCCTTGTTTTCAAAGGACACATTATTGTAGATATCACTTACAAACAATGCTTTGCTACCATTTAATCGGGCTTTTTGGGCAATTACCTGCCTTGCGCTATCATCAACTTTTCCAACAACCACAGGGACGTTGGGCTTAATGATGCCGGCCTTCTCGCTGGCAATCGATGCGATTGTATTGCCCAAAAACTCGGTGTGGTCTAATGAAATGCTTGTTATAATACTCAGGATGGGCGTGACTATATTAGTGCTATCGAGGCGGCCTCCCAACCCCACCTCAACTACGGCGAAATCGACCTTGCGCTCCTCAAAGTATTTGAACGCAAGTATTGTGGTGAGTTCAAAAAAAGATGGGTCGAGCGAAGCCTTGCTTGAGATGAAATTGTCGACAAACTCCGCCACTCTGTCGTGAGGAATGGGCTCGCCATTCACCCTAATTCGCTCGTTGAAATCGACAAAATGCGGCGATGTGTAAAGTCCCACAGTGTAGCCTTGCGACTGCAGAATAGCTGCCAAGAGACTTGCAACCGAACCTTTCCCATTGGACCCGGCGACATGAATGATGTGGTAGTGCTCATGTGGGTGGCCGTATATTGCGTCAAGCGCCATAGTAGTGTCAAGCCCAGGCTTGTAGCCACTTGCTCCTTGGCGTTCAAATGCCGGTCGCTGATTAAACAGGTAGTCGACGGCTTCGCTATAGGAAATCATGAAAGTCAGTCAATTACTGCGATAACATCAAGCGACACCAATGCCCCCTTGGCCATCTCCTTGGTTGCAAGCGACGTGCGTGCCGGATAAGGCTCGCTGAACTCCTTGGCATAAACCTCGTTCATCTGACTAAACAGGTACATTTCTTGCAGATATACGGTGGTTTTCACCACGTTGTCGAGCGTGGCGCCTGCGTCGGCAAGGATGTTGCGTATGTTGTCGATCACTTGCTTGGTTTGCTCCTTGATGGTTTTGGGAACGAAGCCCGTCTCAGGGTTTACGGGCAGTTGTCCCGACACAAAAATAATGTTGCCATACTTGATGGCGTTGCTATAGGCGCCAATTTCAACGGGAGCCAGCTTAGCAAATACTTTCTCCTTCATATACTCTCAAAATTTTAATAAAAAATGACAGCGGAACTATAAGCCGGGTTATGTAGTTGCCACGTGAGCAACCGCCTGTCATTTATCTGTCCGCAACATTGCTGCTGCGATATAGCAGTCTACCCCTCGACAATGGACGAGCAGCCCTTAAATGCCGATATACTTGACCTTGCAACTCACAGGTAGTGCGGCACGCGGTGTCGCCATCGCGCCCGGTGGGCTCTTACCCCGCCTTTTCACCCTTGCCAGCCGTGGCTGGCGGTTGTTTTCTGTCACCTTAACCCTACGGTCGCCCGCAGCTTCCCGTTAAGAAATGTGATGCTCTGTGTTGCCCGGACTTTCCTCTCGATATCCGTTGCCAGATGACGAGCGACAAGCCATTCCGCTGTCACAGTTGCAAAATTACAAAAAAGTTCAGTGCGCTACACCATTTTTCGACAACAAAATCGTGTTGGCACGAAAATTGCAGGGTGATATGTTAAAATGTTAAATTCAAAATGTTAAATATTAAAGGAGTTAAAAAGATAGATTTTCCTATTAATATAATTTAAATTGCTATGCAATATTATTGCTATTGTCAATTTTATAATTACTTTTGGCGCCGAAATCCACAAGTTGATTTTAACGAATGGGTATTTAAAATGATTTTAATTAAACATATTATATTTGAACTATGAAAAAGAATAGTAAGTTAGCAATTTTGCTTATTTGTGCATCTATTGCAGGTTCAGCAACCACGTTGATGGCTACCGCAGCTCTCAATACTGCCGGTGGCGATGTAGATGTGTTTCTCCCCACGAAAAACACCCCTAAGGTCGAGGAAGAGAATTTTGTGAAGGTATCCACGCGCATGCCCGACGCTTCGACCGACTTCACAGTTGTCGCCGAGAAGACAATAAACTCAGTTGTCAGCATCATGAGCTATGAGACTCCACGTCAGCAGCAGATGTATGGCGGTGGCGATTGGGACCCGTTTGATTTCTTCTTTGGCCCTGGCTTTGGCCAGCAGCGCCGCCAGCAGCCCAAGCAGCAGCAGAAGAGCGAGTCAAAACCCCAACCCAAAGGCAGTGGTTCGGGTGTGATTATCAGCGCCGATGGCTATATCGTCACTAATAACCATGTGATTGACGGTGCCGAGAAGCTTGAGGTTGTGCTTAATGACAACAGTAAGTATAACGCAACCGTTGTGGGAACCGACCCTAACACCGATATCGCCCTCATCAAGATTCAGGCAAAAGACCTACAGCCCGTTGTGTTTGGCAATAGCGACAACATCAAGTTGGGCCAGTGGGTGCTCGCAGTGGGTAACCCCTTCTCGCTCAACTCGACTGTGACTGCTGGAATCATCAGCGCAAAGGCTCGTGGCATGGCCGAGAGCAATGCCGGCATCAAGGCCTTCATCCAGCACGATGCCGCCGTTAACCCAGGCAACAGTGGTGGCGCGCTTGTGAACACCGCTGGCGAGCTCGTAGGTATCAATACGATGATTGTGTCGCAAACGGGTAACTACGCCGGACTCTCGTTCGCCGTTCCCAGCAATACCGTAAAGAAGATTGTCACCGACATCAAGCAGTATGGAACAGTGCAGCGTGCTGTGCTGGGCATCCAGTACAACGAGCTTGATGCCGACCTTGCTTCAGAGCACAAAATCACCGCAACAAAGGAAGGCATCTATGTTGCCAAGGTTAACGACCTGAGTGCTGCCAAGGAAGCTGGTCTGCAGGAGGGTGACGTGATTGTTAAGATTAACGACGCTTCGGTGAAAAATAGTGGCGAGCTGCAGGAGCAGATGAACAAGCTGCGTCCCGGTGATAAGATTCAGATTTCTTATTATCGCGACAACAAGCTCAAAACTACCGATGTGACTCTCAAGAACAATCAGGGCAGCACCAAGATAACCAAGAGCAGCGACATGCTCTCGTTAGGATGTGCGTTTAGCGAGCTCACCGACCAGGAGAAGCGCGACCTCAGCATCTCTAAGGGCCTGAAGGTCGTGGGCGTTAAGGCTGGTAAGTTCAAGAGAGCCGGCGTGAAGGACGGTTTTGTGATCACCGACATCAACAATGTTCCCGTGAGCACTCGCGAGGATGTTGAGAACATTTACAATCAGATTATGCGCTCAACCGACGACAAGGTGATGTTTATCACAGGCCTCTACCCCACTGGCAAGAAGGTTTACTATGCAGTCGACCTGAGCGACGTTGAAGAGGCTGAATAAAGCTTGCCCCTCGGAATTCATCAACTCATAATAGCAATAGCGCTGCCTGGCATTAATCGTCGGGCAGCGCTTGTTTTTATCGTTGGGGTGATTTTCACGAGGGATTGTATTCCATCTCGCGGGTGTACTCGTTGTTGAGAATTGCGATGAGCTGGTCGCTCACACGCACCGTGAGTTCAATGTCGCGCTTTAGATTGCGCTGGTGCCTGAGTCCCACAAGATAGAACGGCAAGCCGATGGGGAACAGGACGGCAAACGCAAGACCAAGTTTCGGAATCCTGGTGGGATGATAAGTGAGTAAGTTGCGTATAACGGGATAGTCCATCACCTTGTTAATTACCATCTGATCGCGAGAGTTAGACATATACTCGGCAATGTCATCAATCTGCTTTGAGAGAGCACGCAGAGCGGGTTTATCATATCCATGTTTCCAATACTCAATATAGGACTGACGGCCAGGATAGCGCTGCAAGAACTGCGAACAAGATTCTTTGAGAGCCTGCGCCATTTCGATAGCAACATGTGACTCCACATCGCTCATCACCATCTCCTTGACAGCGAGTTTGCGCACCTGATGCATACCAGTGATGCGACGCAAGAAGTTCATCCACACGTCGGGGTTAAATACCGCCGAGTCATTTACAGCCTTGGTGGTCAAGAATATGCCAAGTGGCAATAAGACTGCCGAGCTAAGCCAGATGCCTTCCCATACCACCCAGCGACCGTCGCGCGCAAGCTTATAACCGATGTTGTCGATGATATAATATATAATGAAAAGAATAATCGAAATCACAATGGGTGTTCCCAGTCCTCCCTTGCGTATGATAGCACCCAGCGGAGCTCCGATTAGGAAGAAGATGATGCATGCCAGCGACAGGGTGAACTTCTTCCACATCTCAATCTCGTGACGGCGTATAGTAAAATTGTCGTCGGTGAGTGCAAAACCACGGAACTCAAAGTCTTGCTTCTGGTTCATTGCCGACGACATCGCTTGCTCGCACACCATGTGGCGCGCAGTGGGCTGCAGCGACTGCATGAGCGAGTCAAAGTTAACAGGATGGTCCAGCACAACCTTATTGATGGTTTGACGTGTCTTGCCACTATCTACAAACTCAAATTTCTTAGGCGGGACACCACAAACTGGCATCACCCTCAGGTCACGACTTATGGCTGCCGACACCGAGTCGACGTGTAAATTCACCGAGTCGATGGTTTGTCGCAACTCGGCAATGTCTTTACCCACATATTGTGAACGCATCGCGTCCTCGTCCATGCGGGTAAAATTGGCGTCATACCTGATCATGATTTCCTTATCTTTGAACGACTCGCGACGATACAACGACTCGCCCATTCTCGCACCCGACCCCGACTTCATGTCCTCATACCAGTTGCCGTGATACATGTTTAGCACGAGGTGCTGTTTGTCAGGGGTGAAACTCAGGCGGCCCGAGTCGGCAGTGACTACGCGTGGGTAGCCGGCACCACTCGACACGTCATATATAATCATATTATATAGCATGTCGTTGCCCTTCCCTTTTTTCTTCACATAAAGGTTGTAGCCAGGAATTTGCGTGTAAACGGTGCCTTCGGGGATATCGAGCGTGGGCGTTTTTTGGCGCATGGAGAACATCAGCGTCCACATCTTTACCTGCGACTTGGGCAGCACATTGTTCTGGAAAAAAAACGCTCCCACCGCCACAATACTAAGCAAGACGAAAAGCGGCGCCATTACCTTGGTGAGCGATATGCCCGACGACTTCATCGCCGTGAGCTCAACATGCTCGCCCAAGTTGCCAAATGTCATGAGCGACGCAAGCAATATCGACAGCGGCAGGGCAAGTGGCACAAACGACAGCGCGGCGTAGAAAAACAGCTCGGCAATTACGTCAACACTCAACCCCTTGCCCACGAGCTCGTCGATATACTTCCACAAAAACTGCATCATCACGATGAACAGACATATAATGAATGTCATCATGAATTGCGGAAGAAAAGTCTTCAGCATGAAATAATATAGCTTCTTCAATCTCATTAAATAAGCAGTGTTTTGCGAAAATGCGACACAAAATTACAACAAACCTCAAACTATCGCAAGTGAAAACGATTTTTTAACGACTTGTGACGCATTTTTGTGCCTTTATTGATGTGTGGATTGAAAAAAATGACTAAATTTGCAACTAATTTAGTTGCTTTAACTGATTGTAGAAAAATACTATTTAAAAACAATATATGGAACCACTTTTTGAAAAACTAAAACAAAAAGCAATTGCGCACAAGCAGCGCATCGTATTACCCGAGAGTACCGAACCCCGCACCCTGCGTGCAGCCGACCGTGTCCTTACCGAGGAAGTAGCTCAAGTCATACTAATCGGCAACAAAGACGATATCTTGTCACAGGCCAACACACTGGGACTGCCCAACATAGGCAAGGCATCAATCATCGATCCTAACGACAATGAAAGCGTTGAGAAATATGCACAGCTTTTCTTTGAGCTACGCAAAAATAAGGGTGTGACCATGGAAGATGCTCTCAAGAAAGTGAAGGATCCTCTTTATTTGGGTTGCCTCCTTATCAAGGCTGGAGATGCCGACGGACAGGTGGCTGGCGCGCTGAATGCAACCGGCGATGTGCTGCGCCCCGCTTTCCAAATCCTTAAGACCGCTCCTGGTGTAAAAACCGTTTCGGGTGCGTTTATCATGATTCTGCCCGTTGGCTCTCCCTATGGCGACAACGGTGTGATGGTGTTTGCCGACTGTGCCGCTCTGCCCGATGCCACAGCCGAGGATTTGGCGCAGATAGCTGTTTCGGCCGACCATACCGCCCGCACTCTTGCCGGCATTGAGAACCCCAAAATCGCTATGCTGAGTTTTTCGACCAAGGGAAGCGCCAAGCACGAGAAGGTTGACAAGGTGGTAA
>JABUUJ010000014.1:100518-106723 GCA_021443235.1 Muribaculaceae bacterium
TTGACGGTGAGCTGCAGGCCGACGCTGCAATCGTGCCCAGCGTGGGCATGAGCAAGGCTCCTGGCAGCAAAATCGCCGGCAATGCCAATGTGCTTGTTTTCCCCAGCCTTGAAGCAGGCAATATAGGTTACAAGCTGGTGCAGCGCTTGTGTGGCGCTACTGCCGTGGGTCCTGTGCTTCAAGGTCTTGCTGCTCCGGTCAACGACTTGTCACGCGGCTGTAACGAGGAAGAAGTTTACAAGACTATCCTCTTGACATGTAACCAAGCAATTAACCGATAATTAAATTTTTAATATAATTAATATGAATATTTTAGTTCTCAATTGCGGCAGTAGTTCCGTAAAGTATAAACTTATTGAGATTAAGGCAAACAAGACCCTTGCCGAGGGTGGAGTAGAGAAAATCGGGCTTCCCGATGCATTCATTAAACTGAAGTTTGAAGACGGCAGCAAGAAGGAGATCGCACTCGACATCAACGACCATGTTGGGGCCATCAAGTCGATTCTCGACATCCTCACTGGCGCCGAGTATGGCTGCATCAAGTCGTTTGACGAAATCGACGCAGTGGGCCACCGCGTAGTGCACGGGGGCGAGAAATTCAGCAAGAGTGTTCTCATCAACGACGAGGTAAAGGCCATGATTAAGGAGTGCTACCCCATTGCTCCACTTCACAACCCCGTTAACATGCAGGGCATTGAGGCTATTGATCAGGTGCTTCCCAATGTTCCGCAGGTGGCTGTGTTTGACACCGCTTTCCACCAGACTATGCCCGCCAAGGCCTACCGTTATGCCGTGCCCGAGAAGTTCTACACCGACGACCACGTGCGTCGCTATGGCTTCCACGGCACGAGCCATCGCTTTGTCTCGGCACGCGTGTGCGAGATGCTGGGCGTTGATCCCGCTGGCAAGAAGATTGTTTGCTGCCACATTGGTAACGGCGCATCTATCAGCGCTATCAAGGACGGAAAGTGCATCGACACCACTATGGGCCTCACCCCCACCGAGGGTCTCATGATGGGCACTCGCTCGGGAGACGTTGATCCCGGTGCTCTGCTCTACCTCATGGACAAGTATAACTACAGCGCTAACGACATGCTGGGCATCCTCAACAAGCAGAGTGGTGTGCTCGGCGTTACCGGCGTTTCAAGCGACATGCGCGAGGTCGTTGACGCTGCCGAGGCAGGCAACAAGAACTGCAAGCTGGCTCTTGACATGTATGAGCTGCGCATCCTCAAGTATGTGGGCGCTTATGCTGCCGAGCTCAACGGCGTGGACATAATCGCATTCACCGGCGGTGTGGGCGAGAATCAAGTCGATACACGTAAAGTTGTGTGCGACAATCTCTCGTTCCTCGGCGTTAAGATTGATGAAGAGATCAACAAGAAGACCTGGCGCGGCAAAGAAGGCGAAATCAGCACTCCCGACAGTAAGGTTAAGGTTGTCGTTGTCATGACCGACGAGGAATACATGATTGCCCACGACACCGAGGCCATCGTTGAAGGTCGCGAGCCTTAACATAAAACATCACATAACCACATCACGCAGATGCCACATCGCCGCTCAAGGCACGATGCTGGCATCTGCCATTTATTATAAAAAGTTTTTAGCATAAAAGGCGTTTTTTGTGGTTAAAATGGCTGCTGGAAACTTTTTTTTGGGCAAAATCAGCAGAAATTGCAAAAATTATTTTGCTTTTTCACATTTAAGTGTTAATTTTGCGCCGTAATGTTAAATTTGCTCTTAGATGAAGAAATCGACGATATGGCTCTTGACTGTAGTGATGGCCTTTACCATTTTAGGTCTTCTCTTCATGCAAATCATGTATATGGAAAACATGACGAAGATGCGCGACGAGCAATTTTCGGAGATGGTCACACGCAGCCTTTATAGCGTAACGACAATGCTTGAGCAAAACGAGACCAAGTTCTACCTTGATCAGGACTTGAGAGAGGCCGAGGCAGTTTATAGCTCGGCGGGCAAATTTGATGACATGTTTGATGATACCAACATAGGCGCGACACCCGACAATACCGCTACGACAATCGATGGAATTAAAGTGCAACGCCCTGCCAACTTGAGTCACTTGAAAGACTTGAGTGATAGTTATCAATCTAAGCAAGAAATTCTGAAAGGACAGTATCTTTATCAAAAAAGCTTACTTAATGAGGTGATACTCACAATCTTATCACAGTCGAGCAATCGCCCCATTACCGAGCGAGCCGACTCGGTTACCGTACGCGACTACCTTAAGCACGAGTTTGAGAACAATGGCCTGAAAGTACCATTCGAGTTTGCAATCATTAGTCGCTCGTCAGGCATTGTGTATCAGACTGCAGGATATGCCCCCGTGCATAAACTTGACGTTTACAACCAAGTCCTGTTTCCCAACGACCCGGTAAACAAGCATAACTACCTATATGTATATTTCCCCACCAAGGGTAATTATATTTTCTCGTCGGTGAAGTTTATCTTCCCGTCGTTTGCGTTCTCTCTATTGCTGCTGTTTATCTTCATCTACACTATCATCGTGGCATTCAGGCAGAAGAAGCTCACCGAGATGAAGAATGACTTTATCAACAACATGACACACGAGTTCAAAACGCCTATCTCGTCGATTTCGATTGCTGCGCAGATGTTGGGCGATGACTCGGTGCGCAAGAGTCCCGAGCGTCTCAAGCAAGTGTCAACGGTGATTAATGACGAGACCAAGCGCTTGCGTTTCCAAGTTGAGAAGGTGCTGCAGATGTCGATGTTTGATCGCAAGAACGCCACGATGAAGCTCTCTGAGGTAGATGCCGACGAGCTGATATATGGCGTCGTTAACACATTCAAGCTCAAGGTGGAGAACTTTGGCGGAGAAATCGACTTTGTCTTTGAGGACGAGGACCCCATTATCAATGTTGACAAGATGCATTTCACCAATGTGATTTTCAACCTGCTTGACAACGCTATCAAGTATCGCCGCGAAGATGAGCCTCTCAAGCTCTCGGTAACTACCTCCAACCCCGATGAGGACCACCTGCAAATCGTGGTAGCCGACAACGGAATAGGTATCAAGCGCGAGGACCTGAAGAAAATTTTTGAGAAGTTCTACCGCGTCTCGACTGGCAACAGGCATGATGTGAAGGGCTTCGGCCTGGGTCTTGCCTACGTCCACAAGATGGTGACGCTATTTAATGGAACCATCAAGGCCGAGAGCGAATTGAATAAGGGAACAAAATTTATAATTATATTACCGCTTTTAAAGTAAAAAGTTATGGAAGAAAAAATGAAAATCTTACTGTGTGAGGATGATGAGAACCTGGGAACATTAACCCGTGAGTATCTCGAGGACAAAGGCTACAAAGCTGAGCTTTTCCCCGATGGAGAGAGTGGATACAAAGCTTTTCTTAAGGGGAAATATGACATCTGCCTGCTTGATGTGATGATGCCCAAGAAAGATGGTTTCCAGTTGGCACAGGAAATCCGCACTGTCAACAACGACGTGCCCATTATTTTCCTTACTGCCAAGGCTCTGAAGGAAGATGTGCTCGAAGGCTTCAAGATTGGTGCCGACGACTATATCACCAAACCCTTCTCGATGGAAGAGCTCAAGCTGCGCATCGAGGCAATCTTACGCCGTGTTAAGGGCAAGAAGGGCAAAGAGGTAACCGTCTACAAGATTGGCAAGTTCACATTCGACACTCAGCGCCAGGTCCTTTTCACCGACGAGAAGAGCGAGCCCCTCACTACCAAGGAGAGCGAGCTGCTGAGCCTGCTGTGTGCTCACGTTAACGAGATTCTTGAGCGCAATTTCGCCCTCAAGACCATCTGGATCGACGACAATTACTTCAACGCGCGCTCAATGGATGTTTACATCACTAAGCTGCGCAAGAAACTGAAAGACGACCCCGATATCCAGATTATCAATATTCACGGCAAGGGCTACAAACTCATTGCTCCCGACGCTGAGGCAAAGTAACCTGAATATAAAGGCTGAATTTTAACAATGTAATTTCACAACAAAATTAAAAAATGTTGGAAATTACATTGTTTTTTTGTACTTTTGCACTCAAGAAAAGGCATATTTATGAAGTTATTTATATATCGCATCTATCAGTGGCTCGTTGCCACGCCGTTAATGGTCGTTATCACTATCATTGTAGCATTGAGTGTTATGATTGGCTCAATTTTCAGCCGAAAGAAATGGGGGCATTTTATGGGCGTGGCGTGGGGATGGCTATGGTGCAACATTTTCCTTGTTAGAGTTAAGGTTATACGCTCGCCGCATGTGAAGACAAACACTTCCTATGTGTTTGTGGCCAATCACCAAGGCGCCTACGACATATTCTCTATCTATGGTTTTCTTGGGCACGAGTTCAAGTGGATGATGCGCAAGGGTCTCACTAATATCCCGTTTATGGGATGGGCTTGCCGAGCTGCCGGGCACATAATGGTCGACACTAAGAGTCCAGCAGGCATCAAGGCAACCATTAATGATGCCGAGAAAAAATTGAAAGGTGGCATTTCAATTGTCGTCTTCCCCGAGGGACGCCGCACCGAGACAGGCAAGATGGGACCTTTCAAAATGGGGGCCTTCAAGCTGGCCGTTGAATTTGGACTGCCACTGGTGCCAGTCACAATCGACGGCTCATTCAAGGTGATGCCGCGCAGCACATTCAACGTCACCCCTGGCACTATCACCATGACAGTGCACGACCCCATCGAGCCTGGTGAGAACGGGCACGATGCTGCCATGGCAAGCACCAAGTGTCGCCAAATTATCCAGAGCTCTCTCCCCGTACAGGACCACGAGTAAGCACACATTATAAAATAGAATGTGTAGCCTGAACAGCCAACTGAGGGTGTTTTTGGTCAAAAAAACAATATTTTTTGAAAAAAACTTGCAAAAGACCTTGCCAGTTAAAAAAAAAGCAGTACCTTTGCAACGCAATTGACGGAATGTCTTATGGTGTAATGGTAGCACGACAGATTCTGGTCCTGTTAGTAAAGGTTCGAGTCCTTTTAAGACAACAAAGAGGTAACCGTAATGCGGTTGCCTTTTTTATGAGAATTAACAACAAAATTTAAACTATTTTTATCTAAATGGCAACTAAAATTAGATTACAGCGCCACGGTCACAAAGACTACGCGTTCTATCCCATTGTCATCGCCGATAGCAGGGCACCACGAGATGGTAGATTTATTGAAAGGATTGGTTCGTATAACCCCAACACTAATCCTGCTACAATAAGTTTAAATTTCGAGCGCGCTCTCTACTGGGTGAATGTAGGAGCAATTCCTACCGACACAGTTCGTAACATCCTTTCTCGCGAAGGCGTGATGCTGATGAAGCACCTCCAGGGCGGTGTAAAGAAAGGCGCTTTTGATCAGGCTGAGGCCGAGCGTCGTTTCAACGCTTGGAAGGCCGAGAAGGCTGCTAAGCTTGAGAATGTTAAGAATGCTGAGCGTGAGGCTAAGAAGGCCAACGCAAAGAAAGCTCTTGAAGAGGAAGTAAAGAAGAATGAGGCTAAGGCTGAGGCCGTAGCAAAGAAGAAAGCCGAAATCGCTGCAGCTAAGGCTGCCGCCGAGGCTGAAGCTGCTGCCGAGAACACCGAGGCTCCCGCTGCCGAGGCTCCCGCTGCTGAGTAAACCTCAATCTCACAACTCTACAAAAAACAACACCGGACTCCGCAAGAAGCCCGGTGCTTTTTTCTGCCTGGCAATAAAAGAGAACCATCCCCCTTTATCACTTCATAAATTATGAATTACGAGTTAAGAATTGGTAATTGAAGGGAAGTGGGTGGCGACGAGCGACTCGGCGCAACGTTCGCCGTCGATGGCGCTTGAAACAATGCCTCCAGCAAATCCTGCTCCTTCGCCACAGGGATACAACCCGTTCAGCGACGGGTGATTGAGATGCTCGTTATCGCGTGGGATACGCACTGGCGAAGAGGTTCGGGTCTCAACGCCTATCACGATGGCATCGTTGGTGAGAAACCCACGGCGAGTGCGGTCAAACACCTTAAAGCCCTTGCGCAGACGGCCAGCGATGAATGGCGGCAGCCACTGGTCAAGGCGCGACGGCTGTAATCCTGCTGGGAACGATGCCGGCGGTATGTTCTTCGACGGCTTGCCATCCACAAAGTCTTTCATGCGTTGCGCACCGGCAACCTGAGTGTTTCCTGCCTGCTTGAATGCTTCGTGCTCAAGGTCTTCTTGAAAA
>JABUUJ010000014.1:106776-111934 GCA_021443235.1 Muribaculaceae bacterium
GAATCTCAACCACCATGCCCGAATTGGCCCAGTAGGTGTTACGTAGGCTGGGCGACATGCCATTAACCACCAATTGGCCCGGCGCGCTGGCAGCGGGTACCACTACCCCACCCGGGCACATGCAGAACGAGTAGACGCCTCGTCCATTAATCTGAGTCACAAAGCTATACTCGGCTGCTGGCAAGAATTCGCCACGTCCAGCTGGCGAGTGATATTGCAGTTTGTCGATAACATGTTGCGGATGTTCAAGCCTTACTCCCACGGCAATTCCCTTTGGTTCAACAGCGACCTGTCGGCGATCAAGCATCTCATAGACGTCGCGCGCCGAGTGCCCAGTGGCAAGAATCACCGGACCGTGAAAAACATCACCATTATCAGTAACAACACCAGTCACTTTGTTGTCCTCGATAACGAGGTCGGTTACACGCGTCATAAATCGCACCTCACCGCCACAGTCGATAATTGTGTTGCGCATTGCCTCAATCACGTGCGGCAACTTGTCGCTGCCGATGTGAGGGTGTGCATCAATGAGGATGTTCTCGCTGGCTCCATGCTGGTAAAAAATGCCCAGAATGCGTTGCACCGAGCCGCGCTTCTTGCTGCGTGTGTATAGTTTTCCATCGCTATAGGCACCGGCACCGCCCTCTCCGTAGCAATAGTTGCTATTGGGGTCGACTATTCCCTCACGCGAGATGCGAGCCACATCCACGCGGCGGTCTTTCACATTCTTACCACGCTCAAGCACAATAGGTTTCACGCCCAGCTCAATAAGCCGTAATGCAGCAAAGAGTCCGGCAGGTCCGGCGCCAACGACAATGGCCTGGTTCTCGCCGCTGACTTTCTCATACTTAATCGGCTCGACCAGATGCTCGTTGGTTACAGGCTGGTCAATATAGGTGCGCACAGCTAGATTCACCATCACATTGCGCTGACGTGCATCAATAGAGCGCTTCACAATGCGCACGCCCTTAATGCGGTTTTCCTCAATCTGTTGCTCGCTGGCAATGTAGTGTATAATGCCTTTTTCGCTGAAAGCGGTGCGTGGAGTAACCCTTATTTGCAGTTCTTCAATCATTTCTATATCCTATTTCTCTACAAAATTACTGATTTTGTTGTATCTTTGCAAAGTTTTTCACTGACAAAGATAATTGATGAGTAAAATTAAAGGAGTCTTATTTGATTTAGACGGTGTGATTCTTGACACTGAGGGCATTTATAGCCGTTTTTGGGATAAAGTGGAGGAGCGTTTCCCCACTCACATTCCCAATTTTTCCAGTGTAATAAAAGGCACAAACTTATTTGAGATTCTTCACACATATTATAGCAATGAAGAAACCCGTAGGCTCATTACCGAAATGCTGATGGAGTTTCAGAGCACTATGCCATATGTGTTTTTCCCTGGCGTACAAGAGTTTCTGGCGTCGCTCAACAAACTGGGAATACCCGCATGCATCGTTACCAGCAGCGACGATGAGAAGATGAATGCCGTCTACAGCCAGCATCCCACTTTCAAGAACTACTTCAAGGCTATTGTCACCGGCGACATGGTCACTAATTCCAAGCCACATCCCGAGTGCTTCTTGCTGGGAGCGCAGAAACTGGGTGTTGAGGCAAAGGATTGCCTAATTTTTGAAGATTCGGTCAAGGGACTTAAGGCGGCCCAGGCTGCTGGAGGCAAAGTGGTTGCGCTCACAACTACCAATCCTCGTGATGTCGTGGCACAATATGCCCATGTGATTCTGGACTCGTTTGTTGGTTTGACATTTGAGCAACTTGTTGATTAAATCATGAAGTTCACGTTGATGGTTGTAGGTAAGACAGCTACTGGCTACCTAAAGCAGGGCATTGACGAGTATGTGTCGAGGCTGTCGCACTATGTTTCGTTTGATATTCAGCACCTTAATGATGCCAAGAATACCAAGAAACTCACCGAAGCCCAGCAAAAGCAGGCCGAAGGAGCCTCAATCATGCAACACATAGATGTGAGCGACTACGTTGTGTTGCTCGACGAGCATGGCAAGGAATATAGCTCGGTTGAATTCTCCATCTATGTCCAAAAACGAATGGCGAGTGGCGTGAAACGAGTGGTATTTGTTGTTGGTGGCCCTTACGGCTTTTCGCCCGAGGTGTATGGTCGCGCCAATGACAAGTTGTCGTTAAGCAAGATGACATTTTCGCACGAGATGATTCGCTTGTTCTTTACCGAGCAACTTTATCGCGCCTTCACTATACTCAACCACGAGCCATATCATCATGAGTGACCTTGGCACTATTTTTGCATTATATAGAAGATAGAACAATTCATTAAATACATAAATGAAGAAATTTTTAGACGAAAACATTGAGTGTGCTCCAACTCACGTTATGCCCATAATCACTGAAATACATACGACTAACGATGAGGCACCCGATACCGACGAGAACGGCATGATGATCGTTCCGGTACTGGCATTGCGCGACCTGGTGCTCTTTCCGGGCATGACGATGCCTGTGGCTGTGGGGCGAGAGAAATCGATGAAACTCATCAACGAGGCATCCAAACGTCACACTCGCATAGGCGTAATCTGCCAAATTGACCGACAAATAGAGGATCCTGGGCAAAACGACCTATATAAATTTGGCACTCTTGCCGAGATTATCAAAGTGATAGAATTGCCCGACGGTTCCACAAATGTGATATTGCAAGGCCGACATGGCATTGCTATGCACGAGATTGTGGAGAGCGAACCCTACCTCAAGGCACGCGTCTCGCTGTGCGACGAAACAAGGGCCGGCAGTCGTGACGCCGAGTTTAAGGTGCTTGTGTCGTCAATCACCGAGATTACTTTCAACATGCTTGCCAATATGGGCGAAAGCGGTCGCGAACTCGCGTTTGCGATGAAGAATATTGACAACGCCTACTACCTGATTAACTTTCTCGCAACCAATGTGCAGTTCGACCCCGAGAAAAAACAGGCTATGCTTGAAGAACGCAACATGAAAAAGCGTGGCTACATGCTCTACTCCAACCTGCGTCAAGAAGCTCAATTGGTTGAAATTAAGGCCGATATACAATCGCGCACACGCGAAGACATCTCACAACAACAGCGCGAGCACTTCCTGCAACAGCAAATTCGCACCATCCAGGAAGAGTTGGGCAACGGTGGAGGCGACGACTTTGATGAACTTGAAAATCGCGCAGCCAAGAAGAATTGGGACAAGAATATCCAGGCAGTCTTCGACAAAGAGTTCCGCAAGTTGGAGCGACTCAACCCCCAGTCGCCCGACTATGCCGTGCAGTATGCCTATCTCGACAACTTCCTCAACTTGCCTTGGTTTACCTACAGCAAAGACAATTTCGACCTAAAAAAGGTTGAGAGAAAACTGAATAAAGACCACTATGGGCTTGACGATGTTAAAAATCGCATCCTTGAGCATCTGGCAGTTTTAAAGTTACGCGGTGACCTCAAGGCTCCAATTATTTGCCTTTATGGACCTCCGGGAGTGGGCAAGACCTCGCTGGGACGTTCGGTTGCCGAGGCACTAAACCGCAAGTATGCGCGCATTTCGCTTGGTGGTCTGCACGATGAAGCCGAGATTCGCGGCCATCGCCGCACTTACATTGGCGCAATGCCCGGCCGCATTATCGACGCAATGATTAAGTCGGGAACATCCAACCCCGTAATCGTTCTTGATGAGATTGACAAAGTGGGCAAAGACTACAAGGGCGACCCCTCAAATGCGCTGCTTGAAGTTCTTGATCCCGAGCAGAATAGCCGTTTCCACGACAACTACATTGATGTGGACTATGACCTGTCGAAGGTGCTATTTATCGCTACTGCAAACTCGCTCTCCACAATAAGTCAGCCCCTGCTCGACCGCATGGAGGTGATTGAAATCAGCGGCTACATTCAGGAAGAAAAACTCCAGATAGCCAAGCGTCACCTTATCCCTAAACAGCAAGAACAGAATGGCTTTAAGAAAGGGGAGGTGAAGTTCAGCCAAGCTGCAATCTCGGGCATTATCGACTCATATACACGCGAAAGCGGTGTGCGCGAACTTGAGAAGAAAATTGCCAAGGTGCTACGCAAGATTGCCCGCTTCAAGGCTTGTGACGAAGAGTTCCCAAGCACAATTGATGCTGATATGCTTGCTCAATACTTGGGGCCCAAGAATTTTACTCGCGACTTGTATGAGGGCAACGACTTTGCAGGCGTTGTGACCGGACTGGCGTGGACTGCTGTGGGCGGTGAAATCCTTTTCATTGAGTCGTCGTTGTCGAAGGGCAAGGGCGAGAAACTTACCCTAACTGGTAATCTGGGCGACGTGATGAAGGAGAGCGCTGTGATTGCGTTGCAATACATCAAGGCTCACTGCGACATGCTCGGCATTGATCCTGAGGTATTTGACAAATATAATGTACACATTCATGTTCCCGAAGGAGCTGTACCCAAAGATGGACCGTCGGCAGGCGTGACCATGGCAACATCTCTCGCGTCGACCTTTACCCAGCGTAAGGTGCGCAGCCACCTCGCAATGACTGGTGAGATTACCCTGCGCGGCAAGGTGCTGCCGGTGGGCGGCATCAAGGAAAAGATACTTGCCGCAAAGCGCTCGGGCATCACCGACATTATGCTGTGCGAGGAAAATCGCAAGGACATTGAGGATATAAACGAAATGTATCTCAAAGGTGTCAAGTTCCACTACGTCAACACCATATCCGATGTGCTTGACTATGCGCTTCTCCCCGATAAAGTAAAGAACGCCATAGTGTTCTAACATTTCTCAAACATATAGAAAAATCCTGGAGCTCATTTCTCCAGGGCTTTTTTGGTTGAGGATTGTTGAAAAAAGGTGGGTGAAAAGTTTTGTAATTTAAGAGAAAAGTATTAAATTTGAAACGACAAATCACTACCGTTAAACGTAGTTTTAGTAACATCTTGACTATGAACGATATTTCTGAAATCCTACGCGAATTACTCGACCGCTATGGTAACTCTAAAATGCTCGATGATGAGTTCTCATCATTATTGAGAAGTGATACCGAACTTAACAACGATTATAAGTTGTGGTGCAATGCACATGGCTATAACCGCAAAAGCGGCTATCGTGAGTTTATTGATGAACTCGTTGATTCACAGTATACTTTATGGGATCAATACAAGGAATTTGGTAACGA
>JABUUJ010000014.1:111952-115946 GCA_021443235.1 Muribaculaceae bacterium
ATAAACTACGCTTCCCTGCCGAATGGGAAACTCAGGACGCCGTGCTGCTGGCATGGCCTAATGAATGGACCGACTGGGCCGACAACCTTGACGAGGTCAATCAATGTTACGCCAACATTGCACGGGCTATTGTTGACGATGAGCACCTCGTGGTTGTCACTCACGACATAGAAGAGACGAAGGCAATGATGGGCGACATAGACTTCTCTCGCGTCCGCTTCTTCGAGATAGGCATTAACGATACATGGGCGCGCGATTTTGGTCCGCTCACCGTCATTAAAAACGGCACTCCCGTTCTGCTTGACTTCACATTCAACGCCTGGGGAATGAAATTTGCGGCCGGTTACGACAACTTAATTACATGCAACTTGCGCGACAATGGAGCGTTTGCAGTCGATGTGGAATGTCACCGCGACATGGTACTTGAGGGCGGCAGCGTGGAGAGCGACGGCAACGGCACCATCATGACAACGGCAACGTGCCTTCTGGAGCCTAACCGCAACCCGTGGATGACTCGCGAGATGATTGATAATGAGCTGAAACGCCGCTTTGGCGCCGAGAAAGTCCTTTGGATTGAAAATGGCTATCTCACTGGCGACGACACCGACGGACACATCGACACTATCGCTCGTTTTGCCCCTAATAACGCTATTGTGTATATGGGGTGCGACGACGAGAATGACGAGCAATATGAGTCGCTCAAACTTATGGAAGACGAGCTACGTCAAGCCACTAACGCTCAGGGCGAGCCCTATAGACTGTTCAAACTACCCTGCCCTTCCCCCATTTGCGAGTTTGACCTCCCCTCCTGCCGTATGCCAGCCACCTATGCCAATTTCTTGATTATGAATCATCAAGTGCTTGTACCCATTTATGGGCAAGACTGCGACCAGCAAGCACTAGAGGTTATTAAAGAAGCATTCCCTGGGCGCAAGGTTGTGGGCATAGATTGCAACGCCCTTATCAAACAACATGGCTCGCTGCATTGCGTGACCATGCAACTTTTTGCTAACACAATGAAAAGATGAAAATAGGTATAATTCAACAACATAACACGGCTTGTATTGACGACAATCGCAAAATTCTTGTTGCCAAAATAAAGAAACTGGCAAGCGACGGCGCCCAACTCGTTGTGCTTCAAGAGTTGCACGACTCACTTTATTTCTGCCAGGTTGAGGATGTCAATAATTTTGACTTTGCGGTTTCAATTCCCGGCAATGAATTAAGTGTATATCAAGATGTTGCGCGCGAATGTGGTATTGTGCTTGTTACGTCGCTCTTTGAGCGTCGCGCCGCCGGTATTTATCACAACACGGCCGTTGTATGCGACACCGACGGCAGCATAGCCGGCATGTATCGAAAGATGCACATCCCCGATGACCCTGCCTATTACGAGAAATTCTACTTCACTCCGGGCGACCTCGGCTTTACTCCTATAGACACCTCATTGGGGCGCTTGGGCGTGCTGGTGTGCTGGGATCAGTGGTATCCCGAAGCTGCCCGCTTGATGGCATTGAAGGGAGCTGAACTGCTCATCTACCCCACCGCGATAGGCTATGAGAGCAGCGATACGCCCGAAGAGCAGGCTCGCCAACGCGAAGCGTGGATGACGGTACAGCGTGGCCATGCCGTCGCCAATGGTCTGCCAGTGATTACTGTGAACCGTACAGGACATGAGCCCGACCCGTCGGGACAAACTAATGGCATACAGTTCTGGGGCAGCAGTTTCGTGGCTGGTCCACAAGGCGATCTTTTGTTTAAGGCACCTGTTGACGAAGAAGTTGAAGCAATTGTCGACGTTGACATGAAGCGTAGCGAGAACGTAAGGCGCTGGTGGCCTTTCTTGCGCGACCGTCGTATCGACCACTATAATGAAATAACCAACAGATACCTCGACTAAAACTTTAAGATTACAAATATAAAAGGCTCATTAAACATGGTTTAATGGGCCTTTGTTATGCGCGTTAGAATGTGAAATGAAGCTGGATGCGCACGCCTCGCTTGTCAACGCCGGGCGTGTCGCGATAGGTTAGTCGCCACACATAGTCGACGCGTAAAAATGTTAGAATGTTGTCAAGCCCCACACTCATTTCCATGTAGGGTTTACGTCCCATGGCCTGACACAATGCTCCCTCGGGAAACATAAACAAATCGTCGTTCTTGGCTGGGTTGTTCTTGTCGCTGATGCTGCCCCACAGTCCGCGGAAGGCGATTACCTCGCGCAGTTTCAGTTTCTTGATAAGCGGCAACCTGTTCATCAATATGCCGTTGCCCCAATAGGTCAGGTCCCACGATAGATACTGGTCGTTAACAAATTCCATCGCATTCATCAACTCGTAGGACTCGCGTTGGATGGTGTACGACAAATTGGCATTAGGAATCAGCAAGTCGGGGTAACTCACTCGGCTCCACAGTTTTGCTCCTTTCACAATAATGTCGGTGTAGCCAAATGCTGAGAACCAGAATCGTTTCTGCACTCCCACTTCAGTCTTATTGACCTCATAGAGGCTGCCCAAAAAACCCTTAGGCATGTAGGTGTGCGAGAGGGTGATGACAGGAGCATCCATAGTTATGGGAATGCGGTAAGAGCGTGTTTGATAAAACTTCTCGCCAGGAGCATAACGCAACGTTGCCTTAAAACCTGCTTCGGTATATTTGTTGCGCATAGTACCATCGGGATAGACAAAGCCAAGCAGCTTTGATTGCTCGTGTATGTTGTGCTCAAAGGACAGCGCCAGCGAGAAATGGCTGGGAGTCTCAAGTCGATATAGCAATTCGGTTTTGCGCAAGTAGAGCATCTTGTTGTCTTTTTGGCGTTTAAGTGCTAAGAAGACATTGTCGGGATTGGTGTAAAGATACTGTTGCCCCAACTTATTGACGTCATATTGATGCTGTAACTTGATTGAGTGAATGGGAAATTCCTGGTCAAGGTCCTTTTTCGCGTTGAACGAGTATTCGAGTGACCCCTGATATTTTAGTTTCTTGTCTCCAAAGCCATAAGCCGCATAGCCGCGCATAAACCAATGCCGGCTTAGGTTAACCGTCGACATCCCACCTACCCTAAGTCGCACACCCTCAAGTGAATTGCCGCTTATTGTAGTATTCAAAGGACCAAAGTCCCACTTGCTTGGTTTGCCTGTAGGGATATAGCCATTAATGAGCGATACGATGATTTTCTCAGCCCAATAAAACACCTTTGACTGACGCAAGCGAGCGAGCATCCTCTGCACATTGTTGCCGTCAACGCTATTGTGCTGCAAGCGGTTATCGGCCCAGTATTCCTCCGACCTGCCATTGGCATCTTTATCAATAATCTGCTCCTCTTTTGCGTCAAAGACCGCAGTGTTTTCAGGCGCGGCAAAGGAGTGGTTGGCATATAACGTTTCTCGGCGACCATATAGTCCTGGAGTGCCTTTCACAATGCGGAACTCCACCTCAATGTCGTCACGAGTCTTGATGCGTGAGCCATTCTTGTCTTTTTTGAAATCCTGAATTATATGCACTCTCTCCACATAATTTAAATTTATGTTGTGAGGCACATTCATTATCACTCGCTTGACAAATAAGGTGGTGTCGTTGAGCGGAATATACATTCGTCCCAAGAAACCAAAAGTCTCGGTATTAAATGGAATGAATGTCAGTTCGATGCATCGTTCGCCATCAATATCGAGCGTGTCGTTGAGATAATATTTATAGAATGTATTGCCAATCGATGACAACGGGCTGACAAACTTATTGGTGAGAATCGTAATGTCGTTGTCAAAAATATCGACTTCCTGAAACACCTCGTCAAGAAACTTCTTGATGCTCGTTTGGTCAAACGACTCGTCTATGCCGTTGCTCTTTTGGGCAGTGATATGCTCCTTGTGGGTGTGGGGCGTTTTCCTGTTATACTCAGTCGCCAGTTTCTCCTTTATTGATATGGGTAGGATGCGGTTGCCAGTCAATGTCGAGGTGTCGGCATACTGCTCAAGGAACTTGTATTTGCTCAACA
>JABUUJ010000014.1:115977-119398 GCA_021443235.1 Muribaculaceae bacterium
TTGAAGCCATATTGCATTCGCTCATACTTGTCATAACTGTAGTAAGGCTGATTGAGCGGGTCACCCTTTTTGCGCCTGGCAATCAGTTTCTTGGCCAACTCAACTGCTGGGTTGTTCTTCTTGCTGTATTTTTCTTTTCCTTTCTTGACCACAACCTCGCTCAGCGAAACGCTGCTTTGTTCCATTTCAACAACCAAGACAGTCTGGCCTGGGTTGAGTTTTATCTCTTTGGTCTTGTAACCCACTGCCGAGAAGCGCATTTTGGTAATATGTTTGCGGCTGTTCAGGGTGAAGCCACCATGCTCGGTGGTAATGGTTCCCACATCGGTACCCGGGACCGACACCGAGACATAAGGCACTGGGTCGTGAGTTTTCACATCACGCACCATGCCTGTGAGTTGCGTCATTGACTGTGCCACAGCACATAACGCACTGAATAATATCGCCATTACCGCAAGTCGTCTTCTCATTGCGGTGCAAAATTACATCAAAAAAAGGATTGTTACAAGTTTTTCACATATTCGGGACACTATTAGACCCAATTTGTCACATGTTAAAAATACCTACAAAGGCGCTTGGACTTTGGTTGTTAGCAAAAATAGTAGTAACTTTGTAAGATATATATGACTTATGGAAAATATTAGAAACATTGCCATACTGGGAAGCACCGGATCGATAGGGCGTCAGACGCTTGATATCATAGCCGAGTATCCCGAAAAGTTCAAGGCATGGATGCTGGTTGCCAATAATAGCACCGACCTGCTTATTGAGCAGGCACTCAAGGTGTTGCCACACGCAGTAGTTATTGCCAACGAGACCTTATATGACAAAGTGAAGAATGCATTGGCGCATACTTCTATTAAGGTTTATACAGGCTCAAAAGCCATAGCCGAACTTGTTACCGACCCCGAGGTCGACACGGTAGTCACTGCCATGGTGGGTTACAGTGGACTGGAATCGACGATTGCCGCAATAGGTGCAGGCAAGAAAATCGCACTTGCCAACAAAGAGACGCTTGTCGTCGCTGGCGAGTTGATCACACGCCTTCTGCAAGGCTCAGCATCGGTGCTTTATCCTGTTGACAGCGAGCATGGCGCGTTCTATCAGTGCCTTGTGGGCGAGCGTCGGGAAGACGTTGAGAAACTCATCCTCACTGCGTCGGGAGGCCCGTTCCGCACCACTCCTATCGACAAACTCGCGCACATGACCGCTGCCGATGCGTTGAAACATCCTAATTGGAGTATGGGTGCAAAAATCACTATTGACTCGGCAACGATGATGAACAAAGGCTTTGAGATGATTGAGGCTAAATGGCTATTTGACGTTGATCCCGAAGATATTGAAATTGTAGTGCATCCGCAGTCGATTGTTCATTCAATGGTTCAGTTTAAGGATGGCTCGATAAAAGCCCAACTTGGGTTGCCCGACATGCATTTGCCCATTCGCTACGCCCTTGGTCTGCCCAATGAGCGCTTGGAAACAACCGACCGCAAGATGACAGTTTCCGACTATGCCAACCTCACGTTTGAGAAGCCCGATTTTGAGAAGTTCCCGCTACTCACGCTGGCATACGATGCCGCCCGCCGTGCCGGCAACGCGCCTTGCGTGCTCAATGCAGCCAACGAGATTGCTGTGGCTGCGTTTCTTAAAGGCAAGATCGGATTCAACGACATCTATAATACAATTTCCAAGACAATGGCTTGGGCTCAATTCATTGCAAGCCCCACCTACGAGGACTATGTGCTGACCAACCAGGCCGCTCGCTACTATGCAACTTCATTGATAAAATAACACACGCAAATATAAAAGATTAAGTTTAAATGAGTTCTACATTTTTATTTAAGACACTTGAATTAATTCTTGCTTTAGGTCTGCTCGTGATGGTTCATGAGTTTGGCCATTACTTTTTCTCGCGACTTTTTGGTGTATGGGTCGAGAAGTTCTACCTTTTCTTCAACCCCTGGTTTTCGCTTGCCAAGTGGAAGCCCGCCGCAAAGAAAGACAAAAACGGCAACGAGGTGAAAACATCGTGGCGTGCAACAACCTACGGCATTGGGTGGCTTCCATTGGGTGGCTATTGCAAGATTGCTGGCATGATTGACGAGTCGATGGACAAGGAGCAGATGAAGCAGCCCGCCCAGCCATACGAGTTCCGCTCCAAGCCAGCATGGCAACGCCTTCTCATCATGGTGGGTGGCGTGCTGTTCAATTTCATTTTGGCCATCGTGATTTACTCGGGCATCGTTTACGCTTACGGCGAGATGAACATCAATTTCGTTGATGCCGTAGAGGGTATGGACTATTGCGAGAATGCCCACAAAATAGGCTTCCAAGACGGTGACATCCCACTTATGGCCGACGACCATGTGCTCACCTACCCCAAGGGAGAGGAAATCCAGGCAATGCTTACAGCAAAGACAGTCAAGGTATTGCGCAACCACAAGGACACCGTGACAATCAATATTCCAGCCGACTTTGTATTTACTGCTACCGAAGATGCAAGCGAAGGCTTTATGCGCTATCGCATGCCGGTGGTGATTTCGCAAGTACAGCCTCGCATGGGCGCCGAGAAAGCCGGATTACAAAGCGGTGACCACATTATTGCCGTTAACGACACCCCCACCCCGTCGTACACCGAGCTCACCCCCACCCTTGAGAAGCATGCCAATAAGACCGTTGCTCTGCACTATCTGCGTGCCGGGGTTGAGCGCGTTGACAGCGTTGAGGTTGACGGTGCTGGCAAGTTAGGCATCCTCCTCACTGAACCCACAAAGGTGTTCAAGGTCAACATTAAGAAGTATAGCCTTATGGAGTCGATTCCGCGTGGTTGCGTGATGGGCTGGGACAAACTGGTGAGCTATGTCAGTTCGCTCAAACTGCTATTCACCAAGCAAGGTGCTCAAAGTTTGGGTGGTTTTGGTGCTATCGGAAGCATCTTCCCCGAGACTTGGAGCTGGCTCGACTTCTTTAACATTACCGCCTTCCTTTCGGTAATTCTTGCAGTGATGAACATACTTCCTATTCCCGCCCTTGACGGTGGTCACGTGATATTCCTGCTCTATGAAATCGTTACACGCCGCCAGCCCAGCGAGAAATTCCTTGAGCGAGCCCAAACGGTGGGAATGCTGCTCCTGTTTGCCCTCTTGCTTTTTGCTAACGGCAATGATATTTACCGCTACTTCTTTAAATGATAGATAGTTGCAATGATATATAAGACAATCACTCTACGTCGTGGCAAGGAGGATTCGCTCAAGCGTTTCCACCCTTGGGTATTCTCGGGAGCCATCGACACTTATGATGACACCATAGAGGAAGGCGACCTTGTGTCGGTCTACTCTCACGACGGCAAGCACATTGGTAACGGCCATTTCCAGATTGGCAGTATTGCGGTGCGCATCCTGACGTTCGACGATTCCGAGAT
>JABUUJ010000014.1:119584-129118 GCA_021443235.1 Muribaculaceae bacterium
TGCCCTCAGGACTCGTGAAAAACGTGTACTATAAAAGCGAGACCACGTTGCCCTATAAGGCACAACTTGATCCTCAAAATCAATATATTATAGGTTCTTATGAGACCGATGTCGCCATCGAGAACGGGTTGAAATTCCATGTTGACTGGCTCAAGGGCCAAAAGACTGGTTTCTTTGTCGATCAGCGTGAAAACCGACGTCTGCTTGAGACCTACTCCAAGGGCAGGAGGGTGCTGAATATGTTCTGCTACACAGGTGGGTTCTCGTTTTATGCGATGCGTGGCGATGCCCAAATCGTGCACTCGGTTGACAGCAGTGCAAAGGCAATTAAGCTCACCAATGATAATGTTGAGCTGAACTTCCCCAGCGACTCTCGCCACGAGGCGTTTGCCGAGGATGCATTTAAGTTTCTCGACAGCATCCAGAAAGACGATTACGACCTTGTTATCCTTGACCCACCGGCGTTTGCCAAGCACAAAAGCGCGTTGAAAAACGCCTTGATAGGATATCGCAAACTCAATGCCAAGGCTTTTGAGAAAATCAAGTCGGGTGGTATTCTGTTCACTTTCTCGTGCTCACAGGCCGTCAATCGCGAGCAGTTCCGCCTTGCGGTGTTTAGTGCAGCGGCTATGTCGCGTCGCAAAGTGCGCATTCTGCATCAACTTACCCAGCCCGCCGACCACCCCATCAACATATACCATCCCGAGGGTGAATATCTCAAGGGATTGGTACTTTATGTGGAATAAAACATAAAAACCATTATATTTATGAAGCAAACAATCATCGCCGCCGCACTGGTGGCATTATCAACAAGTGCTATGGCGCAAAACAACGATTTCAACTATGTGGTTGACCGTTTTGCCGACATCCAGATCCTTCGCTATCAGGTGCCTGGCTTTGACCAATTGTCGCTCAACCAAAAGAAACTGGTTTATTACCTTAACGAGGCCGCTCAGCAAGGGCGTGACATTCTCACCGACCAGAACAGTAAGTACAACTTGCTGGTGCGTCAGGTTTTGGAGCAAATCTACACCAACTACAGGGGCGACCGCAACAGCGAGGAGTTCAAGAATTTCGAGCTTTACCTGAAGCAGGTATGGTTTGGCAACGGCATCCATCACCACTATAGCATGGACAAGTTTGAGCCTAAGTTCTCAATCAATTTCTTCGTTGAGGAGTACAACAAACTGCCCATTGCAAAACTGCCCATCAACGCTTGCGACAAATGCACCGAGGAGGGCAAGTGCGACAAAGCCACTCGCCTGCGCAAGGTGCTTGAGAAGGTGATATTTGACCCTACTTTTATGGCAAAGAAGGTTAATCAGGCCGACGGTCAGGATCTGATTACTACATCGGCAACAAATCTCTATGATGGCGTAACCCAGAAGGAAGTTGAGGACTATTACAACGCGCTGAAAGATCCCAATGACGCCACCCCAGTATCCTACGGACTTAACACTAAGGTTGTTAAGGAGAACGGAAAAGTCGTTGAGAAGCAATACAAGGTAGGCGGTCTCTATTCAGAGGCTATCGTCAACGTCATATACTGGTTGCAGCAAGCATCGAAAGTAGCAGAGAACAACGCGCAACGCGCCTACATAGATAAACTCATTGAGTACTATGAGACTGGCTCGCTCAAGTCATTTGACGAGTATTCAATCATGTGGGCCGAAGAAACCAAAAGCGACATTGACTTTATCAATGGATTCATTGAGAGCTACGACGACCCGCTGGGAATGACTGGCAACTGGGAGTCGATTGTAAACTTCCGCAACAACGAGGCATCGCACCGCACTCAGGTTATAAGTGAGAACGCCCAGTGGTTTGAGGACCATTCGCCCGTTGACAAGCGCTTCAAAAAAGAGGCCGTGAAAGGTGTTAGCGCTAAGGTGATTACTGCCGCCATGCTTGCCGGCGACAGCTATCCGGCAACCCCCATCGGCATTAACTTGCCCAATAGCAACTGGATACGCGCACAGTACGGNGTAAGGGTCTAAGTCGGTTAGTCTTGAGAACATTACCGATGCCTATAATGAGGCTGGCAAGGGCTCGGGACTGGGCGAAGAGTTTGCCTTCTCTCAGGTTGAAATCGACATGATGAAGAAGAACGGCACCATCGCCGACAAGTTGCACACCGACCTTCACGAATGCCTGGGACACGGTTCAGGCAAACTTCTTCCCGGCGTTGATCCCGACGCAATGAAGGCCTATGGCTCTACTATTGAGGAGGCACGCGCCGACCTCTTCGCGCTCTATTATCTTGCCGATCCCAAGTTGGTGGAACTGGGCATCTTCAGTGACCCCGATACCTATAAGGCCGAATATTACAAGTATCTCATGAACGGACTAATGACTCAACTCTATCGCATCGAGCCGGGTAAGAACGTTGAGGAAGCACACATGCGCAACCGCAAGCTCATCAGCGAGTGGTGCTTGAAGATGGGTAAGAAGGAAAAGGTGGTAGAACTCGTTAAGCGCAAAGGCAAAACCTATGTAAAAGTCAATGACTACCAGAAACTTCGTGACCTTTTTGGCAAGCTCCTTGCCGAAATTCAGCGCATCAAGAGCGAAGGCGACTATGAGGCCGGCCGCGCACTGGTTGAGAACTACGGTGTAGTGATTGACAAAAAACTCCATCAGGAAGTCCTTGACCGTTACGCAAACCTCGACATCGTACCCTACAAGGGCTTTGTAAATCCTATATATAATGTTGTGAAAGACGCTAACGGCAATATCACCAACATCACCGTTAGCTATGGCGAAAACTACATCGACCAGATGCTGCGCTACTCGCGCGACTATTCTCCCCTCACCAACAAGAAGTAATTAAAGCATAGATATAACGGGTGTCCATATTTTTTCGGACACCCGTTGTTTTAAAAATGATGATGCTCAACACAATACCCCTCATCAAGAAAGAGTTTTTTGCCTATCGCAATGGAATCGTTGCCGACACGTTGCGACGCATGGGCGACCCTCACCAGTTTATCATGGGTTGCCAGTTGGTCGATGTGATGAATATTGCTTCACGCATTGAGCAAAGCGCCGACATTGCCTGTGAACTGTGGAGCGACCGCAAGCATCGCGAGTGCCGCATGATTGCACCTATGCTCTACCCTACCCACCTGATGAACTGCGAGACCGCGCTTGAGTGGGCACTTGACGTGGAGTGCAATGAGATTGCCGATGTGCTGTGCCACCGCCTGTTGCGCAACCTGACTTTTGCCGAGCAACTTGCTCACCAGCTTGCCATAAACGACACCCAGCAAGTGCGTTACACAGCCTTTAGATTATTTCTCAATCTATTGATATTAGGCAAAATAGAGGATATGGCCGCTCTAAAACAGGCGGTTGAAAAAGAAAGAGCTGCGCAGCCTGCTCACGACATTGCACAACTCCTTGATAGCATCAGCGAGGACCTTTAACCAGCTTTATCTCAAGAACGGATTAAATCGTTTCTCTTGAGAAATAGTTGTGCACTCTCCGTGACCTGGATAAACATCGGTGTCATCGGGGAGTGTTATTAGTTTGCTAGTGATTGAGTTGATGAGTTGCTCGTAGCTACCGCCAGGCAGATCTGTGCGGCCTATACTGCCACAAAACAAAGCGTCACCTGTAATTACCTTCTTGCTCTGTGGTGCATAGAATGCGAGACTGCCTCTTGAGTGACCAGGCACCTCAAGCACTTTGATAGTTTCACCATTAAGGTTGAGTAGGTCGCCATCATGAAGATAGTTGCTTGCGTCGAACTGCTCAAATTTCACGTCCAATCCCATCATTGCCACCTGAAGGTTCATTATGTTGAGCATCGCATTGTCTTGTTCGGAAAACTCAATGCTGGCACCATATTTCTTGCTCGCCCATGCCACCCCAATCACATGGTCAATGTGGATGTGAGTGAGTATAATTTTTGTAATGTTCAGGTGATGTCTTTCGATAAACTCGGCGAATAAATCACGCTCGGCTTGCATCATCATCCCAGGATCTACAAGGAAAGCATCCTTGCCGTCCTCATGCCACAACACATAGGTTGATTCTTGAAAAGGATTGAATATTAATGTCGTGATTTTCATAAGGGTAGATAAACGATTTTTTTTGTTTTGTAAAATTCCTCTTTGAAGTAGCTGCTTAGCTCGTCAATCAAGACCTGAGTCTTGAATTTCTGGATTTCGCCACTCAAGTCGCCGCCTTTAAGGCATATCAAGCCGTTAGGCAGGGAGTTGCGCATCTCATGGGCTATAAGGCGCTTAACCAGCGGAACAAGGTCATTAAACGGCATAACGGCACGGCTCACCACAAAGTCAAAAGTGCCCTTAACCTCTTTTACATCGCCATGCTGGATGGAAACGTTTTGCAGCCCAAGTTGGTCGGCAATATCTTGCGCTACTTTCAGTTTTTTACCGATGCGGTCAACAAGGTGAAACTGAACTTCGGGGTAGAAAACAGCCAACGGAATGCCCGGGAAACCGCCTCCGGTACCCAAGTCGAGCACTCGGGTGCCAGGAGTGAAATTGATGAATTTCGTTATACCCAACGAGTGCAACACATGGTTAACCTCAAGGTTCTCAATATCTTTGCGCGAAATCACATTGATTTTCTCATTCCACTCGGGATAGAGTTGCATCATGCGCTCAAACTGCTTACGCTGCTCGTCACCGAGCGATGGGAAATATTTGTTTATAAAATCCATTAGTATAGTCTTTTAAGTGGAGAGTCTTCGTTAAGGAAAGGCTCTATTACTTCGTATTTCAGCGTTATCTTTGGTTCGCCCAGCGCCTCAACCGAGAGCTCGTTGGGCAAGAAACTCCACGTCACGCCCTGCTTGTCAATATAAAAATTGCTGGTCAGCTCAAGGTTGTCAATGTTGAAAAATCCCACTTCGTTAAGCTGGTCAATACTTGTCACGTTGTTGTCTCGCATGAGTTGCGACTTCAATTCTCCACACAGTGCCGCGATGCAATCATCCTTAAATGCTTTGTCCAGTGAGACATAGCACATGTTCTCGGTGTCGATGTTGTAATAGCGGTGTGTCACCGAAGTTATCTGATTATCTTTTTTTACAATCTCAACTTTGCTGAACGTAGCTATACCGTTGTCGTTGTAGCTGAGGGTGATATTGATGCTGTTGCGATATTCTTTAACCGATTCGCTCGCATTGTCATTCTCTACATTTTGACCATCGGGAGCGTTGGAAAATGCGTATTGATGAAGCGTATTAGCAAGGTTGACTTTGAGCGCTTCGTCGATGGTCGTAGTGTCGGTGGCATAGAGCACGTTTTTGGCAAAAAGCGCACGAAATTGCTCGGTTTTCCCGGTATTGCCACACGATACTGGGACGTCAACCGATACCTCAGCTATAACGCTGCACTTCTCGCCGTTGCCCTTGACAAAGCTGGAACTATCGGCCATTTTCACTACCTCAACGGCGACAGTGTCGCCACTCAAAGCGTTTGAGTTAGCACCTCCGGTTGTACAACATATAGCCAACAGGCAAATTCCCAATGGGATAGCTATTAAAATACCTTTTATAAGGCTAGTCACTTTCATAAAATCATTTTTAATCGTGTAAAGATACACATAAATTCACAATCCACGAAATTTTATACCCAATTTCTTCTTTTTCTTGTGAGCACAGATTTTTTGGAGTACCTTTGCACTGCATTTAACTTTTTGAACATAATGGAAATAGGAAAATATAATGAGCTGCGCATCAACCGCAGCGTAGATTTCGGATTTTACCTCGCCGACGAAAACGGCAACGAGGTCTTACTACCCAAGCGATACATCACTGAGGACATGCACGAGGGCGATATGATTAAAGTCTTTGTGTATAACGACTCAGAGAACCGCCCCGTTGCCACAACCGAGCAACCCAAAGCCATAGTGGGTGACTTTGCAATTATGCGAGTGAAGGCTGTTAATGCCGTGGGTGCGTTCCTCGATTGGGGGCTCGCGGCCAAGGACTTGCTGGTGCCATTCCGCGAGCAACGCGTGCGTATGCTGGCTGGCCGTAGCTACATCGTGCACGTCTATCTTGACCACGAGAGCAACCGTATCGCGGCGTCGGCCAAGCTCGACAAGTTCCTAGGCAATCGCCCACCCCGATACTATCACCGCCAGAAGGTTGAGGTGCTTATAGTGCAACGCACTGAACTCGGTTATAAGGTGATCGTCAACAATATGCACTGGGGCATGGTTTATCAAAACGAGACCTATACCGATGTCAACGTGGGCGAGCGACACACTGCATTTATCAAGCAGGTGCGTGACGACGGCAAAATCGACGTGACACTGAGCAAAATTGAGAAAATCAGGGTTGATGACCTGACCTACCGCATCCTCAAGGCAATGAAAGACAACGACGGAACGCTACCCTTAAACGACAAGTCTACGCCCGAGGAAATCGCACATGCCTTCCACTGCAGCAAAAAAGACTTCAAAAAAGCCCTCGGCCAGCTCTACAAGCTCCGCCTCATCACACTCAACGACACACACTGGACCCTCACCACCTAATAACGATAGCAAAGGGGGCTCGCCATCGCGGCGGGTCCCCTTTTCAGTTAATTATGAAAACAAAATCAGATTAGTATCATACTTGGATTGCGAGCTTAAGCTCGTTTTCGATTTCTGTCATTTCGTCGATAAGGGCCTTTTCGACCGACATACGTTCCTCGATTTGCTTGCAGGCGTGCAGCACTGTAGCGTGGTTGCGCGACAGGCGAACACCAATGTTGGTCGACGACAGATTGAGTTCCTTCCTTGCGTAGTACATCACCATTTGGCGGGCATCGTTGATTTCGCGCTTGCGCGACATGCCATAGATAAGATCGGTGTCGAGATTGTAGTGTGAGGCGATTGTCTCGGCGATAATCTCAAATGTGAGCTGTCGCTGGTTAACGCGCACGCAGTTGCCTATCACATTGCGAGTCAAGTCAATGGTTATGTCCTTATTGAGCACGGTGGCATGAGCCAGTAGCGAGACTATGATGCCTTCAAGCTCGCGCACACTTTCGGTCACATTGGTTGCGATGTAGTCGAGTACCTCGGCAGGAATTTCAAGTCCATCTTGCTGTGCCTTGCGGTATAGCACTTCTCGGCGCAGTTGGTAGTCAGGCTTCTCAAGTTCCACAGTCATGCCCGCCTTGAATCGGTTCATGAGTCGCGGTATGAATCCATCCATCTCACTTGGGCGGCAGTCGCTTGTCATTACGAGCAGACGGTGGTGGTTGTACAGATGGTTGAAGATGTGATAGAAGGTGTTCTGCGTAGCGTTTTTTCCGATAAACTCCTGAATATCATCAAGCAGAAGCACGTCAATGCTCATGTAGAAGTTGATGAAGTCGTTCACCTTGTTCTTGCGCACTGCATCGGTGTATTGGTTCTCGAACACGCGCGCAGTTAAATATAGAACGCGTGCGCGAGGATTCTCTTCCTTAACCTTGATGCCTATGGCCTGCATCAAGTGCGTTTTGCCCACACCTGTCGAACCGAAGATAAACATGGGCTTGAACGGGGTGTTATAGGGGTTGTCGGCCACGGCCTGTCCTATGCTCACCGCGAGCTGATTGCTCTTGCTGTTGCAGTAGTTGTCGAAGGTGTGGCGCAGGTTGAGCTGTGGGTCGATGTCGTCATATTCGGGAGTGGCAAACGGATTGGAGGCTGCGCGCTTCTCAATTTGCTCACGGTTTTTCAGCTTGATGCTTGCACCGTCGGTGGTGTTAACGATATCCTTGCCAGCGACGTTGTAGCTGTACTCAAGTCGCACGTTCGGACCGAACTCACGCCTCAATGCTGCCGACAGCAGGCCAAGGTATTGCTCCTCGATGCGCTCAACAAAGAAATGAGAAGGCGCATGCAGGGTGATAGTGTCGTTCTCGTACTTGACAGCACAAATGGGCTCGAACCAAGCACTGAATTGCTCGGCCGGGATGTTGTCCTTGATAATCTCAAGGCAGGTGTTCCATTTTTGTGTCAAGTTGTTCATTATATTTATATGTGTATAGCTCCGCTATGACGCGAAAGCGGTTACAAATTTCCTACAATCTTTTGTGAAAAAAAAATGAAGAAAAATTTGCATTTTTGGAAATTTGTATAACAATAAAACAATAAGCGTTTTAGCAATTACTGATGTGTGTTATAGCGGGTGATATAGGTCAAAATAATCACTATATTGCATTTAAGGGAGTTAGGTTGTTAATAACTTTTTTTATTTATATTTTCGGTGGTCCAAACACTCAATAATTAGGCGTATTTGGTTTTTCATGCTTTTTTTAAAGAAAAATGCTTATTTAGATTTTGTCTAAACAAGCATTTTTTTTCAGTGATCTCAACCTTTTAGAAAATCTTTACAGTGAGGTATCGCTTAGGATTCTTCTTGATGTCGACAAAGAGCGAGTCAAGGCTCTGGATAGTGTGGTTGGCGTTGTTGTAAAGCGCCTTGTCGTTAAGTAGAAGCCCTATGCTTGAATTCTTATCGTTAAGCTTGTTGGTGGCAGCCTGCAGGTTGGCAATGGTGGTGTTGAGATTGTTGATTGTAGAGTCCAATGGCATCTTATTGAGGTTGCCCGTAAACTCGTTAAGGTTGCTCGATGTAGTGTTGAGGTTGCATGCAATCTCGTTGACATTGCCCATGACGCCTGGCACATTCTGGTTGAGGCTGTTCATAAGGGCAGTGAGGCGTTTGGAGCTCTCGGCTAGCTGTGCGGTGACAATATCAAGGCGCTGCACCGAAGCCGCCAGCGCGGGGTCACCAACCAGACTGTTGATGCTGCTCATTATTGAGTCCACTTTTGGCAAAATGTTCACGATGCCCGGCAGCACCTTGTCGCTTAGCTGGTCCATCATGCCGCTCTCATTAATGCCTTGTATTTCGCCGCCCACCTCGAGCATTTCCTTGCTGTCGGAGATTACGAGCTCGATAGATGCGGTTCCGGTGATACTGGAATTGATATAAGCTAATGTGCCTTGAGGAATCTTGAGATCCCTGTTCATGTTGAGCAGAACCGAGATTTTGTGCGACTCATAGTCATAGCTGAGCTCACGCACCTGCCCCACAGCGAAGCCGTTGATGGTGACTGGAGCGGCATTGTTCAGGCCATCGACTTTCTCAAATTTCACATAGTAATGGTTTGACGGCTTAAACAGATTTATACCCTTGAGAAACTCAATGCCCCAAACCAACAGCCCGATACTAATAATCACGGTGACTGCGATGAGAATATTCTTTTTCATTATGCTTGATATTACATTTGTTGTTCAGAACTGCGAAGTTACTACAAACTTTTCAATCAACAATGATAATTGTCGTATTTTTAATCATTGTTATGATTTTTCGGCATTTTGTCGCTCAAAATTTGGACGGATAAAAATTATTTCTTAAATTTACAACCAAATATAAAACCAAATTTTTTATTAACTTTTTAATTAACTCATTAGCATGAAAGGAAAACTATTTATCGCAGCTGCTATACTAGGCTGCGCAAGCATGATGGCTCAACCAGCATCTTTCTCCGAGCCACGCATGCTTATCAAAGG
>JABUUJ010000014.1:130811-139490 GCA_021443235.1 Muribaculaceae bacterium
CTTTCGGGCGAGAACGTGACTTGGGGCAACATCGCGCTCACGAGCAATGCGCCCGCTGTAGTTGCATCGAATAGTGTGGCTAACCCCGCCGCTGTCAATACTCGCGAAGACATCGTGCTCACTTTCTCGCGCAACATGGACAAGGCGTCGGTTGAGAAAGCGTTCTCAATCACTGGCGTTGACCCTGTAACTCTGTCGTGGAACAACGACCACTCGCTGCGCATCAAGATTAACAAGCTGAAAGACGACCGTGACTACACCATCACTATCGACGGCTCAATTGCTAAGAACGCCGAGACTCAGCAGTTCCTCGATGGCGATAACGATGGTCAGGAAGGCGGCAACTATGTGTTCTCGTTCTCGACAATTCCTGCCGACGTTGAGCCACCCTACATCGCCAGCACTACACCTGCCGAGGATGGCACCGAGCTCTACACCCACCGTCCAGTAATTCGCATTGAGTATAATGAGGAACTTGCTTGGAACGAAGACCTTGCGGTTGACGCAATCGTCGTTGAGGATGCCGACGGCAAGAAGTATGAGGGCCGCCTCACTCACGAGGTTGTGCGCGACGCATCGGTTCTGCACCTCTATCTTAACGAAGACCTGGCTATTGACAAGTGCTTCAAGGTTACTGTTAAGGGTGGCTTTGCCGACCTTTCGGGCAACGTAAGCGCTGGCAAGCAGTTCAAGTTCCTCTCAGAGTATCGCACAATCAAGGATTCTACACCCATTATTGGTGAATACAATACCAGCGATTGGTTCTCGCCCGGTGGTTCTGGATCGTCGAAAGGCTTCACCGACATGGAGAGCCAGTCACTCGGTGGCGACACTCGCGTTCACGACCCATCGGTTCCTTCTTCTTACAAAATTCACTATCAATTTGACCCCGCAACAAGCGACGCTTACTGGGGACTTCGTTGCTACTGCAAGAAGACCGACAACGGTAGCTACATTGCTGCATCTAAGGCCAAAGAGGCTGTAATTCAGGCTTATGTTTATGGCGACGGCTCTAACATGTATGTAGGTCATGGCGTACGTATGCTCGACGATGCCGCATCGGTTAAGCGCTTCGTTAAGCAGCAGGTTAACCGCGGATGGGAAAACATTTGCTGGGATATCAACCACGAGGAATGCTCAATCGTTTCAGGCACCAAGACTCTTGTCACAGGTCAGTGGAAATATGACGCCTTCTGGGTATGGAAGGGGTATGTAGCCGACTTTGACGAGGAAGATCCCGACTTCCCGTGGATTGAGTGGGAGGGCGACCTCTACTTTGATGACCTGAAGTATGTTCACTACAACAACGAGGAGCAGAAGGCTTCGCTCGACGACATCGTTATTACTGGCGTTGACGACATCAACACAGGCAAGACGGTCAAGGGCGTTACCTACTACAATGTAGCTGGAATTCAGAGCACTACCCCGTTTGAGGGCATCAACATTGTTGTTACCAATTTTACCGACGGCACTAAGTCGATCGTTAAGGTTGTGAAGTAACCTATCGGGCTGACAAAGCATAAAAATTAGTGTGGGCTTGTTTGACGCAAGTCCACACTTTATTTAGGGTTACTTAATGTTATTTTCTAAATTGAAGTCCTACGACATTTTCAACGTGATGTGTGTGCGGAAACATATCCACTGGCTGTATCTCAACCACACGATATTTCACGTCGAGCATCGCAAGATCACGTGCTTGCGTTGCAGGATTGCAACTAACATACACAATGCGCTCGGGCTCAGCATTAAGTATCACATTCACAACGTCTTCGTGCATGCCGGCACGTGGTGGGTCAACAATCATCACCTCGGGACGACCATGTTCGGCAACGAAGGCATCGGTGAGCACGTTTTTCATATCGCCGGCATAGAACAGCGTGTTGCAAATTCCGTTGACGCGAGAGTTTAGCTTCGCATCTTCAATTGCCTCGGGAACATACTCAATTCCAATCACTTGTCGTGCCCGACGTGAAACGAAATTGGCGATTGTGCCAGTTCCTGTGTAGAGGTCATAAACGAGTTCGTTGCCTGTGAGTTGCGCCATGCGACGAGCCACCTTGTAGAGTTCATAGGCTTGTTTTGAGTTGGTCTGGTAAAACGACTTGGGACCTATGCGGAATCGCAATCCTTCCATTTCCTCCTCAATGTAGTCGCGACCGCTGTAAAGCAATATTTCCTGGTCAGCAATATTATCATTTACCTTCAAATTTATGCAGTACATCAGGCTGGTGATTTCGGGGAAATTTTGCTTGATTGCATCCATCATGTCGTCAATGGCGGCCTGGTCGGGCTGACTAAACACCACCACGAGCATAATCTCGCCAGTGCTTGCTACGCGCACCATTATCATGCGCATCAGGCCCTCGTTGTTCCTGATGTCATAGAACGAATAGCCTTGCTTGACAGCATACTCTCGAATGAACAGGCGCATACGGTCGCTGATTTCATCTTGCAACCAGCACTGGTTGATGTTAAGCACCTTGTCGAATGCTCCAGGGATGTGAAATCCCAGTGCATTCCGGTCGTGGAACTCGGCCCCGCTATCGAGCTGCTCGCGAGTGAGCCAGCATTTGTTAGAGAACGTGAACTCAAGCTTGTTGCGATAGCGTTGTGTCTCGGCGCTGCCCAGTATGGGATTGATAGCGGGAATCTCAATTTTTGCGATACGTTCCAGTGCATCAACCACTTGCTGCTGCTTGCACTGAAGCTGGAAGTCATAGGGCAAGTGCTGCCACTTGCAGCCGCCACACAGCCCAAAATGCTTGCAGAAAGGCTCGACACGCACCCCGCTGGGCTTAACCATGCGGGCAATCTCGCCCTCGGCAAAGTTGTGCTTTTTACGTGTCACCTTCAGGTCAATCACATCGCCTGGAGCACCATAGGGAACAAACACCACCAAGTCGTTCCAGCGGCCCAGACTCTTGCCCTCGGCTGCAACTCCTGTTATCTCAAAATTCTCTACTATGGGTAATTTTTTGAATTTTTTAGCCACGATTTTAAAATTTTAGTGCAAAATTACGCACAATTCCCCTATGTAGCAACTTTCGCCACGATTAATTGCGCTGCTCCAAATCCTTCACCCTTAATTTTATTTAAAATAATGTGTAATCGTTTCAAAATTTTGAATATTCAATTTTTTGTATTAAATTTGCACTCTAAATGTTGTTTTCTATACACTTGAAATTTTCTTATTATTAACAAAACTATAAATGAAAACGATTTACACTTTCGGAAACGGAAGCGCTGAAGGTAGCGCTGACATGAGAGATCTCCTTGGTGGTAAAGGTGCTAACCTTGCCGAGATGAATTTAATTGGAGTCCCCGTGCCTCCCGGTTTCACAATCACTACCGACGTTTGCCGCCTCTACAACAAGGATGGCCGCGATGCAGTTATTGCATTAATCAAAGAAGACGTAGAAAAAGCTGTCGCTCACATTGAAAGCCTCACCGGCAACAAGTTCAATGACCCCACAAATCCTCAGCTTGTTTCTGTTCGCTCAGGTGCCCCTGTATCTATGCCCGGCATGATGGACACTGTGCTCAACCTTGGTATTAACGACGCTGTTGCCGAGACTTTGGCAATCAAGAGTGGCAACCCCCGTTTCGCTTGGGACAGCTACCGTCGCTTCGTTCAGATGTATGGCGACGTTGTTCTTGGCATGAAGCCCAAAAACAAGACCGACATCGACCCCTTCGAGGCTATCATTGAGGAAGCTAAGGAGAAGAAGGGTGTTAAACTCGACACCGAACTTGATGTTGACGACCTGAAGGAACTCGTCGTTAAGTTTAAGGCAGCCGTTAAGGAAAATACTGGTAAGGACTTCCCCACCAGCGCTTGGGATCAGTTGTGGGGCGCTATCCAGGCTGTATTCGACAGCTGGAACAACGACCGTGCAATCCTTTATCGTCAGATGAACCAGATTCCTGAGGAGTATGGCACAGCTGTTAACGTTCAGGCTATGGTTTATGGTAACATGGGTAACAACTCGGCCACTGGCGTATGCTTCTCGCGCGACGCTGCTACCGGCGAGAACCTCTTCAATGGTGAGTACTTGATTAACGCTCAGGGCGAGGACGTTGTGGCTGGTGTTCGCACTCCGCAGCAGATTATGACCGAGGGTAGTCGCCGCTGGGCAGCTCTCCAAGGCATCAGCGAGGAAGAGCGCGCTGCCAACTATCCTTCGCTCGAGGAGTCAATGCCCGAGTGCGCTGCTCAGCTCGTTGAAATACAGGCTAAGCTCGAGAACCACTACCACGACATGCAGGACATGGAGTTCACCATCCAAGATGGCAAACTTTGGCTGCTCCAGACTCGTAATGGCAAGCGCACTGGCGCTGCTATGGTGAAGATTGCAATGGACCTGCTGCGCGAAGGCGCTATTGATGAGAAGACCGTTCTCAAGCGCATGGAACCCAATAAACTCGACGAACTTCTACACCCAGTATTTGATAAGGTAGCCGCTAAGAGCGCAAAAGTAATGACCAAGGGTCTTGCCGCTTCTCCCGGTGCTGCCTCGGGTAAGATTGTCTTCTTTGCCGACGATGCTGAGGCTTGGGCCGAGCGTGGCGAGGAAGTTATCATGGTGCGCATCGAGACCTCTCCCGAGGATCTTCGTGGTATGGCTGTTGCCAACGGTATCCTTACCGCACATGGCGGCATGACATCGCACGCTGCCGTTGTTGCACGTGGTATGGGTAAGTGCTGCGTTTCGGGTGCCGGCGAGATTGTTATTGACTATAAAGCTAAGACCGTTGCCATGGGTGGCAAGGTTTACAATGAGGGCGACTGCATCTCTCTCAACGGTACTACCGGTGAGGTTTACGATGGTCTCGTAAGCACTGTTGAACCTGAAATCGGTGGAGACTTCAAGGCAATCATGGACCTTGCTGAGAAGTACACCAAGATGGTTGTTTATACCAACGCCGACAGCCCCAAGGACGCCAAGAAGGCACGCGAGTTTGGCGCAGTTGGCATAGGCCTTTGCCGCACTGAGCACATGTTCTTTGAGGGCGACCGCATTAAGGCCGTTCGCGAGATGATTATCGCCGACAATGTTGAGGAGCGCAAGATTGCTCTTGCCAAGATTCTCCCGCTCCAGCGTGGCGACTTCGAGGGTATCTTTGAGGTTATGGACGGATATGACGTAACCATCCGCCTCCTCGATCCTCCTCTGCACGAGTTTGTTCCCAAAACTCCTGAGGCAATCGCTGAAATGGCCGAAATCACCGGCAAGTCTGTTGAGGAAATCGACCACATCTGCCACAGCCTTGAGGAAGTCAACCCCATGCTTGGCCACCGCGGATGCCGCCTCGGCAACACCTATCCCGAGATTACCGAGATGCAGGCACGTGCTATCATTGAGGCAGCCCTCAACATGCAGAAGAAGGGCATTGAGGTTCATCCCAAAATCATGGTGCCCCTCGTAGGTGTCAAAGAAGAGCTCAAGCGCCAGGCCGAAATCATCAACGCTACTGCACAAAAGGTATTTGCTGAGCGTGGCGAGACTGTTGCCTACAAGGTGGGTACAATGATTGAGATTCCACGCGCTGCTCTTATTGCTGACGAAATCGCTGAATACGCCGACTTCTTCTCGTTTGGTACCAACGACCTTACACAGATGACATTTGGTTATTCGCGCGATGACATCGGCAAGTTCATCGGCGACTATAAGAAGCTCGGTCTCGTTAAGAACGATCCATTCGCCATCCTCGACCAAAACGGCGTTGGCAAGCTCGTGACAATGGGTACACAGCTCGGCCGCAAGACTAAGCCCGAACTCAACGTAGGCGTATGTGGTGAGCACGGTGGTGAACCCAGCTCAGTCAAATTCTGCGCAGGCCTCAACATGAACTACGTGTCATGCAGCCCATATCGCGTGCCCATCGCCCGCGTAGCCGCGGCGCAGCATGCGGTAGGAGTCAAGTAAGGTAATTCTCCAAATAAAGCTATTAGGCTGTAACACGTTGATAAGACAACGGTTACAGCCTAAGCTATTCTTAGGGGGTACGTTCATTTGGAAACACAAAATTTGCAGTTTGAGCACGATTTTGTCACAATAGTACGTACACCCAAAAAATAGCCAACGGACACCGAAAGTACACCGAAACACACAATACGATACCTCACAAAAACACTACAATGGCTACATTAAAAGCAGTTGTTAGAAAACAACGAAAGGATGGATTTTACCCCGTTTACATCCGCATTGGGCATAAGACCCAAAAGGGGTACATTAAGACCAACAAGTTGATTGCGCCCGAGTCGCTGAACTCAAAAGGTGAAATCACAGATGACTATGTAAATGAGTATTGCAAAAATCTCATTTTAAGGTACAATGACAGACTGAATCGGAAGGACATAAGCACCTTCTCTGCACTGGAGGTTGTCGAATATCTCACCGAAGATTCAAGGTCTGTATGTTTCAGCGACTATGCGAGGGAGCACATTAATCGGATGATTAACAGCGGGCATGAGCGGACGTCGAAGAACTACAAGCTGGCGGTCGCCCACTTGGAGCGCTTCCTTGGCACGACGAACGTCAAGTTTGACATGCTGAGCTCGGCGGTGCTGAGGAAGTGGATTGTCTCGTTGGACAACACCTGCCGTGCCAAGGAGATGTATCCCGTGTGCATAAGGCAGATTTTCAAGTCGGCGTTGCTGGAGCTGAACGACGAGGAGCGCGGAGTCGTGAGGATAAAGTTCAACCCATGGCTGAAGGTGAAGATACCCAAGGGCGACCGTGGTCCTCAGCGCGCCATCAGCGCCGAGGCTTGCCGCGAGTTCTTCAACCGTCCCCTGCCCCAGTCCAAGATGATCAGTCCGTTGCCCGAGTTCGGCCGCGACGTCGCCATGCTCATCCTGTGCCTTGGCGGTATCAACACCGTAGACCTCTACAACCTGCGCAAGAGCGACTACCATGGCGGCAAGATATGCTACAAGCGTGCCAAGACCAGGCACAGCCGCAGGGACGAGGCGTACTTCGAGATGCGAGTCGAGCCGTTCATCAGGCCGGTGTTCGAGAAGTACCTCTCGGGTCCTGACGACGAGTACCTGTTCATGTTCCGCCAGCGCTACTGCGACAGCGACAGTTTCTGTGCCAACGTGAACAACGGCATCAAGAAGATATGCGCCGACATGGGCATGGCGAAGGAGGACTACTACTGCGCGTACACGTTCCGCCACACATGGGGCACGATAGCGCAGAACGACTGCGACGCCAACATCGCCGACGTGGCCTTCGGCATGAACCACACCCACGGCTTCAGGGTCACCCGCGGCTACGTCAAGCTTGACTTCACGCCTGCGTGGACCCTCAACGCCAAGGTCATCGACTTCATCTTCTACAGCGACAAGCCCAGCAAGCAGGGGTTGGCGAAGAGCGTCGAGGACACTCATGACCTTTACTTCCGCATCACTGCGAAGATGATGATATACGCCCGCGCGTACTTCAAGGGCAAGATGGTCGCCGAGCTGACCGACATCGGCTTCGGCAATGTCGACGCGGTGATCGACGCCCTCGTGCCCAAGCTGCCCAAGGACATCCCGACCGGCTGCACCGTGCAGTTCAGGCTCACGAACTGCGACAGCCAGAAGGAGATGGTCTACGAGCGCACCAAGGGCAAGGGCTTTTAGGATTAGTCTTATTCCTTGACCGGGTAGAACTCCCCTTTCAGTAACTGCGACATTCCCTTCTCGGTGAATGTCGCTGTTATTCTCTCGCACACATATCGCTTGCCGCGTATCACGAATAGCGAGCGCACGTCGGGCACTTTGGATGCGAGGAACTTGAACGTGCATTTCTTCGTTGGCTCAATCGGCATCGCCAGCCTGTATCGGTCGGCGTATGTGGCGTTCAGCCTCAGCGAGAAGTGCACGTTGCGGAAGTTCGTCCAGTCGTCGCTCACCTCAACGTTCATCACATGTGGGAACGGAGGGAGCGAGCTGCCCGCGTCGAGTGCTCCATCCCACCACCCGATGTAGATTCGGTCGAAATACTCCGACCTCTTGCTCCCCTCCCCTGCCTCCAGCGTCTGCGCCGAGAGCGTCTGGGCGAACAGCGCGTTCAGGCGGTCGTATCGCTCCTGCTGCGTGAGTCCGAACATGCTCTCCGTGGCGTTGGCGTTCTCGTCGTAGCCGTTGAATGCGAGGAACAGGCACCATCCGAAGTTCTCGTCGGTGTAGTCCACGCACGCCGGCACGAACTCTATCTCGTCCTGCGTAGCGTCCTCGCTGTCGTCCACGATGCGAGGGCCCAGCATGTTGACAGGCTGCAGCGCGCACTTGTAGCGCCACACGATGACGTTTCCGTTGTGAGTGCGCTGCCCCGTGTCGATGCGGTGGTAAGCTCGGATGATGAAATAGGTGTCTATGTCGGCGGCATAGAGCAGCTTGTTCATGTTCGAGCCACGCAGGTTGCTGCCGTCCCACTCGCTGTATCCGCTGTTGTCGGCCAGCAGCTGCGTCATGCGGTCGTATCGCTTCACCGCACCCCTCCACGAGCTGACGAACCAGTCGCACGAGTAGAACTTCCACATGCTGTGGTCGCAGTCCTTGTAGGCGAGGTTCCTCGCCTCCGAGTAGTCGCATGAGTCATCGTCCTGCTTGACCTCGGTCGAGTGCTCCTCAACAATCTCGTCGAGCGGCACAACAGGCTTCGCCGAGACAATGTCCTCGGTGAA
>JABUUJ010000015.1:0-18850 GCA_021443235.1 Muribaculaceae bacterium
CTAATTTCACGAATTGACACGAATTTTTTAATTTACACGAATAAAAAAGTCAAAGTCAAAGTCGATTCTGGCTTCGCGCTGGTGTGTGGAGGACTCTCACTGATTCCACAGATTTTTTGGGATTGGGCTGCGCGATGGAGGTGGGGCTGGGGGAAAGGCTGGGGAAATAATGGGGAATTTATTTGTCACCTAATTAACCTAAAAATCAGGTTCATTGGATAATTTCAATGATAATTAAATAATTGTTTCTTAAGTTTCTTCGTGAAAACACCAAGTTGAACCACAAGCGACAGCGAGCTATATCTCATGGGAATTTATAGGATTTATGGGAATATTTTTAGGGAATGAGAGTTGCTTGCATAGGACTAAATGCGGTCACTTTTTACGCTTTAAAATGTTTCCAAGTCTTTCAAATCTTGTTTTTCCTCCCAAGTTGTCTACAACATCGTCTATTTTTATTCCATCTGGCAAATCATGCGAAGGCACATTAAGCTCATAAACCAAATAAACGTTGTGTTTATGCGTTTTGCCGGTTTTTTTCGACAATTCAGAATTTGAAAGAAACTGAGACTTAGTCGATTTAACCTTATAAAAACGCTTTATTTTCCCAGCATATATATACACCCATTTAACCTTGGGGAAACCTTCCGATAATATTAAATCGTCGATTGGTACATGATAAATGCCACAACTCTCAATGACATTCCAATCTCTTGTCATGCCAGTCAAAATAAACTCATCATAATTGGCACTTGGCTTTTCAAGGCTGCCCAGTTTTTCTTCAGGCAACACATTAAATTTCAACGAGTCGCTCAGCTCAACCGGGTCGCTAACATCGAAATAGTCCTTAAGATTATCAGAAAATTGTTCCTTTGTTACTATTGATTTGCCAAGATAGTCGTTGTTGTTCTTTATTTGTTGCTGGAGTTTGTTAAACAAATTTCCCTTGCCCCTCATAAGTGCTAATACAAGGTAATTAGCATTCTTGAATGGACGGTATATTTTTCCATTAAACTCATAAAAATGGCGCCTTACAAATTCGTAACAATTCATTCCAGTTTTAGGCTGAAGAATATAGAATTCATAATTGTCATTTAGTGTTTTTTGAATTTTTTCACGAAAAATTGTTCTAACATTTTCACGCCATACGGCCTGCTTGTTTTTATTGTTGCGACCATAAAGCGACACAATGAACAGGAAATTAACGTCATAGTGAGTTAGCAGCAGAGTGTCGCGGTCGAAAAGGCGATTTTCGAACTGGCGATTCAATTGCACACTATCGCTTTGCTCTTTCAATCTGCCATCGTCAAACGACAGGAACTTATCATTCTCGTTCTTGCTTGGTATTCGGGCGCTGATGAAGAAATTTGGGATGGGATTATAGCCCTCAGTCAGTTCGTCACGCAGCTGTGGCTGCTCCGTATTGTCACCATCAAGAAACAGCTTCATGTTCCATTGGATGACATTTCTTGCGTAGGTGTATTGCTTGTAAATCGAATGGTCGCCAATCGTCGTGCTGCCACCTTGCCCACGCTTGTAATACTTGCTATCGCCAATGTAGTAGGTGAGATCGGTTGGCAAGTCAGACTGTTCAATCAAGCCCTTGCCAATGAACATGTGGTCAACGAGTTTGCCGTCCTTTTGGTCGACCAGTTCCTGTGGCAACTTGCTCTTGTCGTCGCCACCCACAAGAGTGTCAATCATCACCTCAAAGATGTGGTCAAAGTCCTTAGCCAATAGGAAATCGGTGTCGGTCAGGTTTAGGGCAATCTTATATTCTCGGACGAAGAAAGCATAGCACAAATCCCATATTCGCAACGCTTTATCGCTGAAATACTTGTACTTAATTTGCTTCAGCCTGCGGCAACCAAGGTTTTTCCCAATGTAAGTCTTTTTTATCTTTTCGGGGCTTATAAGCTGATATTGCAGGTTGATTTCAAACGAGAAGCCGTGCGTGTGGGCAATATAGTTCAAGACTGAGAAGTAGATGACGAGCAGCTCCTCGTCAAAGTTCACCACCTTCTTTTTGTTGATTGGGTCAACATATACCGGTCGGCCATTCTGTATGATGGCGGTGGTGTGTGTTATGGTTTTGTTCCACTGTATCATGTTATGGCCCGAGTGCAGTGACTTGGCAATGAATGTGAGGTAGTCCTGATTGTTTTTGTTAAAATCCCTAAGGGCTATTATCACATCGAGCAGGGTGTTATGTTTCTGCTTCTTGCCACGGCTTTCCCTTTGGTACTCACGGCTTTCAAGGATGTTTTCGTTGTTGGTCTGCTTATAAACCGAGATTGTGCGATATATCCATATAGACAGGTTCGACAGGAACTCCTTGTATTCCTTGAAGCCATCCTCATCAAATTTGCTCTTGATGTTTTTGCTCTCAAAGTCAATGATTTCGTATGGCGATGCACCGAAGATTGTTTCATCTTCCGGAACATCTTTGCCCGTCAGCACCACTTTTGGGAGGAAGAACACCACATCATTTACTTTCTTTGAATAGCAATACCCAATATACCCAAAGGACTGAGTCGGCTCAACCTTAGCGAACGACACCACATCCTCGAGTATATCCCTAACCATAAGGTTTTCTCTCACCATATGGTCGAGGTTATATGGATAGCCTTCAATGAATAGCAGCATTAGTCAGCTTGTTTAGTAGGTGTAATTTCCCCCCAACCTTTTTCCTTAGTGATACGAATAAAGTTGAAAAAATTATCACCATCATTCTTGGCCCTTAATTGTGTACACACATAGACAGTTTCACCATTTGGCAAGTTTACCTTTGACACAGTTCTTTCGGCTGATTTTTGGTCCTTACGCTTACTAAACTCATCCTCGGTTTCCACAATATGTGCTATTGATGATCCCTTGTAGGCATCAACAAATATATCTCTGATTTCCTGCGCATTCTTTTGTGGATTGTTAGCAGCATAATTCACAACCACTTGTTTGACAATACTTTTCAAAGTATCAGGATTGCCACCATCCAACGCAAACCTATTGTGATTGGATTCTTCCTCATCGTCAATTTGTTCTTCATCGTCAATGGTGCCCTCGCATTCCTCGACCTTAAGATATTCCATCATTTTTATGAGGGTCTCTGTGCCGTTTTCGCCATATAAGTCCGAGAATGTAATATCGGTGTTGTCGCTTGTCTGGAAGATATCGCCCTCACCATCCTTGCACACGTCATTCCACAAGTAGAACAGCACTTTATTGCGTAACATATTTTCGTCAATGACACCATCGGTTGGATTAACGAAATAGTCGCCCAGCATTTTGTCCTCGCTGTTGAAGGCATCCTTAATTAGCTTGTTTACATTCTTTTGGAATGATGTCCACTTGTAGGTAATCGCACCGATTTTGATTTTCAGCTCGTGGTTATATTTGATTGGCTCATATTCCCAGTCCCAGCGGCGCTTGAATGCGCTGTCAATTGGGAACAGCGACTGGTCGCTTGTATTCATCGTTGCGTAAATGTAAAGGTTTCTTGGCAAACGCATTTCAATACCGTTCTTTATATTTTCTGGTATATTATTACAGTTAGAAAGTTTACCTTTTATATATTTACTGATTTCGCTATCAGGTACGATGCTATAACACGATTCTCCCTCGATATTACGGTCAAGCAATTGGAAAAGGTCACCGAAAATCTGGGCGCAGTTTCCTCGATTAATTTCTTCTATAATAAGATAATATGGCTCTTCGTTATTACTATCTAAACGCTTCCATGCTTCTAAATAAGCTTTTAGAAATACCTGAGGTACAAAAGTATAAACAATTTCACTATCATTCGAGGATGTATTTCGAATGAGTTTACTTAAAGCCATGCCAGCCCTTACTTGAGTATCATATGTAGTTCCTTCCTTATAAGCATCTTTCACAAGTTCGGGAATAGTATGACCTAATTTTTGAATCTCTACTATCGAGTTATAATACTTGTATCCAAAAATTGTACAAGCATTTGTTATATTCACAGGATCCTCTGATAAACAAGTTTTGAAATCATCGACCAAGTCCTCATATTTACAGCATTTTGTGGTATCATTGTTTTTCATCGAAGGTTTGTATGCGCCAACAAATGTTGAATAATCACTATCGGGATGGAACGTTGTTCTTACATAATTTTTGTCGCTTTTGGTCTCTACAACGGGAAATGCCTCATTATTTTTTTTCAAAAATTTCAAGTAATTATTAACAACTGATAGTGCTGATCCTTGTGTAGCTTGATTGAACCTTATAATTTCACTATTCGAACCTGTTTTTGCACTTAGTTTGTTTCTCAAGGATTCTATTTCATCTATTGTAACACACTCTGATAATTTGTAATATTGCCACCCCATAATTAACCGGTAAATTATTCCAACATAAAGAGATGCGATATGGTCCACATAGCGTTTTTCATTCACGAATTTTGAAAATGCTTCTTCTACTTTCTTAGAATCCACACTTTTCTTCGAATGTTTTATAATGCTGTCAACTATATATGACTTGCCCGTACCAGGAGCACCATAATAAATAATCTGTCTTGACTTTTCCATTTTAATAATTTCTTGTTTTGGCAAATTTACAAATTTTTTTCGACATATTGCCCTTTCATCAAAAGGCCTAACCTATTTTTGTGATATTTTGAAAAAATCTTTATGATTTTGAGGAGTTTTTTTATGAATTCTAGAAATTCCCANTTTTGGTGGGGTGTGGTGGGTGGGGGTGAGAAAAATTATTGGGAAACGATAATTTTTTTTCGTTTTTATTTGGAGAATTGAAAAAGAGTGTTTACCTTTGCACCGAAAATAGTTGTTGAGAAACGATAATTAGTTTAAGAAAAACAATATTATTAACTTTTTACACCTTTATTATGAAAAAGAAATTCAACATTCTGTGCGTCATCTCAATTGTGATGGGCGTATTAGGCATTGTTGTTCCTGCAGTGCAAGGCATGATTTTGTCGACTGGCGACAAAGAGAACTGGGACAAGAACGCAAAGGAGCTTTCCACCTCATTTAACCCCAAGAGCGCTACCAGCGCGGTGCAGCTGTGGCCCAAGACCTTCCCCCTGCTTTTTAATGACAGCATCTACAACAAGCGCACGGGCGAATATGAGCCTATGATGCTCAATGCGGTGGTAGTTAATTCGCCTAAGACCGACAAGATGAAGTTTGCGGCACACACCATCGGCATCTCGGTGCTTGGATTACTTGCATTTGTTGCGCTCGCTGTGTGTCTGTTCTTCTTCTTCAAGATTGTGATGGCGGTGAACCGTGGCGAGATTTTCACCAACAAAATGGAGCGTTGGCTCAATGTGTGTGGCATCTTGCTGATAGTGGACTATGTAATTGAGTGGGCAATGCTTCTCATATTGTATTTCCAAAACAAAGCCATCTTTGAGTTTGCCAACTATAATGTGGTTGTCACCCAGATGCCGTCGCTCACCATCTTGCTGGCAGGCATGGGAACGCTGCTCATAGCGCAAATCTTTGCCATAGGCCGTCGCATGAAAGAAGAGCAAGAGCTAACCATCTAAAACGAAACTGATATGGCTATTATAGTAAATGTGGATGTGATGCTCGCCAGGCGCAAGATGGCGTCGAACGAGCTTGCCGAGAAGATAGGAATCACGCCAGCCAACCTGTCGATACTGAAGACAGGCAAGGCCAAGGCAGTTAGGTTCTCGACGCTTGACGCGATATGCAAGGCGCTGGACTGCCAGCCCGGAGATATACTGGAGTATAGGGAAGAGGAATAATCAGCCCCCCAGCCTCCCAAAGGGGGAGCAATGCACAAATTAGAGGCGCAACTTCATCGTGCGCCTCTAATTTATTTTTTCGAAAGGTCGAAAAACAATGTTGAACCAAGTTAAACCACGTTGAACAATGTTGAACCAAGTTAAACCAGGTTGAACAATGTTGAACCAAGTTTAGAAGACGAGGGAAACGCCTGCCATGGCACCGATGCCCTGAGCACCCTGACCGGGCAAGATGTCGTACTTGCGATTGAGCAGGTTGTAGCCGCGCGCCCACACTGTCACCACCTTGTCGAAACGCCAGCTGGCACCCACGTGGAGGTCGAATGCGTCGTCCATATATTTGAGACCAGCCTCGATGTATTTACGTTTTCCGCGATAGTCCATACCCACATTCACAGCGAGCGGGGTGATGGGAGTCACCTTCAGCTCAAGGTTTGCCACGAGACCGGCGTTGTCGAGCCCCAGCGAATAGGTTTTGAACCACTTTTGGCCACCGGTGAGGTCAAAGCTGTTGTCGGTGGTAGGCGCGAAAGTCACGGCACCACCCACTTCAAAGAGCGAGCGATACTTGTAGAAGAGCTCGGCGCCCACCTTAAAGCCGCGGGTGTTCATAGCACCATAGAAATTGGGGCCATAATGGAAGTCGGCGTCAACCGACTCCTTGCCAAGCTCGCGTGCAAAGCTCGAGTCGCAGTTCATGAGCGCGCCCTTAGTGATGGCATAGCCAAAGAACAGTTTAGCCTCAAAGCCGCTGAACGGCCCCACCTTGAAACCTGCCTCGCCATCGATGGCACGCCAAGTGTTGAAGCCGAGTCCCGAGGGAGTGCTGTATCGGTCGAGCGCAGCCATATTTGAGAGCGTGTTGAGCGTTTTCCCGCCCTTGAGGTCAACAAATATCTTGGCACCATCAACGATATCGACATCCATCTTCACAACTGGGGCAACATGGAACTTGCCCGTGTCGTCATTGCCGTTCCACGACAGGATGTTAAGGTTGCCAAAGAGGAGGTCGGCACCCACCTCGGCGCGGAAAATCTCGTTTTCCCACTTGTAGCGTGGCGCGAGGGTGAGGTAGAAATTACTGCGCGAGGGAGCCAGTTCCCATCCGGCGACATCGGTTGCCTGCTTGAAGTTGACATAGTCGCCCATCACATCGAGGGAGACCGAACCCACGCCCAGCGCCATGTCGGCACCGACACCAAAATTCACCACATTCTCGCTTGCGCCCTTGGCGCCAGTCACAACGAGCGTGGGGAACATGCTATTGCCGGCATGGTTAAAGCCAGCATTGGCGCGATAGGCGAGCTCGTAGTCGCCAAAGGCCTTGCGTCCCTTCCAGCCGGCATTTACGTTAAACTCGAGCAGCGACTGCTTCTTGTCGGTGTCGCCACTGGAGATAGCGTAGGCTCCGTAGTAGTTGAAGCTGTCGAAGTGAACGCCCACACCCAGCGAGAGCGTGCCCGCGCTGAAGTGGTTGTTAAGGTAAAGTCCTACCTTGTTGTCGTTGAACTTCTGCTTGAGGCGCAGGTCGGGGTTGTCTTTAAGCATCTTGGTGGTGTTGAGTCCGCACCATGAGCTATTGTGCTGCACCCAGATGCCAGCCTGCGTGTTCTCCTTGTCGAGGAAACGATACCCGGCGCTGCCGTCAAAGTTGGCCTGCATGCCACCAGCCACCTCAAGGTAGCCGCGCTTGTCGCTGAAGTTGTGGGCAGTGCGATATCCATAAGGCATCATGGTGGGGATGGTGGTGGGCACCTCGATGTTGACCGGGGTGGCGCTATAGTCGATGTCGGTCTTGGCGGGAGGGTTCACCTTCTTGACCTTGGGCAAAGTATTCTTTTTGGTGACCTTTTTCTCGACGGGCACGAAGTCCTTCTCGAGAGTAATCTCCTTGTTAAGTTCCTTGCCGCCCTGCTGTTGTGCGTTGACGCCCACAGTTGCGGTGCAAGCGATGAGCAGACTCAAAAATATTTTTTTGTTCATAACTGTGTATAATCGTTTTTAAGTCAATATCGATGTTTTACTTCTTGCTCTTAGACTGAGCCTTCTTGAGGTCGGCAAGTCGCGACTCGATGGCCTGGGTAATCTCTTTCTCGTTGCCGGGATAGTTGTTCTTGAGGCTCTGCAGGTAGTCGCGTGCATCGGCGATGCGTCCCTGCTTGGCATAGATGTCGCTGAGCAGGATGAAGCTCTTGGCAAGCCAGTAGCTGTGGGGTGTTCCGGCGTCGATAAACTGGTTGATGACATTCTCGGCCTCCTTGCTCTTGCCCGAGTTGAAGAGCAGGTTGGCGAGCTCGTAGGAAGCCTGTGCGCCTTGCTCGCTCTGGGTGTCTTTGGCGAGGGTTGCAAAGTCTTTCTTCGCCTCGTCGGTGTTGCCCAGGTTGGCATTGGCGATGGCTCGGTTCATGGTCACCTCACGCTCCTCGGCGGGACTGAGTCCGCCCTTTTCGAGCAGAGCGGCTGCGGCGGTCTTCACCTCGGTCCACTTCGACATTGCCTTGGAGGCACGCATAGCACCCAGCTGAGCCATCATGCGGTTGTCCTCGGTCGAAGCCTTTTGTGCAAGGTCGTTGTAGGCGGCGAGAGCGTCGGCATACTTCTTCTGACGCATAAGGATGTCGCTGCGCATTGCCAGAGCGTCCTCGGCAAACGAGGCGTCGCTACCGGCGGCGAGGGCGTCGTTGATGCCAGTGAGGGCCTCCTTGTAGTTGCCCTTGAAGTAGTTGTAGCGCGCGATGTAGTATTTAGCCTTGGCCACATAGGCGCCATTGGGATTTTTCTTGAGATATTCCTGCATGCGGGTGATGCTGGGGTTATCGTCGATGGCGGCTTTCTCGGCAGCCTCAAAGGTGAGACGGTCAACCTCGTTGACGTCGATGCGCGGCGCGTCCTTCACGCTGTTGAGGAAGTCGTTGAGTTCGCCCAAGTTGCCACGGTCGGCGTAGTAGATTTTGAGGTCCTCGGCGGCAGCCTGTGCCTCGTCGCTGGTGGGATAGCTCTTGATGATGTCCTTGAACGACTTCTCGGCGGCGCTAAAATCGCCCATGTTGTAGTTGACGATAGCCATCTGCAGCATTGCCTTGCGAGCCTCGGCACTCTTGGGATAGTTCTTCACCACGCTCTTGTAGGTTGCCACAGCGTCCTTGCCAGCCTCCTTGGCTGCCTGTGCGTTACCCTTCTCAAGGATTGCCTGCGGGCACAAGGTTGAGTTGGGGCATTCTTTCACCATATTGTCGAACTGCGCGATAGCCTCATCGTAGTGCTTGTTGAGCGCCTGCATGATGCCCATCTGATACATCGAGTAGTCGCGCGGAGCATCCTTGTCGACCTCCATAGCCTGAGCATAGCTGTCGTAGGCAGCGGTGTAGTTCTGGGTGTAGTAGTAGGTGTCGCCCATGCGGTTGTAGGCGTCGCCCAGCACCTGGTCGCTGAGTTGCTTGCTGCCCACAGCGTTCTGGAACGCCTGGAGGGCGTCGGGGTATTTGCGCTGCTGATAGAGCGAGTAGCCAAGGTTGTATTGTGCGATACCGTAGTTGTCGTTTTTCTTGCCAGCCTGCTTCACATAGGCCTGCTGGTTGGCGCTGGCGTTTTTGAAGTCGCCAGCACGATATTGTGCCTCGGCGAGCCACAGGCGGCTTTCGTTGTACACGGCCTTGTCCTTAGCCCCGATAGCGACGGCCTCTTTCAGATAGGTAATCGCCTCCTGAGTCTTATTGTTGGACAGCGCCTGCACACCCATGTTGTAGAGCACATACTGCTTGGCGGTCTGTACCTTGTTGCCTGGGCTCTTGATGTGGTTGATGCTTGTGAGGGCCTTGCTATAGTCGGTCGTACTCATATAAGAGTCAACGAGATAGCCTTCGACAACATCTTTATACTGAGAGTTGGGATAGTCGTTGAGGAATTGCTCAAACATATCGATTGACTTGTCGAAAGGCGTGCGCGCACCCTGACTCTGACTCAAAGCGTAGTTGTAGAACGCCGTCTCGCGCACACTTTGGTCATAGGTCATGTTGGCGGCCTTCTCAAACGAGCGGGCGGCACCGTTGATGTCTTTAAGCTTGAGGCGCGACTGGCCGATGTAGAGGTGAGCGCTCTGGCAGAGGGCATCGTCCTGGTCGGTGGCAATGCTGAAGTGCTGGATGGCCTTGTCGAACTCGCCCGCCTTGTAGTCGAGCACACCCATGGTGTAGCCTGCGGTGCGGTAGGGGTCGCCCTGCGGGTCGTCGAGATAGGCGGCAATAAACTTGCGTGCGCTCTCGTTGTTGCCAGTGTGATAGTAACTCTCGCCCACAATGCGGTTGAGCTCGCTGGTGAAGTAGTCGTTGTCGTTCTCGGAGAGCAACTGCTGTCCACCCGAGATTACGCGGTTATACTCCTTGTTGTGGAAGCGGATTTGGGTGATGTAATATCCAGCCTGATAGGCCAGGTCGCCAACAGTGCGGCTCTCGCTATTGATGTTGATGAACTGCTGCAGCGCGAGGTCGTAGCGGCGGTTGGCATAGTCGATATAGGCGTTGTAGAACACCGTGGCCTTGGCATAGCGCGTGGAGCTTGACAGCGAGTTGTACTGCTGGCTGGCGATATCGTAGTTGGCCAGTCGCAGGTTAGCGTAGGCACGACGATACACCAGGTCTTCCTGACGGTCGCCGTCAAGTGCTCCGTCGCGCACCAGCGAGTAGCTGAGCAGCGCGTTGTTCCACTCTCCACGATAGAAATGCCAGTCGCCCACTCGCAACTGAGCATACTGTGATAGTGCCGACCCGGGATGTTTCTCGATGAAGTCGATGAGCGCATCAAGGTCGCCACGCTCGGCGCGTTCAAACTTGCTCAAGGCGATGTAATACTCGGCTTCCTCCTGCGCAGTGCCAGTGAGCCCCATTAGCGAGGCATGGCTGAGCTGGTCGATAGCGCCCACATAGTTGCGAGCGTTATACATGCTCTTGCCACGCTCCAGAAATCCCAGGGCGCCGGTGTTCATCACTGCTGGTTGCGACGCAGCCATGATGGGCAGTGCGACGCCAATAGTCAGTAAAAAGGATTTAATTGTCATGTATGGTTGATGTTTATTATTTTTTTAAAAGTTTTATTGTGGGGGCGCTTAGACGTGCAGTCGCGTAGGCGCATAGTCGAATTGAGCGCGGCCAATTACGAATTATGAATTAAGAATTACGCATTGTGAATTACTTAATCTCTTTCAAAAGTTCGGCTACGGCGGTGGCGAGCTGGGCGTCATAGCCCTTGACTGCGTCGGCAGGGTCGTTAGCCACCTTCACGTCGGGCTCGAGCTGGGTGTTCTCAAGATAAGAGCCGTCGGGCAGGCGGTAACCGATGATAGGTATGCCGAAGACAAGGCTGCTGTCTTGCAGAGTCTCCCACGACACGCTGGTCATAGTGCCTGGAACGGGCATTCCCACAAGCTTGCCAATGTTGCCGTGCTTATATACCCATGGAGTGCCGTGCGCGTTGCTATAGCAAGCCTCGCACTGCACCATAATCGACGGCTTGTTCCAGCGGCGGCTGGGCATGTCGCAAGCCTCGCGGCCGCGCACTACCTGAGTGAAATATTTCTTGCCGCTGAAGAGCACCTCGATGTCCTCGTGCAAGCGACCTCCGCCGTTGAAGCGTATGTCAATCACGATTCCGTCTTTCTTATTGTATTTGCCCAGCACCTTGCTATAGACGGCGCGGTAGCTGTCGTCGTTCATCGACTTGATGTGCACATAGCCCAAGCGACCTCCCGAGAGGCTGTCGACAAGGTGAGTGTTGTGCTTCACCCAGCGGTCATATAGCAGGTTGGTCTCGGCCGACTTGCTGATGGGCAGCACCACCTCGTCCCAGCGGTTGCCGCCGTTGGGGTCGTAGAGCGACACGAGCGTTTTCTTGCCGCTGAGGCCTGCGAGGAGTATTGAGTAGTCGTTTTCGCCCTCAATCTCGGTGCCGTTGATTTTCTCGACGATAACCCCGGGCTTAACCTTCGAAGTGGCACGGCTGAAGGGGCCCTTGGCGAGCACCTCGTCGATTTTGAGGCCCTTGCCGGTGTAGTGCAGGTCGTAGAGCAGTCCCAGGCTTGCCGTGCTCTCGCCACCGCCAGTGGGATAGTAGCGGCCGCCAGTGTGCGAGACGTTGAGTTCGCCCAGGTATTCGCTCAGGAGGTTCGAGAAATCGTAGTTATTGTTGATGTGCGGCAGGAACTTGCGGTAAACCTCGGTCATGGCATCCCAGTTGATACCATGGAAGTTGAGGTTGTAGAAGCGCTTTGACACTTGCTTGTGGACGTGCTCAAACATATAGGCGCGCTCGGCGGTGAGGTCCATTTTGAGGCTTCCGTTATAGGTGATGGGCGTGAGCTTGTCGCTCGCGATTGTGAGCTTGTTCATTGCACCGCTGCCCAGTATAAACATCTCCTTGCCGTCTTTATTGAGCTGCATGGTGGCCGATGTTGAGTTGAGCTTGTTGACGAGCTTGGTGCTGTGCTTGCGCATGTCGAGTTTCCACAAGTCGAAACCACCCTCAAACTTAGAGAGGTAGTATAGGTTATCGCCCTCGGGGGTGAGCATGGCGTTGGCTATTGAGCTGGAGTTGGGAGTGAGGCGCACGATGCGGTCCTGAATGCCGTCAAGCTCCACGACGACGGGTTTGTCGTCATCTTTCTTCTCGTCGGCCTTCTTGTCGTCTTTCTTATCGGCTTTTTTATCGTCTTTCTTTTCAGCGGCCTTTTTCTTGTCGGCCTCTTTCTTCTGCTCTTTCTCAAGTTCCTTCAGCAACTCGTAGTCTTCCTTGCTCAGGCGATAGCGGTCGTAGGCATCCTGATTGACGAAGCACAGCATCACGTCGTCTTGCGAGCCCCACGACGCATGGCTGCGCATGCCGTAGCGGTTGGTGAGGAACAGGATTGCGTTGCCGCCGAGCACCCACTTGGGATTCTCGCTGAAGTAGCCGCTCTCGGTGATATTGGTCACCGGGCCGCCCTCGGCGCTGACGATGGCGATGTCGCAATAGGGGTCGCGCTGGTTGCCAATAAACTCAAGGGCGATCCATTTGCCGTCGGGCGACCAGTTGTAGTTGAAACCGCCCGAGGTCGAGTACCAAGTGCTGCCGTCGGTCACGGTAGTGACTTTATTGGTCTTCATGTCGAGCACCTTGATTTTGTTGCGGTCTTCGATAAAGGCGAGTTTCTTTCCGTCGGGGCTAAACTTAGGCACTGCGCGCTCAACGGTGGTCGAGGGCAGGAGGATTTCCTCCTTGATAGTGGTGGCGTTGGGGAAATTGGGGTCGTCCTTGCGCTCAATAGTTGCCTTGACGAGCTGCCAGTTGCCGCCGCGCTCGCTGGCATAAACAAGCGTGCGGTTGTCGGCGCCCCAGGTGATGTCGTCCTCAGCCTCGGGGGTGTTGGTGATGCGCTTGGTGGTTGTGTACTCAACCGAGGTAACAAACACCTCGCCGCGAACCACAAATGCCACCTGCTTGCCGTCGGGCGACACAACCGAGTTGGTGGCGCCACGGGTGACTGCAAAGCGTGCGATTTGGTCGCTGTCGTCGTGGAACAGGTCGATGGCGACCTTCTTGGGCTTGCCGCCAGCCGCCTGGGTGTAGATTTCGCCGTCGTAGGTGTAGCACAGCGTGCCGTTGCCAGCCACCGAGAGGAATCGCACTGGATTGGTCTTGAACGAGGTGACCGCCTTGACGCTGCCAGGGTTGTCGAGCGGCATCTGATATACGTTGAACGAGCCCTTGTTGCGTTCGCTCAGGAAATACATGGTTTTGCCGTCGGGGGCAAGCACGGGGCTGCGGTCCTCACCTGCTATATTGGTGAGGTTAGTGTGCTTGCCTGTGGCGATGTCATAGCGCCAGATGTCGCGAGTCACCGACGAGGTGTGGTGCTTGCGCAAGGCATCTTCCATGCCTTTCTGGTCTTGATAGAGGAAGAAGCGGCCTTTGGGATCAAAGCTGATTTCCTCAGCGGGTGTGCCGATCACCTGAGTGGCAACGCCGCCCGTGACAGGCACCTTGTAGAGCTCGGTGAGACGCGAACTGGGGAAAAGGATGCTGCTGGCAGGGTCTTGGATGGCAGCCGAGAAATAGATGTGCTTGCCGTCGGGCGAGAAGGCCCATGGTGTCTCGCTTGCCGAGTTGTAGGTGAGGCGCATGGGCGCTCCGCCGTCGGCTGGCATCACAAAGATGTCAAAGTTGCCATAACGGTCGCTGGCGAAGGCGATTGACTTGCCGTCGGGCGACCACACGGGGTTTTTCTCATAGCTGGCCTGAGTGGTGAGCTGCAGGGCTTTTCCGCCGCTGGCGGCTACTCGATAGATGTCGCCCTTGTAGGTAAAGACGATGTTCTGTCCGTCGGGCGAAATCTGTGCATAGCGCATCCACATGGGCGTTACCGCTGTGGCGGCGATGCTTGCAAGTGCTAAAGCACAGGTGATGATTGTTTTCTTCATATCGTTGAGTTTTTTGTTGATGTTTTCTCGTTATTGAGGTTGACCGTGGCTCCGACGTGGTAACGCGGACGATCCTTGACTTCGATGTAAATCTTGCCAATGTACTCCCCCACTACACCCAAGCCCATAAGCACACAACCGCCTATGAACCACATCGAAAGCATAATCGACGCCCATCCACTGACAGCGCGGTGGGTGAAGTGGGCGATGAGCGCATAGGCAAGCATGCACAGGGCGATGAACAGGAAAATGACGCCCAGCGTGAACACCATGCGCACGGGGCGGATGCTGAACGAGGTGATGCCGTCGACAGCAAACGATACCATTTTGCCAAGTGGGTATTTGCTCTTGCCAGCCATGCGTGCCGAACGGTCGTAGTAGACACATGCCGAGTTGAAGCCCATGAGCGTGACGATGCCGCGCAAAAACAGGTTGCGCTCGCGATAACGCATGAGCTGTGCCACGGCGCGGCCGCTCATCAAGCGGAAATCGGCATGATTGGGGGCCGAGCGCACGTCGAGGCGATGCATAAGGCGGTAGAACATCCTTGCCGTCACGCGCTTGAACCAGGAGTCGGTCTTGCGCGCGCGGCGCACGCCAAAAACCACATCGTTGCCTTGCTCATAGCAGTCGATCATCCGCTCGATGACGCCGCAGTCGTCTTGCAGGTCGGCGTCGATGGTGACCATGATGTGGGCGTGGGGCAAAGCGGCCTCGAGTCCGGCAAGGAGGGCGTTCTGGTGGCCCGAGTTGACCGTAAGTTTCAACGCAGCAACCCGTTGCGATGTGCTGGCAGCATTGGTGACGACATTCCACGTATCGTCGGTCGAGCCATCGTCAACATAAAGGATGCGGCTGTTGCCCGACACTTTCTCGCGCGCCACAAGGTCGTCAAGTAGCACAGTTAAGCGCTTGTTGGTCATGGGCAAAACCTCTTGCTCATTGTAACAAGGAACTACGATGTATAGGGTGTCGTTCAACATACATCGCAAAATTACAAAAATTTTGGGAATGTGCCAAATAGAATTAAAACTTTAGTTTTAAAGGGGGAAGTTTAAGGTTTATTGTTGAGTGTTTAAAGTTTATTGTTGAGTGAGATTTTTGCGCATAGACGCGTAGGCGCATAGTCGCATAGACGAATTGGGCGCAGCCAATTATGAACGGAGCGTCAGCGAGTGTGGCGCATCCAGTTATGAATTATGGCATTAAGCATTGAGTCTGTGAGGCGATGGCGGGCCAGTTGTAGGGGGCGAGGTCGTAGGTTGGGGTGGTGTTGTCGGCAAGTGCGGCGGTGATGGCGCCGGCAAGCGACTGGGCGTCGGCAGGCTGGGCGTAGCATTGCTCGGGGAGGGCGACGAGGCGCGTGGCGGGGATGTCGCTCGCCACGATGGGCAGGCCGTAGGCCATCGCCTCAAGCAGGGCAATGGGGAATCCCTCGCTGAGCGATGGCAACACATAAAGACGTGCGTGGCTGAACAGTTGGCGCAGGAACTCGCCCGAGGCAAAGCCTGTAAATATCGTCTTGCCCAACGTGTCGTGCCTGCGCATAAGAGTCTCATAGCCTGCGCCGTGGTCGCTGGCCCCAGCTATCACGAGCTGGCTCACTTGCGGCAAGGTGTCGCACGCTTGCACAAGGTAGTCGAGGCCCTTTTCGGGCGACAGACGACCCACGGCAAGCACATAGCTGCCGGGCACGATGCCGCGCTCGGCGAGCAGGTGGGTGTGGGGCGATAGTGTCACCGGGTCGATGCCGTTGGGGATGTATTTTGCCTTGCGCCGCACCCATTGCGGCTGCCGCTCCATCACAAAGCGGTTGACGAAGATAATGCGGTCGCTGAAACACATCGCCACTGCCTCGCACCATCGCAAAATGCGTTTGCCCACCACGCCCCACTTGTCGTGCTCGTAATTGGTGCTGTGATAGGTGAGCAAGGTGCTTAGTCCCAACACTTTGAGCAGCGGCATCACATACCCCGGCCCGAAATTGTGCACATGCACCACGCTGGGGCGGTGAAAAGCGATGTGCAGCACGCACAGCAGTGTGTGCAGCACCGCTTCGAGGCCTTTGATGCGCGTTGAGGGCAGGTCGACGAAGGTGATGTGGGGATAGCGCTGCTGCAACTCGCGGGTGAGGGCGTGAGTGCGATCGTCGAGGTAGGGACGGCGGCGGTAGACGCGCACAGTGGCGTCGGTCATGTGCCGATACAGGCGCTCGCAGTGCGACTCCACACCACCCTGCACACCTGGGAAACCCCGGGTCCCTATCACTGCTATCACCTTGCGTTTCATAGTGTTATCAAGATTAGTCCCACACGATGGGTTTGCCGCGCCAAATGCGCCATTTGTTCTTGACTACCCACATGATGGGCACCCAGGGACGACGCACCATGTCGTGGCGCTCGGTGACGATGAATGCGCAGTTGCGCTTGCACTGACGCACGTGCTCCATCGCCTCGCGTGCCTTGTCGCTTGCCATGATTTCGTCTATCGACTGCTCGGCGATGTTGCCCATCACCCACTCCTCGCCACTTCCGTTGCAGGGCGACACATTGCCCCACGGATCGATAAAGAAGAAGTCGGTAAGCGCTCCACAGGCAGGGCGATAGCCCGCCTCGTCGCCACGCAGGCGGCGATGAATGGAGCGGTTAAAGAATGCGCGACCATAGTCTTTGAGGCGTGCCTTGAGGTGGCGTCGGCGGCTGGTGAGCAGGGCGCGCACAAAGAGTTCGTGCTGCTTGAGGGCCTCTTCGCTCTCGACCTGATTGTCGGCCTTGTGGAAATACCACGAGTTGTGCACCGCCGAGGTGCCGAGTTCCACGTCAAGCGCCACACACAACTCATAGAGCGAGAGCAAGTCCTGGTAGTTGTCGGGCGAAATCACGACCGAGAAGCCGATGTTGCGGCACTTGGTTTTCTTGAGTTCGAGCATGGTGCGCAGAGCGTGGTCGAAGCCGTTGTGCAGGCCGCGCTTGCTGTCGTTGATGGCGGGCAAGCCCTCGACGCTCACGCGTATAAGTATGTCGGGATAGCGATTGGCAAGCTCCACGATTTTGGCAGTGTTATAGCCGTTGGTGCTCAACTCGAGCAAGGTTGCCTTGGGATGGAGAATCTCAAAGATGCGGTCTATGTCTTTGCGCAGGGTTGCCTCGCCGCCTGTTATGTTGATTCTTAGTCCGTTGGGCAACTTCTCGTAGAGCGACGCATCGATTTCCTCGCTGGGGTGCGTGGGATGCTGCCAAATGTTGCACATATTGCACTTGGCATTGCACCTGAAGGTGGTGATGACGCTCGCTTGTATCTTGGTTTTCATATTATATTTATGCTATTGTTCGGTATATATTTGCATTAGCTGGCGGTAGTGGGCATCGGCCGAGAAGCGCTGACGGGCGTCGCTCGCGATGGCGTCGCGGTCCCATGTGCGCTGCATTGCCTCGTCGATGGCGCTGTCAAGGTGGTCGATGGTGGTGACAATGCCATTGTCGGGCGTGAGGAGCTCGGGGATGCCTCCCATGTTGGTTCCCACGACGGGCGTGCCGGCGCACAGGCTCTCGATGACGCTCATGGGGTTGTTTTCCCACCACATCGACGGCAATACCGTCGCCCTCACTTGTGGCAGCAAATTCTTGACCTGCTGCTGGTTGAGTTGGCCAAGGAACTCTATATTTGGGCAATTGCCATAGCGCTGGCGTAGCGACTCGTCGAGCGGACCAGAGCCAGCGACAAGAAGCCGATAGGGCAACTGCGCCGCTACCTCAAGCAACCGCTCCACGCCCTTCTCGGGCGACAGACGACCGATGTAGAGAAGCGACTCTGACGTTGACTTTGACGTTGACCTTGACTTTGGGTCATTGAAATTTCGACTCCCACTTGATAAACTTGACGAACTTGACGAACTTGATAAACTTGATGAACTGTCAAAATTGCTCACAATTTTGATTCTCTCGGGGTCGAAGCCGGCTTTCTCGAGCATCGTTGCCATGAACTTGCTGGGGCAGATGAAAGCGTGGGTGCAGCGTTGCAGCGTGCGGCGGTTCCACCTCAGCGCCTCAAGCCATGCCACGACGCTGGCGGCGAGGCTACCCTTCATGCAGCGGTGTCTCACTACGCCCCACTTGCTGCCCGCCACGCACTGGTCGCACGGCGCTCCATCGCGCAGGCAAGTATAGGCAGGGCACACTAGCTTGTAGTCGTGCATCGTCCACACCACGCGGCAGCCGTGCTCGTGAGCGAGACGCGCCACCACGGGCGACAGATAGGAGTGAATGTTGTGAAGATGAACCACCTGGGGGCGGAACTGGCGCAGCACCTCGCCGAAGCCCGGCACGATGTCGCCCAGGCCCAACGTGCGACGCAACGCCGCCACTTTGGCGCCCACGCCGCCATCAAAGCGCACCTCGCTCGCAACAGCCAAGCAGCCGTCCACGTTCAGCTCATAACGCATCGCATAGACCGCCACCTCATGCCCCCGCTCGCGCAGCAACCGCACAGTGTTCATCGCCACCACGCAGTCGCCTCCCCGAGGGTAATAAAACTTATTAACAACCAATACTCTCATCTCAAAAACAACGCCAGCCCTTTCAAAAGAACGCCAGCCCATCCCAAAGAACGCCAGCCCATCCCAAAGAACGCCAGCCCATCCCAAAGAACGCCA
>JABUUJ010000015.1:19119-25675 GCA_021443235.1 Muribaculaceae bacterium
AGGGCAAGGTCAAGGGCAAGGTCAAGGGCAAGGTCAAGGGCAAGGGCAAGGGCAAGGTCAAGGTCAAGGTCAGGGGCGGGGTCGTGTGGGGGTGTAGGCGGTGGGTGGTGTGCCGAATTGTTTTTTGAAGCTTGTGGAGAAGTGGGCTTGGGTTGAGAAGCCGGTCATGAAGGCGATTTCTTGCATTGAGTGGTTGCCTTGTGCGATGAGCTCGGCTGCTCGGTTGAGCTTGTAGGTTTTGAAGAAGGCTGCTGGTGTTGAGCCGGTGAGTCCTTTTATTTTATAGAAGAGCTTGGTGCGCGAGATGTGTAGCTGTGTGCTGATGAGGGTGATGTCGAGCTCGGGGTTGCCGAGTTCGTTCTCCATGAGTTTGTAGAGTTCGTCCATGAAAGCCTTGTCGGGTCCTGAGAGCACGTCGGGCTCGATGCCTGCGGTTTCGGTTGCCTCGCTGAGGATGTTGCGGGCCTTCTGGCGGTTGGTGAGTTGTGACTTGATGAGGGCGAGCAGATATTTGGGGTCGAAAGGCTTAGTGACGTAGGCGTCGGCGCCGGTGTTGAGGCCTTCGACCTGATTTTCGACTGTAGCCTTAGCTGTGACGAGGATGACGGGTATATGACTGATTTGCAAGTCGTTTTTGATGCGTCGGCACAGGTCGTATCCGTCGGTGACAGGCATAATGACGTCGCTCAGGATAAGGTCGGGGTGGTTTTCGGCGGCGAGCTCGTAGGCTTGCTCGGCGTTGAAGCTTGAGATCACGTTGTAGTGGGGCGAGAGCAGCGCCTTGAGGTAGGCTACGACGTCGCTGTCGTCGTCGACGATGAGCAGCGTGGGACGGTCGTCGGTTGCCTCGTCGCCGGTTGCGGGGGTGGGCTGCGGGGTTGCGGGTGCGGGCTGAGTGGCGATGAGGGGCTGTGCGGTGACGCGTTCGCTATCGGTGTAGGCTTCGTCGCCCACGGGCAGCAGCACGGTGAATCGTGCCCCGGTGCGGTCGTCGTCGCGGTTTTGGGCGAAGAGGCATCCGTGGTGCAGCTTGGCGAGGGCGCGCGAGTAGTAGAGGCCGATGCCTGTGCCTCCTGAGGCGACGCCTGCAGCCTGGCTGTGGAGCTGGTAGTATCGGTCGAAGATGCGCTCAAGCTCGGCGGGCGGGAGTCCGGGGCCGTTGTCGGTGACCACGAGTTTCATGCACGGCAGTGTTTTGGGTAGCGACTGGTGTGCGGCACGAGCCAGGTCCTGTGCCTCGCTGGCGTCGATGACGTCAAAGTCCACGTCGATTTGTCCTACACCCGGTGGCGTAATCTTCATTGCGTTAGAGAGCAGGTTGTTCATGATTTTCTCGAGCTTGTCGGTGTCGATCCATGTGACGAATTCCTCCTCCATGCCGGTGGTGTGCATGGCGATGCCTTTTTCCTCGGCGTTGATGACGAAGGTCTCGATGATGTGTCGCAGGTAGACCATCATGTCGACGTGCTCGACCTGCAGTCGCAGCGTGTCGTTGTCGAGTTTATGGAAGTCCATAATCTGGTTGACGAGTCTCAGCATGCGGTGTATGTTGCGCTGCACCACGTCGAGCAGTCGGCGTTCCTGGCCGTTGATGTTGCCGCTGCCTTGCAGCTGAGCCACTGGCCCCGAAATCATGGTGAGCGGAGTGCGGAACTCGTGCGAGATATTGGAGAAGAAGCTCATGTTGATGCGGTTGAGTCGTCGCTGCTGCTCGCGGTCTCGCTCGGCGAGCCGTCGTTGCTCGCGCTCGGCGAGGTAGTCTTGGCGGGCTTTGTAGATGGTGCGTGCTATGGCGGCGATTATCAGGACGTAGGCCATGATTGCCCACCACGATAGCCATGGAGCGGGCTTGACGGTGATGGGTAGCGAGATTTCCTTGCTTGTGCCGTCGCCGCGCGACGAAGCGACGCGCACGCGGAAAGTGTAGGAGCCCGGCCTCAGGTTGGCATAGTAGGCCTCGTTGGTTTGTCCGGCCTCAATCCAGTATTTATCGTGTCCTTCGAGTTTATAGGAGTAATTGTCGTGTTCCTTGCCGCCATAGTTGAGCAGTGCGAACGAGATGCTGAATCCGTTCTGGCGGTGGTTGAGAGTGACCTCAGGGGCGAAGCTCAGGTCGCGGTCGATGACGTCGGGCTGGTCGGCTGGGCACACCATAGTGTTGTGAATCTTGAGCTCGTCGAAAACCAGCGGCACGTCGCCGGGCTTGTGCAGGTCAAGGGGGTTGAAGATTGTGACACCGTGAGTGCCGCCAAAGACCAGCGTGCCGTCGCTGAGCATGCATGCCGAGCGGTCGTAGAACTGGTTTCCGCCAATGCCGTCGGCGGCGAAGAATCGTTCGAAGGCGCCCGATGTGCGGTCGTATCGTGCCATGCCATACTGCGACGACACCCAGATGTTGCCTTGCCGGTCCTCGAGAATTGAGGATATGTCGGTGCAAGGCAGTCCGGTCATGTGAGTGAGCGAGTCGGTGGCGATGTCATACTTAAGCAGCCCGTTGCCCACAGTGCCAATCCACAGCTTGCCGAAGCTGTCGCATCGCAGGTCGGTGGGGATGAAAGTGGAGCGCCTGAGCACGCTGTTCCATCGCTGCAAGTTGAGCGAGGTCTCGCCGAGCAGGCTGTGTGCGATGTCGACCGAGTAGATGGGATGCCCCATTGCCGCCGCCCACGTCTGCCCGTTGGGCATTTGCTGAATGCCCGCGACAAACGAAGCGCCGGGGATTGCCGTTGAGCTGACCGAGGCATCGGCGTGCGAGATGCACGATATGCGCCCGTTGCCCGAGCCCACCCATATATTTCCCTGCTTGTCTTGCGAGATCATGAGAGGCGCGTCGATGGCAAATGATTTCACCTCGTGCAGCGCAGTGCCGTCGTAGCGGCAATGACTCACCGTGCTGCGGAATAGCGATGCGAGCCACAGGTCGCCGTCGCGGTCGGCAAATGCCATGGTGATGTCGGTCGAGTTGGTGTTGCTTGACAGGGCGCTTTGAGTGTCGATGGTGGTGATGTGTTCGCTCTTGCTGTCATATACGTAAAGAGGCCCTTGCAGGGTTGTGATCCACAGGCGGTCGTTTTTGTCGGCGGCAAGTGAGTAAACGCTCTTGTTGCGCAATGCCTTGACGAGGAAACGGTTGGTGTTGAAACTCTTTTGCGAGCTCACCACCTTGAAGCCCTGGTCATAGGAGCCAATCCAGAGATTGTTGTGCGAGTCGGTGTATATGGCATTGATAAACAGTGGCACCTCATAGGGGAAGCCGTTGTCGCTCTGATGCTTAACCTCGCCGTTATTAGCATTGTAAAGATACACGCCATTGGTCGAGGCAAATAGCATGCTGCCGTTGTGCTTGTGGATGACACTCACATATTGCTGGCTCACGTGCCCCACAGCCTGCAACGCGGGGGGCAGTTCGGTGAGGCGACGCACAGAGATATCGACCACCTTCACGCCAGCCACTGTTCCCAGCCACAGGCGGTTTTGCTCGGCATCGCGGCAGTAGCTCACAGTGGGAACGCCCAGCACGACCGAGTCGACGCGGGCAAATGTCTTAGAGTCGAGGATGTCGATGGTGCCGCTCTTGTCGCACAGCCACACCCGACGGCCGAAGTCCATGAAGCCATATTGGTAGTCGCGGTCGAGCGTTTTGTTCTTGTTGGCCTCCTGGGGCTGCCCATAGACGGTGTTGAAGCACATTTTTTCCTCGTCGAAGACGCCGAAATGGCTTCCGAAGATGGCGAAGATGCGTCCGTCGATGCCCTCAAACACCTGCTTGCAGTAGGTGCGGCCGCCGTTGATGGGAGTGTGAGTGAACTTATCCTGGTTGTTGTGCACCGCCACACCCCACAGCGTTGCGACCCACAGTCGCTTTTTGGAGTCGCACATGAGATGGTTGATTTGGTTGTCGGGCAGGTCGTCGGGCTTGTCGGTGCAGAAATACTGATGAAACTTGTGGGAGTTGTAGCAGTTGAGCCCGCGGAAGGTGCCAATCCACATGAAGCCTTGGGCGTCTTCGGCAAATGCCGTCACGCGCTGGTTAGACAAGTCGCCTGCGGTGACCTTTGCGGGGATAAATTCCTCAGTGGTGTCTTGGTTGCCGCCACAGCCTGCCAGCGTCATCGCCAGGCCAGCCACGGCCAATATCGTGCAAAAAAATTGAGCGGTTTTCATCGGAGTACTTAATTTTGCCACAAATATACAAAAATAATGTCAAATTTATACAATCGGTCGCAATTTCTTGCCCTTTTAGCCCTGAAAACGCAAAACGCAATGCCACACTGAAGTCATCTATCCCTATTTCTGAACATTTGCTCAAGAGACCGCATGCTTTCAACAAGTTGGGCAAAAGACGGAGGATTATTATAAATCATTGCGCCAGACATTTCGTCGTAGTCATATTGCCAGTTTTCAAGGCTTTGATGTGGTGGCACCAACTGGATTCGGTTGCGAATGTCAGGAGTGTAGTCAACGCCTTGTATCCCTGTCAGAGTGGAGCGATGGTAACTGATTGTTTCCCACAACTCATCATTTGAAATTGCTTTTTCGGCAACACCCCCTTTTATCATCATGCTCAAGTCATAGATGTGTCGAGAACGCCTTCGTGCGGGCACATTATCACACACCGAGAACAATTCATGGAGCAGAAAAGCTTTCTCAAGAAAAGTTTTTTCGGGAACAGCGGTTTTTACCGATGTAATGGCCATAGTCGTACTTATGGATGGTATCGCAGTCTCAATCAAGCTACTTATCGACACATCAACCGTGGGTTCTAATAGAGAGCGAGAGCCAGCCTCAATTTTGATTTCGGGTTCAATGTAGCTCAACCTATCGTCAAAAACCGATTTATACTTAACATATATAATCCTCGGCTCGGGATAGGTTAAGTCGCCCACTCCATCGGCTTGCGCTTGAATCTCGCATAATTGCGACAATGGCGAGCCAGATATCGAGTCGTTTAACTGCTTCACGAGAGTGTCTCGGACAAAAATTGATGATACTTTGCGCAAACTCTTGACTTGTTTTTTGGTCAAGTCGCCTTCAAAGCTGAACATTGCCCTATCAATGGCAAGATCAATGTCTTCAGAAAAACGGTGAATAAGATTCCAAACCTTACTAAGTGAAGTTCCGCCTTTAAATACAAGACTGCGAGCACAAGGCAAAGAGAAGATGATGTGCAGCATAGCCGACACCCACAAGTCCTTCTCTATTGCATGTTTGGGCAGATTGTGCTTAACAGCAACTTGCTCAACAACCATACGTTGCTGCTCTCGAGAAAGAGCAAAATAACTATTCTTCATACAGTTTTTTTATTATTGACGATATCCATGAGGGCATCAGTTTAAAGTCTCCTTTCACCGTCTTTGCTTCGTCATTTTTTAAGATGGAACGAGTTTTGTCGATAATATCTTGAGTGATGTTTTCTCTTCCTAAACTTTTGAGGGCAAAAGTTAAAAGCATCGCGAGCTCGCTATTGAAGGCAAGGTTCTTGGGCGAAGTACGCTTAAATTGTATCACTCCGCCAGTAGTTAAATTAACCTTGCGAGGATAGCCATCGGTAAGGAACACAGCATTCATAGGCACCTGGGTTGAGAAGCCGAGCCGGTTAAGCGCAAACAAACCCGTAGGGACAATTCTGGCCTTATCTCTTTTTGCGATGGCCGAGGCGATATCCTCAAGTGGAGGAAACAGCACTCCAAGCCCCAACAACCTATCGATGTGAGGGTAATAGTACATTCCCCGACTAATGAGAATGATAATGCCATCATTGCGCATCCTTTCAAGCGCCTTGTTGATAGATTTCTGCTCACCGTATCTAACAAAATCGGCAGCAAACATAAAAGTACCCCTACCGCGCTTTTTTATACAATTAGTAATCTTATATTCAATGGTTTTAGTAGCCATAATAAATAGTTTATGTCGCAAAGTTAATACAAATTTACGACATAATCAATATTTTATTAAGAAAAAATCACCGAGAAACCAAATATTCTTCATAGGCGAGCAATGATAGCAATCAAACCAACGAGAAAGTAGCAGTTTTGTACTTTTTTGCAAGTTTTTGGACTTTTAGGGAAATGGCATGGGGGTGGAATTATGTTAATTGGACTGATGTAAAAGTTATTAAAATTTTTGTGTAAACGTTTGCAGAAATTTTGTCGTAATTTTGCAACACTAACCAAAAGTAAAACTAAAACCATATTATGAGATTGTTGAATTATTTCCTTGCCATGACTACAGGCGTTGCACTGTGGTCGTGCAGTTGTGCCACCGCCACCGACGGTGAGCGGGCATCAAGCGAGTGGGACTCCTCGAGCGAGAACCTGATTGTGACAACCGAAAGCGGTCAGGTAGCAGGCTACAGAGAGGGTTCCACCTATATTTATAAGGGAATACCTTATGCTCAGGCAGAGCGTTTCATGCCGCCCACACCGGTTGAGGCGTGGGAAGGAGTGCGCAGCTGTCGCGCATACGGTCCTACTGCGCCGCAGGCGGTTCGTACCGGATGGCAGAGCGATGAGGCCGCGTTCGCTTTCAACTGGGACGATGGATTTCCAGGCGAGAA
>JABUUJ010000015.1:26229-39832 GCA_021443235.1 Muribaculaceae bacterium
GAGCGCGTGAAGAAAGAGAATGCCGGCAGCAACGCTGCTACCAGCAAGCTCTTCGGATGGTCGCCCACAGTTGATGGCGCCGTACTTCCCCGCCATCCGTTCTCGCCCGATGCTCCCGAGCAGAGCCGCGACATCCCCATGATGATAGGCACCACCTACACTGAGTTTGCAGCATCGGCCTATGTGCCCCAGTTGCGCAACCTCCCCGAGGACAAAGTGATGGAAATGGTGCGTGAGACCTACGGTGACAGCACCGACAAGTTTGTAGAGGCCTACAAGAAAGCATATCCCAACTATAAGCCCGCCGACCTGATCGACACCGACTTCATGTTCCGTTCACAGGCCGTGCAGCAGGCACAGCTCAAGGTTGCTCAGAACGGCGCCAAGGTGTGGATGTATATCTTCGGGTGGCAGTCGCCCGTGCTCAACGGCGCATTGCGCTCTACACACTGCATGGAGATTCCCTTCGTGTTTGACAATGCCGACCTACACGCCTCGATGACAGGCGGTGGCGAGCAGGCGATGAAGCTGGCGCAGCGCATGAGCGACGCGTGGGTAAACTTTGCCCGCACCGGCGACCCCAACGGCGAGAAAGGCATTGACGGCGTTCCCACATGGGATGCGTTCACCACTCGCGACGGCGCCACAATGTGGTGGGACAACGAGTGCAAGGTGCTGCGCAACCACGACCGCGAGGTGCTTGAGATTGCGGCGTCAAAGCTCACTCAGAAAATCTGAAAATCAATCAATTAAAAGTTTAACCAATAAAAATCCAAAAACAAAAGGACTATGAAGGCCAAATTTCTAAAAAGGTCGCTGATGGTAGTGCTTTTCATGCTCGCCATCGTGCCAATGCTACAGGCACAGACCAAGGTTACAGTTTCTGGTACAGTTACCGACCAGTCGGGCGAACCCCTGATTGGCGTATCGGTGCTGGATAAAAACACAAAGGCAGGTACAGCCACCGACGTTGACGGAAATTTCACTGTTACCGTCAACAAGGGTACTGTTCTCCAGTTCTCTTATGTGGGCTGCAAGCCAGCCGAGTATAAAGTAAACGGTCCCAAGATGAACGTCACTCTGGCCGAGGACAACATGTCGCTCGACGAGCTCGTGGTAGTGGGCTACGGTGTGCAGAAGAAATCGTCGCTCACCGGTGCCGTATCGCAGGTAAAGGCCGAGGACATGCAGAACCGTACGATTACCGACGCAACCCAGGCCCTGCAGGGTAAGACCGCCGGTGTTCAGGTGTTCAGTGGTTCGGCTCGTCCTGGCGCATCGCCCCAGATCCGCATCCGTGGTGTATCGTCGAACGGTTCTTGCGATCCCCTCTACGTAGTTGACGGCCGTATCGCCGACGCCGGTATTGGTGGCATCGACCCCAACGACATCGAGTCGATGGAGGTGCTCAAGGACGGTGCTTCGGCAGCCATCTATGGTAGCCGCGCCGGTAACGGTGTTGTGCTCATCACCACCAAGAAAGGTAAAGGCGCCGGCAAGATCACCTACGACTTCCAGTATGCTATCCAGAGCCTTGGCCGCACTCCCAAAGTGATGAACTCGGAGCAGTATATCGACTTCTACACCGAGGCCAACATGCTTACCATGGACAAGGTTTACAACGAGTGGGACTTTGAGACCAACACCGACTGGGTGAAGACCACCTTTGAGAAAGGTCACATGCACCGTCACATGCTCGCGTTCCAGACCGGTAACGACCGCGGCTCGCTCTATGTGTCGCTGTCTTACCTCAACAACAACGGTATGGTTGCCGGCGACTCGGATACTTACCAGCGCATCACCGGCATGATCAACGCCAGCTACAAGATCAAGCCTTGGCTCGAGGTTGGCACCAACAACCAGATTGAGCACTACTCATCGCGCTCGGTAGCCGAGGGTTCGGAGTATGGCAGCCTTATCCTGTCGGCCCTTATCCAGGACCCCCTGTATAAGCCCACCTACACCCTTGACAACATGACCAGCGAGATGCGCCGCATCTACAACAGCTCGCCCGCAGGCTTCCTGTTGCAGGACAAGCAGGGCAACTTCTATGGAGTTTCGCCCTTCGTGGCCAGTGAGAACCCCAACCCGCTGATTATGCGCGACCGCTCTTACAGCACCAACAAGGGTTTCAACATCAACGGCTCGACCTATATCAACTTCACTCCCTGGAAGCACCTCACCCTCACTTCACGCCTGGGCTATCGCCTGAGCGGCTCGGAGAACTACAGTGTAGGCTTTGACTACTATGGCAACTCAACTCAGAAGCAAGACTACCTGAGCGTGAGCGCCGGTACTTCTACCCCCACCTACTATCAGTGGGAGAACTTCCTCAACTACAATCAGGACTTTGGCAAGCACAACGTGGGCGCGATGCTCGGTATGAGCTTCAGCGAGAGCCGCTCGTTCTCGGTTAGCGGTAGCATGAGCGGAACCGACGCCGACGACATTGGTTTCCAGAAAGACGACCCATTGTTCTGGTATTGGGCCTACGCCACTGCAACCGCCAAGAAGACACTGAGTGGCGGTGAGGCTATGTTTAGCCGCAAGCTCGCTTACTTCGGCCGTTTGAGCTACAACTACGACAACAAGTATCTGGCACAGTTCTCGCTGCGCGCCGATGCTGCCGACTCGTCGGTACTTCCCATCGACACCCGCTGGGGCTACTTCCCCGCATTCTCGCTGGGTTGGGTAATCTCGCAGGAGAAGTTCATGGAGAACACCCGTACATGGCTCACTCACCTGAAGCTACGTGGCAGCTGGGGCCGCAACGGTTCGACTGCTTCGCTGGGCGGATACTCTTATGCTACAGTAATTGCCTCGACAGGCAACTATCCCACTGGCAGCGGCCTGGAGTATGTTCAGGGCTACGCTCCCTCGGCAACCGGCAACAACGCCCTCAAGTGGGAGACCTCAGAGCAGATTAACATCGGTCTTGACGCACGATTCCTCAACGACCGCCTCTCGCTCACTGCCGAGTGGTATAAGAAAGACACTAAAGACCTCATCGTGACCGGTATCACCCCGTCGACCGTTGTAGGTAACACCGCATCGCCCGTTAACGCCGGTAACATCACCAACAAGGGTATTGAGCTCGAGCTTGGCTGGCGCGACCAGGTGGGCGATTTCAGCTACGGCATCCGTGGCAACATCGCTACACTGAGCAACAAGGTTACTCGCATCCACGAGTCACTGAGCGCCATCAACGGCGTGACCTATCACAACGTGCCCATCACCCGCTTTGAGGTGGGCAAGCCCGCATGGTACTTCTGGGGCTATGAGTTCGACAAGATTAATCCCGAAACTGGTGACCCCATGTTCAAGGATCTTGACGGCGACGGCGCTATCACCGACTCAGACAAGACCGACATTGGCTCAGGTCTTCCCAACTTCACCTATGGTGTGACCTTGACCGCAGCCTATAAGGGCTTAGACTTCATCCTGTTCGGTACTGGCTCGCAGGGCAACGACATCTTCTGCTGCCTTAACCGCCCCGACTTTGCTCTCAACAAGCTCACCCTGTTCACCGAGAACCGCTGGACCGCCACCAATCCCAACGGCGACATGCCTCGCGCAGGTGCTGCCGACGGCGACAAGTGGATGCGCTCATCGGCTTGCGTATTTGACGGCTCTTACTTCAAGATCAAGCAGATTCAGATTGGTTACACTCTGCCCCGCGACATCATGAAGAAGATTCACATCGACAATCTGCGCATCTATGCGTCGCTCGACGATTTCGTAACCTTCACCAAGTACAAAGGCTTCGACCCCGAAGTTACTGGCGTAGGCTCAAGCCTTGGTGTTGACAAGGGTTCATACCCCACCTCTAAGAAGTTTGTTATGGGTCTTAATGTGACATTCTAAAAACTATTGCAATCATGAAAAAATATATATACATCATTCCGGTTCTTGCTGCGACAATGGCATTCAGCTCTTGCCAAGACAAACTCAACATCCCGCAGCACGGCGTTCAAAGCTATGAGAACTATTACCAAACCGATGAAGAGGCCGAGGCAGGCGCTAACGCAATGTACCTGCAAGGTCGCGGCTTGGGTATGAACTACGTTTTGGGCAAGAATATGCTCACCGACGACTTCTGGGCTGGCGGCTCATCGCGCGGCGACAACGCCGACCTGGAGCAGCTCAACGAGTTCACCTTCGGCACCGACCAGGGTTACCTCGAGGGCATGTTCACCAGCTACTATCAGATTATCTATAAGGCCAACGTTGTGCTGGGCCACGTTACCGGCGAAAGCGCAATCATGAAGCGCAGCCGCTCGGAGGCTAAGGTGTTCCGTGCATGGGCCTACTTTGAGCTCATCACCATGTGGGGCAACCCGCCACTGGTCGACCACGAGCTTCTTCCCAGCGAGTACTCACGTCCTAACGGCACCACCGAGGAGTTGTGGGGTCTCGTTGAGAAAGACCTGACCGAGGCCATTGCCTCGGGCGACCTTCCCGAGAAGGCCAACGCCGACGACAAGACCGTGTGGCGCTTGACCAAGCAGTTTGCTCAGGCGATTCTTGGCAAGGCCTATCTGTGGCAGGGCAAGAACAAGGAAGCAGCCGACGAGTTTGACAACATCATCAAGAGCGGCAAGTATCGCCTGTTTGATGGTGGCTACGACAACATCCTGTCTTACAACACCAAGCACAACTGCGAGTCGATCCTCGAGTTCAACCGCGTTAAGGACGACAACAATCCCTACGACAACTTCGACATGCTCTATGTGATGCTGGGCTGGCGTACCGACCGCCTCAACATCGCCGATCCCAGCGTGCATCCCAGCAACGGATGGGGATTTGTTGTGCCCCAGAAGAACCTCTACGACGCATTTGTTGCCGAAGAGGGCGAGAAAGGATACCGCCTGAACGGAACCCTGAAGACCCTGGCGCAAGTGAACGAGATGGGCGTTACCATCATCCCCGGCTCGACCATGATCAACGAGGGTTATTTCAACTGGAAGCTTCGCTATGAGCCCGACGCATTTGGCGACTATGTAGGTATGATTCACCACCAGAACCTGCGCATCATGCGCTATGCCGAGGTGCTGCTGCTTGCCGCCGAGGCTCACCTCGCCGCTGGCAACCAGGACAAGGCCAACCAGTATCTCAACGAAGTGCGCACCCGCGCCCAGTTGCCTTACAAGGCTGCCACGCTGCAGGCCATCCAGCTTGAGAAGCGCCTTGAGCTGTGTGCCGAGGGCACCCGCTTCCAGGACATGCTGCGCTGGGGCATTGCCTACGACTGCATGAAAGACCAGGGCAAGAACTGCCCCCTCATCGACTCAAACGGCGACATCAAGTATGTTGTTTACAACACCGATGCTAACAAGTTTGGCTTCAAGAAGGGCAAACACGAGCGTCTGCCTTATCCTGGCAAGGAGATAAGCCTTAATCCAAACATTGAGCAGAACCCAGGCTGGTAATTTAACTTTTTAAAAGAAAAAATCATGAAACTGACTAAATATTTATTCGGAGCATTAGCAGCCCTCGCGCTGACTGCTTGTAACGAAAAGGCTGTTGACGACCTGCAGGGTATCTATCCCGCACCCACGGATGTCACCTTCACCAAGGCCGAAGACGCAGGTATAGAGAAACCGAGCAAGACCATCAAGATCTTTACCGTCAACTTTACCGACAACGAGGGCAACCTGCTCTCAATGAAACTCGTGGGCGACCAGTACTTTGTACACTCAGCCGCCTATACTCCCGCTAATGCTGCCGACGCCAAGAAAGGCAACTACATCCTGGGACAGTCGACCTATGCTCCCAAGGGTGGCGCAGCTGTCGCTATCGACCACGGCTCGCTCATCGTTGAGAAAGAGGAGGCTGGCGACAACTACACCGTGAGCGGCACGCTGTGGCTCGCCAATGGCGAGATCATCCGCACCCACGGCGGTGGCAAGATCGTTTATGAGCCCACCGATCCTACTTACCTCCCCGAGCTCAAGAGCGCTCAGAACAACTATGACGGTACCGTTACCGCAACCTTCACTACTGGTGGCTACACCGAGACTCTCGACATGACCACCTATCAGATGGTTTATACCGGCGAAGGCAACGACTGGCAGGTTGTATTCAACAGCGCCGACGGCAAGCTGCATCCGGGCACCTACTCACCCGGCACCGGCTATAAGGTGGGCGGCCAAGAGACTGTTGACTGGGGTTTTGGTCCAATGCTGATGGACGTAGGTACAATATGGTACACCATCGCCAACGGCGCTAAGACTGCCCAGTATATCACCTCGGGCGACATCATCGTTACCAAGGAAGGTCCCATCTACACCATCCTGCTCGACCAGGGCAAGGGCAAGCTCTTCATCGCCTATGAAGGCCCCATCGCCGACCTCGATCCCGACGGAAGCTTTGAGACAGTGAAACTCGACAAGGGACTCAACGCCGCCAACTATGTGGCCTATGGCATGCACATCCTTGACATCGTGCTGGCAAACGGCGACCTCGGTTTTGACCCCAACACATGGCAATACAGTGGCAGCGGCGACATGATTCAGCTTGAGGTTTACACCGAGGCTGGCGAGCTCAACCCTGGTGAGTACACCGTTGCCAACGATGACGCAAGCTTCCAGGCTGGCACATTCCGCGGCGCGTACGACGGCATGTTTGGTCTGAGCGGCACATTTGCCAACAAGTATGCTGCTGGCGTTCCCGGCGAGGCCGAACGCATCACCGATGGCAAGCTCACTGTTAGCGGCAACGCTGGCAGCCCGCGCACCTTCACACTGATTGTTGGTGGCAAGATTTACACCGGCACAGTTGACCTGAGCGCATTCGGGCTGTAATAACGACTGAGATTAGTTAATAAATAAGTGTGTCGGGAGGGGCACACAATGAAAACCCCTCCTGACATTTTTAACAAACACTGAAACCATTTAAAAACCAACAAAATAATGAAGAAGATATTTTTCCTGCTCGCAATGGCAGCAGTAGCTACAGTGGGCTTTGCACAGCAAGCTCTGTTCAGCGGACAACAGCTTAAGTCGCCCGAAATCAACGCCGACGGCACAGTAACCTTCCGCCTGATGGCACCCAAGGCAGTCACAGTGCAGGTAACCGGAGACTTCCTGCCCAAGCAGAAGATGACAACCCCCTTTGGCGAGGTAGAAGTTGACGGCGTAGCCGACATGAAGGAAGAGAAGGGCGTGTGGACATTCACCACTCCCCAGGCTCTCGCTCCCGAGCTCTACAGCTACAAGTTCCGCGTTAACGGCATGGACATGCTCGATCCCGCCAACGTGTATCGCACCCGCGACATCGTTTCGTTTGTAAACATTTTCATCATCACCAAGCAGAAAGGCGACTGTGGCGACCTTTACTCGGTTAACAACGTGCCCCACGGCAACGTGAACCGCGTGTGGTATGACAGCCCCACACTGGGCACAAAGCGCCGCATGACCATCTACACTCCTCCCACTTATGAGGAAGGTGGCAAGTATCCCGTCCTCTACCTCCTGCACGGTGCGGGTGGCGACGAGGAGGCATGGCCCGCTCTTGGCCGTCAGGCACAGATCCTCGACAACCTCATCGCCGAGGGCAAGGCTAAACCCATGATTGTGGTTATGACCAACGGCAACGCCAACTGCGACGCAGCTCCCGGCGAGTGGCACGCAGGCATGTACGCTCCCTCGTTCATGGGTCACCAGCAGGGTGCTCAGCCCAAGGCAACCACCGAGGAGGCTTACAAAGACGTAATGAACTATGTTGAGAAGCACTACCGCGTGCTCAAGGGCCAGAAGAACACCGCAATATGCGGTCTGTCGATGGGTGGCTACCACTCTTTCGCAATCTCTAAGCTCTATCCTGGCAAGTTCGACTACATCGGTCTGTTCTCGGCAGCTATCCACATGGGTCAGGGCAACCAGGGCAACGACATCAACGCCGCTCTCAAGGCCGATGCCACCGTTGCCGCTCAGCTCAAGGCACTCTTTGCCACCAACCCCAAGCTCTACTGGATTGCCATTGGCAACACCGACTTCCTGTATGGCCAGAACGTAGGCTACCGCAAGTTCCTCGACGAGAACAACTACAAGTATGAGTACTTTGAGACTGGCGAGGGCCACATCTGGAAAAACTGGCGTATCTATCTCACCGAGTTTGCACAGAAAATCTTCAAATAATCGACAATTATGAAAAAATCAATAATTTTTTCTTCGCTTGCCGTGGCTATGACTCTTGTGGCTTGTAACAGCGTGCCGCAGCTGGGCAAGGACTCGATCGACGACGTCGTGGCTGCCATGACGCTCGAGGAGAAGGCTCACCTCATCGTGGGCACCGGCATGGCCGGCTTCACTGGCGACAGCGCCGTTGTGGGCGAGACACGCAACCTCGTTCCCGGTGCCGCCGGAACCACCTACCCCATCCCTCGCCTGGGCATTCCCGCCGTGGTGCTTGCCGACGGCCCTGCCGGCCTGCGCATCAACCCCGAGCGTGAGGGCGACGAGAACAAGTACTATTGCACACACTTCCCCATCGGCACACTGCTGGCATCGACCTGGGACACCCAGCTCGTTGAGAACGTGGGTGAGGCTATAGGTAACGAGGTGCATGAGTATGGTGCCGACGTGCTGTTGGCTCCCGCGCTCAATATCCACCGCAACCCGCTGTGTGGCCGCAACTTTGAGTACTACAGCGAAGACCCGCTGGTAGCTGGCAAGATGGCTGCCGCCTATGTGCGTGGCGTTCAGAGCCAAGGCGTGGGCACAAGCATCAAGCACTTTGCAGCCAACAGCCAGGAGAGCAACCGCATGGGCAACGACGCCCAGGTGAGCGAGCGCGCCCTGCGCGAGATTTACCTGCGCGGCTTTGAGATTGCCGTTAAGGAAGGTGATCCCTGGACCGTGATGTCGAGCTACAACTATGTGAACGGCACCTACGCTTCGGAGAACGAAGACCTCATCACCCGCATGCTGCGCGATGAGTGGGGCTACAAGGGCATGGTAATGACCGACTGGTTTGGTGGCAAAGACGCTGTTGCGCAGATGATTGCTGGCAACGACATGCTGCAACCCGGCACCGACAAGCAATATCAGGCAATCGTTGACGGCGTTAACAATGGCAAGCTCGACATCGCCATCGTTGACCGCAACGTGAAGCGCATCCTTGAGATGATTCTCAAGTCGCCGCACTTTGCCGACTATAAGTTCAGCAACAAGCCCGACCTCGAGGCACACGCTGGCGTAACCCGCCAGAGCGCTACCGAGGGTATGGTGCTGCTGAAGAACGACAACGAGGCTCTGCCTCTGGCCCAGGAGTCGAAGAAGGTAGCCGTATTTGGCTGCACAAGCTATGAGTTTATCGCTGGTGGCACTGGCTCGGGCAACGTAAACCGCGCCTACACCATCTCGCTCATCGAGGGTCTCAAGAACGCAGGTCTCACTCCCGATGAGTCGCTCAAGGAAGAATATGAGAACCATATCAAGGCCGAGGAGAAGCGCAATGCTCCCGATCCTAAGGACAAGCTCTCTATGTTCATGCCCAAGAAGCGCCCCGTGGAGCTTATCCCCAGCGCCGACCAGATGGCTAAGCTCGTCGAGGCTAACGACGTGGCCCTGCTCACTATCGGCCGTCTCTCGGGCGAGTTCCTGGATCGCACAAAGGAGGACTTCAACATCAGCACCGAGGAGCGCAAGCTCATCGAGGCCGTTACCAAGGCCTTCCACGCCGCCGGCAAGAAGGTGGTTGTGGTGCTCAACATTGGTGGCGTAATCGAGACCGCTTCGTGGAACGCTATGCCCGACGCAATTCTGTGTGCTTGGCAGGCAGGCCAGGAGGGTGGCAACTCGGTTGCCGACGTTATCACCGGCAAGGCCAACCCCTCGGGCAAGCTGCCTATGACCTTCCCCATCGCTTTCAGCGACCACGCTTCGAGCGCCAACTTCCCCACCGACGGAGCCATGTCACAGTTTGGCTTCGACCGCGAGGAGAAAGACCAGGCCGAGAAGAAGAACCTGTGGGACTTCACCAAGTATGAGGAGGACATCTACGTTGGCTATCGTTTCTTCGACAGCTTCGGCAAGAACGTGTCTTATCCCTTCGGCTACGGTCTGTCATACACCACATTTGCCTATGCTAAGCCCGAGGTTAAGGTTGACGGCGACGTTTGCAACCTGAGCATTGAGGTTGAGAACACTGGCAAGGTGGCTGGCAAAGAGGTAGTTGAGGTTTATGTAAAGGCTCCCGACGCAAAGGCCAGCAACAAGCCCGAGCACGAGCTGCGCGCATTTGCCAAGACCGCTGCCCTCAAGCCCGGCGAGAAAGCTACAGTGAAGATGAGCTTTAACGTTGCCGACCTTGCTTCTTATGACGAGGCCAAGGCCGCATGGGTAGTGGCTGCAGGCGAGTACACTGTTGAGTTCGGCACATCGAGCCGCAACATCCTCGCTACCGCCCCCATTACCGTTGCCGCCAAGGAGACAAAGGTAACCAACCTGCTCAAACCTCAAGTTGAGCTCAAGACTTTGAAACGCTAAAAAATTGTTTTCATGTCAAAGAAATCAATATCTATAATGGCTGCCGCGCTGCTCATGAGCGGCGTGGCAGCCTTTGCACAGCCCCAGCTGCGTCCCGACAATATCGATGAGATTATCAAGGCGATGACAGTGGAAGAGAAGGTCGACCTGCTCATTGGCTGTGGACAGGGCTACACCCCCGATGTGAAGTTCCCCGGCACCGCCGGACGCTCGCGCGACATTCCCCGTCTGGGTATTACCTCGGCTTATATGGCCGACGGCCCACACCGTCTGGTAATGGCCGAGAAGCGCCAGTGGGACCACCGTGAGTATATCACCACCGAGTTCCCCGGCAGCGCACTGTGTGCCGCCACATTCGACGTTGACGCCGTGAAGGCTATAGGTGCCGCTATTGGCACCGAGGTAGCCGACTATGGCCTCGACATCCTGCTCGCTCCCGGCGAGAACCTGCTGCGCTCACCGCTGTGCGGACGCAACCACGAGTACTACAGCGAGGACCCCCTGCTGTCGGGAAAAATGGCTGCCGCCTACATCAACGGCGTGCAGAGCAAAGGCACAGGCGCCTGCCTGAAGCACTTTGCCGTCAACAACCAGGAGACCAACCGCAACACTATGGACGCACGCGTGAGCGAACGAGCCCTGCGCGAGCTCTATTTGCGCAACTTTGAGATTGCCGTCAAGGAGTCTCAGCCCTGGACTATCATGACATCCTATAACAAGGTAAACGGCAAATATACTTGCGAGGACCGCCGTCTCACCGAGACAATCTTGCGTGGCGACTGGGGCTTCAAGGGATTGGTAATGACCGACTGGAATGCCGGGCGCAACGCAGTGGAGAGCATCCGCTCGGGCAACGACATGATTCAGCCCGGACAGGCCAAGCAGCGCGCAGCCATCCTCGAGGCAGCCAAGAATGGCTCGCTCGATATGGCTCTGCTCGACCTGAGCGTGCGCCGCACCCTTGAGCTCGTCGTTAAGACTCACACCTACAAGAACTACCGTTATCCCAACGAGACCGACCTCAAGGGACATGCCGCCATCACACGCCGCGTGGGCGCCGAGGGTATCGTGCTGCTGCAAAACAACGGCAACACCCTGCCCCTTGCCAAGCAGCGCGTCGCCCTCTATGGCTGCACCAGCTATGACCTTGTGCCCGCCGGAATGGGCTTTGGCGCAACTGGTCACGGTCACTACATCGTGAGCCTTATCGAAGGTCTGAAGAACCAGGGTTTTGCCCCCGACATGATGCTTGCCGCACAGTATTCTAAGCACCTTGCCGACGAGCAGAAGCGTCTGTTCCCCAACGGGCAGCCTCCCTTCAGCATCACTTGTCCACCGCGCGCCGAGGAAATCATCCCCAGCGCCGAGGAGCTGGCTAAGCACATTGGCGGCAACGACGTTGCCATCATCACCTTTGGCCGCACCAGCGGCGAGGGTGCCGACCGCAACAAGAAGGAGTTCTACCTCACCGAGAAAGAGCAACAGCTCATCGACGCCGTGAGTCAAGCATGGCACAATGCCGGCAAGAAGGTAATCGTGCTGCTCAACGTGTGCAGCGCTGTCGAGACTGCCTCGTGGCGCGACAAGGTTGATGCCGTGCTGTGCACCTTCCAGCCTGGCGAGGAGACCGGTAACTCTATTACCGACGTGCTCAGCGGCCGCGTGAACCCCTCGGGACGCCTGCCTATGACTTGGGCGATGAACTATGGCGACGCAGCAGCCGATGCCAACTTCCCCGCCGAGTATGTGTTTGACATGCAGTCGTTCTTCAAGGCGTTCAGCAACAGCGACAACATGAAGGACAAAGCCGAGGCCAACCAGAAAACAGAGGCTCCCGCACCTGTGAAGGACGTTGACTACACCAACTATGAGGAAGGCATCTACATGGGCTACCGTTACTTCGACACCAAGGACGTCAAGGTGGCTTATCCCTTCGGCTATGGCCTGTCTTACACCACTTTTGACTACGCGATCAAGGACAGCAAGATCGACGGCGACCAGTGCAGCATCACCGTTGAGGTGAAAAACACCGGCAATGTGGCTGGACGCGACGTCGTTCAGCTCTATGTGAGCGCTCCCAAGAGCAAGCTCGACAAGCCCAAGAAGGAGCTGCGCGCATTTGCCAAGACCAGCAACATCGCTCCCGGACATAGCGCCTCGGTCACCCTTACGTGGAACGTGATGGATATGGCTTCGTTTGACGAAAAAGCCAACGCCTGGAGCCTTGACAAGGGCAACTACATCTGGCAAGTCGCTGCCTCGTCGGCCGACGTGAAGGCATCGGTAACCCAGTCCATCGCCAAGGCCCGCAAGCTTGCCGTGACCAAGTAACCGCCCCCCACAATTTATTGCAACGAAACACATTGTAATCACGCAATAATATGCAAGAAGCCCTGTCACCAACCCAGTGACAGGGCTTCCCATATTTCCATACCCCTCAAAAACCACAATCAAAACAAATCATTACTTGGCAGGCAACGTTGTGGCAAGCCATAGGCTTGATACAATAGTAGCCCGGTATAGCGCAGCCCCAGTGGGGCAAGCTATGCCGGGTAAAGGCGTAAACCAATAATAGGTCTGCCGTTAGGTAGACCACAACACTAACCCAAAACGCGCTGGTCATGTCAGGGGCTTAAACAGATAATTCTCATCATAGCTCACCTCAAATTTGTCCAGCATCATTCGATACTCCTCAATAAATGTGCTACCTCGATGGTGTTCTTGCTGATGTTGAATGTATCTTACAACATTTGGAACCTGTGACTTAGAATATGTGAATGCACCAAATCCTGATTGCCATTTAAATACAGACTTTGTTAATCCTTCGCCATGAACCCACTTAGTCGACTGAATTTTAACAATTTGCACAAGATCGCTTACCGAATCCTTTGGTAACATCGACACAAAAAGATGCACATGGTCTTCCATTCCGCCTATAGCCATAAGTTTATGACCCCGGCCTTTGATGATTCCACCGATATAGGCATATAACTTGTCTCGCCACAAGGGGGAGATTGCATTGTCGCGGTGGTTGCCCACAGCAAAAACCAGATGAACGTATAGTTGTGAATATGTATTTGCCATATATTTGTGTTTTTATGAAACGGTGGTGG
>JABUUJ010000015.1:40399-46323 GCA_021443235.1 Muribaculaceae bacterium
GGCATATCGTCGGAGCACGACCCAATCATATAAGGCACGTCGGCGATAGTGCTGTTGAAGCAGGCGCTGCTGAAGTCCTCGGTGAGCAGCACGCCATCGATGTGAGGGCGAAAGACCACAGCGTCGGGATCGGCCCAGGCGTTGCCGGCGGCGGCGTTGAGTTCCTCCCATGATGCGGCGCGCAGTTTCTCGAGCGTGTTGAGCCCGACGGCATCGTATTTTGCCTTAGCCTTAGCATCGAGTTCTTGCTGCGAGCCATCGGCTCCAAACGAAGGCGCTATACCGCCGATACTCTGGATAATGGCACGGCTCACCATATCGCGCGTGAGCGGACTCGACACCATATTTTTCACGCTGGCCGCACCAGCGCTTTGCCCGAAGACAGTGATATTATCGGGGTCGCCACCAAACTGTGCAATGTTGTTCCTAATCCATGTGAGCGCCGCCGCCTGGTCGTAGGTTCCATAGTTGCCGCTGTGCCCGCCACCTTCGGCCGTGAGCAGCGGGTGGTTGAGGAAGCCGAACACGCCCAAGCGATAGTTCACCGTCACCAGTATCACGCCACGCTGTGCCCATGCCTCGCCATCCATCTCGGGCTCAAAGCTCCAGCCGCCAGTGTAGGCACCGCCGTGAATCCACATCGCCACAGGCAGGCAGCTATCGGGCTTGCCCACAGCACTTGCCGGGGTCCAGACATTGAGATAGAGGCAGTCCTCGCTGAACGGCGCGTCGGTCTCAAAAAACTCAAGGCCGTAGCCGCCATCGTTGGGGTCGTGAGGAGCCTGGACCGAGGCATTGCCAAAGTTGTCGCACACCCTCACACCCTGCCACGCCACAACGGGCTGCGGCAAGCGCCAGCGCAGCTCGCCCACAGGCGGAGCAGCGTAGGGAACGCCTTTAAACACAACGACATCGGGTGTTGCGCAGGTCACGCCCTGCAGTTGTCCACCCTCTACACTAATCACGTCGGCAGCACTTGCGCCTGCCATCGAGGCCAGCGCGACAAGCAACATTGTCAAGAAACATCTCATAGCAAAAAAGGTTGAAAACTATCCACAAAATTAAGAAAGTTTTCCAACATTATCAAGTTTTTGCCCACAAATAAATGATAAACCAAAAATTCATTTTAGAATACTAGTTGTGCAATAACTCTTGTTTTATTGAAAAACCTTGTGCCCCGCGATAAAAATATATAAATAGGGGTGTTTGGGGCGCGAGAGTGCTATTATTTATTAAAAAATGGGGGTGGAGGTGGTGATATTCGGGGAAGTTTATTAACTTTGCAGTTTGAAATGTGTAAATTATCTGAATGAAGACGATGAAACTTTACAAAATCATAGCCGCTGCAGTGATTGCGATGGCAATGGCAGGCAGCGCGATGGCACAAACGACGACACCCTATTCCAAGGTGGGTTACGGACTGTTAAGCGACAACGCGTCGGGCATCCAGCGCTCGATGGGTGGTGTGGGCTATGCCATGCAAGACGGCCGCATCATCAACGCCATGAACCCCGCGTCGTACTCGCAGGTCGACTCGCTCACATTCCTGTGGGACATGGGCTTGACACTCACCAACGTGTGGTCGAAAGAGGATGACCATAAAGGTCACGGCATGGGCGGCGGACTTGACTACATCACTGCGCAGTTCAAGCTGGGCAAGCACATTGGCGGCTCGTTTGGACTTATCCCCTACTCGTCGGTGGGCTACAGCTTTGGCAGCGCGATCTCGGGCGGCACCGAGTATCGCACAGGTAGCGGCGGCCTCAACCAGCTCTATCTGGGAGCCGGCTGGGAAATGTTCAAGAACTTCAGTCTGGGTGCCAACATAGCCTACCTCTTTGGCAAGGCAACCAACAACAACACCGTGCAGGTTGAGACCGGCTCGACGGCACTGTTCCAGCGCATTATCCAAGTGCGCGACTTCAACATAGTTGCCGGTCTCCAGTATGCCATTCCCATCGGCAAGGAGAGCAAGGTGATTGTGGGTGTGACCTACTCTCCCAAGCTCACCTTCCGCGGCAACACATGGGGCACCTACTACGACAGTCAGGACGAGAAACTCGACACCGTGGGCTATATCTCGCTCAAGGGCAACTATGAGCGCCCGCACACCATAGGCGCCGGTATCAGCTACAACCACGGCAACAGGCTAACTATAGAGGCCGACTTCACCTATCAGGACTGGTCGAAGGTTAAATACAAGCCCATTGAGGGCTTCGAGGCCAGCGACATGGTGTTTGATACCCGTTGGAAAGCGGCTGCCGGCGTGCAGTTCTCGACAGGCACCCGCGGCAGCTACATGGGCGCAATGAAGTTCCGTCTGGGCGGTTACTTCAACCACGACTACATCAACGTGATGGGCAACAACGTGCGCGACTATGGAGCGTCGTTTGGTTTGGGCTTCCCGGTTCCTGGTGCTAATGGCAAGACCACTATCAACTTAGGCTTTGAGTGGAAGCACCGTCAGGCAGCACCCGTGAAACTCATCCAGGAAGACTATTTCAACATCACGCTGGGTGTCAACTTCAACGAGGTTTGGTTCTGGAAAAACAAGATTAAGTAAGCGCATTGAGAACGCTCGGGCGAATAATCGTGAGCCTGCTGGCCATTGTGGCGATAGGCTGCAAGGACGAGGTTAGCGGTGTGGTGGAGCACGCCACCGACCCCGAAGCGGTGCCTACGATGAAGACCATCGACGTGCAGACCATCATCAGCGACAACGGGCGCACGCGCTACCGCATCAGCACCCCGCTGTGGCTCATGTTTGAGGAAGCCAAGAAGCCCCACTGGACATTTCCCAAAGGCGTGACAGCGCAAGAGATGGACTCGCTGTATAAGGTGATCACCACCATCAAGTGCGACTCGGCTTACTTTGACGAGCGTGCGCAATTGTGGGACTTACAAGGCAACGTGCGCATCACCGCCAGCGCCGGCATGGACAATATCCTCACCGACCAGCTCTACTGGGACCAGATGGCGCACCGCTTCTACAGCGACGCATTCATCCATGTGGAGAAGGGCGGTCGTGTGATTGAGGGCTATGGCTATGAGTCGAACGAGCAGTTCTCGACCTATACCCTGCGCAAGGTGGAGGCAATATTCCCCATCGACGAGAGCAAGATGCCCCATCCCGGTAGCGGCAAAGAGCAAAAACAAGAATAACATCTATTATATATGTCGACAAGCACCGCACTCATCGTTGTGATAATCAGCATGCTCCTCTCGGGGTTCTTCTCGGGGATGGAGATTGCCTTTGTGGCATCAAACAAGGTTCGTGCCGAGATTGACATAGCGCGTGGCGGTGTGGCCAACCACATCCTCAACGTATTCTACTCACGACGGGCAATGCTCATCTCGACGCTGCTCATAGGCAACAACATCGTTAACGTGATCTACAGCATGGCGATGTCGATTTTGCTGGCCGATTACGTCACGCAATGGGTGGGCGGCAACGAGGCGCTGGAGCTAACGCTGGTGACACTCATCAGCACCCTGCTGGTGCTGCTCATGTGCGAGTTCCTGCCCAAGACGGTGTTCCGCATCAACCCCAACACATCGCTGCGCATGTTCTCGCTGCCGCTCTATGTGTGTTACCTGGTGCTCTACCCCATCTCGCGCTTCACGCAGATGCTATCGGCAGGACTCATGCGCCTGTGTGGCATCAAGGTGAAAAACGAGAATATGGGCGTTATTACTGCCGACGAGCTCGAGGCCTACCTTGAGGAAAACATCGACAAGCGTGAGGAGGAGCACCAAAATGTGGAGCAGGAGGTGAAATTTTTTGAGAACGCGCTCGACTTCAGCGACACCCGTCTGCGCGACTGCATGGTGCCCCGCAACGAGATTGTGGCTGTTGACATCGACGACACCACACGTGACGAGCTGGTGAAGAAATTCACCCATTCAGGTCTGTCAAAAATCGTTGTATATAAGGAAGATATCGATAATGTGATAGGGTTCATCCAGGTGAGTGAGCTTTTTGTCACCGATGTTGACTGGAAAACTCGCATCAAGCCAGTGCTATTTGCCCCCGAGACGCTACTGGCACGCAAAATGATGACCAGCCTCATGGAAAAGAAGCGCTCAATGGCTATTGTGCTCGACGAGTTTGGCGGCACATCGGGCATGCTTACGCTTGAGGACTTGGTGGAGGAGATCTTTGGCGAAATAGAGGACGAGCACGACCGCAACCAACTCATCGCCGAGCAAGTCAACGACACCACCTACAAGGTGAGCGGCCGCATGGAGATTGAGGAAATCAACGAGCGTTTCCACCTTGGTATCCCCGAAAGTGATGATTACCAGACGATTGCCGGCTACATCCTATTTAACCACGAAGCGATTCCCGCCGAGGGCGACATTGTTGAGATTGACAACTTTGCCATCACCGTGCTGCGCAAAACAGCCGCCCGCATCGAGCTCGTCCAAATCGCCACCACCCCCGAAGAATAATTTTCAATTTGTGTTATTCAGACGAATAAATCGTCAAGTGTTAGCGTCTGATTAATGACAGAGGCATGTTTGCCTGGCACCAGCCCTATTGTGGTGACAAGAACAACTTGTATTGAGCGCATGCTTTTGTGCATCTTACTGTTAGCAAATGCATCTATCTTGTTTTGCAAATTCTGCTCATAGTCAGCGGTAATGCTGTATTTGCTTCCCGAGAACTTTATCTCACACAGGTAATCAGTATTAGCCGCTTTAGACTCCATGACAAGGTCAATCTGTGCGCCGACACCCTCCTGCGACTTGCCACTAAAACAATAGTCGCGATCAACCGAATGCATGTGAAGCGCGCGAGCCATTGGTGAGATATGCTCGACACACAACAACTCGAATGTGTCGCCAGCCCACTTGTAGTATTCACCTTTCCCAAACAAGTCTCTCCATCCTCCCGCCTTTACCTGCTTCTTGTGCACAAAACGCAGATAGAACAACGAGAAGAAATCTTTCAACTGGTAAACCTTCTCAACACGACCTTTGCCATAACGAGGGTATTCTCTAATGATGCCCGACTCGTGAAGATTATCGAGCAAATTAGTGAGCGTGCCACCTGTTTTGATTCCAGTTGCTTTACTAATCTCGGTCTGTGTCATTCCATAAAACTGGTTCCCCATTGCCTTCACAATATCAACATAACGCTCCTTGCTTGCATACAGACCAGTATATACATCCTTAAACTCCTGATGTATCAGTTCGTCGGCAAAGAAAATGTTGTCAATATTATCAGTAATAGTGAGGTTGGAACGCAGTTTGTCCAAATAAAAAGGAATGCCACCCAACGTCATATAACTGACGCATATCTCATAGCGAGAAAGGTGGAAGCCATTTTTATTGTAGTATTTCTCGCATTCAGAAAGAGTGAAAGGTACAAGGCGCATTTTCTCGGTGAGGCGTCCATGCAAACCGCCATAATCATGGATTACATTGTCGAGCATCCAGCTGGTGGCACTGCCACAAACCACAAGCACAATATTGCGAGCGCTGTCGGCCCATGAGTTCCAGAAATAACCCAACTCAGAGATTAACTCCGACGACTGTGGTCCGGCAAGCCACGGCAACTCGTCGATGAACAGGACTTTTCTCTTTTTCCTTTTTTTCTCAAGAACCTTTCTTAGTAGCAGGAAAGCCTCACGCCAGCATTTTGGCTTTGCCTCGCCAGGATCTAAGCCTGCCATCAGTAACGCATCATAGAAATGGTCCAATTGTACCATACGATAAGTTTCGTAATTTTTATCGCCATTTTTCACATAGGTGCCAACGACCTTGAAGAGAATGTTCTTTCCGAAAACCTCATTTACAAGAAAGGATTTCCCCACACGTCGCCGACCATAAATGGCTACAAATTCCGACTTGTTAGATTTGTAAAGTCTTTCAAGCTTTTGAATCTCGACTTTTCGACCTATAATATTTGCATATCCCAT
>JABUUJ010000015.1:46375-60792 GCA_021443235.1 Muribaculaceae bacterium
AAAATTTTTATTTGAAAAATCAGCGAAAATGGAGATTTTTTTTGCAATTTCGCTGATTTTTCAAATGATTTTACTACTGTTTTTAGTAGGTTTAATGAAATAGGAGGGAAAGGGCGGCGAGGGGGATGGCGGCGAGGAGGCTGCGCAGGTAGTTGCCAAGCAGACTCGAGAAGGGGATGGAAGTGACGCGCGAAGCGGCAACCATGTAGGCGATTAAGGCGGTGGCAGAGATGGCGGTGGCAGCGAGGATGATAGTGGCGACGCCATAGTGATAGAGCGCAAACGCCGACACCACGATACACGCCTTCTCAATGAAAATGATATTGCGAATCACCGCCGTGCGGTCATAAATCTTGAAAATCAACTGCATGAAGTTGCACAGCGGATACACAAGTCCCCACACCGCCATGAGCTGCACAAAAGGAACTGCAGGCAGCCACTTGTCGGGCAGCAGAATGTCGATAATAGGACGTCCCAGTCCGATGAGCGTGCCACACAGGAGCGCAATGACCAGTGTGGTGATGCCCAGCATGCGCAAAATGGCGGCGCGGCGCTTGTCGGGTTGTGTTTCCTTGGCGATGAGCACAAATGAAGTTGAGGTGATGGCGCCCTCGATTGAGTTGGTGGGCGTTTGCTGCAGTTTCTGCGCCTGCCCCATATATCCCGCCTGCAACGGATTGTAGAACTTGCCCAAAACGAAGGCAAAGACATTGTTGGCAATCTGGACGAAAGTGTAGGACAGCAGCAAGTTGGCCCCAAAACGCCACAACTGCCTGAAACGCATCACATCAAACTCCCACCTCAAGTTCCAACGGCTGAAGAGTGCCAGCAGCAACCACGACATCGCTGGGAAGCCAGCCTGCAGCACCACCAGCGACCAGTAGCCCCAGCCTGCCAACGCGGCGGCGATGGCACATGCGAGTGCCAGCACGATAGAACCCAGATTGATGATAGCGACAAGGCGGAATTGAAGGCGCGAGCGCAGTCTCGTGAACTGCGCAATAGTGAGGCCGCTGAACACAGCACCCACACCCAGCGCGGCCATAACGGGCTGCAGGGCAGGCTGGTCCATATACCACGCGACGATGGGAGATAAGGCGGCGAAAAGCAGGCACAATGCCGTTCCCGAGGCAAGATTGAAAAAGAAGAGCGTGTTGAAGTCTCGGTCGGTGGGCTTGCTCTCGCGCAGCAGTCCGTCGCTCAGTCCGCAGTCAACAAGGGTGAAAATGAGCGAAGTGAATATGCCCAGCATTGCCACCATACCAAAGTCGGACGGTTCAAGCAGATAGGCCAACACAAGGTTGCCGCCAAACGACACCAGGCTGGCACCAAATCGCTCGACGAACGACCAAAGGTAATATGTGATTGACTTGGGCATTGTTTTTTTAATGTTTAGAGTTTAGAGTTTAGAGTTTAGAGTTTAGAGTTTAGAGTTTATTGTTTATTGTTTATTGAGTTTAGTGTTTAGAGTTTAGAGTTTATTGTTTATTGTGGTTTTTTCGCTTAGGCGCTTAGACGCTTAGACGCTTAGGCGTAGTTTTTATTGGTTTGAAGCTGGTGGCGAGGAAGGCGAAGAGAATTGAGCACATCCACAGGTCGCGCAGCGAGTCGTTGTAACACATTATCATTAGGATGATGAGCAGGGCATAGGCCTGGACGTTATAGTCGCGGCCGCCACTCCATGAAGGCTTCATCACAAACATCATCACCAACCACGCGGCAACGAGCATCACCCCGATGACGCCCAGCTGGATGTGAACGTGAAACACGTATGGGATTGAGCCCATGAGCAGCCAGTCGTATTCATAGGCAAACTCGCTCACCGCTATGCCCTTACCGCCTTTAAACTGACCTGTGCCCCACCCCATCAGTTCGTGGCCGGGCTCCTGCTCGTGCAGCAGGGGCAAGTAGGCGATTTTGGTGAGTCGCGGCACATCGGTCACGCCACCGTGGTCGATATCCCACAACGCTCCGCCCTCGGCCTCGTCAACATCGGTGAGCATATACTCGGTGACATAGTCGAGCGAGAACACGTCGTCGCTATCCTTCACCAGACTGGTGTAGGCCATCACCGCCGCCCACGCCATCGCAAGCGTCACAGGCAGCATCCACATGGCTCGCACAAGATATCGGCGGTCGAGCGGCAACAGCAGCACGATGTAAAGGGCGAGCAGCACAAAACTGATCTTGGTCTCGTTGAGGAAAGTGGGGAAAAGCAAGACAACGGGCACAATATTCTCGCGCAAGCTGGCAAAAAAGCGGCTTGTGTCGAGGCGGCGATGCACAAGGTGGAACGAGGCGATGTAGATGCACGTCGACACCTGCCCCGAATACCAGTTGCCAAACGAGCCACCGCAGTGGTCGCCGGCGCCGTAGAGCATAAACTGATAGGTGACGCAGAACGCCTGCACAAGCAGGAAACACAGCAAGGCACGGTCGAGCGCCGACTCAAAGCGCGCGCGACGGTCGTCATCGCCCATGAAATAGCACATAATGGGATAGGCGCACAAGATGCCGAAGAAGTCGCGCAAACCATTCATCCAATACACAATTGCCAAGCCGTTGACAAGGCAAGTAGCAGCGAAAGAAACCGTTATAAAAACACCTATCGCAATCAAGTGAGAGCGCCGTCTCACCGTGAGCACAGCCAGCAGCAGCCACAGTGCGTCAAGCCCCAAAAACACCATTGAGCGGGCACCTTGCAAGGAGGTGAGCATCTCGTCGGCGACAAAGCCGAAGCAAGCCCCCACCCAAAAGATGCAGAAGAACAGTCGCTGATATATTAAGGAGTGTTTTTTTGACATTGACATTGACTTTTTAAGGTCGATAAGGTCAATAAGGCCTATAGGGGGCCTTACTCGGTGGTGCCGTAGCCATAGCCGTATCCGGCATCAAGGGTGGTGCTGGTGTCGTTGATGAGTACACTTGCATTCTTCAGGCGACCCTCAGCGACCATGCGGTTGAGTTGCTTAACCTGCGAGCGCTTGGTATAGTTGGCACGGGTAACACACACCACAGCGTCGGCCCAGCGCGAAAGCGAGAAGGTGTCGCTCACCATAGCCACGGGGGCCGAGTCAACAATTATCACGTCGTAGTTCTCGCGCAGCAGGTCGAAGAGTTGCTTGACACGGTCATTGAGCAGCAGTTCCGACGGGTTGGGGGGAATGGTTCCACCCACAATCACGTCAAGGCCATCGACGGCGGCAGCATGCTGCACGACATCGGCCAGCGAGACCGACGACTGCGACAGGAACGCCGTCACGCCCGGGGCATCACTGATGCCGCCAAGCATCGAGGCGAGTTGCGGCTTGCGTATGTCCATGCCCACCAGCGCCACGCGCTTGCCCAGCAAGGCAAACGCCGCCGCCACGTTAAGGCTCACAAACGACTTGCCCTCGCCACTCACACTTGAAGTGACAAGCACTACCTTATCATCGTCGCCGCTAAGCATAAACTGGATATTGTTGCGCACATAGCGGAACAATTCCACGATATTCCACGTGCGGCCTTCCTGCACAACCAGGAACTCGTCGTGGCGGTTGTGGTGGATGTGGCCGATGACGGGCATCGCAGCTATTTCCTCGAGTTCGGCCTCGGTAGCAAACTTAGTATAGAACAAGTTCTTGAAATACAGCAGCACTAAAGGCAGCAGCAGGCCCGCGATGAGAGCCACAAAGAGCACCACGCTCTTGTGGGGCGACACCGGCTTGGTCTTGGCATAGGCGTGGTCAACGACCTTGCCCTTGGGCGTGGTGGCCGCCAGTAAGAGAGCGTTTTCCTCGCGTTTTTGCAACAGGAAGGTGTAGAGCGAATTCTGAATGCCTTGCTGGCGATAGAGTGCGCGCGCCTCGCGTTCCTCGCTTGGGTAGTTGCTCAGCGTGCCGCCACTTGAAGCGCTTTCGGCCTTAGCTCGAGCTATTTGTATCTTTATAGCGTCCATAGTGTTGTCGACGCCACGCACCACATTGCCACGCATGGTCTCGATCTGCTCGTCGATGCGCTGAATGACCTGGTTGTCGTCTTTAGCGCTCTGCGAGAGTTTCATGCGCTGCATCACCAGGGCGTTATAGGCCTTGATAGAGCCCGACGCGGCGGTGGAGTCGGCACTGAATGGGATGTAAGCGTTGCGATTGGCGGGATCGTTGACAAAGTCCTTAATCATGCCGGCGATGCGGTACTTGGTTTCGAGGTTGATGATGGCACGGTCGGCGATTTCCTGTTTGCCGATGAGGCTCTTGGTCTGCAGTCCCACGTCAATCATGTTGTGAGCGCGCTTATATGCCTCGATTTCGGCCTCGCTGCCAGTAAGGTCCTTGTAGATAAGCCCCAAGCGGTCCTCGATAAACTTGCCAGTGTTGATTGCCTGTTCGTCTTTTTCTTGCTGTCCGCGCTCGTTATATAGTGCGACGATGGTGTTGAGCATATCGCGTCCGCGTTGCGTATTAGGCTCGGTCACAGCCATATATATGGCATTAGACTTCTTGCTCACGAGTTTGGTGGTCATGCGCTCACCCAGAGCCTCGGCGGCAGGTATATTTCCACTCACGCGAGCGTTGATGGTATATTCCTTGTGCGGCACATAGTGCTGCGTGGTGCGCACCGAGAAGATGCCGTATATGGTCTTGACAGAGAGTGGCAGTTGGGCGTCGCTATATTGCGCGAGCGTGTTGAACATGCCCTTTTTCACCGTGACATCGGCTCGTCCCTGCTCGTTGATTTTCACCTTGAACGTCATGGATATTGACAGAGTGTCGAAGAGAGCGTCGGGGGCGTCGATCTCGATGGGAGAGTCGCCGTAGAGGTCAACTCGTTTAAACATGCTCTTGCGCTCCTCGTAGTAGCGATTGAGACGCAGTTTCTTAATCATGTTGCATCGCAGCTCGTGGGACCCGAGCACCACCACCTCGTCGTCGACACGCGAGCCACCGCCACCAATGGCGAGACTGCGCAACAGAGAAGCTCCTGCACCGCCCGAGTTATCGCCCTGATCGACCAGCAACGTGGTGCACACGATGTATTTGGGTTTCACAACCTTGAGGTAAAGCACTGCGAGTCCCAGGCACACCACAAGCGATGCCAGCAGCAGCCACCAGTAACGCCTGTAACGGCCCACGAGAGCCGGAAAGTCGATTGCCTGTTGAGGTTTATTATAGTTCATTTAGCGAGTTTTTTCAAGTTTTCGATTATAACTGATGTGATGATTTTCTTGACCACAACGACTCCCTGTCAACGCTTGACGGTGAGTGCGATGACGAGTGAGGCAATGACACTGGCAGCGCTCACAATGGTCGAGATGACCGAGAGTTTAAAGGCGTTGTTGGTGTTGTAGCGCGAGTTGTCGATTTTGATTTTGTTGGGCTCCACATACACCACATCGTTCTGCTGCAGATAGTAGACTGGCGAGGCAAATATGCTGGTGTCGGCAAGGTCAAGGCGGTAGGACTTCTTGACACCATTTTCCTCGCGCACCACCATCACTGCGCCACGCTCGGCATACTCGGTGAGGTCGCCGCACTGCGCAAGAGCATCGAGGACGGTAAAGCGCTCGCTGTTGACGAGAATGCGCCCTGGTGTTTTCACTTCACCCATCACATTTACATAGAAGCCAGCGAGTTGCACCTTGACATAGCAGTCCTTGACGACCTGCGACACTTGCTGGCGCACCATTTCCTCGACCTCTTGTGTGGTGCGTCCCACGACATTGAGCTTGCCAATGACGGGCATGGTGATGTTGCCGTCGCGGTCGACGATATAGGTGGTGAGTCGTGGCGAGCTGGTCATCGACGTGTTGCCACGGTTGGCATTGTTGGCAAGTGGGGAGTTGAACATTGCGGTGGCCTCGGGCACCTGCGACGAGACGGTGATGACGAGTTCGTCGTCGACGACAAGCCTGATGTCGGGCGACTGTCCTTGTGGCAGCGCTCCCACGGCCTCGGGTGAAGCGTTTTTGAAGTAGGCGAGGTTGTTAACCTTGGTAGTAGAGCAAGCCGAGAGCACGCCCGCAACCATCACAGCCATTGCTATTCTGTTGATTCTCATAAATGCATACATTATATTCTATAAATTAACGCACACCCCCCTGCTTTTATTGTTTAGCAAGCCCAGAGAAATGCAACATCATAGAGTTTACTGGCGGGCAAGCCAAAAAGCGAAGAAACGGTCATAAACCTGATAACCATCAGGAGTTGAGAGCGCCCAATCGTTATCGACAAGGCGGGCGATGGCGCGCTGCACTGTGCTGGCAGCACCCAATTTGTGTCGCAAGAGGAAATCCTTGGAGGTGACTTGCCGCACAGTACCTTGCCGCGCAATAGCCACCATGAGTTTGGCGTCGGCGCGGGGCATGTGCGAGAACATGAACGCATAGGTGTCGTTGTATTCGCGCAAAATCTCGTCCATCACGCTTGCCACATGTTCGACCACTGGCGTTTTTCGCTGCTCATAGAGGCGGTTGAGCAGCATCTGCACATACCACGTTGTGCCGTCGCAAATGTCGTAAATGCGGTCAAAGACACAGCGGTCAAGTGTCAGACTTATATCCTGGAAAAACGACTGTGCAAAAGCGTAGTATTGCTCAGGATCGATGGGTTGCAGCGACATAATCTGCGTGCTTTGGAAGAAAGGCCGCTGCGGAGAGGCAAACATCTCCCTCATCAAGTGTTGCCTGCTGCCCGAGAAGATGAAACGGGTGTGTGTCATAAACTGGATGTAGGAGCGCAGCGTTGCCTCAAGTCCCTTTTCTGGATAAGTGGCTATTTGCTGGAACTCATCAATCGCCACGATGCAAGGCTTGTCGGCCTTAGCAAGATAGTTGAAGATATCGCGCAGCGTGCTGTCCTCGCGTTGCGGTTGCAGGTCGAGCGAGAGCTGGGGCACTCCAGTAATAGGGTCATAAGTCAGCGTGGGGCGGCAGGAACTTATCAGTGTAACAAACTGCTTGAGCAATTTCTTTGACCTTTTATCGAAAGTACCAATGATGCTGCTGGCAAGCTGGGTGATGAAATCGGCCTGGCAGTGAGTGTTGTAGATGTCGATGAAAAACAGATAGGCATCGCGCTCAAAGATAGTGTTGCCTGCCTGAATTTCATGGAAAACGTTCTTTATAAGCCCCGATTTCCCCATGCGGCGAGGCGAAACGAGCGTGATGTTGCGGTCGTTGTACAACGCGCTAACTATGGTCTGTGTTTCCTGCTTGCGGTCGCAAAAATACTCAGGGCTTTCATAGCCTGAAATCAGAAAAGGGTTGTTAATATTCTTCATTTTTTACCGGTATATTTTGGGTGAGGGGGGATTTTGGGTGCAAAGGTGGAGATTTTTTTTGGTATTTGCAAGGGTTTTGGGGGTATTTTTTGTTAATTGTTTTAACATTTTAGGGGTTATTTAGTTGTTTTAGAATATTTTGATTTCGGAAAGCCATTACGCGAAGTGCGTAACGCAGACTGCGTAACGCGAAGTGCGTAAAATTGTGTGGTCGTCATGACTACGGAGAGTTGTATAAATTCAACTTAATGTGGTATAATTATTAGTGCAATATGGTCTATTTGTTGGGTTTAAATGTTAAATGTGGGAGAGTGACGAAAATAGTGGGGGATATTTTTGCTTAAATTAATGATTTTTATTACCTTTGCAGCTCAAAAACTCAGCGGCATGCCATGCGGTGTTGTCAAGCTGTGTTGTTGGCGTTCGGCGCGATGTTGTTTTGCTTTTAGGAAAAATACCAGTTACGCTTACAGCTGATGGTTCGTTGAATTTATAAATTATTGAGAATTATTTACTTACTATAAACTAATTTATCAATTATGAGAAAAAACATTTACTCGTTTGCACTCATGTGCATCATGCTCGTTGCCAGCGTTGCAACAGCTTATGCTCAGGCAAGTTGCGCAGTTGACCCCACCCCGGGTTCGGTAGTCAACAGCCTGAAGCGTGTGACTTTGACCTATGCCAGCGGCACAGTGGCCGACTTTGGTTCAAAGTATCAGGAGATTACCGTTACTGGTGGCTCGCTCGAGGCTCCCGTAGTGTGCACTCTTGAGTATGGCACCTCTGACAACCAGCTGAAGATCACCTTCAGCGAGATTACCGAGAAGGGCAACTACACTGTAAACGTTCCCGCCGACGCTATTACCGTTGACAACGTTTCACAGGCAGCGTTCACTATCGACTACACCGTGGGTCAGGACATCGCCTCGGGCTCGACCATCATTCCCGCTCCCGGCAATGTGAAGTGGCTCGACCAGATTGTGTTCTACAACACCGTTGTTGAGGGCTTGGGCAAGAGCCTGAGCGCAAACAACATGGTTCACCCCACCATCACCGACCCCGCAGGCAACACCGCCAGGATGCAGAGCGTGTATGACTACCAGATTGGCGCCGGCAAGTATCGCTACAACATTTGCAAGCTTGCTGCAGCTCCTGGCGAGTACACAATCACCTTCCCCGAGCAGAGCCTGTACTTCACCGACGAGTTCTATCAGAAGCAGTACATCCCCGCTTGCAGCTTCAAGTTCAACGTGCAGGGCGGCACATTGACCAATGTGACCAGCACACCCACAGGCAGCGTTACCGAGTATAAGACCATGACCGTTACCTTCCCCGACTACACCAGCATCAAGGGTAACTACACCGGCAACATCTACATCTGGAAAGAGGGTAAGGAAGAGAGCTATGTATCTTCACTATTAATCAACAGTGGCAAAATTGAAGGCAACACCTTCAGCTACACCTCTTACAGCAGCATCATCGAGCCCGGTCACTACTATGCGACCTTCCCCGAGGGATGCTTCCTGCTGGGCGCCAACGAAGAGCCCTGCACTCCGTTCCTCGTTGAGTTTGACATCGTAGATCCCGCTCCCACCCCCATGGTAGTTACCGTTCCCGAGACTGGCGTGTTCAACAAGTGCACCATCACATTCCCCGAGAAGGAATCGGTTGAGCTTGGCTCACCAAGCGTTTATATGATTCGCGAGAAGGACGACAAGAGCGGCTATATTACAGTGTGTGGCGCATACACAAGCGGTTCTTACAGCAAGGTAGCAGGCAAGGACAACGCCTATGAGGTTAAGTTCAACGGCCTTGCCACCGCCAGCGGCGAGTATAAGATTGTCGTTCAGAAGTACTCGTTCACCTACGAGAACGGCTACAACGCACAGGACACCATCGCATTCCAGCACACCACACCCGCGCCCATAGCAATGACCATCAGCCCCGCCGATGGCAGTGCGCTCGACAAGATTCAGAAATTTGAGGTATCGTTCGACACCCAGAAGACCGTTATCGTTAACCCGACACTGCAGAACAAGACCTCGACACTCTATGTAGGTGCCGAGCTCACCCCGTCGCAGTGGGGTGGCTATACTAACTCGCAGGCTGGTTCGGCCTCTAACTACACCGCTGTAGAGGGCAAGCCCAACACCTTCTCGTTCACACTCAGCAGCGCCGTTATCAACAAGGACGACTACACCCTGCTGATTCCCGCAGGCATCTTCATCGTGGGCGACGACGAGACCTTCAGCGCTGCCGGCGAGTTCCACTACTCTTGCACTGGCGAAGGTCTTGACAAACTCAAAGTTAACCCCGACTATGTGGTAAAAGCACTTCAAGACGTGTCTATCACCTTCATCAACGAGACAGCTATTTCGTTCAATGGACAATATGCCAACGTAACCCTCTACAAGGAGGTTGAAGGTCAGACTTGGGCCACATGGCTGGAGAGTGTTTATGCTAACCAGGGCATGACCATTAACGGCAACACCGCCAACATCCACCTCTCGAAGCAATACACCGACCCCGGTCATTATTACATCGCCATCAGCCAGTACTCGTTCTTCATGAGCGACGGCACTACCGCCAGCACACCGCAGAATGTGTACTTCGATGTTGACCCCGTTACCGCTGTTGAGGAGGTTAACGTAGTTCCCGCCAGCGACAACCGCATCTTCAACCTGCAGGGTATCGAGCTCAAGAGCATGGACGCTCCTGGCATCTATATCCAGAACGGCAAGAAGGTGGTTAAGTAATACTGGCTTAGCCTTTAGAATGCAATAATCCACTCGATTGCTACATATTGAAAGCATGAAAAGGACAATCGTTCTTACTATAATGTCTGGAATGTTATCGGTCGCTATGGCCGGTGGCATTCCAGCCGTTTCTAAGGCACTGCTGGCACAGCCCAGAACAGTGGCCTATGACCGTGTTGCCGTCGACGGCGCCACCCACATCACAGTGAGCAACCTCACAGCGCGAAAGGGCTTTGTGCTCACCTGCGGCGACGAGATCGTGGGCTACAGCACCGAGGGCAGCTTCTCGCTACAGGACGCTCCTCCCGCTATGCTCGACATGCTCGAGGCAATGGCGGCGGCACCCGCAAGCGTGCAGGCCGACGGCAAGACCTGGACTCCCGTGGCTCCGCTGCAAAGCGCCAGCGGCACGATAATGTGGAACCAGGACTCGCCGTTCAACGACCAGTGTCCCATGTTTGACATGAACGTGCGCTGCCCGTCGGGCTGCGTAGCCACCGCGATGGCACAGGTGATGTACTATCACCGCTGGCCCGAGGTGGGCACCGGACAGCACACCTACTACCCCGTTGTGATGTCGGGCAACCCATTGTCGGCCGACTTTGGCAACACCCACTACAACTGGAACGCCATGCTCCCCAACTACTTCATGGGCTTGAGCGCCGAGGGCTATACCGAGGCTCAGAGTCGCGCAGCCGTGGCACAGCTGATGCTGCACTGCGGCGTGGCGGTCGACATGGTGTATTACTCATCGAGCGGTGCCACCGACACCGACGTGCCTCCTGCGCTGGTCAACTACTTCAAGTATGACCCCTCAATGGCCTATCGCATGCGAGAGCACTATGCCACCAACGACTGGCTCGACATCATCAACCGCGAGCTGCTCGACGGACGCATGATTCTGGCATACGGACGCGCACAGTCGGGCGGACACGCCTACGTCTATGACGGCATGGACACCAACGGTTACATCCACGTGAACTGGGGATGGGGCGGCATGAGCAACGGCTACTTTGCCACCTCGGCGCTCACCCCGGCATCGCAGGGAATTGGCGGCAGCGACGGCGGCTTCAACTACTCGCAGCGCATCATCACCGGCATCAAGCCGCTGGGCGCCGCAGCAGGTGAGCTGCACGTAGAGCTCACCTCGACCGAGGGACTCACGGCCGGCAAGGCCAAGATTGCCCAAGGCGGCGAAGTGACGATGAAACTGTCGGGCAAGGTGACCAACCGCGGCTGGCAGGACTCGCAGTTTGACTACGCTCTGATTCTGCTCAAGCATAATGGCGACACAGCATGCATTGTCGAGGGTCCTAAGGCCGTAACGCTGGCTGTGGGCGCAACGGGCTATGCCCCCAGCTTCGGCACCATCACACTGGGCACACTGCCCGAGGGCGACTATGTGCTTTATCCCGCCTGTCGCACCAGCGGCGGTAGTGGCGCATGGCAGCGCATCCGCGACTCCTATATAGGCTATCCCAACTATCTGAACGTAACCAGCACCGCAAGTAACATAGCGTTTGCAGCGCCCGACTACTTCGACCTGCGCGCTACCGACACCGAGGTGCCAGCCACCATCTATGCCTCAACACCCACCCTCATCACCACCATGGTAACCAACGAGGGCGATGTGGAGTATCACGGCGAGGTAAAGGCTGTGCTCAAGAAAGGCACCACAACTGCCGCCACAACAGCCAACTACATCATCGACCTGAACCCTGGCGAGTCGACCAGTATCAAGTTTACCGATGCCTTCAGCGTGGCCGAAGGGGCCTACACGCTCACGCTCGTCAACGATGACGGACAGGCCATCAGCTCGGTTTACAACGTCAATGTGGTGAGCGCACCCGCTCCCGCCAAGGTGGTTTCGACCCAAGAGGTTGTGATGACCAGCGCCAAGATGGACCAAATGACCGCTGTGGCACACGTCAAGGTTGACGGCACAGGAATGTTCAAGGGGCTGCTCTACGCCTTCATCTACACCGCCGACGGTAAGGTGCAACGAGGCTGCCTCTTCCCCGAGTATGTGTCGCTTGAGGGCAACACCGCCGAGGTAACGCTCAACGGCAACTTCGAGAACGGCGAGCTGGGCAAGACCTATGCCGTGCGCCTCGCCACCTACGACAGCCGTGGCTTTATCCTCCTCGACGACGCCCTGTCGTCATCGACATTCACACTCGACGACATCAGCGCCACAACCGACATCAACGTTGACAACGCACAGTATGACTACTACGACCTGCTGGGTCGCAAAGTAACACCCGAACACGCCAAATCAACCAGAACAATAAAAGTAAAACGATGAAAATCAAGACTATCATCCTCACATTAGCCTTGATGTGCGCTGGCAGCATCACAGCGCAGCACATGCCCGAGCGAGTGCCCGGCGAGCTGAGCAAGCTGCCCGAAGTGACATTCAAGGCCAGCAACGCTATGCGTGCACAAGGCGCCACCACCGCAAATGTGGTGCTCGACCAACCCGCAAGGAGCCGCGACCTGGTGAAACAAGTGCCTGCGGCCGATGCCAGCCAGTTTACTGGACGCACACTCTATGGCTGCCTCATCAACAGCACGTTGTGGGGCGGATACAGCATCACCGATGTGCCTTACGGCATCTACTCATTTGAAATCAACTCGGGCAACAACCCCGCCGCCCACATCACCGATATGGGCTACGGTTTCAAGGCCGCTGCCTGGGGACGCGACCGCCACTACGGCATCATTCCCCTCAATGTGATGGGCATCATTAACGGAGCTCGCAACATCACCATCGACACCAAGAACTGGAAAGAGGTGAAAAACACCATGTGGGACACCTCCTATGGCACCTACTCGCTCATAGCCTGCGCAATGGCCTATGACATTACCGACGACACGTTCTACGCGTTCCAGTATGAAGAAGACCTGAGCGGTCTTAACTGGGTGAAAGTGAACGTAGAGACCGACCAGTTTGAGCCCATCGCCGCCTATCGTGGCAGGACAATTGTGCTCGCCCTGGCCGCCACATCGGGTGGCGAGATGTATTACATCGACGGCGCCGGTGACCTCTACACCATCAACAAGCGCAACGGACGCACCTCGCTCGTGGGCAACACTGGTGTTACTCCCACCGCCTACGACCAGTGCATGACCTATGACGGCAAAACAGGCACATTCCTGTGGGCAGCACAAAGCACCGACGGAAGCGTGCTCTACAGCGTAGACCCCGCAACCGCCGAGGCCAAGCAAGTGATGAAATTCAAGAACAACGAGCAGTGGGTGAGCCTGTACATGACTACCAGCGAGGCTCCCGCCGAGGCTCCCGCAGCCGTAAGCCGTGCGCAGATGAAATATGCTGCTCCCGGTTCGCTTGAGAGCACCATCACCTTCACCGTTCCGTCAAAGACCTTTAGCGGCAGCACACTCACCGGCAACGTGAACCTGAACGTGTGGCTCGATGGTGAGAACCTCAAGGGCGAGGACGTAGCTCCCGGCACTGCCATGAGCATTCCCAACACCCTCACCGAGGGCAACCACTATGTGTGCATCACCACCGACAACGCAGCAGGATTCTCGCCCGTGCGCTATATATACCAGTATGCGGGCTACGACACTCCGCTCGCACCCACCGAGGCAACCCTCAGTGTGGCTGGTGGCAACAACTCGCTCACATGGAAGGCCCCCACAGCGGGCATCAACAGCGGCTATATCGACGCTGCAGCGCTCACCTACAACGTGGTGCGCTATCCAGGCGCCGTGACTGTGGCAACCGGCATCAGTGCCACCAGCTTCAGCGAGCCCACACCCGGCGACATGCAGTCCTACTATTATCGCGTGACAGCCATCAACGGCACCCACGAGAGCGCCTATGCCGAGAGTAACCACGTGCTGTGCGGCGACTCGTTCAGCATCCCCTACAAGCAGGACTTCAACGACATGTCGGTATTCACCGACTTCTTCACCGTAGTAGATAACGACGGCGACGGCAACAGCTGGCGCAAGGGTTACACCAACGAGGTGCGCATCGACTACATCAAGAATGGCAAGGACGCCGACGACTGGCTCATCACTCCGCCCATCAAGATGGAAAGCGGCATGAAGTATCGCTACCACATGAACATGAAGACCTTCACCCCGGCCTATCCCGAGAATTTTGAGATCTACATAGGTACCGACCGCACCGACCTGAACTCGTTCAGCCTCATCAAGAGCGAGAAGGACTTCACCGAGATCGCAAGCGCCTTTGGCGACTACACCTGCGACTTCTTCGTCGACGAGAGCAAAGACTACTTCATGGCTGTGCGCTACTGCTCGACACTCGACATGAACTCGTCGCTCATCATGATCAAAGAAGTAGGCGTTGACGCTGTGGGCAACGCGCTCGCACCCGCACAGGTCGAGAACCTCACCATCACCCCC
>JABUUJ010000015.1:61747-65361 GCA_021443235.1 Muribaculaceae bacterium
TGGACCCACGAGGGTGCTCTGCACGGCTTCAACCAGTATCTCATCACGTGTGAGAACCAGTATGGCCGTGGCGAGGTTATCCGCGACACGCTGTGGGTGGGCCGTGACAAGCCCGAGATAGTGGCTAACGCCACTTTCCGCGGCACTGCCGACAACGACAACGTGACCATCAAGTGGAGTTGCCCCGCCAAGGGCGTGAACGGTGGCGTGATTGTGCCCGCCGAGGTTAAGTATAACGTCTATGGCTATGACCCCAGCACCGATGTGCTCACACCCATCGCCGCCGACCTCACCGAGACTCAGTACACCGTAGAGGCAAACTACACTGGAGTCCAGAAGATGGCATACTATGCTGTATCGGCGGTTAACACCGAGGGCGAAGGACAGGCTCTGGCTTCGGGCATCGTGCTCGGCAAGCCCTACGACCTGCCTTTCAAGGAGTCGTTTGCCAACACCACAATGTCAACCCAACTGTGGCAAATGGTGCCCATGGTCGAGCAGGCTACCGCATGGGGGACTACCGTGCCCAGTCCCGGCTACAACGAGTGCACTGGTCCGCAGGACAACGACGGCGGTTGCCTCTACATGTATAACGGTTATCAAAGCGAGGCCTACATTGGCGCTCTGCTTGCTTCTCCCAAGATACGCCTCAATCCCGCTTCGGGCAACGAGCTGAGATTCTGGACCTATAACTTCCAGGAGAAAGCCTACAGCAATCCAGCATTTGTGCGCATCGGCATCTCGGCCGACGACACCGAGGCTGTTGTCATCAAGGACGTGCCCGTGGGTGGCAGCACCGAGGCTGGCTGGACCGAGAACATCGTTTCGCTCGACCGCTATCGCACATCTAATTTCATTTCGATTGTATTCCTGGGCATCACTGGTGGATATCAGGATGTTATCTACATGGACAACATCAGTGTTGACAACACGAGCATCAGCGGAATTGACAACGTGACAGTTGATAGCGAGACACAGCACACCGGCACATTCAACCTTCAGGGCCAGCAAATCAGCGAGCCAACCGCTCCCGGCATCTACATCCGCGACGGCAAGAAGGTGATTATCAACCCGTAATCTACTCCCCACAGCCCTCTCCTGCGAGGGCCACGGGACTCACAGGCTGCAACCCCACCACAAGTTGCAGCCTTTTTATTGCCTTTTTTGCGACGATACCTATATAAAAAATGTGAAAACTGAGGACTAATTGGGTGATATTAAGAAATTAAGTATTACCTTTGTAGTTTGAAAGCCTTGACACAAGGCATCAAGTAATGTAACAAACTAAATAACAGCATATTATTATGGCACAAAAAGAAGACGTTTTCAAAAAGATTGTTTCGCACTGCAAAGAGTATGGCTTTGTGTTCCCCTCAAGTGAGCTCTATGACGGACTCGGAGCCGTTTACGACTACGGTCAGATGGGCGTGGAGCTGAAAAACAACATCAAGCGCTATTGGTGGGAAGCCATGACACTGCTTCACAGCAACATCGTGGGCATTGACTCGGCAGTTTTCATGCACCCCACAATCTGGAAAGCGTCGGGACACGTCGACGCATTCAACGACCCGTTGATCGACAACCGCGACAGCAAGAAACGCTATCGCGCCGACGTGCTCATTGAGGACGAGATCGCCAAAATCGACGATAAAATCAACGCCGAGGTCGAGAAGGCCGCCAAGAGATTTGGCGAGTCGTTCGACGAGGCAATGTTCCGCCAAACCAACGCACGCGTGCTTGAGCGTCAGGCCAAGCGCGACGAGCTGCACTCTCGCTTTGAGAAAGCGATGAACGCCAACGACCTCGACGAGCTGAAGCAGATTATCCTCGACTATGAAATTGTTGACCCCATCTCGGGCACCAAGAACTGGACCGACGTGCGCCAGTTCAACCTTATGTTCAAGACCCAGATGGGATCGAGCAGCGACAACACCATGGACGTGTATCTGCGCCCCGAGACCGCTCAGGGCATCTTCGTTAACTTCCTTAACGTGCAGAAGACCGGACGCATGCGCATCCCATTTGGCATCGCACAGATTGGCAAGGCATTCCGCAACGAGATCGTGGCACGCCAGTTCATCTTCCGCATGCGCGAGTTTGAGCAGATGGAGATGCAGTTCTTTGTACGCCCCGGCGAGGAGCTCGAGTGGTTCAACAAGTGGAAAGAGACACGCCTGGCATGGCACAAGGCCCTGGGCATGGGCGATGAGAAATATCGCTTTCACGACCACGAGAAGCTGGCACACTATGCCAACGCCGCCACCGACATCGAGTTCCAGATGCCGTTCGGCTTCAAGGAGGTTGAGGGCATTCACAGCCGCACCAACTTTGACCTCTCGCAGCACGAGAAGTTCTCGGGCAAGAAGGTTCAGTATTTCGATCCCGAGCTCAACCAGAGCTACACCCCGTTTGTCATCGAGACCTCGATTGGCGTTGACCGCATGTTCCTGAGCGTGATGTGCTCTTCGTTTGAGGAAAACGAGACCCGCGTGGTGCTGCACCTGCCCAAGCCGCTCGCTCCCGTGAAGTGCGCCATCCTGCCGCTCGTCAAGAAAGACGGCATGCCCGAGAAGGCAATGGAAATCATGCAAGCGCTCAAGTACGACTTCGCCTGCCAGTACGACGAGAAAGACTCGGTGGGCAAGCGCTACCGCCGCCAGGACGCCATCGGCACGCCCTACTGCATCACCGTTGACGGCCAAACGCTGGAGGACAACACCGTGACACTGCGCGACCGCGACACCATGGAGCAGACACGCGTCGCCATCGACGAGCTGCCCGCAATCATTGGCCGCGAGTGCAGCCTCAACAGCCTGCTCAAGAAACTCGAAGCATAAACACCCCACCCCATTATGAAAAAACTCCTTTTAGCAATAGCACTCGTCGCCACTCTCATGGGCGTCACCTCATGCCTGAAAAACGGCGTAGAGGACGAGTACAAGACCTGGCGCAAGCTCAACGAGGCATGGTTTGAAGAGCAAGCAATGCTTCAAGACGAGTCGGGCAAACTCTACTACGAGAAAGTTGTCGCCCCTTGGGATCCCAATGCCAAGGTGCTGGTGCACTGGTTCAACGACACCACCCTCACCAAGGACAACCTCAAGCCGCTCTACACCTCGACCGTCGACGTGAAATATCACGGCCGACTCATCGACGACACCCCGTTTGACTCGTCGTATGTGAGCACCTCGCCCGCCGATAGCGTGACGCGATTCACCATCAACCAAACCATAGAGGGTTGGGGCATCGCCATGCCACGCATGCACGTGGGCGACAGTTGCCGCATCGTCGTGAGCTACCAGCAGGCCTACGGCACCTATTCGATAGGCGACGTGATTCTGCCCTACAGCGTGCTGCAGTTTGACGTCAAGCTCGTTGACGTCCACAAGTACGAAGTTAAGGAATAACACCATTGCGGGGCAACGTTCAGGCATCGCCCCACAAGGTCTAAAAAACGCTATAGCGGCAAGGTTTTTTGAAAGTTTTTTGGGAAAAACAGGATTTTATTTGGCAAATATCCCCAAAAAACACTAACTTTGCACCGCTTAAAGCAATTGGTGCGTTAGTTCAGTTGGTTAGAATGCCTGCCTGTCACGCAGGAGGTCGCTGGTTCG
>JABUUJ010000016.1 GCA_021443235.1 Muribaculaceae bacterium
AGGTTAACAACCTCGGCATTGCGACACAGTGCCTTGGTGGGGATGCAACCGCGGTTAAGACATGTGCCACCAGGCAAGTCGCGCTCGATGATGGTCACTTGCAAGCCTTTTTGTGCTGCTACCGACGCGGTCTCATAGCCGCCCGGTCCAGCTCCTATTATTATTAAGTCACAATTCATATCTAAAAAGTATTATGGGGCGAAACGTGTGATGCATCGCCCCATATATTTATAATGTGGAAATTTTACTCGGCTTGTGCCAGCTCGGCGTAGGTAACCACGGGCTTTAGGGCCGCAAGCGTGTCGTCAAGACGGCGCACGGGGGTGTTGTGCGGCGCGCCCTTCACCAGCTCGGGGTTCTCGCTTGCCTCGGTGGCAATCTTGCGCATCACCTCGATAAATCCATCCAGTGTCTCCTTGCTCTCGTTCTCGGTGGGCTCTATCATGAGAGCCTGGTGGAACAGCAACGGGAAGTAGATTGTGGGAGCGTGGTAGCCATAGTCGAGCAGTCGCTTGGCAACGTCGAGCGTAGTGACACCTGTCGATTTGTCTTTCAGACCGTCAAACACAAACTCGTGCTTGCACACACCCTCAATGGGCAACTCATAGCAGTCTTTAAGCGACTCCTTCACATAGTTGGCGTTAAGTGTTGCCAGCGGACCCACCATGCGCAGGTTCTCCTTGCCCAAGGTAAGTATATAGCTGTAAGCACGCATAATTACACCGAAATTGCCCAGGAATCCCGAAACCGAACCCAGCGACTCGTCGTTGAACTCAATCTTCAACTCGTAATTCTCGTCAAGCACGACACGGGGGCAGGGCAGGAATTGCTCCAAACCTTCGCGCACACCCACCGGGCCATCGCCAGGACCTCCGCCACCATGAGGTGTCGAGAAGGTCTTGTGAAGGTTGATGTGCATGATGTCGAAGCCCAAATCGCCCGGACGGCACATGCCCAGCATGGGGTTGAGGTTGGCTCCGTCATAATACATCAGGCCGCCTGCCTCGTGCACGAGCTCGGCAATCTCGGCAATGTTGTGCTCAAAGATTCCCAGCGTGTTGGGGTTGGTCATCATCATCCCGGCAATGCTGTCGTCGAGAAGCGGACGCAGATCCTCTACATCGACCGTGCCGTCGGGACGACTTTTAACCACCACGATGTCAAAGCCACACACCGCAGCACTGGCGGGGTTGGTGCCATGGGCGCTGTCGGGGATAATCACCTTGGTGCGCTTGTCGTCGTTGCGGCTCATGTGGTAGCTCTTCATCACCATCAGGCCAGTGAGCTCGCCGTGAGCACCGGCATAGGGATTGAGTGTAAACTCGCTCAGGCCCGAAATCTCGGCCAGTGACGTCTGCAGGTTGTAGTAAACCTCAAGTGCGCCCTGCACTGTGCTCACATCCTGCAACGGGTGTAAGCCAGTAAACGCTGGCAGGCTGCTCATTTCCTCGTTTATCTTGGGGTTGTACTTCATTGTGCACGAACCCAGAGGATAGAAACCAGTGTCAACGCCAAAGTTGTTGTTGCTCATGTTGGTGTAGTGGCGCACCACGGTGAGCTCGTCAACCTCGGGCAGCGCGGGAGCCTGTTCGCGCATCAGGTGTGCGGGCAGGTCTTCAATATTGTACTGTGCTAATTCATTTTTAGGAAGTGTGTAGCCACGACGACCTTCTTTTGACAACTCAAAGATGAGTTTTCCGTAATATACGTTGTTCATAGTACTTCCTCGTTTTATGCATTAACAATACTTTCGCAGTAGCACACTGCCTCATCAATCTCGTCGGCGTTCAGCGTCTCGGTCGCGCACAGCAACAAGGTCTCATCGTCGAGCTTCAAGCCAAACTGAATGCCATAGGAAAGCATCTCTTTTTGTAACTCGTCGATGTTGCCGTGATATTTCACTGCAAACTCGTGCAAGAACGGCTTGTCGGGGAAAGCTAGCTCAAACTTGCCGGTCTCGACCAAACGGTCGGCAAGATAGTGAGCGTTGCTGTAGCTAAGCGCATTCACTTCCTTGAGGCCCTGATTGCCCATAAGCGACATATATACAGTGACATACAGCGCCATTAGGCTCTGGTTTGAGCAGATGTTGGATGTGGCTTTCTCGCGGCGGATGTGCTGCTCGCGGGCTTGGAGCGTGAGCACGAAGGTGCGCTTGCCGTCAAGGTCCTTAGTGGCACCCACAATGCGGCCAGGCATCTTGCGTATCAGTTTCTTGCTGGTGCACAGGAATCCAACATAGGGGCCGCCAAAGTTCATGGGAATGCCCAGACTCTGGCCATCGCCCACTGCTACATCGGCTCCCCATTCGCCCGGCGACTTGATTGCGCCCAGCGCGCTGGCATTGCAGTTCATGATAAACATGGTCTTGTTGTCGTGGCAGATGTCGGCCCAGCCAGTGTAGTCCTCTATTATGCCATAGAAGTTGGGAGCGGCAACAATTACGCCGGCAACATCGCCCTGCGACACCTTGGCCTCAAAGTCGGCCTTCGAGGTTACGCCACCCTCAGCAGCGATGTGCTCTATCACCACGCCGTGAAACTTGGCATAGGTCTCAACGACGCGTGTCACGATGGGATTCACCGTGTCGCTAATAAGCACTTTGTTGCGCTTCTTGGCGTTGGCAACGGCCATCATCATCGCCTCGGCGGTGGCGGTGGTGCCGTCATACATCGACGCATTGCTCACTTCCATGCCCGTGAGCTGAGCCATCATGCTCTGGTACTCAAAGATATACTGCAGAGTGCCCTGTGAGATTTCGGCCTGATAGGGGGTATAGGAGGTGAGGAACTCGCTGCGGCTCAGTATCGCGCTGATTACCGCAGGACTGTAGTGGTCATACACGCCAGCGCCAATGAAGCAGCTGAGCTGCGCATTTTCCTCGCCAATCTCTTTAAACATCTTGCGCACCTCCACTTCGCTCATTTCGCTGGGCAGTTCATAGTCGCGATGCAGAAACAACTCTTGGGGAATATCCTGATACAGGTCCTCAAGACTCTTTAGACCGCACTTGTCGAGCATTGTGCGAATGTCTTCATCGGTATGCGGGAAATATTTGTAAGTCATCTATTTCAGGTTGTTATCGGTTGATTATTCACCAATAAATGCCTTGTAGGCCTCGGCATTCATCAACTTCTCAAGTTCGCTCTCATCGCTGAGCTCTACCTTGATAATCCAGTTCTCATAGGAATCTTTGTTGACAAGGCCTGGCTCGTCCTCAAGTGCCTCGTTGATCTCAACAACGGTGCCGCTAACGGGCGAAATCAGATCGCTGGCGGCCTTCACGCTCTCTACTGCGCCAAATTCCTCGCCAGCACTTACCTCGTCGTCAACCTCGGGCATGTCAACGTAAACCACGTCGCCCAGCTCGTGCTGCGCATAGTCGCTGATGCCGATGAAACCAATGTTGCCCTCAACTTTTACATACTCGTGTGACTCGCTGTAATAGAGTCCTTCAATAATTTTACTCATAGTCGTTTGTATTTCTTTAGATGTTTTGTTATTCTGATATTTATTTCTTGTAACTCTTTTTGTAGAAGCGCTTCTTAACTACCTCGCAGGGGAATACTTTCTTGCGGATGCGAACGCTCAGCTCGTTGCCCAAGGCGCCTGCCTCGCGGTCAACCAATGCGAAGGCAAGGCTCTTGTCAACCGAGATACCGCGATAGCCTGTGGTCACATAGCCCACTACCTTCTCGCCTTGAAGCACCTCGTAGCCGTGGCGTGCTATCGCCTTGTCTTTCAGCTCAAGGCCTACGAGTTTCTTGGCGCTGCCTTCCTCTTTCTGCTTGGCGCAAGCGTCTCGACCGATGAAGTCGCCTTTGTCGAGCTTCACGAAGATGCCTAATGTTGCCATGATAGGCGAGATCTCGGCGGTGAGCTCGTCGCCGTAGAGGGGTAAGCCAACCTCAAAGCGCAGGGTGTCGCGACATCCCAGTCCGCAGGGCTGAACGCCAGCTGCGATGAGCAAGTCCCACATTTTGTTGATGGCGGCGTGGCTGGCATAAATCTCAAAGCCGTCCTCGCCGGTATAGCCGGTGCGGCTCACGATAATCGTCTCGCCGTCATATTCCATCTTCTTGAACGTGTAAAACACGAGGTCGCTTCCATCAATCTTAAGCACGTCGAGCAATGCTTTCTCGCTCTCGGGACCTTGAACGGCGAGCTGGCCGTAGTAGTCGCTCTGGTGGTCAACCTTTACGTCAAACTTGGCCGCCTGCTCGTTGATCCATGCCACGTCCTTGTCGATGTTGCCGGCGTTGATCACGAGAAACAGGTCGTTCTCGGCAACTTTGTAAACCAGCAGGTCGTCAACGGTGCCTCCGTCGGGATAAAGCATCATGCCATAGAAGATTTTTCCTTCGGGGGCATCGGTAATATCATTTGTGAAAATGTAGTTGACAAATTTCTCGGCCTCGGGACCAGTGATTTCCACCTCGCCCATGTGCGAGACGTCAAACACGCCCACCTCGTTGCGCACTGCATTGTGCTCGGTGACGATGTTGCTGTACTGAATGGGCATGTCAAAGCCTGCAAAGGGGCTCATGAGCGCGCCCAGTTCTAAATGCTTGTCATAAAGACAGGTTCTTTTGTTTTCTGCCATAATTTAGCTTATTAAAAGGTTAATGAATGTTTGTTTGTCTAAGTTCAAGATGATTTCTTCCAGTGCTGTGTCGCGCAGTGCGTTCTCAAGCGCAGCCCTTGTGAACGGGGTGCCGTTGAGGCGGTTAATCACCAAGTGGTCGATGTCGCCCAGCAGGAAGTAGTCGCCTGTAATGTTCATGTCGTTGATCACGTTGTGAGCCAGCGAGAATTTTACCTCTATCTCGCCCACGTTGTCAATATAGGCGCGACGTGTCGCATTGCAGCGAGGGTTGTTGCCCATGATAAACTCGGGCGCAAGGTAGCCCTGCATTATCTGCTCTATGCGCTCAACATCGGCGCTGGTGAGCACAATCTCACCGTCGCACATCGAGCCGACAACGTGCTCCTTAAACTCACCGATGCCCATCGTGAGGTGCTGCGACAATGTGGTTATGCGGCTCGACACGCTTTTCACGCCCTTGCTCTCGAGCTTAGTCGCCGATGGGCTGATGGCGTGCGCCATGTGCTCCATGTGAGTGTCGTAAAGCATTGTGCCATGCACGATGCTGTAGCCTGGCATGTGATAGAAGGCGTTGCCGCTCACTTTCAAGCCGTCAATCATAATGTCGTTGCGCGAGTTGTCGCTGGCATTGAGCCCCAGCGCCTTGAGCATCCTCACCACCGCCGCCGTATATTGCGAAAACGTCGTCATCACATTGTCGCTGCGAGTGATGTAACTCATCATGATGTTGCCCATGTCGGCATACACGCATCCGCCACCGCTCTTGCGACGATAATACTGGATGCCATGCTCGTCGCAATAGTCAAGGTTGACCTCGTTTTGTATCACCTGGTTGCGCCCAAATATCACTGTGGGCTCGACCTGCCACATGAAAAACAGGCTGTCATCACCATAAACATGAGCCGCATATTCCTCCATTGACAAGTAGAATGGAAGAATATGCGTCTCATTATCAGGTAGTCGCAAGTATTTCATCGTTGATAATTTCGAGGTTATGTTAACATTTGAAATGCGGGGGCGTCAACTTACCTCACATTTCCATGCAAATTTACTCAAAATATCTTGAACGAAAAAACATTTTGCAAAGATTTTAATTTGTAACCAACATTAAAAAATATTACTCAGCCAAAACGACCATAACCACCTGCCAAAGAAAGTCCATTACCCATTAGCCTTCTCTGACGGCATCAGCCATTTGTCGAGCCACTCAAAGAACTCGTTCTGCCACACAATCGAGTTTTGGGGCTTCACTACCCAGTGGCACTCTTCGGGGTATAGCACCATGTGGGCGGGAATGCCCAGCAACTTGGCGGCGTTGAAGGCCTGCATAGTCTGCGTGTAACAGATGCGGAAGTCGTTCTCGCCAGTGGTTACCATGATGGGAGTGTCCCAATTCTGAACAAAGTTCTTCGGGTCGGCTTGAGCAAACGACTTTTGTGCCACAGCATTGTCCTTATCCCAAGGTGCTCCTCCCAAATCCCAGTTTACAAACCACATCTCCTCGGTCTCAAGATACTGGGCTCTCAGGTCAAAAATACCGGCGTGCGACAGGAAGCAAGCGTAACGCTTATTGTGATTTCCGGCAAGCCAGTAAACCGAGTATCCGCCAAAGCTGGCTCCCACGCAACCTATGTGCTTCTCGTCGACATAGGGCTGCTGCGCCATATAGTCGGTAACGCTCAGATAGTCTTTCATGCACTGCCCGGCATAGTCGCCCGAAATCTGCTCATTCCACTCTGTGCCAAAGCCTGGCAGACCGCGACGGTTGGGCATAATCACAATATAGCCATGGTTGGCCATGATGCGGAAGTTCCAGCGATAGCTCCATGCCTGGCTCACAGGTGACTGCGGGCCACCCTCGCAGAAGAAGATAGCCGGATACTGCTTGTTCTTGTCAAAGTTGGGAGGGAAAAGTACCCATGTGTGGATGTCTTTTCCGTCGGTTGCCTTGATGAGCATTTTCTCGCAAGTTATCTCGTCGAGCGATGCCAGCAACTGGGTGTTTATGTTGCTAATCTGCTTGGGCTCTTCGCCTAATTTGAGCGTGAATATCTCATTGGGGGCCATGAACGAGTGGCGCGTTACCACCATGTTGCTGTCGTCGACAAACGACATTGTGTCATAGTCGTAGTTGCCCGCAGCAATGGTGTCGACCTTCTGCGTAGCTACATCCACGCGCATGATGGGCATTGTGCCTTCAAACGCACCGATGAAGTAGATGTATTTCTCGTCGGGCGACCATGCTATTGCGTCAACGCTGTAGTCCCAGTTGGCGGTCAGGTCAACTTTCTCGCCACCCAACTTGTCCATCATGAAGATGCGGTTCTTGTCGGCCTCATAGCCGTCGCGTTCCATCGACAACCATGCGAGTTTGCCGCTCTTTGAGAAGATGGGCATGTTGTCATATCCCATCATGCCCTCGGTGAGGTTCTGGGTGGTCTCACCTTTCTCGGTGTCATAGACATAGAGGTCGCTGTTGGTCGACAGGGCATAATCCTTGCCCACTTTCTTGCGGCACGCATATATAAACTGCTTGCTGTCGGGGGTCCAGGCAAATTCCTCTACGCCACCCCACGGACGCATGGGCGACTCAAAGAGTGTGCCTTCAAGCACGTTCTTGACATCGGTCACCTCTTTGCCGTCGAAGTTGCCCACGTAGGGCTGCGGAACCTCGGCGGTCCACTCGTTCCAGTGACGATACATCAAGTCGTCGATGATGCGAGCGTTGGCCTTGTCGAGCTCGGGATATTTGTCCTGTGCCGTAGTGTTGTATTTCACAGTCGAGACGATAGCCATTTTCTTCTCGTCGGGCGACAGCAGGAAGCCCTCAACGTCTTTCTCCATTTTCGACACCTGCTTGCGGCCGCTGCCGTCGGCATTCATCACCCACACCTGTGTCACAGCGCCTTCCTTGTCGTCGCAATAGGTGAATGCGATTTTGTTGCCTCCGTCAATCCACACTGCGTTTCCCTCGCTGCGCGGGGTGTCGGTGATTTTCTTGGCGTTCTGCCCGTCGATGTCTATCACCCACAGGTCGCTGTTCACGCGGTTCTCTTTGATGTTGGGCTGTCCCACTGCAAAGAGCACTTTCTTGCCGTCGGGCGAGATTTGCGGGTTTGACACTCGCCCAAACGAGTTGAGCACTTCGGGCGTATATTCCTGTTTCTCGATAGGTCCTGCAGGCGAGTTGGCGTCGCCCGATGCTTTGTCGCTACACCCTGTTGATAGTAACGTCATTACTGTTGCCATAACAGTTGCTTTAATAATCCTTTTCATCATTTTATGGTTTTACTCTATATTTTTCACAAAGTTACTAAATTTTCTTTGAATTGTGCAAGAAAGAAACGTGCGAAACCGTTGCGGTAACTATGTTTTTTTGGCAGTTACCGCAGTGGTTTCGCGCGTTTGTCGGTTGAAAACGTCAGCCTTTTGGGTAGAGGCGCTTAATCAGGTCGGGCCTTTTAAGACGTCTAAGTGCCTTGATTATATCGGCTTTATATTTCTTGTCGTACCAGAAAAAGTATTGGCGCTGGGCAAGCTTCTCCTCTTTGCTCTGAGCCGAGAAGATGGGTTGAAGAGTGTAGGGGTGAAACCCTGTGTAGAACGCCTCGGTGGCAACGGTCATGGGCGTGGGTGTGAAGTCCTGAACTTGCTCGAGGTGGAAGTCGAGCTCGCGGGTTAACACTGCCAGTTGTGCCATGTCGACCTCGCGACAACCGGGGTGCGACGAGATAAAGTAGGGGATGAGTTGCTGCTTGAGGCCATATCGCTGGTTCACTCGGTCAAATATTGCCTTGAACCGGCGGAACAACTCAAACGAAGGCTTCCTCATCACATTCAGCACTTCGTCGCTCGTGTGCTCGGGAGCAACTTTCAGGCGACCCGACACATGAAATCTTATCAATTCCTCGTTGTATTGAGCGTTGATTTTGTCTATAGCAGCGTCGCCACTCTTGTGCATCGACAGGTCGTAGCGCACGCCACTGCCTATGAACGACTTCTTGACTTGCGGTAACGCATCAACACTGTGATAGATGTCGAGCAGCGCACTGTGGTCGTTATTTAGGTTGCCACAAGGCTTTGGGTGCAAGCACGATGGGCGCGTACACTTAAAGCATCGCTCAAGGTCTTTTCCTCGCATTGAATACATGTTGGCGCTGGGCCCACCAAGGTCGCTGATATAGCCTTTGAAGTCTTCCATGCCACACACTTGCTTCACCTCGCGCATTATCGATTGCTTGCTGCGTGATGCGATGAATTTTCCCTGATGAGCGCTGATGGTGCAGAACGCGCATCCGCCAAAACACCCTCGGTGCATGTTCACCGAGTGGCGAATCATTTCGTAGGCAGGAATGCGCTTGCCTTTATAACGTGGGTGGGGCAGACGGGTGTAAGGCAGGTCAAACGAGGCATCAATTTGCTCAGTCGACATGGGCGGGTTCATAGGGTTAACCTTGATTACGATGTCGCCCGTCGCTTGCCACAACGTGCGCCCGTGCCACTTGTTGCTCTCTATCTCGATGTTGCGGAAGTTCTCGGCGTGGTCGCGCTTCGACTGCCGACATTGCTCGTAGGAATGTAGCACGACATCGGTTTCGTTAGTCTCAGTCGGCATATCGCTTGGCTTGCAGCGCACCACCGTTTGCGGCACGTCGATCAGTTCGGCAAGCGTTTTGCCGTCGCGCAACGCATCGGCAATGGCAACCGTGGCAATCTCGCCCATGCCGTAGGTGATGATATCAACTGGCGCGTCAGCCATGATCGACCTGCGCAGCGCATCTTGCCAGTAGTCGTAGTGTGCCAAGCGACGCAACGAGGCCTCGATGCCTCCGGCAACGATAGGCACATCGGGATATATCTCCTTGAGTATCTTACTGTAAACGATGGTGGGGTAGTCGGGGCGGGCTCCGGCGCGGCCGTCGGGTGTATAGGCGTCGTCGCTGCGTCGTCGCCGGTTGGCGGTGTAGTGGTTGACCATTGAGTCCATCGCTCCGGCGCTTACGCCGAAAAACAACCTCGGCCTGCCCAGTTTCTTGAAGTCGCGCAGGTCGTCGCGCCAGTTGGGCTGAGGCACGATTGCCACTTTGTAGCCGTGCGCCTCGAGCACGCGACCTATCACTGCCGTTCCCATCGACGGATGGTCGATATAGGCGTCGCCACTGAATAGTATCACATCAATGTGGTCCCAGCCCAAGTGCTCTATCTCTTTCTTGGTGGTGGGAAGCCATTGCCGGTCAATGTGATGGCTCTTGGTGTTGTGCGGCCCGTTGCTAATCATTGCTATGCAGTTTTTCGGTCAGTTTGATGATTTCATCGCGATACTGGGCGGCCTCGATAAAGTTAAGGCTCTTGGCGGCGTCAACCATCTTCGTCTTGAGGTACTCTATGGTCTTCTCAATGTCGGCCTTGCCCATATAAGCGATAATGGGATCGGCAACAACGCCCGATGCGCTGTCAAACTCGGCCGCCATTTGCCGCTGCACTACAGTGGTGTCAACGACGTTGTTCTCATATTTGCGCTGGTGCTGCTTGCCGTTTTTATCGGGTGCTGTCATGTCGGTGTCTACGCCAATGATGGCGTTTCTCGCCTTGATGATTGCCTGTGGTGTGATGCCGTGCTCCTCGTTATATTTCAGCTGCAGGGTGCGGCGGCGGTCGGTCTCGTCAATGGTTTGCTGCATCGACCTTGTGATGGTGTCGGCATACATGATTACCAACCCGTTAAGGTTGCGCGCGGCACGGCCTGCCGTCTGTGTCAATGCACGGTGACCACGCAGGAAGCCTTCTTTGTCGGCATCGATGATGGCCACGAGCGACACTTCGGGAAGGTCAAGGCCCTCGCGCAGCAGGTTCACGCCCACGAGCACATCGATGGCGCCTGCACGCAGGTCGTCAAGTATCTGGATGCGGTCCATCGTCTCCACGTCGCTGTGCATATAGGCGCAGCGTATGTCGTATGACGCAAGATAGTCGGTCAACTCTTCAGCCATACGCTTGGTGAGTGTGGTGACAAGGGTGCGCTCGCCATGCTCGCAACGTATCTGTATCTCTTCAAGCAGATCGTCGATTTGTCCACGCGACGGACGCACAATAATCTTTGGATCTAATAATCCTGTCGGACGTATAATTTGCTCAGTGATAATGCCTTCACACTTCATTATCTCATAGTCGGCGGGCGTCGCGCTCACATATATCACCTGTTTGGTCATCGACTCAAATTCCTCAAAGCGCAGCGGGCGGTTGTCGAGCGCGGCCTCAAGCCTGAAGCCGTAGTGCACGAGGTTGGTCTTGCGCGCCTGGTCGCCGCCATACATGGCTCGCACTTGTGGAATGGTGACGTGGCTCTCGTCGATAATGGTGATGTAGTCGTCGGGGAAGCAGTCGAGAAGACAGAACGGACGCATTCCGGGCTTGCGACCATCAAAATATCGCGAATAGTTCTCTATGCCTGAGCAATATCCCATCTGCCGTATCATCTCAAGGTCGTAGGTCACGCGCTCTTGCAGGCGCTTGGCCTCAACATGACGGGCCTCGCGATTGAACGCCTCAACCTGTGTGCCCAGATCAACGTCAATCATGCCCAACGCTGCCGCCAGTCGCTCCTTGGTGGTGGCGAAAAGTGTGGCGGGAAATATCTTGAACGAATTGACTTTCTCTTTGCAAAACTGTGTCACCGGATCAAGAATCTCAAGGCTCTCAATCTCGTTACCCCAAAAGATGACGCGCAGCATGAAGTCCTCGTTGCTCAGATAAACATCCACCGTGTCGCCCTTGACGCGGAAATTGCCCATGCGCATGTCAATGTCGTTGCGCGAGTAGAGCGCGTCAACAAGGCGGCGCAGAAATATGTCTCGTCCTATGTTGTCGCCCACAGTCACGGTCATCGCATTGGCATTCAGGTCCTCGGGGTTGCCCATGCCATAAAGGCACGACACGCTCGACACTACCACAATGTCGCGGCGCCCCGACAGCAGCGACGTTACCGTGGCAAGGCGCAATCGCTCTATCTCTTCGTTGATGGCGAGGTCTTTCTCTATATATTTGTCGGTCGATGGTATATAGGCCTCGGGCTGATAGTAGTCGTAATAGGACACAAAGTAGTGAACCGAGTTCTCAGGGAAAAACGACTTGAACTCGGCGTAGAGCTGTGCCGCCAACGTCTTGTTGTGCGAGAGGATTAGGGTAGGGCGATTAGTGTTGGCTATCACATTTGCCATAGTGAATGTCTTGCCCGATCCTGTCACGCCCAGCAGCGTCTGAAATGGCATGCCGCTGTTAATGCCGTCGCTCAACTGAGCAATGGCTTGCGGCTGGTCTCCCGTGGGAGCGTATGGTGAATGCAACTTAAATTCCATCCCTTAACTTTTTTCACTGCAAAATTACGCAATTTCTTTGATATTGCGAGTTACACCAACCATGATTTTGCAAGAAACTTAAAACTCCCCTCAACATTCCCTACTTTATACCATAAATCTGCTATTAATGATTAAAAACCGCTCTTTTTCCCGATAAAGCACAAGATAATCGCATTATTTTTATTACCTTTGCGACCAAAGGTCGCCAACTCAGCAATGAAGAAGTCGATTTTCACTCATAAACAATCTTGTTCACTTCACCAAAAAGTATAGTATGGGCAGATATATTAACAGAGGAAATAGCAATTTTGCACAAGCTCTGAATTCAACATATGTTGATAAATCTGGACTGATTTCAGTCATTAACAGCACGTTGTTTACAGAGCAACGTCGCAGTTGTGTTACACGCTCGCGTCGCTTCGGAAAATCTATGGCGGCCAATATGTTGTGCGCATACTATGACCGCTCCTGCGACTCACGCTCTTTGTTTGCCGATTTGGAGATAGCCAAACACCCTTCTTTTGAAAAATATCTGAATAAGTTCCCTGTTATTAAGTTGGACTTAACCGATTTTACAACAAGATATAAGGATGACCCTAATATTGTTGATTTGATACAAGATGCGTTGAAGGAAGATCTGAATAAAGCCTATCCCGGAATTATTCCCGATGATTTCAACGATGACTTTATGGAATTGCTTGTCAAAATCCATCAGGCAACAGGAGATACCTTTTTCATGGTCATCGACGAGTGGGATGCCATCTGCCGTGAGTTTGAACCAAAGAGCAAGGGTATGGACTCATTTGTAAACTGGCTGCGTAGGATGTTCAAGGGAAACGATACCTTAGATGTTTTTGCAGGAGTGTATATGACAGGTATTCTGCCTATCAAAAAATACAACACCGAGTCGGCATTGAATAACTTTATGGAGTATTCGGTTACCTCTCCAATGAATATGGCACGTTATTTTGGTTTTACACGTAGCGAAGTTAAGGCGCTTTGTGAGAGTAAAAATTGTGATTTCAGCGAGGTGCAGCAATGGTATGACGGATATATAATAGGAAATGAGCCTTCCATCTTCAACCCAAATTCCGTTATAATGGCATTATCGGCAGGTTATTGCAGGAGTTTTTGGGCCTCAACAGGTGCATACGACAAGGTCGCAAGCTATATTGAAATGAACTATGAGGGCTTGAAAGACGACATAATCTATATGTTGTCAGGAGGCAAATGCGATGTGGAAACTAATGGTTTTGGCAATGATATGAACATTGTAAGGAGTAAGGATGAGGTTTTTACAGTCCTTATTCATCTTGGTTATCTTGCTTATGACTTCGAGGAAGAAAAGTGCTACATACCAAACTATGAGGTGCGCCGTGAAATGGAAAACGCTGTGAAAAGTAGCGGTTGGCAAGTGGCACAGGCCATAACGGGGTCGAAGAAACTTCTCAACGCCACCCTCGCTGGAGACTCTGATTATGTTGCTCAAGCCATAGATAAGGCGCACGACGACAACACGAGCATACTATCTTACAATAACGAGAACTCTCTCGCTTGCGTTCTTACCATTGCTTATATCTATGCGCAGAACGACTATATTGTCCATCGCGAACTTGCTACTGGCAAGGGTTTTGCCGACCTGGTGCTTATCCCGCGCAAGAACGTCGCAAAGCCAGCTATCGTTCTTGAACTTAAATACAACAATGAGGTTGACGCTGCAATTGCTCAGATAAAGCACAAGAAATATTTTAGCAAGTTAGAACAGTACACTGGTGACATTCTTTTGGTTGGAATCAATTACGACAAGAAAGAGAAACTTCATACTTGCACAATAGAATCAGTCTCAAAATAAACTATTTTTCAGTAAGGGCAACAATACACAACTTTACTCTGTCTTGAGGGTAGGGAATAGCGTGCCATGGGTACGCGACCCACACCATCCAAGCGCATCCTCGACTATATCACCGACATGTGGGGCAAACTCAAGGCGATGGCGTCGCCCGACGTGCGCCAACTTCAGGCCCTCGATGCCGCCAAGAGCATCTGGCAAG
>JABUUJ010000017.1:0-13703 GCA_021443235.1 Muribaculaceae bacterium
TGCTCGCTCGCCTGCGCCTTGTCTTCTTCGGTGAAATGGTCGGTCACACAGCCCGACAGCCCCATCGCCATCGCACCCGTCAACACAACCCAAAAAAATTTTATCACAAGTTTCATATTACAGAGCATTAAATGATTGCAAATTTACTAAAAAAAACGATGCGCCAAGGATTTTTTGGTTTTTTCGGTGGAAATGTGTAGTTTTGCGGTATTAATGTGCGTCTAATGGGCAGAAATGAGAAAAGAACAATGAACGAGAAAGAATCACAATTCACGCAAATCGTGCGAGAGCACAAAAGCACCATCTACTCGGTGTGCTATATGTTCTCGAGCGATCAGGATGAGGTCAACGACCTGTTTCAGGAAGTACTCATCAAGCTGTGGCAGGGTTTTGACAAGTTTGAGGGCCGCAGCGCGATGCGCACATGGGTTTACAGGGTAAGCCTCAACACATGCATCTCGATTGACCGCAAGAAGAAGTCCCGGCCAGCGACAACCATCCTCGACGGGGTGGACCTCTTTGACGACAGCGGCGGCGAAAACCACCAACTCGCCATGTTACACAGCCGCATCACCCAGTTGCCACCCTTCGACCGCGCCATCGTGCTGCTGTGGCTCGAGAACATAAGCTATGAAGAGATAGGCGCCATCGTGGGCATCTCGCCCCAAAACGTATCGGTGAAGCTATTTCGCATCAAGGAGCGTCTGAAAGGGCTCTCCGCAAAGAAATAAAAGATATTAACCACAAATTTTATATCAAGATGGAAAACAATTTCAACCACATCAACGACAACAACGAAGAACTCGCACTGATGCGCCAGCAACTCAACGAGCTCAAGAGTCACATCGACCGCACCACCACACTCAACGAGGGCCTTATGTTCGAGTCAATCAAGAATAAAATGCGCAGCGTGCATTGCAGCATCTACCGCGTCATCGCTCTGGGATGCGTGGCAATCCCGTTGTGGGTGGGCATAGGCTTTTACTGGAATCTGCCCTGGTACTTCACCGCTTTCACTATCGTTATGCTCACAGCTTCGTTTACTGCCGACTATATCATTAACCACATGGATATCAACACAATGGACTGCAATATGGCTGAGACGGCGCAACGGTTGGTCAAGATGAAGCGGCATCGCAACATTCAGATATCTGTCGCATTTCCCATTTTAATTCTATGGCTTGCATGGTTTTTCTGGGAGTTAAGCAAAAGCATCCCCAACGACACTGAGTTTAAGGCAATGATAATAGGCTGTGTGGTGGGAGGCGTTATAGGCGCAGCCGTTGGATTGAGTATATTCTTCAAGTTGCAACGCGCCAACGATGAGATGATAGCCCAAATCAAAGACCTGAACTCATAAGCTTTTTTTCATAAATACCTATCGGGGGAGATGCGTTTCGGCGCATCTCCCTCGCTGCATCTGCACCTCAAAACAGCGTGTGGCATCACATCCGTTCCAGTTTTTCACCAAAAAAAGTGGAATTTTTTTGGTGAAAATGAAATAATTTTCTTAACTTTGTAGCACCAAAACAGTGCAATTAACATACTGAGAATTATATATATACATCGCTACGAAAATTTTCGTGCGAAAAATTTCGCAAAACATTATGGACAACCCGTTTAAGTTTGGCTCAATAGTATCGGGCAATTACTTCACCGATAGAGTTGAGGAACAGGAGAAAATCGGCAACATATTCAACAGCGCTAACCATCTTGCGCTCATCAGTCCACGTCGTTTCGGCAAAACCAGTTTGGTAAACAAAGTTGCCAAAGAAACTGGCCGAACCTACATCTACGTCAACTTGCAAGAAGTAGTTGATGTAAAAGACTTCGCAACCAAAATCATCAAAAAAACGCTGGAAACATCTTTTACCGAAAAAATTAAATACTACATCTCGCACCTGAGGTTTCAGCCCACAATAGATGTTGACGCAGTGACAGGACGCACCAAGGTTACACTTGGAGCCCACGTCGACGACTCCGAAGCCCTTGAAGATGCGCTATCGCTCATCAACAAAATAGGAGCAAATGAGCCCAAAAACAAACCCATTGTCGTTTTCGACGAATTTCAAGAGATTAACGACATAGGAAAGCACCTTGACAAGAAACTGAGGTCATGGATGCAGATGCACGAACATGTCAACTATGTGTTTCTGGGTAGCCAAGAATCGATGATGGAAGAAATTTTTGAGAACAAAAAATCTCCATTTTACCACTTCTCGCTTCTTATGAGGCTGAAACGCATACCTTATAATGAGTTCCAGGCATTCTTGAGCAACAGATTTGATTTACTTTGTGACGACAAAGAAACCACCGATCGTGTTGCACACGAAATTTTGGAAATCACCGAATGCCATCCCTATTATACTCAACAACTTGCCTATGTTGTATGGGACCAATGGGAAAGGAAAACCAACGATACCGACGCCCTCATTAGTATGGCAATCGACACCATTACACAAAGCCACAGTCTTGACTATGAAAGGCTGTGGGAGAAATTCAATCGCACCGACCGACGCATGCTAATGCTTGTTGCCAATAAAAGGATTAGTGCTTCAACACCCTTGCAAAGCGCACTCACCGGCATCGCTTCACAAAGCACGGCAGCGAGCTGCATGAAACGACTTATCAAGCAAGGCTATATCATAAAGGAAACATTCTACTCTATTGACGACCCATTCTTTAAAAACTGGATAAACCAAATCTCCTAAACCCGTTGTAACAGCCGCTATTAGTATGGTGCAGGAGGGGGAAATTAAACTATTGTGGGGCGAAAAAGTCTAATAAATGAGTGAATGTCACGCAAAAAGTTGTAACTTTGTGGCTTGAATAAGATTTATAAATAACGATAACCCTAACAATTTTATTAATATGAGAAAAATCGTTCTTACCGCAGTAGCAGTTATGCTCGCAATGTGCGCAGTAGCACAAAACAATGTTGCCGAAGGCAAAAAGTACTATGAAGCGGAGCGCTATGACAAGGCTCTCCCCTACCTCATCAAGGCCGTAAAAGAAGGTGACGCCGACAGTAAGGCCCGCCTTGCCACAATGATTTTCACGATGCAGGTTCCCGATTACAGCATGGACCGCCACAACGCGCTGATGATGCTCGACGAGGCCATCGACGCCGGCTCGGTGCTGGCAATGGAGCGCAAGGGTTTCTGCACCCTCAATATGGGCAACGACACCAAGGAAGACAAGATGAAAGGCATTGAGTTGCTCATCAAGGCCAGCGAGGCAGGCTCGAGCGACGCATCGTTCAACCTCTTCAAGGTGTATCGCGACGGCATCAAGACCTACAGCGACGGCGAGGTGTGTGTGGAGCAAGACCCCGAGCTCTCGCTCAAGTACATCCAGAAGTGCGAGGAGCAGAACGGACTGGAAGGCGTTGCCTATGTGGGCTGGTTCCGTCTTGAGGGCACTCACGGCTATGAGAAAGACGCCGACGCCGCAGCCAACGCTATCCTTGGCGCCTACAACCGCGACCACCGCATGTTTGCCGGCAACTGTCTGGAGCCTGGCCGCGCCCTGGTGAGATATCTCAAGGACAACGGCAAAACCACCGTTTCGGCACCCATCGAGGCACTTCTCAAGAAGTATCACCCCACTGAGTACTAAAAGACAATGGCAAAGTATCACATAGTGGTCAACGGCCAAGCTGAAGGGCCGTTTGAACTTCATGAACTGCTTATCAACGGACTGAAGCCCGACACACTGGTGTGGACCGACGGCATGACCACATGGCTCAAAGCACAAGATGTAGCCGAGGTTGCCTCAGTATTCAGCGCCCCGGCGCCCACGCCCGCAGCAGAGCCCGAGCCCACACCCGAACCTGCCGAAGCACCCGCCGCCCCCGAGCATGCCAATCAGCACAACGAGATGCCGAGTTCGACATCGACGGCCGACCGCTTCTCGGGTTACTCGCAAAATATGGGCGAAGACCCCCGGCCCATTCAGGCACAGCCTGTGCAGGCGCAGCCTATGCAAGGGCAACCAGCCCAGCCGGCTTATGGACAACCTGCGCAGCCTGTGTATGGGCAACCTGCGCAACCTGTCTATGGACAGCCAATTCAAGGGCAACCCGCGCAACCGTTGGGTGGCATGGCAAGGCTTCAGCCCGACACCAGCAGCGCCCTCGCATGGATTGTGACACTGTTGAGCTGGACGTGTTGCTGCAACCCCATATCAGGCATTCTGGGCATCATATCGCTTGTGGCAGGCTCAAGTGCAAGGCAAGCCTACCGTAATGGCGACCTCCTCACCTGCGAGAGTCAAGCCGACCGCGCCCGCAAATTTGCCCTATACGCTCTTATTGCAATGATTGTATGCGCGTTAATTAGTTTTATTTATGTTATAAACGATCCCGAGTTTAGGAAAAGCTTTATGGACGCTTACAACCAATAATAGCAATACTAACGCATTGTTGCTCAACAATAAAACCCAGCGCACCGAAAATGCACTGGGTTATTTTTTTGCAAAAAGCCAAACTTACTCCTTGATGCCGTAAAGGAGGTCGCCACAGTCGCCCAAACCCGGCACGATATAGCTGTGGTCGTTGAGCACGGGGTCAACATCTGCTACCCACAGGGTTGTCTTCTCCTCGTCGAAGTGCGTCTTTACAAAATCGACCGCCTGCTGGCTGGCGATGATGCTCACAATGTGCACCCTGGCTGGCTCGCCCTTGGCAAGCAATGCCTTATAGGCCATCACCATCGATGCGCCGGTGGCAAGCATAGGGTCAACAAGGATGAGCGTCTTGCCCTCAAGGCGTGGTGTTGCCATATACTCGATTTGGATGTCGAAGTCGTCGCTGTCGTTGCGATATTTGCGGTAAGCCGAGACAAAAGCGTTCTCGGCGCAGTCGAAGTAACTCAGGAAGCCCTCGTGCAGCGGCAGCCCGGCGCGCAACACGGTGCCCAGCACCACGTTAGAGCCGATAGTGCGGGTGTGTGCCACGGCGAGAGGTGTCTCAACATCGGTGTTGTCAAAGGCGAGTTTCTTCGACACCTCATAGGCCATAATTTGTCCTATGCGCCTCACGTTGGTGCGGAAGCGCATGCGGTCGGTTTGAATATTCTTGTCGCGCAGTTCACTCATATACTGCGACAAAAGCGAGTCTTGCTCGCACAGGTTGTAATACTCCATAATTATATCAGTTTGTGTCGTTTCAATATCTCAATGCTGCGTGCACGGTCGGTGGTGAGCTGAGCGCGCAACTCGTCGATACTACCCAACTTGAACTCCAGTCGCAGGAACTTGATAAACTCCAGCGTGATGGGCAAGCCGTAGATATCCTCGTCAAAGTCAAAGATATTGACCTCGATGCTGGTTGCCGTGCCGTTGTCGAATGTAGGGCGGTTGCCCACATTGAGCATGCCTGGCATGCGCCTGCCATTCACCTCAACCATAACGGCATAGGCGCCGTTGTGAGGCAAGATGACGAGCGGGTCGAGATGTCCCACATTGGCTGTGGGGAAACCTATTCCGCGCCCGTTGTGGAAGCCGTGCACCACCTCGCCGGCAAGGCGATAGGGACGGCCCATGCATTTAGCGGCATCGTCGACCTTTCCGGCGGCGATGAGCCCACGCACGATAGTCGAGCTCACTGGAGCATACTCGCCCAGATACTCAGGCGCCTTCAGCACCTCGATGCCAAGCTGTAGGCCTTGCTCGACATAGGTAGCAAACGTGGCGTCGCGGTCGTGGCCAAAGCGGTGGTTATAGCCCACGATGAGTGCCTTCACGCCGTAGTGTTCCTGCATCACACGCATGAAGTCGAGGCTTGAGAGTGCGGCAAGCTCGGGGGTGAAGTCCATCACCGCCACATAGTCCAGCCCCAAGCCCTCGAGCGTGGTGATGCGGTCGTTGAGCGGCATAATCATGCGCAGGTCGCCACCTGGTCGCAGCACGTGTTGCGGGTGCTGCGAGAAGGTGATAGCGGCCGTGCTTAGGCCACGCTGTGTGGCACACTGCTTGAGTGCGTCGATGAGCGTCTGGTGGCCGCGATGCACGCCGTCAAACATGCCTATAGTTGCCACGACCGCCTCCTGGTGGAGGCGGTCGCCATGTGTTAATATCCTCGTCATTTCTGTGGCAGATATTTCTTAAGAATGCGCATTGTGTCCTGGCAAAGCTTGATAAACACATCGCGGTTGTTGAGCACCGACGACATCTTGATTTGCCTGGAGTTTCCCTCAAATATAAAGCCCGTGTCGTTGCTTTCGAGCGCCCGCATTGTGGGCACCACGCCCGCAGTGTTGCTCTTGAGCGGCTTCACAAGGTAGTCGGCCATCTTGTCGACCCACTTGTTGAGCGCCACCATGCTCGACTTGATGATGCCCGGGTTGACGCAGTTCACGATAATGCGTCGTGTCTTGAGCGTTGTCGAGATGTAGATTGAGAACAGGGTGAGGGCGAGCTTACTCTGTGCATAACTGCCTATCTGTGTGAAGTGTGAGATATTGGGAAACTCATAGGGCAGCGACACCAGCCGGCGGGTGATGCTGGTCGACATAATGATGCGTCCTCCCTCGACGATGAGAGGAGCCACAAGCATTGACAACAGTGCGGTGCTCAGGAAGTTAACCTGCACGCAGTGGTCATATCCGTTGGGCGACACCGAAGCGCGTCGTGGCAGGTTTCCTGCATTGTTGATGAGTGCGGCCACAGGTCGGTTAAGGGCTGTGAGTCGAGCCACAAAGTCTTGCACAAGCTCAAAAGAGTTGAGGTCGAGTTGCAGGCACTGTATGTCGTTGTTTTTAGTCTCTTTGCGCAGTAGCTCGGCATATTGCTGGGCTTTCACCAGATTGCGGCTGGCGAGCAGCACTGGTTTTCCCTGCTCGGCAAGTCGGCGCGTTATGAGCGAGCCCATGGCGTCGGTCGAGCCGGTAACGATAAAAACAGGAGCCGCTTGTGCGGTCTTGCCAGCGTTGTCAATTTCGTCGTTCATTGCATTTGGTTTTCAATTACCACGCAAATTTAGTGAATAATATCCAAACCACAAAATTTTACCCCAAGTAGAGCGAGTTTTTTGCAATTTAATGCAATTTGCTCCCCTATGGTAAATGGTGAATACTACGCGCTGCTAAAGCACTACCTTCGTGGTCGAGGGAGCGGCATGAAGCGGACGGGCGGTGACAATGAAGGTGCCGTGTCCCAGGTTGATGCTACCCTGGCCCGAGGCGTTGATGCTTGCCATGAGTGCGGCGTCGGTGCTATAGACTAATAACCGTGCCGGGCCAACGTCACCTGCAATGTCGTAATTCAGGACACCGTTATGCCCGTAAATCCTAACGGCGCCTATTTCTTTTTTTGGCAAACCCGATTTTGTGGGGTTGAATACGCCTCGCGTCCATGCGCTTGCCCGCTTGCCATTGTCTATGGCCTGCACGCCCCACTCATAGTCGGCATCGTCAATCGCCATGGTCATCGTGTGAGCGGTAATGGCGATCGCGCCTGCTGTTTCACCCACTTTCAGGCGTCCGTTCTCGATGTTGGCTGGCACAGCCATAAACACCTTGTCGCTGCCTTTCTTGCGCAAGTAGAAGTTGTAGCGCAAGGCGGGTTGTGGCGTGACATCGTCGGTTGAAGCATCCCATGAGAATGTCGCTGTGCCTTTCTTGTTGTCGCACACAGCCTTTAGCCCTGTGGGGACCGATGGAGCCTCATTAGGGGCGATGCCCAGCGAAGCCGAGGTGTTGCGATAGAGCAGAGTGGCGCACGACGATGCGCACACATTGTTTTGCGCCCAACCCATGTTCCAGGCGTCAAGGAAACCGTCGTTGTCAATGTCAACAAGGTGGTTGTTGCCGTGGCTCACTCGAGCAAACGACCACTGCTTGCCGAAGGGGTCAAGATAATAGGCTCCAGCGGGCTCAAAAGCCATGTCACCCTTGTTGATATAGAGCCAAGTCGTGATCTCGTGCGTTTGTCCGTGTCCGCCAATGAGAATGTCGGCGAGCCCATCGTGGTTGACGTCGGCAATCGACGGTGTAGAGCCGTCGACGCCCTCAAACCCGCTAAACTCGTCGTTGAGCATGGCGAAAGTGCGGTTGCCGTTGTTGCGATACACAAACACGCTTTTGGCGGTGTTGCCTTTGTTGGCCGAAAAGCCTGTCACAAGGATGTCGTCAAGTCCGTCGCCGTCAAGGTCGGCTGGCACGCAAGCTCCGTCATAGGCACCACAAAACCGCTGCGAACTCTCGCTGAAAGTGCCGTCGCCGTTGTTCCAATAGATATACATAGCGCCGTTATTGGCTTCATAACCTGCCGAGACGACGTCGAGCAGGCCGTCGTTGTCCATGTCGCGCATATAAACCGAGCCGCGGGCGAGTGCGTGAAAGGCACTCTTACCGTTGACAGGCAATTCAACCTTCTCAAAGCAAGTTCCCGCGACATTGCGATAGAGGTAGGTCACGCGTCGGTCGCTCATGAGCACGTCACGTCCATATCCGTCCTTGCCCATGTAGTCCTCACGGCCAGTGACCACGATGTCGGTGTATCCGTCGCGGTCATAGTCGCCAGTGTCGACCCACTGTCGCGAGCGACCGCCATCGGTGGCATTATAGATAGGGGCGATACCCATTGCCGCGTTGTCGTTGACCTCGGTAAAAGTGCCGTCGGCGTTGTTGTGATACAGGTGTGCCACGATTTTGTCAAGGCTGTCGATGTTGCGGTCGGTGAGGCCGGGATAAAACAAATCAAGGTTGCCGTCGTTGTCATAGTCAAGGAAAACGGGGCAGGCATAATAGGTTGGGGCAAACGAGTTGGCAGTGCGCGAGAACGAGCCCTTGCCATCGTTTTTGTAGTATAGCGACACGCGGCCTGCATCGCCTTGCAGGTGGCTGTTCCATGCGCTGTAAACCACATCAAGAGCCCCGTCGCCGTCAACATCGGCCCACGCCACGTTGTTGCGGTCCTGTGCGTGGAAAAACTCACCAGCGGGCACCGATGTGCCGTCGCCGCCTCGCTGTGCCGGTTCGGCAGGCACTGGGGTCATTACGCGCTCAAACTTAGGTAAAACAGCCGTTCCAGGGCTGGGCGAAAGCTTGCGCTCAGGGTTTTGCAAATCGTCGAAGTTCTCGTTATATTCGATTGTAGTGCTGTCGATTGCCACCAGTCCCACGTCCATAAATTGCTGCCCAGTGCCTTGTTTTCCGGCAAGGGCGATGAGATTCCACGAGTTGGGCTTAAGTGTTGCGAGGGCCTCGTGATTGATGTCCATATACCAGTAGGAGAATGTGCATCCAGCGTGAGCTCCTGCCCACACGCCGTTGATATAAAGGTCCACGTCATCGTCGTGGAAGAGCTTGAAGCGCAACTTGGCGATGTTCTCGGGGGAGATGTCGCTCAGATAGAACCAGCGGCGCATATATATTTGGTTAGTGTTCCAGTCGGTGCGCACAAGCTCTTTATACTCGTTCATGCCATGCCCAAAAGCCGCCTCTCCCACGCTCCAGCTGCTATCGTCGAATGTTGCGTCGTACCAATGTCGTGGCGCGGCAGAGGTGATGTATCGCCACTTGTGGGCGTGTGTCATTGCCGTTGAGAGGATGGTGGTCTCAACACGAGGAGTGCTGGGCAGGTTGATGCACTCAAGGATATTCTGGCGCAGGCGGCCGTAGGGCGATGCAGGTTTAAGCACTCGTCGGTCGTAGGTATAGAAGCCGTTTTTCTCGATTTCGACGTCGCTCAGCTGGGTATAGACCGCTGCGTTAAGCCCCATGGCATACAGGTCTTTGATTTCCTCGCCCAAGCCGTTGAAATAGGTGGTGAAGTCCTCGCTGCTCTCGACCACGGTGTACTGGAAGTCACCCCCAGGCCAGATGTGTCCTGGCACCTTGAGCGTGATGCCGCCATACTCGCCACACACGGCGGCTCGGTTGGCGTTGTGCGGGCATCCTGGGTGAGGATAGCTGTGTGTATCGATAATATTGCCCACTTCGCTGTCGGTCCAGCCGCTGGCGCAACATATCAGAGAGGCCTTGCCATATCGTGCTGGCGAGAGATTGTTGACACGCGAGTCGATGAGGTTGGTCATGCGATCGGTGTCAAACTGTCCCCAGCCCTCGTTAAACACAATCCAGTGCACGATGCTGGGGTGGCTCTTGAGGGCGTCAACGATATTGAGCCACTCGCGTTCCATGATTTCCTTGGCTTGCTGTTCTCCGTCCTTGACGAGGTTGCCGCTGGGCAAGTCCTGCCACACGAGTATTCCCTCGCGGTCACAGTGATAATACCAGCGGTCGGGCTCAACCTTGATATGTTTTCTAATCATGTTGCAGCCCAAGTCCTTCATGCCTTTGATGTCAAAGAGCAGAGCCTCGTCGCTGGGTGCGGTGTAGAGGCCATCGGGCCACCAACCTTGGTCAAGGGGACCAAGCTGGAATATCTGCTTGCCGTTGAGGTATATACGCGGTATCCCGGCATTGTCTTTCTTGACCTCGATGCGTCGCATTCCGGCATAGGACTTCACCTCATCGGTCACTACACCGCCCTTCTCAAGGGTGACAAACACATCGTATAAATAGGGGTCTTCGGGCGACCAGGCGTGCACATCGGTGAGGGTTACGCGTGTCACAACACCTGGCTTAGCGCCCTCGATAGTGCCCGCCACTTTGCCGTCGCGGTCCTTGACAGTGACATTAAAGGTCGCTGCGTCGTCGCTTGCGGCGAGCTTGATGTTGAGCCAGCTGCGGTCGAGCGTGGGTTCCATAATTAGCGACTGGATGTAGGCGTCGCGCGACACAGGTTCGAGCCACACCGTTTGCCAGATACCACTAACGGCTGTGTACCAGCAAATTGACGGGTTTTTGCTCTGCTTGCCAGTGGGTTGCCCTTCTACACCAGTGTTGTCGTAGATATACACTGCGATGTCTTGCTCGGCGCCCGCGACGAGGGCGTCGGTCACATCAAAAGTAAAGGGATCGTAGCCGCCCTCATGCTGGCCCACACTCTTGCCATTGACCCACACCTCGCAGCGCCAGTCCACAGCGCCAAAGTGTAGCAGCCATCGCTTGCCATCGTGACCGGCGGGGAGCGTGAACTTGCGGTGATACCAGTAGCACTGCTCGTCGCTCTTTTCCATGATGCCCGAGATAGCGCTCTCGAGCGGGAAGGGCACGAGAATTGCCTTGTCGTAGGCAAATGCCTTGTCATAAGCCTCACCAGGCGTGCCTTTGCGCAGGTCCCACACACCATTAAGGTTGACCCACGCCTCACGCTCAAGCTGTGGGCGCGGGTACTCGGGAAGCACGTTGGCTGGGTCGATGGTTTCGCTCCACCGAGTCATTGCCGGACCCTGCTTCATCTGCCATTGTGTAGCCGTCGCACTCAGGCACCCCAGTGCCATCACAGCAGCAACAATCCATTTTCTTGTATTCATATTCTATATTTTTTTGGTATTTCATGCTACGACACAAAATTACACATAATCGCCCAAAAAAACTGTCGCAAATGTCGCAAAAACGCCTACATCGGTAGCACATTCTCTCCCCATACAGTGCCAAAACAGCGCCACATCCCTTTTTTTAGCCTAAAAAAGTGGGGATTTCGGGTTTTTTGAGTAACTTTGCGGCACATAATTGAGACACGGTGGAAAAATTTGGCTGCTTGCGACCACTTGAAAAAATGCTAAAACTGCGATAATCAACTCATTATCCTTGCATTCGTTTTAGTTTTTCCACTTTTTTATTAACCAGTGGGAAGCAATTTCCACACCCATAAAAAAGTAAAATGAACTATTTATTTACATCTGAATCGGTTTCGGAAGGGCATCCCGACAAAGTTGCCGACCAAATTAGCGACGCCATCCTCGACCAGTTTCTGGCCCACGACCCGCAGTCGAAGGTGGCATGCGAGACCCTCGTCACCACAGGCCAGGTGGTTATCGCCGGCGAGGTGAAAAGCGAGGCCTATATCGATCTTATGGACACGGCGCGCAACGTCATCAACAAGATAGGCTACAACGACAGCGCGCTCATGTTCGACGGCTCGTCGTGCGGTGTTTTCAACGCCATTCACGAGCAGAGCGACGACATCAACCGCGGCGTTGACCGCGCCACAGCCGAGGAGCAGGGCGCCGGCGACCAAGGCATGATGTTTGGCTACGCGTGCAGCGAGACGCCCAACTACATGCCGCTCACGCTCGACCTGGCTCACCGCCTGCTGCGCGAGTTGCAGTACATACGCAAGCACACACGCCTGATGAGTTACCTGCGTCCCGACGCTAAAAGTCAGGTGACAGTGGAATATGACAACGACACGCACAGGCCCGTGCGCATCCACACCATCGTCATCAGCACCCAGCACGACGAGTTTATCAAGCCCACAGGCAAAAACGCGGCGGCACTTGCGAGCGCCTCGGCACAACAGGAGGCCGACGAGCAGATGCTGGCACGCATTCGCGAAGATGTTGCCACCATCCTCATTCCACGAGTTAAGAAGCAGTTGCCCAGCAACATGCAGGCACTTTTCGACGACCAGCTCATCCTTCATGTCAACCCCACAGGCAAGTTTGTGATTGGCGGTCCTCACGGCGACACTGGCCTCACTGGTCGCAAAATCATCGTTGACACCTACGGCGGACGCGGAGCACACGGAGGCGGCGCCTTCAGCGGCAAAGACCCCAGCAAGGTCGATCGCAGCGCGGCCTATGCGGCACGCCACATCGCCAAGAACGCCGTGGCAGCCGGCATCGCCAGCGAGATGCTCGTGCAGGTGAGCTATGCCATAGGCGTTGCCCAACCTATAAGCCTCTATGTCAACACCTACGGCACCGCCAAGGTTGCCATGACCGACATCGAGATTGCCAACAAACTCAACGAGCTCTTTGACATGACGCCCGCAGCCATCGAGCGACGCCTCAAACTGCGCAACCCCATCTACCAGGAGACCGCCTCACTGGGACACATGGGTCGCGAGCCAAAGACGGTGACCAAGGTGTTCAAGTCCAAATACAACGAGACAAAAACGCTTGAGGTGGAGCTGTTTACGTGGGAAAAGACCGACTATGTTGAAAAACTGAAACAGGCCTTTGGGCTCTAATGTCGCATGATTGCCTCGCTCATTCTGCTCGCCATCCTGGTTGCCGTGGGACTGCCGCTGTGGTATCTCGACCGCAAGAAACATCCGGCCGGCGAAGACCCCGAAATTATCGAGCCCAAGCAAGAGTGCACCGACGACTGCTGCACCACCCACGACGTGTGCCCGTCGCACGAGTTGCTCACAGGCCTTGACGAGCCCGCCGTCTATTACGACGACGAGCATTTGGACCGCTTCCTCGGCCGACAGGCCAGCGCCTACCAGCCCGACGAGATTGACGAGTGGCGCGATGTGCTCTACACCCTGTTGCCCGCCGACCGCATGGGATGGTGCAAGTCGCTGAAAAAACGTGGCATCACCATGCCCTCTGCCATCCACGACGAGTTCCTCATGCTACTCAACGAGCCATAGCACCACCTGATTTTTTGGGGGACGGGGCAATAAACAAGGGCTGGGTGCGTTATAATATAGAATAAAGACGTCTTATTGATGAGAAAACTGTATCGCTTAGCGCCACTTTTCATGATTGTGACGGTGATATTGCTTCAGGCCTGCTCGGCCAAGAAGAATACCGCCGGCTCACGCTTTTGGCAGGCGCTAAACACCCGATACAACGTCTATTACCACGGGAAAACCAACTATGACGAGCAAATCAAGGAGCT
>JABUUJ010000017.1:13748-15170 GCA_021443235.1 Muribaculaceae bacterium
CCCGCCGAGGCAAAAGCCAACCCCAAGGCACCACAGCCCAGCGGCAGCTTTGACCGCACCATCGAGAAGATGCAAAAGGCCATAGCGCTGCACTCAATCAAGAAAAAACCCAAAAAACAGGCCGGAAAGGGCAACGATCCCAAGTACAAGGAATGGATGAAACGCGAGGAGTACAACCCCTTCTTGCACAATGCGTGGTATCTGCTCGCCAAAGCCGAGTATATGAAGGGCGACTTCCTCAACTCGGCAGCCACCTTCCGCTACATCTCGCGACACTTCCAGTGGAAGCCCGACCTGTGCCTGGAGTCACAGATATGGGAGGCTCTGTGCTACTGCGCCATGGGTTGGACCAACGAGGCCGACAACGTGCTGGCACACATCCACATCGAAAAAATCGAGGACAAGCGCATTCGCGCACTCGCCAACCTGGCATTTGCCGACTACTATGTCAAAGACAAGAAAAACGACCTCGCCGTGCCCTATCTCGTCGAGGCAGTGAAAGGCGCCAAAGGCCAGCAGAAGGTGCGCCTAAACTTCTTGCTTGGACAGCTCTATGAGGAAGCGGGCAACAACCGCCTCGCCTATGAGGCCTTCAAGCGTGCAGGCAGCAGCAACTCAAGCACCTACCGCACCAAGTTCAACGCCCGCATCAAGCAGAGCGCGGTGTTTACCGGCGTGAACGTGAGCAGCGAGGTGAAGGCGCTGCGCAACATGGCGCGCTTTGACCGCAACAAGGAGTACCTTGACCAGATTTACTACGCCATCGGCAACCTGTATCTCACACGCAATGACACCGTGCGGGCCATCGAGAACTACATCAAAGCAGCCGAGAAAAGCACGCGCAACGGCGTTGACAAGGCCATCAGCCAGCTCACGCTGGGTGGCATATACTTCGCCCAGCACAAGTATGACCTGGCGCAGCCCTGCTATGCCGAGGCCGTGCCGCTCATCAACGAGGACTATCCCAACTACAAAATGCTCAAGCACCGCAGCGACGTGCTCGACGAGCTCGCTGTCTACTCGCAGAACGTCACCCTGCAAGACTCGCTCCTGAAGCTGTCGCAGCTGCCGCTCGAGGAACAAAAAAAGGTCATCCAGAAAATCATCGACGAGCTAAAGAAGAAGGAAAAAGAGGAGAAAGAAAACGCCGAGCGCGAGGCCTACATGGCACAACAGAACGCACAGGGCAACCTCAACACCCCCAACAAGAACGCGCCCCAGCAATTCCAGATGAATACCGACAACTCATGGTATTTCTATAACGACGCCACCAAGCGCGCCGGCAAAACCGCCTTCCAGCAATCATGGGGCAACCGCAAGCTCGAGGACAACTGGCGCCGACGCAACAAGAACACCTTCTCGCTGGGCGATGAAACCGCTGCCGCCGACAGCACCATGATGGGCAACGACAGCACACGTCTC
>JABUUJ010000017.1:17723-19429 GCA_021443235.1 Muribaculaceae bacterium
AAACTTGACAAACTTGATAAACTTGACAAACTTGATAAACTTGACAAACTTGATAAACTAAAAATATGAGGTATGAATAAGGAGTTGATTTTGTGGGCCGATGATGAGATTGACCTGTTGAGGCCACACATATTGTTTTTACAAAGCAAAGGTTATGAGGTGGTTACGGTGACCAATGGCCGTGACGCCCTTGACGCCATGTCGCAGCAAAACTTCAACCTCATCATCCTCGATGAGAACATGCCAGGCATCAGCGGACTCGAAGCCTTGCAGGAAATCAAGATCATGCAGCCCAATGTGCCCGTAATCATGATAACCAAGAGCGAGGAGGAGAACATTATGAACCAGGCCATTGGCAGCAAGATTGCCGACTACCTTATCAAGCCCGTCAACCCCATGCAAATCTTGCTGTCGATCAAGAAAAACCTGCACAGCGGCGACCTTGTGGAGCAAAAGGTCACCGGCGACTATCGCCAGCAGTTCATGGCAATAAGCCAGAAAATAGGCATGGCCAACTCGATAGAAGAGTGGTATGACATCTACAGCACGCTGGTGCGCTGGGAACTCACCATCGCCAACGCCGGCTCCAACATGGAGGAACTGCTCGTCACACAGAAAAACGACGCCAATAATGCGTTTTGCAAGTTTGTGAAGCGCAACTACGAGGACTGGATGACCAAAGACAACCACCCGCTGCGCAGCAACGAGGTGTTCAAGACCGCAGTGATGCCACTGCTCGACAAGGGCGAGAAAGTGTGCTTTGTCGTGATTGACAACCTGCGACTCGACCAGTGGAAAACCATCAGCCCACTTCTGAGCGACTCCTTCAACATCGAGAGCGAGCAACTCTACACTACTATCCTGCCCACCACCACGCAATATGCCCGCAATGCCATCTTCTCGGGACTGATGCCCGTCGACATCGAGCGCATGTTCCCCGACCTGTGGGTTGATGAGGACTCGGAGGAAGGCAAAAACGTCAACGAGGCACCGCTCATCCACACCATCCTGGAGCGCTATCGCCGCAAAGTCGCCTTTACCTACACCAAGGTCAACGACAAGGCCGCCGGCGACAAGCTGCTCAGGCACTTCGGCTCAATCGCCAACCACCAGCTCAACGTGATGGTGCTCAACTTCGTCGACATGATGTCGCACGCACGCACCGAGTCAAAAATGATACGCGAGCTCGCCAACACCGACAGCGCCTACCGCTCACTCACCGAGTCGTGGTTCCGCAACAACTATGCCCTCGAGCTCTTCCGCCTCATGGCACGCAACGGCTACAAGGTGGTGCTCACCACCGACCACGGCACCGTGCGAGTGAACAACGCAATCAAAGTGATAGGCGAAAAGAACACCAACACCAACCTGCGCTACAAACTGGGCCGAAACCTCAGCTACAACTCCAAGCAGGTGTTTGAAATCAAGTCGCCACACCGTTTCGGGCTGCCCTGCCCCAACGTGTCGACGGCCTACATCTTTGCCGCCAACCGCGACTTCTTTGCCTATCCCAACAACTATAACTACTATGTGCAGTACTACACCGACACGTTCCAGCACGGCGGCATCTCAATGGAAGAGATGCTCGTGCCCCTCGTAACACTGTCGCCCAAAGGGTGAAGCCCCCCAGCTCCCTAAAGGGGGAGTCTGGCTAATGGCTAATGGCAATTGGCTAATGGCGAGAAATGAATATTAAAGTATTTAAA
>JABUUJ010000017.1:20094-22313 GCA_021443235.1 Muribaculaceae bacterium
CTGGGCACGCTCAACGAGGCGCATAGCCAGATGAACCGCATGGACAAGCGCGACGCCAACCGCATGAGCGTGCGCCTGGAGCTTCAGGCCGACTACTATGCCGGCGTGTGGGCTTATCACGACAACAAGAACTTCGGCTCGCTCGACGACGGCGACCTGGAGGAAGGCATCAACTGCGCGGGCAAGATTGGCGACGACTATCTGCAAAAGAAAGCGCAAGGCTATGACATCCCCGACAGTTTCACCCACGGCACCTCGCAGCAGCGCATGCGCTGGCTCAAGGCCGGATACAGCAGCGGCGACCCCGACCGAGGCAACACATTTGACTACAACGACAATCAGCTTTAATCACCCCACAACACCTACCACCCTATGAAGGAAAAAACGACACGCAAGGCATCGCCTCGCAAAAAAGTGCTGCGCATCATCAAGGACGACCCTTGGCTGAAACCCTTTGAGGAAGCCATCGACGGACGACACAACGACGCTCTGCGCAAAATCGACGAGCTCACAGCCGGCAAGTGCAAACTAAAAGACTGGGCCAACGCCTACAACTACTACGGCCTTCACCGGCTTGAGGGCGGCCGATGGGTGCTGCGCGAGTGGGCGCCCAATGCTACCGCCATCTACATGATTGGCGATTTCAACCAGTGGACCGAGTGCGCGCCCTTTGAGATGCGACGCCTCGATGGCGGCAACTGGGAAATAGAGCTCCCCGCCACAGCCCTCAAGCACGGCGACCTGTATAAGCTCAAAGTGCACTGGGAGGGCGGCCAGGGCGAGCGCATCCCCGCCTATGCCACACGCGTGGTGCAAGACACCCGCACCGCCATCTTCTCGGCACAAGTGTGGGCTCCCGACGAGGAATACAAGTTCCAAAACCGCCGCTTCAAGGCATCCACCTCGCCGCTGCTCATCTATGAGTGCCACATCGGCATGGCTCAGGACCGCGAGGGCGTGGGCACCTACGAGGAGTTCCGCACCAAGGTGTTGCCGCGCGTGGCCAAGGGCGGCTACAACGCCATCCAGATTATGGCCATCCAAGAGCATCCCTACTATGGCTCGTTTGGCTACCACGTGTCGAGTTTCTATGCCGCCTCAAGCCGCTTCGGCACCCCCGAGGAGCTAATGCACCTCATCGACGACGCTCACGGCATGGGCATCGCGGTGATTATGGACATCGTCCACTCACACGCCGTTAAGAACGAGGCCGAAGGTCTGGGACTCTTCGACGGCAGCATCAACCAGTATTTCTATGGCGACCATCGTCGCGAGCATCCCGCATGGGACTCGCTGTGCTTCGACTATGGCAAAAACGAGGTGCTCAACTTCCTGCTCAGCAACTGCAAGTTCTGGCTTGAGAAATACCACTTCGACGGTTTCCGCTTCGACGGCGTGACCTCGATGCTCTACTACAGCCATGGCCTGGGGCAAGCCTTCGGCAGCTACGACGACTACTACGACGGCAGCCAAGACCCCAACGCCATCACCTATCTCACGCTCGCCAACGAGGTGATACACAGTGTCAACCCGCACGCCATCACCATCGCCGAGGAAATGAGCGGAATGCCCGGCCTCGCCCGCAAGTTCAAAGACGGCGGCATGGGATTTGACTACCGCATGGCAATGGGCATCCCCGACTTCTGGATCAAGACCATCAAGGAGCGCAAAGACGAGGACTGGAAGCCCGGAGCAATACTTTGGGAGCTCACCAACCGCCGCGCCGACGAGAAAACCATCAGCTACGCCGAGAGCCACGACCAGGCACTCGTGGGCGACAAGACCATCATCTTCAGGCTCATCGACAAGGAAATGTACTGGCACATGATGGACGGCGACAACGACGGCACTGTGGCGCGCGGCATCGCCCTCCACAAGATGATACGCCTCGTCACAGCCGCCACCATCAACGGCGGATACCTCAACTTCATGGGCAACGAATGGGGACATCCCGAATGGATTGACTTCCCCCGCGAGGGCAACGGCTGGAGCCATAAATACGCCCGCCGCCAGTGGGACCTCGTGGACCGCGAAGACCTCAAGTATAAGTATCTGAACAACTTCGACAAGGCACTGATGCATCTTATCGGTGGAATCGAAGATTATCAGGCTATTCCGGTGCAGAAACTTTGGGATAAGGACGACGACCAAGTGCTTGCGTATAAGCGCGGTGACTATGTGTTCGTGTTCAACTTCAACCCCACGCAGTCGTTTGCCGA
>JABUUJ010000018.1:0-4224 GCA_021443235.1 Muribaculaceae bacterium
TTGCAGATGTGGATGCCGCGGTCGTTGACGATATTGGTCTTCACCACCTTGTTGCCGCATGCCTCCATGATGCGCGAGAGGCTATAGCCCAGCAGGTTGTTGCGCACATGCCCCAAGTGGAGGGGCTTGTTGGTGTTGGGCGATGAGTACTCAATCATCACCAGCGGGCTGTCGCTGGTCACTGGCACGAAGCCGAAGTTGGGCTCGGCGGCAACGTTGTTGAGGATGCTTGTCCAGAATGTGGGGCGTATGGTGATGTTGAGGAAACCCTTGATGACGTTGAACTTCTCAACGGCGTCGCAGTGCTGCGCCAGAAACTCGCCTATCTCCTGTGCGGTGGCATCGGGAGCCTTGTGCGAAGCCTTGAGGAAGGGGAACACCACGATGGTGAGGTTACCCTCAAATTCCTTCTTAGTTGACTGAGGCACAATCTTTTCGACGGGAAAATCAACGCCATAGAGTGCCTTAACCGCCTGTGCGGTGGCTTGTGAAAGTATGCTATCTATCGACATAGTAAAAACACTGTGCATTAAAAAACAGCTGCAAAGTTAGTGAATTATCATGAAACACCCATTATATTAGGTGCATAAAAGTTACTGGTGGGGGGTGTGGGTTTTGGGCTCGATGGTGACGAGGTAGGCGCTGAGGAGGACGAGGAAACCTGCCACTGGCTTGTCCCAAGTGAGGATGTCTTGTCCTATCGAGAAGGCAACTATCGATGCCACAACGGGTTGCAGGTTGGTGTAGGTGCTCACAGTAGTGGCATTGATGCGCTTCATGGCAAAGGGAATCATGAAGTAGCCCAGCACAGTGGCCAGCAACACCACAAACGCCGCCGAGCCGGCAGCCTCCCACGTGCAAGCCGAGGTGTAGAGCGTGGGCACGCCCTCGACCATCGCGGCAAGCGGCACCATGATGATGGCCGACGCCAGGAAGGTCCACTTCATCTGGGTGGTGGCGCTATACTTGGCCGAGACTTTTCTCGTGACGATGAGAAAACACACCCATGTGACTAGACTCAGCAAGGCGAAAATCACTCCCAGCAAGTTGTTGCTGCCCTCAAGGCTCACGCCGGCAGCACTTTGATACACCATGAGCAACGCGCCCACGATGCCCACAACCACGCCCACAGTCTTGATGCCCGTGATGCGCTCGCCCAGCAACGGCCACGCCGCAAGCATCACCGCGATGGGGCACAACGCGCCCACAAACGAGAAATAGACCGGACTGCCAAAGTAGAGGCTCCAGGCGGCGAAACTTTGCGACACAGCAAAGCCCATCACACCACCCAAGATAATAACTATCAGATCTTTGCGCTCAACCTTCTCCTTGGGCAAAAAACACTGAATCACCCAGAAAATGATGGCGGCAAAAAAGCATCGCGTGGCGATGTAGCCCATGGGCTGAAGCCACGCATTGCCGTCGGCACCACTCGCTGGCTTGAGCAGGAAATTGCTCATGGGCACAGCAAGTCCAAATATCACGTTGGCCAGCAGCACCGCCGCGTGGCCCTGAACCCTTTCGTTTTTCATCAACAAAACCGTGTTTTATAAAATCGCCACAAAATTACTAACTCTTTCCCACATTTTCACCCTTTGCGGCACAAAAACTGCTCGCAGCGCACCTTTGCGCGCACCCAACGCTTGCCACGTCGCAAAAAATGAGTACCTTTGCACCCATCATTCATCACCCATCACTCATGGAAGTAATACCCTCATTTCAAGTCGACCATTCAGGTCTGCTGCCAGGAATATACATCTCGCGTCAAGACGAGGACGGAGCAGCACAGATAACAACGTTTGACATCCGCATGACCGCCCCCAATCAGGAGCCGGCAATCAATGTCGCCGCCATTCACACCATAGAGCACCTTGCCGCAACCTACCTGCGCAACCACGACTACTGGAAGCAGCGAGTGATATACTGGGGACCAATGGGATGCCTCACTGGCAACTATTTCATCATCAAGGGGAAAGCCTCCTGCGAGGAGGTTAGGCAACTGATGATTGAGACCATGCAGTATATCGTTGACTATGAGGGCGATGTGCCTGGAGCGGCGCCCGACTCATGCGGCAACTACCTCATGCACGACCTGCCCATGGCCAAATGGGAGGCAAAACGCTACATACAGCGCCTCACCGACGACTTCCACAGCGAGTATCAGCTGCTCGAGAGAAAAGACATCGACGGAATGATGTTCCACGATGCCTGAGGCACAAGATTTCCAGGCGAAACCCAACAAATTATGAACAAAATTCACTAATTTTGCACCGCAAAAAACATATACACCCATCATGCAGCAAAAGATCATCATTCTCGACTTCGGCTCACAGACGACCCAACTCATAGGCCGCCGCGTGCGCGAGCTGAACATGTATTGCGAAATTATTCCCTACAACAAGTTTCCAACCGACGACCCTGAGGTGATAGGAGTCATCCTGTCGGGCTCGCCTTTCTCGGTTTACGATGAGAAGGCGTTTAAGCTCGACCTCGACACCATCAGGGGCAAATATCCCATTTTGGGTATATGCTACGGCGCTCAGTTTATGTCTTACATGCTGGGCGGACGAGTGGAGCCCGCCGGAAGCCGAGAGTATGGACGCGCTCACCTGTCGACAATCAACACCGAGAACCCTCTTTTGCGCGGGCTGAGCGCCAACTCACAAGTGTGGATGAGCCATGGCGACACCATCACCGCCATCCCCGAGGGCTGGAACGTGATTGCGTCGACCGACAAAGTGCACATCGCTGCCTATCAGGCCGGCAACGAGCCGTTGTGGGGCGTGCAGTTCCACCCCGAGGTGTTCCACAGCCTTGAGGGAACACAGATCTTGAAGAACTTCGTCGTTGACATCTGCGGCGGACGCCAGGACTGGGACGCGGCATCGTTTATCACCACTACCGTCGAGGCGCTCAAGCAGCAGCTGGGCGACGACAAGGTGGTGCTGGGACTGAGCGGTGGCGTTGACTCGAGCGTTGCAGCCGTGCTGCTCAACCGCGCCATTGGCGACCGCCTCACGTGCATCTTCGTTGACCACGGCATGCTGCGCAAGAACGAGTTCAAGAATGTGATGAAAACCTATGAGTCGCTGGGACTCAATGTAATTGGCGTTGACGCAAGCGAGAAGTTCTTCGGCGAGCTCGCCGGAGTGACCGAGCCCGAAAAGAAGCGCAAAATCATTGGCAAGGGATTTATCGACGTCTTTGACGCCGAAGCAAGCAAACTTAAAGACGTGAAATGGCTGGCGCAAGGCACCATCTACCCCGATTGCATCGAGTCGCTGTCGATCACCGGCACCGTCATCAAGAGCCACCACAACGTGGGCGGACTGCCCGAGAAGATGAACCTCAAGCTGTGCGAGCCACTGAGGCTGCTCTTCAAGGACGAAGTGCGCGCAGTGGGACGCCAGCTGGGCATGCCCGAGGTGCTTATCTCGCGTCATCCCTTCCCTGGGCCTGGACTGGCAGTGCGCATCCTGGGCGACATCACTCGAGAGAAGGTCGCTGTGCTGCAAGAAGCCGACGATATCTTCATCCAGGGCCTGCGCGACTGGGGTCTCTATGACCAGGTGTGGCAGGCTGGCGCTGTGCTGCTGAGCACCGTGCGCAGCGTGGGTGTGATGGGCGACGAGCGCACCTATGAGCACCCCGTGGCACTGCGCGCCGTCACCAGCACCGACGCGATGACAGCCGACTGGGCTCACCTGCCCTACGAGTTCCTCGCCAAGGTGAGCAACGACATCATCAACAAGGTGAAGGGCGTGAACCGCGTGTGCTACGACATCTCGTCAAAGCCCCCCGCAACCATCGAGTGGGAGTAATCCCCACCCGTTCCCTAAGTGCCATATGATTGAAAAAGTGTAAAAACGAGGCGTTTTTCATTTTTTCATGGAAAAACGTTGGTCAATTGCAGAAAAAGGCGTAACTTTGCAGTCGCTTTGACGGCAAAGGGCCGTTTTCGGGGTGTAGCGCAGTCCGGTTAGCGCGCCTGCTTTGGGAGCAGGAAGTCCCTGGTTCGAATCCAGGTACCCCGACACAAATCAACAACGCTGTGGTCAACCGGGCCACAGCGTTTTAGTGTTTTGGCACAGAATTTGCACGTTTACATATAAACCCAAAAAGTTCACTAGAACGCCGAGATTAATTATTTTTTGCTATTTTTCGTCTTTTTGTTTTCTGCCGGCATCTTTTACTTGTTTATTCAGTCACATAGCTCGCTATGCT
>JABUUJ010000018.1:4842-8632 GCA_021443235.1 Muribaculaceae bacterium
GGCAATCTCCTTCTGCTTCGCCTCGGTTTGTTTCTTTACGGCATCTTCAACCTGCTTGTCCTGACTTTGACTGTGGCGACAAGGATTTGAAGAAGAGCGATATAACCACGAGAAAGACAACCCAGATAGCGAGAGCATATTTGCAACGTACTACGACCTGTCAAGGCTGAAAAAAGAATAATTAAATAAATTGATATATAAAAAAATAGACGCACCCTGATAAGTGCCTAAACTATAGTTTTAGTTGTTTTGGTGGGTGAGGAGGGCGATGGCGGTGTCGAGGATGAGGTCGTGGTGAGCAAGGGTGGCGGCGTCGGTTTGGTCGACGCGTAGGTGTGGCTCAACGCCGAACTCGGTGAGGTTGCCGTTGGCGTCGCGTATGGGCGATGCCGAGAAGCGGATGTTCCAGCCGTTGGGCAGCTCGCCGGTGAAGGGCAGGCCGCATCCACCGCCAGTAACGTCGCCCACGATGGTGACTCCTGGCAGCAACTTCATGATTGACACGAAGTTGTTGGTGGCACTAAACGAGCCACGGTTGGCAAGCACGACCACGGGCTTGAGGTAGTGAATGTGAGACTTTGCTGGCTCGAAATAATAGGGAAATGGCTCGGAGAAGTCGTCGTGCCGCGGCCCCGTCTTGTGACTGATGTATCCTGCCAGCGTGCGCTTGTCGATAAAGCGCTTGACGAGCGTCTCCACGTTGGTGAGCAACCCGCCGCCGTTGCTTCGCACGTCAATGATGAGTCCGTCGCAGGTTGCGAGTTCGCCAAAGACGATGTCGAGGTTTCCCTCGCCAATGGTAGAGGAGAAACTGCCGTAATACATATATCCAATATTATCCTCAAGTATCTGATACTTGATGCCCGAGGTGGTGTGATAGTTGAAGTGGAGATAGTGCTCGTTGATGAGCTGCTCGTCGTAGTTTTTAGGATATTGCTCCCAAATCCAGTAGCGCGACACGTCGTGGGCCGCGATAAGGTTGGTGTGGCCGTCTTGCAGTTCCTTGAGCATGTCGCCGCACAGCGCAAAGAGCTCCTTGCTGGATATGTTGGGATTCACCTTGGCGCGATATCGGTCGCGCACCTCGTTCCAGTCGACGCTTTTGTGCTCAAAGAAGCAGTAATGCTCGTCCATGATGCTCCACAGGGCGTCGAAGTTGCCCAACGCGTCGTTGCCGTACTGCGGCTCATCGTGGCAGGCGCCCAGCACGCAAGCCATCGCCACCACAATCAATATGAAGAATTGTCTGATCATTTCCATAACACCATTATTTGAAGGGAGTTAGAAGGCGGTGATGAGTTTCTTGGGGGTGGGCTTGCTGCCCAGCGAGAGGAAGTTGCCGCCCAGCCCGATGACAAAGGCATGGGTGGTGATGTGGGTGTTGAGGTTGTTGACCCACGAGCGCTCGATGCGGTTGCGGTAGCCCAGTCGCAAGATAGTGTTGCCCAAGTGCAGGTCGGCCGCCACAAGATTGTTCATGTCAAAGCGGTTTCCCCACCACCCCGGGTGCACAAGTCCCTTGCGGTTTCCCACATAAATCTCGTAGTAGCTCTCGTCGTAGTCGGGTGAATAGAACACGCCGACGACAGGCAACGACATCTGGTAGCTAAGGGTAATGGGCAGCCGGCCGATGTGACACGCATAGGATGCCGTGCCAGCCACGCCCAGTGAAATGTGCGCCTTGACCGAGCACACATTGTTGGAGTTAGAGCCCTTGTATATGACACCGCCCCGCAGCTGCGCCATGCCGCCTCCCATGAGTTGCAGGCCCGGCAGCACGTCGCGCCAACGCCGCATCAGGCTCCAGCGCGAGTCGAGCATGAGCGTGTGCAGCACGCGGTTGCGCACCATGTTCTTCACATTATAATATTCCACCCCCAACTCAAGGTGACGCACCCATTTCTCGGGCGAGAAGCCCGTGGCCTGCATTGCCGAGTATCCCAGCCGCAGGTTGAGGCCAGTGTAGTTGACCGTCGAGATGTAGGTGTCAAGCACGCTGGCGCGCCCCACGTCGAACGTAAACATCGACAAGACGGGCCGTGCCACGCTGGTGGTGTCGGCGTCGGCAGCGCGCACACCAATGCACGATAGCACAATGACGGCCATAACAACCGCCATGCGCACCTTATTTTTCATTATCGTCGTTTTCATCTTCCACATCTCCAAAGAGTTGCCACTGACCAGTAGCCTTATCGAGCACAGGAGCTGGAGGCTCGGGGGCTGGCTGTGGCTTGGTCTCGGTTGCAGGTGTCTCGGGCACAGCCTCGGCCTCAGGCTCGGTGTCAACCACGACAGGTGCCTCGGGCATCTCCTCCTCGGGAACTTCGCGCGGCTCAATCTCCTCAACAAGGGCAATCTCATAGTTTGACACACGCTTACCCTTGGCCTTGAAGCTCTTAACGGCGATAAACTCGTCGGCATCAATCACCAGCGGCTCGCGGAACTCGTCGCCACCGCCAAACTTCACACTAAATCTCGGGTACTTAGTGTCGGTGAGCAGCAGCAGGCGTGAAGCCTCGTTGGTGCCATTCATGCTCTGCTTCTTGATGTTGTCCTCAAGCGGGAAACGCTTCACATAGACGTAGCCCTGGTCGGCATCGTCGACGATTGCCGTCCACACCTTGCGCTCGTCGTACTTCTCGATGCGCAAGATGCCTTCCTCATAGTGGTTCTGGGCATCGGCGGTGGTGGTGTAGAAGTCGCCGTTTCTCATGATCACGAGGATGCGATCGCCGCCGCCGAATAAGCCCAGCGAGCGTCCGTGACCTTCATAGTTGACACGCAGAATGTCGGGGTCGAACCACACCTCGCGGTCGCCCAGCGTTGACGCGCCACGCTCCTTGAGGGTGATGCGCTGCACCTCGTTCTTGGTGACCATATTACCAATCGACTGCCTGCCCTTGATGGCGATTTCGGCAAGGTCGATGTCAAATTTCAGTTTCTTCAGCCCCAGCTTGGGCTTGAGAGCGATGGTGAGCACCTCGGCCTCGCCGTTAGGATTGGCAGTGAACCACATCACCTTGCTGCCGGGTTTTCCTGTAGTGAGGTCATATTCCTTGTCGCGCGTGATGCCCGACACGGCAAAGCGCTTCATATAAACCGTGCCACCCTTTCCGTCCTGGTAAAGGACATTGTAAACGGTGCGCAAGTCCTTGCGTTTGAACACGTTGAGATATATCACATTCTTTCCCACATAGACCTTCTCGGCCACCTTGATGACCTTGTACTTGCCGTCTTTGTAGAAGAGGATGATATCGTCAATGTCGCTGCAGTTGCACACAAACTCGTCCTTCTTCAGGCCGGTGCCAATGAATCCGTCGGCGCGGTTGATATAGAGTTTCTCGCTGGCCTCGGCAACCTTGGCGGCGACGATGGTGTCAAACTCGCGGATGATGGTCTTGCGTGGATATTTGTGACCATATTTCGCCTTGAGCGACTCAAACCAATTGATGGTGTGCTGCACCAAGTGGGCGAGTTTGTAGTCGATGTCGGCGATGCGGTCGTTGAGCATGGCGATGTAGTTCTCGGCCTTCTCGATGTTGAACTTGAGGATGCGCGCCATCTTGATTTCCATGAGCTTGAGGATGTCGTCGCGCGTCACCTCGCGAATAAACAACGGCTTGAACGGCTCCAGTCGCTTGTCGATGTGCGCCACGGCGATGTCCATGTTGGCGGCGTTTTCAAATTGCTTGTCCTTATAGATGCGTTGCTCGATGAAGATTTTCTCAAGCGACACGCCATGCAGTGTCTCAAGCGTCTCACCACGCTGAATCTCAAGCTCTTGCCTGAG
>JABUUJ010000018.1:8657-31935 GCA_021443235.1 Muribaculaceae bacterium
TAGCGCAGCACGTCGCTCACGCTGAGGAACTGCGGTTTCTCGTCCTTGATGACGCAGCAGTTGGGCGAGAGGCTTATCTCGCAGTCGCTGAACGCATACAGAGCGTCGATGGCGATGTCGCTCGACGTGCCCGGCATGAGCTGCACGATAATCTCGGCGTTCTCGCTGGTGTTGTCGTCAACACGCTTAACCTTGATTTTTCCTTTCTCGGCGGCTTTGACGATGCTCTCCATGAGCGTGCCGGTAGTTTTGCCGTAGGGCACATCCTTTACCAGCAGCGTCTTGCTGTCGACCTTCTCAATCTTGGTGCGCACACGCACGCTGCCACCGCGCTCGCCATCGTTGTAGTGGCTCACGTCGATATAGCCGCCCGTCTGGAAGTCGGGATAGAGGTGGAACTCCTCGCCACGCAGGTAGTGCACAGTCGCGTCGATTATCTCGTTGAAATTGTGAGGCAGAATCTTGCACGACAAGCCCACGGCGATGCCCTCGGCGCCCTGTGCCAGCAGCAGCGGGAACTTGGCGGGCAACGTGAGCGGCTCGCGCTTGCGACCGTCGTACGACATGCCCCAGTCGGTCACCTTGGCGTTATATACAGTCTCGAGGGCAAACTCGCTGAGTCGCGCCTCGATGTAACGTCCGGCCGCGGCACCGTCGCCAGTGAGGATGTTACCCCAGTTACCCTGCGTGTCGATGAGCAGCTCCTTCTGGCCCAGCTGCACAAGCGCCGAGTAGATTGAGGCATCACCGTGAGGGTGATACTGCATGGTCATTCCCACAAGGTTGGCAACCTTGTTCATGTGACCATCGTCGGCCTCCTTCATGGCGTGCATGATGCGTCGCTGCACGGGCTTGAAGCCGTCCTCGATGTGCGGCACTGCGCGCTCGAGAATCACATAGCTGGCATAGTCGAGAAACCATTTCTCGTACATGCCCGAGAGTGCCAGTTTTTTATCTTTAGGGACCTGATAGGCCGAATGCGCGGCCTCGCCCGCTTCCTGTTCGTCCTGAGTGTTATCGTCTCCGTTAGACTCGGGCAGGTCCTCATTCATTTCAAGCTGGTCGTTATCGTCTTTCATATTTTGTTGTAAAAATAATCTGAATTTTGGGTGTTCACGCTCTCGGTTACAGCAGGCGACCGGCGGCAAGCACCATCTTGGCGCGAATGTGCTCGGTGCACAGGTTGCCTATTGAGCCCTCGTGGGTGTGGAAAACGGTGCGCATGGGCTGGTAGGTGCCGTTCTGCACCTCCTGCCCTACCCTCTTATAGGCGTCGCGGAAAGGCATTCCGTTCATCACCAAGCGGTTGACCGACTCAACGGTAAAGAGGTAGTCATAGCGCTTGTCGTCGAGGATGTTCTCGTTAACGCGCACGTGTTGCAGCATGAATGTGCACATGCGCACGCACTCGTTGAGCTGCTCGATGGCGGGGAAGGTGATGTCCTTGAGCAGCTGCAGGTCGCGGTGATAACCCAGCGGCAGATTGGTGGTGAGCGACGACACCTCGGTGATGATGGTCTGCAGGCGGTTGCAGCGTCCACGCATAATCTCAAACACGTCGGGGTTCTTCTTGTGGGGCATGATGCTTGAGCCGGTGGTGAGCTCGTCGGGGAAGGAGATAAAGGCGAAGTTCTGGCTGTTGAACAGGCATACGTCCATCGCAAACTTAGCCAGCGTCGATGCAATCGCGTTGATGGCATAGGCCAGTGCGCGCTCGGTCTTTCCACGGCTCATCTGTGCCGCCACCACATTATAGTGAAGGTCGCCAAAGTCGAGCAGCTTCGTGGTCATGGTGCGGTCGAGCGGGAACGATGAGCCATAGCCTGCCGCCGAGCCCAGAGGGTTCATGTTGGCGGTGTCGTAGGCTGCCCTAAGCACAAGCATGTCGTCGGCCAGCGTCTCGGCATAGGCACCAAACCACAGCCCGAAACTTGAGGGCATAGCCACCTGCATGTGGGTGTAGCCCGGCATGAGCACGTTGCTGTGCTTCTCGCTCAGGTCGAGCAGTTGCTCAAAGAGTGCGTTGACATTGCGCGCTATTGTCTTAATCTCGTCGCGGTAAAAGAGTTTTAGGTCGACGAGCACCTGGTCGTTGCGCGAGCGTCCCGAGTGAATCTTCTTACCCACGTCGCCCAGTCGCTGTGTGAGAAGCGTCTCGACTTGTGAGTGCACGTCCTCGACGCCCGGCTCAATCACAAACTTTCCTTCCTCGATTTCTTTCTCGATGTTGAGCAACTCTTCTTTGAGCACGTTGTGCTCTTGGAAGGTGAGGAGCCCTATTGACTCGAGCATGGCGATGTGAGCTATTGAGCCACGCACGTCGTGGATGGCAAGTTTCAGGTCGAGTTCACGGTCGTTACCCACGGTAAACGACTCAATCCACTCGTCAATGCTATAACCTTTGTCCCAAAGTTTCATTCTATATCGTTGTTTTTAGTTTTTTAGATGGTTGTTGCGAGCTGGGCGATGAAGCGGGTGTAGTAGTCGACGCCCGCAGCGATTTCGCTCAGTAGGATGTACTCGTCGGCGGTGTGCGAGCGTGCGCTGTCGCCCGGGCCGAGCTTCAGCGAGGGGAACGCCATGTGCGACATATCGCTTGTGGTGGGCGAGATGTAGGGTGTGCTGCCCAGCGCCACTGCCGCACGCACCAGCGGGTGACTCTCGTCGATGGCCGAGGCACGCAGGCGTGTGCTGCGTGGCTTCACGTCGCTCTTGACGCGAGCGCGCACCAGTTCCACGGTTTCCTCGTTGCTATAGGCATCGGTGGTGCGCATGTCCATCACCCAGCGGCACTCGTCGGGCACCACGTTGTGCTGCGTGCCGCACTCCATCATCGTGGCTGTGAACTTGATAGGGCCCAGCAGCGACGAGATTTTCTCGGGCTGATAGTCGCGCATCGCATTGATGTCGTCAATGGCTATGTACAGAGCGTTGATGCCCTCGTTGCGAGCCGCATGACCGCGACGGCCATGAGCCACACAGTCGAGCACGACGAGTCCGCGCTCACCCACAGCGGCCTGCAACTGGGTGGGCTCGCCCACGAGCGCCATGTCGATGCGTCCCAGCGTGGGAAGCAGCTCGCGTATGCCCGTCTCGCCGCCCAGTTCCTCCTCGGCGCTGATAACCAGCAGCAAGTTGAACGGCAGCGACTCGTTGTAATAGTGCTTAAACGCCTCAATCAGACACACTACCGATGCACCTGCGTCGTTGCTGCCCAGTCCATAGAGGCGGTCGCCCTCAATGGTGGGAGCGAACGGGTCGTGTGTCCACGACGCAGCGGGTTTCACCGTGTCGTGGTGAGAGTTGAGCATCACCACGGGCTTGCCGTCGTCCCAATGCGCCGAGCGGGCATACACATTGTTGTGCATGCGCTCCACAGCGATGCCGGCCTCGTTGAGGTGGGCGATGAGCAGTGCTGCGGTGCCGTCTTCACTGCGCGATACCGACGGAGTTGCGATGAGTTGCTTGAGCAGTGCAATTGCTTGTTCCATAGCGTTATTTTATCGTTGTGCCACGCTCAGAGAGCAGATTGGCCGAATTTTTAATTACCACCTCGGCAACACCTTGCGACACCGCCTTGAGGGCTCCCGAGACCTTTGGAACCATGCCCTGAGCGATGATGCCTTGCTCCTTGAGTTGGGCGAAGGAGTCGCTATTGATAGTGGTGATGAGCGAGCTGGGGTCGTCGACATCGGCAAGCACGCCGTCTTTCTCAAAGCAGAACACCAGCTGCGTGGGCGCAAAGCGCGCGGTGGCGATTGCTACCTGCGAGGCGATGCTATCGGCGTTGGTGTTGAGCATATTACCCTTGCCATCGTGAGTTAGGGCGCAGAACACAGGCGTAACGCCTATCTCAAGCAGATGCTGGATAAATGCGTGGTCAACCTTGTCGCCCTCGATGTCGCCCACCCAACCAAAATCAATAGGCTCGGGCGAACGCTTGCGAGCGGGAATCACGCTGGCATCGGCGCCCGATAGCCCCACAGCCTTGCAGCCGCGGGCGTTCAGTGCCGCCACGATGCGCTTGTTGATGAGTCCGGCATAGACCATGGTGCACACGTCAAGCGTGTCGCGGTCGGTCACACGCCGTCCCTCAATCATCTGCGTGGCGATGCCCAACTGCTGGCACAGGCGAGTGGCGAGTTTGCCACCGCCATGCACAAGCACCTTGCCGCCGTCGATGCTGGCGAAGTCGTCGAGAAAGCGCTCAAGCGCCTCCTCATTATCGACCACATTACCGCCAATTTTTATGATTTTTATCATTGAATGGGTTTGTCGAGTTTGAAGTAAAGTTGAGAGTTTATTGTTTATAGTTTAAAGAAATCTCGAAAAAAGTCAAAGTCAATGTCAACGTCAATGTCAATGTCAAAGTCAGAGTCAAAGACTCTCGAGCATGCGTTTGATGACCACGGTGGCCGAGATTTCGCGGTTGGCGGCCTCGGGGATTACCAGGCTGCGCGGGCCCTCGATCACGTCGTCGGTAACAATCATGCCGCGGCGCACGGGCAGGCAGTGCATGAAGAAGGCGTTGTCGGTGAGTGCCATCTTCTCGGCGCTTACCGTCCAGTTCATGTCCTTGCTCAGCACTTTGCCATAGTTGGGGTCATCGTAGGCCGACCAGTTCTTGGCATATACGAAGTGTGCGCCTCGCAGCGCTTCGTCCTGGTCGTGGGTGAGCGTTGCGCCAGCAGTAAACTGCGGGTCAAGGTCATAGCCCTCGGGGTTAGCGACCACCACCTCATATCCGGCGGCGACCATCCACTGTGCGAAGGAGTTGGGCACGGCCTGTGGCAAAGCCTTGGGGTGAGGCGCCCATGTGAGCACCACGCGCGGGCGCTCCACGGTCTTGTGCTCCTCGATGGTGATATAGTCGGCAAACGCCTGCAATGGGTGCACAGTTGCGCTCTCCATGCTGAAGACGGGGCGACCGCTATACTTAATAAACTGATTGATAATGGCCTCGCTGTAGTCGTCGGCCTTGTTTTGGAACTGCGCAAACGAGCGCACGCCGATGAGGTCGCAGTAGCAGCCCATCACGGGGATAGCCTCGAGCAGATGCTCGCTCTTGTCGCCGTCCATGATGACGCCGCGTTGTGTCTCGAGTTTCCAAGCGCCCTGGTTGACGTCGAGCACAATGACGTTCATGCCCAGGTTCATCGCCGCCTTTTGCGTCGACAGACGGGTGCGGAGGCTGTTATTGAAGAAGATGAGCAGCAAGGTCTTGTTGCGGCCCAGCTCCACATGACTGTAGCGGTTGTTCTTTATTTCGAGTGCCTCTTGAAACGCCTTGTGGAGGTCGCCAAGGTCGGCGGGTGAAAAAAATTGCTTCATACGTTTGATTATTTGTTCAACGTTGTTTAACTTGGTTCAACTTGGTTCAACGTTGATATTGTTTATTATTAGGGATTTAAAACATTTCTCGCCATTAGCCATTAGCCATTACCCATTAGCCATACGGGCCGCGGGGCTTATTTCCCCAATTCCTGGGCGAAGGCCTGAAGGAAGGCATCGGCTTGGGCGATGGTGAGGCCCAGAGCGGGCAGCAGGCGCACGGTGTGCTGTCCGGCGCCGCCCGTAAACACGTGGCGGTCATAGACAAGGCGCTTGCGCAACTCGGGAGCCGAGCCCTCAATCTCAATGCCAATCATCAGACCGCGACCGCGCACCTCCTTGATGCCAGGCATTGCCTTGAGGCGCTCGATGAGGTAAGAGCCCACCTGCTCGGCGTTGACAACAAGGTTCTGCTCCTTAATCACGTCAAGGACGGCGATTGCGGCGGCACATGCCAGATGGTTGCCGCCAAAGGTGGTGCCCAGCATGCCGCTCCATGCCTGGAAATGCGGTGCGATGAGCACGCCGCCCACGGGGAAGCCGTTGCCCATGCCCTTAGCCATGGTCACGAGGTCGGGCTTGATGCCGGCATACTGATGGGCGAAGAAACGGCCGGTGCGGCCATAACCACTCTGCACCTCGTCGAGGATGAGGCACACGCCGTGCCTGGTGGTGACGTCGCGCAGCTGTCGCAGGAAGTCGTCGCCGGGCATCTGGATGCCTGCAACGCCCTGGATGCCCTCGATAATGGCAGCGCAGTATTCGCCAGTAGCGAGCTCGCGCTGCACAGCGTCTATATCGTTGAGAGGCACGAAAGTAACCTTATCGGTGACATTAAACGGAGCGTTTATCTTGGGGTTATCGGTCAGCTCCACTGCGCCCGATGTGCGGCCGTGGAAAGCACCCTTGAATGCCAGCACACGCTGTTTGCCAGTGTGGAACGATGCCACCTTGATAGCGTTCTCGTTGGCCTCGGCACCACTGTTCACGAGAAACAGGCTATAGTCGTCAAGGCCCGAAATCTCGCCCAGACGCTGCGCCAGCTGGTTCTGAAGGGTGTTGATGACGCTATTGGAATAAAAACCGAGGGTAGCCACCTGGCGGCTAATCATGTCGACGTAGTGGGGCTGCGCGTGACCAATGCTGATCACTGCGTGGCCGCCATAGAGGTCGAGATACTCGGTGCCATCGGCGTCATAAATGTAACTGCCGCAGCCTTTTACAGGCTCGACATCATAGAGTGAATATACTGGAAATAAATTCATCGTCGTTTTTCTTTTTTGTTCAAATTATCATCAGAAAACCCAAAGTCAAAGTCAAAGTCAAAACGCATTGGGTTTCAGGCGCAGGCCGGTGTCTTGCGGCAGGCCGAAAGCGATGTTCATGTTCTGCACAGCCTGGCCACTGGCACCCTTGAGCAGGTTGTCGATGCAACTCACGATGTGCAGCAAGTCGCCATGCTTCTCAACGTGGAGCAGCGCCTTGTTGGTGTTGGTCACCTGCTTGAGGTCGAGCGGCCGGGATGTCACATGGGTGAACACCGCCTGGGCGTAATACTGCTCATAGAGTGCCTGTGCCTGCTCGTGGGTGAGGTCGCACTTGGTGTAGACGCTGGCAAGGATGCCACGGGGGAAGTCGCCACGCATAGGCACGAAATTGATGGCGGGGACGTCGCCGCCCTGCAGCGTGGCGAGCGTGCGCCTAATCTCGAGCAAGTGCTGGTGGGTGAACGCCTTGTAAACCGACAAGTTGTCGCAACGCCAACTGAAGTGGGTGGTTGCGCCGGGCTTCACACCTGCGCCAGTGCTGCCGGTAATGGCGGTGACATGAACGTCGTCGCGCAGCAGCCCCTCGGCAGCAAGCGGGAGCAACGCCAACTGGATGCAGGTGGCAAAGCAGCCGGGGTTGGCGATGAGCCTGGCACCCTTGATGCGGTCGAGTTGGAACTCGGGCAACGCATACACATAGCCGCAGCTCTCGTCGCGGTAGTCCTGAGCCAGATCCACCACCACAAGGTGCTCAGGGCGAGGGTTATTGGCCCAAAACTCGGCACTCTTGCCGTGGCCCATGCACATGAACACGCAGTCGACGTCGTCGAGACGCGCGGTGTCGCTGAAAGTGAGGTCGGTCTCGCCTATCAGCCCCTCGTGAACGTGGGTGATGGGCAGGCCCGCCTGGCTGCTGCTGTGAATCCACTCAATCGTCACCTCGGGGTGGTTGAGCAGGATGCGTGTGAGCTCGCCCGCGGTGTAGCCTGCGCCGCCTATAATGCCTACTTTAATCATGGATTAACGCTTCTCGTCGGGGTGAGTGCCATAGTAAACGCGGAGCGGCGTAGAAAGCACCTTGATGAAGCCCTTGGCCTCCTCGGCAGTCCATCCGCGCTGCATCTCGCCATATTCGCCCAGCTTAGACTTGCTCAGGTCGTTGTCGCTGTCAACGCCCACGGTCTCAAAGCCGTAGGGGCGCAGCTTGAGGATTGCGGTGCCGGTTACATTGCGCTGCGACGAGGTGAGCATGGCCTCCATGTCGGGCATCACGGGCTCGAGATACTGGCTCTCGTGCAGGAACATGCCATACCAGTTGGCAACCTGGTCTTTCCAGTATTGCTGCCACTTGCTCAGCGTTGACTTCTCGAGCAGGCGGTGTGCCTCGATGATGAGCTTGGGTGCGGCGGCCTCAAAGCCCACGCGTCCCTTGATGCCGATGATGGTGTCGCCCACATTGGCGTCACGGCCTATGGCATAGCTTGCTCCTATCTCCTCGATGCGCTGGATGGCGGCGACGCGGTCGGTAAACTCCTCGTCGTTCACTGCCACGATTTCGCCTTTGTCAAACCTGATTTTGAGCAACGACTCGTCGGTGCGTGTCACGTGCTTGAGATAGGCCTCCTCGGGGAGCCCGGTGGCTGGGTTGAGCAGCTCGCCGCCGCACACGCTGGTGCCCCAGATTCCCACGTTGTAGCTATATTTCAGCTTGGCGAAGTCAGCGTTAAAGCCATGCTGGTTAAGGTAGTCGACCTCTTCCTGTCGTGAGAGGGCGTGGTCGCGTGTGAGGGTTATGATTTCGATGCCTGGAGCCATCACGAGGAAGGTCATGTCAAAGCGAATCTGGTCGTTGCCGGCTCCGGTGCTGCCGTGTGCGATGGCGTCGGCGCCTATCTCGCGTGCATAGCGTGCTATTGCGATAGCCTGGAAGATGCGCTCGCTCGACACCGAGATGGGATAGCAGTTGTTGCGCATCACGTTGCCGAAAATCATGTACTTGAGCGACTTCTCATAGTACTCTTGTGTCACGTCGAGGGTCACATACTGCACTGCGCCCAGCTTATAGGCGTTTTCCTCGTTGGTTTTCAGCTGCTCGGGGCTGAAGCCGCCAGTGTTGGCGCAAGCGGCATACACCTCATAGCCGTCTTGTGTGAGTTTCATCACTGTGTAGGAAGTATCCAAGCCTCCACTGAAGGCCACTACAACTTTTTTCTTGCTCATAATATCTTTATTTTCGTTCTAATTAAATTGTCAAAGTCAAAGTCTCACTTCACGTGGAAGATACTCGACAGGCGATTTTTCAGCGCCATCCAGTAGGGAGCCAGGCGCGAGGCTTTTTTGTTCTTTTTCTCGTTGTCCCACTTGGGGTCGTAGAGCATGCCGGTGCACAGGCAGCGCAGGCGGTTGTTGCGCATGAGAATCTCATAGTTGATGCAGCCCTCGCAACCTTTCCAGAACTCATCGTCCTGGGTAAGCTCGCTCAGCGTGGTGGGCACATAGCCCAGGCGGGTGTTGAGCTTCATCACCGCGAGCGAAGTGGTGAGCGAGAAGAGTTTGGCATAGGGGAAACGCTCGCGAGCGAGCTCAAAAGTCTTGTCCTTGATGCGTCGAGCCAAGCCCAGATGGCGATACTCGGGATCGACGATGAGGCCGCTGGTGGCCACATAGTCGCCGTGGCTCCAGCACTCAATGTAGCTGAACCCGATGATGCGGTCGCCGTCAAGTGCCACGACAGCCTTTCCACTGGTCATCTTCTGCGCGAGATACTCGGGCTTTCGTCGTGCGATACCCGTTCCGCGCTGGAGCGCCGATTCGTAGATAAGCTGGCAAATTTTCTCAGCGTACTTCACATGCTCTTCGGTGGCATAAATCACCTCAATGTTATTAGCCTTCATTTCCATTTACAAGTCTTAAATGACTGAAAAATAAATAATTAGTATAAATTTATACGTGCGGTAAGTCATCACATTCGCCCTTGCGTCACGCGCACGCGAATGCGATGTTACTCAAAAATCGTGTAAAGTTCGCAAAAAAATGCCACATACACAAGATTTTTAACACATTTCCACCTAATTATAAAATAGTTTTGCTAATTTTGCACACATGAAACGACTTTTCAAAATCATAGTATCATTAGCGATTGTGGCACTTGCGGTTGTGACCGCAGGAAGTTTCTATATGCTTGACTATGCGTTCTCGCCACTCAAGCGCACACGCGCCGAGGCGCTTGATCGCCTGAGCGAGATATGCCCCACAGTGATGCCGTGGGCCGACAGTATCGTCGCCTGCAACGCGCTGCACGACACCACTATAGTGCTTGACGACGGCACTCGCCGACACGCCTATTTCATGGCGGCCGACAGCGCCACCACGCGCACGGCAGTAATTGTGCACGGATACAAAAACGCCGCCTTCATGATGCTCCAAATCGGTTACCTCTATCATCACGACCTGGGCTATAATATCTTGTTGCCCGAACTTCAGGCTCACGGCGAAAGCGACGGCGAAAGCATAGGGATGGGATGGAACGAACGCTTCGAGGTGCTGCGATGGATTGCCGTGGCCGACAGCATGTTCAGTTGCTCAAGCGCCTCGACACAGATGGTGCTGCATGGCATCTCGATGGGCGGCGCGACGGTGATGAACGTGAGTGGCGAGAAGCTGCCGCCGTGCGTCAAGGCCATCGTCGAGGACTGCGGATACTCCAGCGCATGGGACGAGCTCGCGCACCAGCTCAACGCCCAGTTTGGGTTGCCCGCATTCCCGTTGATGCACACCACGAGTGCGCTATGCAGGGTCAAATATGGCTGGTGGATAGGTGATTGCATGCCGGTTGCCCAAGTGAAGAAAGCCACCGTGCCCATGCTGTTTATTCACGGTGATAACGACGATTTTGTGCCCACGGCGATGGTGCATGAGGTCTATGCCGCACACCCCGGCCCCAAGCAGATGTGGATAGCGCCCGGCTCAACCCACGCCAAGAGCTACACCGACCACCCCACCCAATACACCCAGCAAGTCCACACCTTCCTCACCCCCTACATAAAATAAACGGCAAGGCGCTGAGATAAAGGTGTAGAGGTTAGAGCTAAAACCTCAACACCAATTTTCAAGGCTTTTCTATCTTTAAACCTGTGAGTAGATCTTTGTTGAAGTAGTTAATCCATGCCTCATACACATCTTGTGCCGACTGCATTGTGCCTACGAGGAAGCCGGGCGTCTGCCTAAATTCGGAGAGGCCACGATAGTAGTAGGTCTTGTGCTCGTTGTCGATAACGAAGGGCATGATGCTGTGGCGCAGGCATTCACGGAACAGAATCAAACGACCAACGCGGCCATTGCCATCTTGGAACGGATGAATGCTTTCAAACCGCCAATGATACTCAGCAAGAGTGTGGATAGTGACTTCGCTCACAGCATTATACCACTCTTGCAACGAGTTCATCTCCTTTGCGACATCCGACGGACTGCTTGTCTTGCGTCCTCCAACCTCGTTGGCCAGTTTCTTGTAGTCACCCACATTGAAATAATCCTTTTGCGCATCGGCGGTTCCCGACTTCAGGATGCGGTGGAAATGCTTTATCATGTCCTCGGAGAGAGGATCTCCGATAGTGCCAAGCAGGTAGTCAAATGCCACAAAGTGGTTGGTAGTCTCGATGATGTCGTCAACAGGCACGGCCTCCTGATCCTTGAAACCGATAGTGCGTGTTTCAAAGATGTAGCGAGTCTGCTCCTCTGTGAGTTTGCTTCCCTCGATGCGATTGGAGTTATAGGCGAGCTGCACCTGAGTCTTGTGGTAGAGTCCCCCTTTGCGTTTCGCCTTCTGCTCGTCAAGAAGCCACAGAGTGAGCTTGTTTAGTATGCCTGTATTTTCGTTCGCCATTATTTCAATATATTCGGTAAAAACATTTGGGTGCTTTTAAAAGGAGTATTTCACGCCGAGGATGCCCACAAACTGGGATTCCTTTTTCATGAGTTGCCCGCGCATCTCGCCCAGCACACCCCAGCGGGCATTGATGTTATATTCCACGCCGGCGCCTATGTTGACTCCAATGCGGTTGGCATTGGGGCCGGGATACCCCCAGTGGCTGTAGCTGAATCCCAGATAGGGATAGATGTTGACTTGCGATGTCATGGGCATCACATAGTGCAGGTTGCAGTTGAGGTTGAGCGTCGCAACCTCCTTGCGCTGGGTGAAATAGATAAACTCAGGCTCAATCCTAAAGTGGTTGCCCACAGGTACTTGTAGTCTCAGTCCGAAGCCGTGCTGATCGTAGCTCGATGCGTAGTTGTAGGTTAATGCAGCCGCCATGCGTGGGCGGTCAAAGGCGTGCGCCGCCATGAATGCGGCTACAGCGATAAGTGTAAGTGCTATGCGTTTCATATCTGATTGTTTTTGCTCTCCTGGGCAAGTTTTTTCTCATAGGCCTGCTTGAGCATCGAGTCGGGCGTAGTGCACTCGTCGCTCAGTTCGGGTTTATATTTGTTGAGGCGCACCTTCACCTCGTCGAAGCCGCTGCCGTAGGCTCCGCGCACTACGGTCTCGGTGATAAACGCGTTAGGGTCTATTGCCTTGATAATGCGGTATATGTTCTCGCTTTCCATGCGTCGCACGAGCACGAAGAGTATTTTCACGTCTTGCTTGGTGTACCACCCGGTGCCGTGAATGAGCGTGCAGCCGCGGTTGGCGTCGTTGTTGATGGCGTTGGCGATATCCTCCCAGTGCTCCGAGATGATGAAATACTGCACTGCGCGTCGGGTGCGGTTAATCACAGCATCGGCCACAATCGATATCACACACATGAAGATGAGACCGTAGATCACCTTGTCGATGCTGCCAAACAGGAAATAGGACGACGAGATGATGCAGATGTCGCAGTAAAGCATCATGCGGCCAAAGGATATGTTGGTGTATTTCGACACCATCGCCGCGACAATGTCGGTGCCTGCCGAGCTGCCGTTGTGGGTAATGGTGATGCCAATGCCCATGCCGCACAAGATGGCGCCAATGAGAATATTCATAAACGCCTGCTGCTCGACGATGGGGGCAGTAAACATGGGCTGGAAGATGCCCAGCAGGACACTGCCACAGGTGGCGCCGAAAATGGTGCGAATCACAAACTGACGCCCCACGGTGCGGAAGGCGATGATGAGCAGCCCGATGTTGACCAGCCAGTTGACTATTGCCACATTCCATCCAAAGGCGAAATGGAATAGGGCGGCCAAGCCCACAACGCCGCCGGTAACCACCTTCTCGGGAAGAACAAAAGCCGACAGTCCAAAGGCATAGGATGCCAAGCCCAAGATGATGAAAAAATAGTCGCGGGCGTAGGATATTAGTTTATTATGTCCACTAAACATTCTATAAATCTTTTCTTGACTGCGAAGTTAGTGATTTTTTATGGAAAACACACATTGTTTTTCCCGATTTTTGCGTAATTTTGGGGCACAAAACACATTATTCAAAAGTTTTATGTTAGTACGACTCATTATCTCGGCACTCTCGGTGGCCGCAGCCGCGTTTTTCATCGACGGCGTGACAGTAGAGCCCTGGTGGGCAAGCATTGTAGTGGCAGTGGTTTATGGACTCATCAACGCCCTCGTCCGCCCTGTCGTGAAACTCTTTGCGTTGCCAGTCAACATCCTCACGCTGGGCCTCTTCACCTTTGTCATCAACGCGCTCATGGTGCTGCTGTGTGCATGGTTCATCCCACAGTATTTCAAGGTGGCATCGTTTCTCGACGCACTCTACTTCAGCATCATCGTCGCCATAGTGAGCTGGCTCCTCGGCCTCTTCGCGCCCAAGAACTAACCGCACCCTCACAGTGTTGCACGAAACAATAGGGGCGCGATTAAATCGCGCCCCTATTAGTTATCATGGGTGGGAGGTTACTTTTTTATTGTGTAGGTGCGGATGTTGCGCTCGGTGTCGTCGAGGGCAGGGCTGAAGAAGTAGAGGTCGTTGTTCTTTACGTCTGGTATCATGCCCATGATGAGCGATGCCTCACTCTCGCTAAGTTTTTTCAGGTCGATCAAGAAACCGTCGCTGTGCACATACTGCTTGCCAAAATTCACATTGATACAATTGTCCCCAACCTGTTCGATAGCAATGCCATCGGTTCTTTCGTCATAAGCGGCGTAGCAGGTATTGATATCGTTGCCACACTCGACCAAATGACCGTTCTCAATCCTGCCCCAAGATAGCATCAAATCGCCGTCAAAGCAATCAACAACCCAAACTCTCTGCTCACCATTACATACTACTGGCACCATCCAGTCTTTGCGTAGGTAAATGCCGGCGTTGTCCCATGTCAGGTTGATGGGGGCTATTGGTTTCACAAACTGGTCGCTCATCCAGCCCTCTACGTAGCCCCACGCCATATTAAGGCTTGGGTCATCGCTAATGGTAAAGACGTCGCGGAAACGAATTTTGGTCCAGCCATTGCTTTTTGCCACGACCTGAACGATTTCACCCTTGGGGAGGTGATAGGCGCTCCACGTCTTTCCCACTGCGTTGGTCCACTTTAAAAGAACCGATGCCTCGGATTCGCGATAGGCAAGCAAGGTGCCGTTTGACGCCGGTGCCTTGCGGATATTGACGTTAGTGCCGGTGATTTCGGCAAAATTTGGTTTCTGTGCGGTCATGCTTGTGGCCACAAGCAGCAGTAACGATAGTAATAAAGTTCTCATATTTTTAGTAATAATTAAATGGTTATCGCAAAGTTATAAAGTCCCGTTCGGGGGGGAAAACGCCTATTATCAATCAAACTGGATTGCGTTCTTGCTGTCGGTTTCCTGGCGACGGCTGCGCCAGCAGTGACGGCACAGCGACACATACTTGTCGTCGCCGCCTATCTCGACCTGGGCGCCGTCGCTCACGATGTTGCCCTGGGCGTCGATACGGGCGTTGATGATGGTCTTGCGTCCGCACGAGCACGTCGACTTGATTTCGTCGATGGTGTCGGCAAGCTCAAAGAGGCGCAGCGAGCCAGGGAAGACGTGCGACTGGAAGTCGGTGCGCAACCCGTAGCACACCACGTTGGAGCCAAAGTCGTCGACGATGCGCGACAACTGGTCGACCTGCGAGGGTGAGAGGAACTGCGCCTCGTCGATGAGGATCCAGTCCTTGTGCCCGTTGGCGTTGATTTCCTTTACCATCTCATATATGTCGCTGTCGGGGTAGATCCACTCGCACTTGCGCTCAATGCCAATGCGCGAGCGTATCACGTTGTCGTTCTCGCGGTCGTCGATAATGGGCTTGAAGCAGATATATTGCATGCCACGCTCCTCAAAGTTGTAGGCCTGCGTGAGCAGCATGGCTGTCTTAGCCGAGCCCATTGTGCCGTAACGGAAATATAATTTGCCAAAACCTGTCATAGTTCTATAGGGTTTATGGTTGTGCCTGATGTTGTTGGTTTTTGGGGGCAATAAAAGTTAGTTACAGATATATGGCAAGTGCCTTGCGAGCGCGCGACACCTGGTCGCAGCACCCGAAATCAAGCCTCACAAAGCACGCCACCGAGCCCGCACGCGCAGTGCGCCGCGGGCAACCGCTTGCTATTGCAACGGGTAGTTACCTGACATTCCATCGAGCCACGCGGGCGGCGGGCGGCTGTGTGCGACCCACCGTCGCGCGACGATATGGGGTTAGGCGTTTTTTGCGTCGGCTTCGCTCACACCTGCCAGTGCGGGGTCAACCATGATGCGGCCACAGTACTCGCACACGATGACCTTCTTGTGCATCTTGATTTCCATCTGGCGCTGTGCGGGAATGCGGTTGAAGCAGCCACCGCATGCGTTGCGCTGCACATAAACGACGCCAAGGCCGTTGCGCGCGTTCTTGCGGATGCGCTTGAAAGCCGCGAGCAAGCGTGCCTCGATTTTGTTCTCGAGTTTCTTGGCCTGATCACGCAGCTTCTCCTCGTCCTGCTTGGTCTCGGCAACGATATCGTTGAGCTCGGCCTTCTTTTCCTCAAGAACGTGCTCGGCGTCCTCGAGCTGAGACTGCGCCTTGACAATCTCGCCTTTTATATGCTCAATCTTATCCTTGGCCTCGCCGGTCTTTTTCTCAAAGAGCTGCACGCTGAGCTTGCAGTAGTTGATTTCCTTGTCGAGGTCGTCATACTCGCGGTTGTTGCGCACATTGTTCTGCTGCTGCGAGTATTTCTCGATAGCGGCCTTGTTGTCCTCGATCTGGTACTGCAGTTTCTTGATGTCCTGCTCACACATGGCGATGTCGTCATTATAGTTCTGCAGGCGGGTCTTCAGACCCTCAACGCCATCCTCAAGGTCCTTTACCTCAAGGGGGAGCTCGCCACGCAGAGTCTTGATGCGGTCAACCTCCGAGAGGATTTTCTGAAGGTGATAGAGAGCTTTCAGTCGGTCCTCGACCGACATTTCCTTTTCTTGTCTTGCCATAAATTAAATTTATATGTAGAATTGAATCTGGTTTTTTTCGTTTTTTGCATAGGTAACCGCGCAATCGGGCTCGGCGGCCATAATGAGCTCGCCAAATATCTCCTTGGTGTATTGCTCGCTCTCGTAGTGGCCTATGTCCATGAGCACGATGCTGCGGTTATTGTCGATAAAGTCGTTGTAGCGCAGGTCGGCCGACACATACACGTCGGCACCCACCTCTATGGCCCTGCCCACGAGAAAACCGCCAGCACCGCCACACAGCGCCACGCGGCTCACCATCGCATCGGCATTGCCGCTGTAGCGCACCGCATCGACGCCGAACGTCGCCTTGAGCCTCGCCATCAGCTCGCGCGCGAGCATGGGCTCGATGGTGCCCACGACGCCGCAGCCCATCGTCACTGGCTGGCCTTGGGCATCGGCGGCGGGGTGCGGGTCGAGCACCTCGACCTGAGTGAGCCCCAACTTGGCCGCCATGCGCCACGACACGCCGCCGGGCGTGTTGTCCATGTTGGTGTGTGCGCAGTAGATGTTGATGTCGTGCTTGATGGCGCGTGCCACGATGGTCTCAACGATGGTGCGCCCGGTGATTTTCTTCAGGGCGTGGAAAATGAGCGGGTGATGCGACACAATGAGGTTGTGGCCGCAAGCGATTGCCTCGTCAACGATGTCGAGGGTGACGTCGGTGCACAGCACGATGCCCTTGACGGTGTCGTCAAGTCTTCCCACCTGCATGCCGGCGTTGTCAAATCCCTCTTGCATCGCAAGTGGCGCATACTGCTCGATGATGCGAGCCACATCCTTCACTTTCATGCGCATCGCGTCGTTTATGCCTTAGGAGCCTTTACTTCAAGGAAAAGCTCGTCGAGCTGAGCCTGGTCAATCTCGCTGGGGGCGTCAAGCATCACGTCGCGGCCACTGTTGTTCTTGGGGAAGGCGATGCAGTCGCGTATGCTGTCGAGGCCTGCCATAATCGACACGAAACGGTCGAGGCCAAATGCCAGACCAGCGTGAGGTGGCGCGCCATACTTGAACGCGTTGATGAGGAAGCCAAACTGTGCCATAGCACGCTCGGGGGTGAAGCCCAGGATGTCGAACATGCGAGCCTGAAGCTTGCCGTCGTGGATACGGATGCTGCCGCCGCCCAGCTCAATGCCGTTGCACACAAAGTCGTAGGCCACGGCGCGAACCTGCTCGGGATGCTCGTCGAGCAGAGGTATATCCTCGGGATTGGGCATGGTGAACGGGTGATGGGTTGCCATCAGGCGCTGCTCCTCGTCGCTCCACTCAAAGAGCGGGAAGTCGACAATCCACAGGCACTCAAACTTGTTCTTGTCGCGCAAGCCCAGGCGCTCGCCCATCTCAAGACGCAGCGTGCACAGCTGCACGCGGGTCTTGTTGGCGTTGTCACCGCTCATGATGAGCACCAGGTCGCCATCCTTGGCTCCCATGACCTCCTTGAGCTGTGCCAGCTGCTCGGGGCTGTAGAACTTGTCGATGCTCGACTTCACAGTGCCGTCGGCGTTGTACTTGACATACACCAAGCCCTTGGCACCCACCTGCGGACGCTTAACGAAGTTGGTGAGCTCGTCAAGCTGCTTGCGGCTATAGTCGGCGCAACCAGGAACGCATATACCACCGATGTAGGCGGCCTCATTGAACACGGCGAAGTCGCCAGTGCCCTTTAGCACGTCCATCAGCTCTACGAAGGTCATGCCGAAGCGCAAGTCGGGCTTGTCGCTGCCGTAGAGGCGCATAGCGTCGTTCCAAGTCATCTGCTGCAACTTCTCGGGCAGGTCAACGCCACGAACTTCCTTGAAAAGGTGGCGAGCCATTGCCTCGAAGGTCTCAAGCACATCCTCCTGATCGACATAGCTCATCTCGCAGTCAATCTGGGTAAACTCGGGCTGGCGGTCGGCGCGCAGGTCCTCGTCGCGGAAGCACTTGGCAATCTGGAAGTAGCGGTCAAAGCCTGCCACCATGAGCAGCTGCTTGAGAGTCTGAGGGCTCTGGGGCAGCGCGTAGAACTGGCCTGGGTTCATGCGCGAGGGCACCACAAAGTCGCGTGCTCCCTCGGGAGTAGAGCCGATGAGGATGGGCGTCTCGACCTCGATAAAGTTGCGCGAGTCGAGGAAGTTGCGTATGAGGATTGTCATGCGGTGACGCAGCTCGAGATTCTTGCGCACAGCGTTGCGGCGCAGGTCGAGGTAGCGGTACTTCATGCGCAGGTCGTCGCCGCCGTCGGTGTTGTCCTCGATAGTGAAGGGAGGGGTGACGCTCTCGCTGAGTACATTCATTGTCTGAGCGATAATCTCGATGTCGCCGGTGGCGATGTTGGCGTTTTTGCTTGAGCGCTCCTCTACCTTTCCGGTGATTTGCACCACATATTCGCGGCCCAGGTGGTTGGCGGCCTCACACAGGTCGGCGTCAACCTCGTTATTAAACACGATTTGAGTGATGCCGTAGCGGTCACGCAAGTCAACGAATGTCATGCCACCCATCTTGCGAGTGCGCTGCACCCAGCCAGCGAGTGTAACCACCTCGCCAACGTTGGCAAGGCGCAGTTCACCACATGTTTTAGTTCTATACATAGTGTTATATGCTTTATTATTAGTTTGTTATCTTGTCCAATATACCTCAACCTCGCGCGTAACGCGAGAGTGCGGCACATACCAAAGTGCAAAGTTACTACTATTTCACCAAATTAACACGCGCTTTTCCCCACTTTTTTCAAAAAAAATTCAGCCCGAAACGCCATGGCAAAAACGTGTGAAACGATAACAGCCGCGACTTGCAGTTTTCGGGGAAAATTACTAACTTTGCACCTATTATGGGCTTTGTGTCCCATAATCGGAGTGAAATAACCAAAATTTTACAATATTATGTCTGACGAACAGAAAAAACAACAAGACGAAATGACCTTGCCCAGCAACGCGTTCACCGAGTTGAAACCGGGCGAGAAGTATGTGCCTGTGATGAGGCCCGACCGCGAGTACCCCGAGGTAACACCCTACTCGGTGTCGCTGGGACTCATCATGGCGGTAATCTTCAGTGCCGCAGCGGCTTATCTGGGACTGAAGGTAGGACAGGTGTTTGAGGCTGCTATCCCCATCGCGATCATAGCGGCGGGTATCGCAGGCGTCACCAAGCGCAAGAACTCGCTTGGCGAGAACGTGATCATCCAGAGCATCGGCGCCGCCAGCGGCATCGTGGTGGCAGGCGCCATCTTCACCCTGCCCGCGCTCTACATCCTGCAGGCCAAGTATCCCGAGATCACAGTCAACTTCCTTGAGGTGTTCCTGAGCTCGATGCTGGGCGGCCTGCTTGGCATCCTGTTCTTCATCCCTTTCCGCAAGTACTTTGTGAGCGACATGCACGGCAAGTTCCCCTTCCCCGAGGCAACCGCTACTACTCAGGTGCTTATCAGCGGCCAGAAGGGTGGCGAGCAGGCCAAGCCGCTTCTCATCGCGGGTATTGTGGGCGGTCTCTACGACTTTGTCCTCTCGACCTTCGGTTGGTGGAAAGAGGTGATATCGACACAGATGATTCCAGCGTTGAGCCATGTGACCGACAGCATGAAGATGGTGTTCAAGGTCAACACCGGCGCCGCTGTGCTGGGCCTGGGCTATATCGTGGGCCTGCGCTACAGTTTCATCATCTTTGCCGGTAGCGCTTTCATCTGGTGGGTAATCGTGCCGCTGATGGGCATGAGCCCTGAGATGGCCAACGTGCCCGCCGACGACATCTTCAAGAACGGCGCACGATACATCGGCATTGGCGGTATCGCGATGAGCGGTATCATAGGCATCGTGAAGTCGTGGGGCGTGATTCGCAGCGCCGTGGGACTTGCCGGACAGGCATTTAAGGGCCAGGCCGAGAACGTGCAGGTTGAGCGTCACCAAAAGGACATCTCGATGAAGGTGCTTGTGTTTGCCCTGGCAGCAGCACTGCTCGTCACACTGGCGTTCTTCTATATCGGTGTTATCCATAATATTGCCCAAACTCTTGTGGCATTTATAGTTGTGTGCGTCATCGCATTCTTGTTTACTACTGTGGCAGCCAACGCGATCGCCATCGTGGGCACCAACCCTGTGAGCGGCATGACGCTCATGACACTCATTGTGGCATCGGGAATATTTGTGGCTGTCGGCCTTGACGGGCCTCGAGGCATCGTGGCATCGATGGTGATTGGCGGCGTTGTGTGCACCGCGCTGTCGATGGCAGGCGGCATGGTGACCGATATGAAGATTGGCTACTGGCTGGGCAACACCCCCGCCAAGCAGCAGACCTGGAAAGCCGTGGGCACTCTGCTCTCGGCAGCTACCGTGGGCGGTGTGATGATTATCCTCAACAAGACCTACGGATTTGTGGGCGACAACGCTCTCGTGGCTCCACAAGCCAACGCCATGGCAGCCGTCATCGACCCGCTCATGATGGGTGGCGAGACTCCCTGGCTTCTCTACATCGTGGGTGCGATTTTGGCGCTGCTGCTCAACTGGCTGGGCGTGCCTGCACTGGCATTCTCACTGGGCATGTTCATTCCCTTGCAGCTCAATACTCCGCTCCTTGTGGGTGGTATAATCAGCTGGTTTGTAGGCTCTCGCAGCAAAAATGAGGAGGTCAACAAGGCACGTCAGGAGCGTGGCACGCTGCTCGCCTCGGGCTTCATCGCCGGTGGCGCCCTCATGGGTGTTGTGAGCGCAGCGTTGCTCTACTTCGGCTTCAAGTATGAGACAAGCCTGAGCGATGCCGCACAAAGCTGGCTCGCCATCGTGATGTATGTGGCAATCATCGCCTACCTTGCTTTCGCCTGCATTCGCGCCAAGAAAGACGTCAAGTAAGTTTTAGCTTGAAAACATATTATGGCAGCCTCGCCCGCAATGGGTCGGGGCTGCTGGTTTTAGTGGCGGGGAAACTTTCAATTGTCGCACTTATTTTGTACCTTTGCACCCATAAAACATAAAACACTACAGCTATGCCACGCAGTAAAGAAGAATTGGGAGGAGTGAGCCTCCTTGGCAATAAAAAAACTAATTACGAGTTTGGCTACACGCCCAATGTTCTTGAGGCTTTTGACAATAAGCACCCCGAGAACGACTACATCGTGACGCTCGATTGCCCCGAGTTCACATCGCTGTGCCCAGTTACCGGGCAGCCCGATTTTGGCCACATCATCATCAACTACATACCTCGCATCAAGATGGTCGAGAGCAAGAGCCTGAAACTCTATCTGTTCAGCTTTCGCAACCGCGGCGACTTCCACGAGGACTGCGTCAACATCATCATGAAGGACCTCATCAGGCTCATGGACCCCAAGTATATCGAGGTTGTGGGGCTGTTCCGTCCTCGCGGCGGCATCTCAATCAAGCCATTTGCTTGCTGGGCCGATGATGACCACCAGGACATGATGAAAGCAAGGCAGCTGGCCTATCTTAACAAGTAACACGCCATGGCAAAGGACGCGGTAATCATCGTTTCGGGAGGCATGGACTCAATCACCATGCTGCATGAATATGCCAGCGAGATTGCGCTGGCAGTGACTTTCGACTATGGCTCAACGCAGAATCATCGCGAGCACCGTTGCGCGATTTTGCATTGCGAGCGTCTGGGCATCAAGCACTTAATCATTCCTCTTGAGTTTATGAAGAAATACTTCAAGAGCGCACTGCTTGAGAGCCCCGACGCCATCCCCGACGGTAACTACGACGATGAGAACATGAAGGTGACCGTGGTGCCCTTCCGCAACGGCATCATGCTCGCAATCGCTTGCGGCATCGCCGAGAGCCAGGGGCTGAAGCGCGTCATGATTGCCAACCACGGCGGCGACCACACCATCTACCCCGACTGCCGCCCCGAGTTTATCGACGCCATGAGCGCCACGATGACCAGCGGCACCTACGAGGGCATTCACATCTATGCACCCTACACCAACATTTCCAAAGCCGACATAGCTCGCCACGGAAAGGCGCTGGGCATCAACTATGCCGAGACCTACTCGTGCTACAAGGGCGGCGAAAAGCACTGCGGGAAATGCGGCACTTGCACCGAGCGCATCATGGCACTACGCGAGGCTGGCATTGACGACCCAACCGAATATGAACTTTAAAAAAACACAATATGTACTTCGTAAAAAAGACTCTTGAAATATCGTCTTGCCACCAGCTTTATCTCGACTATGAGAGCAAGTGCGAGAACCTGCACGGGCACAACTGGATGGTCAACATATACTGCAAAGCGCGCCAACTCGACAGCAACGGAATGGTGTGCGACTTCACCCTTATCAAGAAACTCGTGCACAAGCAACTCGACCACCGCAACCTCAACGAGGTGCTCGACTTCAACCCCACTGCCGAGAACATAGCACGTTGGATTGTCGACACAGTGCCCAACTGCTACCGTGCCGAGGTGTGGGAGTCGCGCGACAACATGGCAGCCTACGAGCGCGACGAGTAGTTTGTTTCGACTTTGACGTTGACCTTGACATTGACTTTTTTTCAAGATTTCGCTAAACTCTATAAACAATAAACTATAAACTCTCAACCTTACTATAAACTTGATAAACTTGATAAACTAAAGTGTATAAAGTAGTTGAGATATTTCACTCGCTACAGGGCGAAGGTTTTCACACCGGCACTGCAAGCGTGTTCGTCCGCTTTAGCGGATGCAACCTGTCGTGCGCGTTCTGCGACACACAGCACAACGCTGGCACCATGATGTCGCTGCCAGCCATCGTGGAGCAAGTGATGCAATACCCCGACGCTCCGCTTATCGTACTCACTGGCGGAGAGCCAACTCTGCAGGCCGACGAAGCTCTTATTAAAGCCCTTAAACTCACCGGAAAACGCATTGCAATCGAGACCAATGGCACGCAACCCATCCCCGCAGGCATCGATTGGGTAACACTGTCGCCCAAACAAGGATTCCCGGGCGGTGACGCCCACCCTTGTATGCTTACGCACTGTGACGAACTGAAAGTCGTATATCTTGGGCAAGACCTGTCGCAATACGACCACATACATGCCACACACCATTTCCTGCAACCTTGCTACAGCGACGATTCCAACGCCCGTCAGGCCAGCATAGATGCCACCATCGCCGCCGTCCTCCGCAACCCCCTGTGGCGACTCTCCCTCCAAACCCATCGCTATCTCAACATCCCCTAAAACAACTCCACCCCAATAACAAAAGGCAATGATATTCTTTGGTAACTATATACAATTTGACCCCGATATGTGGAATGATAAAAAGCTGCCGTAGGCAGCAGA
>JABUUJ010000018.1:32120-40792 GCA_021443235.1 Muribaculaceae bacterium
CTATACCTGCACCAGCTGGTTGTCGCTTCGCTCCTTAACCAGCTGATACAGGCCTACTAGCATCTGCTGCCTCCGGCAGCCCTTTCTTAGGGTCAAATAGTATATAGTTGCCATTTTTTTTGACTTTGACCTTGACTTTGACTTTGACTATTTTTGCCTCAACAAAGTTGAACAAGGTTAAACCACATTGAGCCAAGTTGAACGCGAGCGCTGCGAGCAACCTGCGAGCATAAATATTATTAAATATTTTGTGGTGCGGGCGATGTGCAGTAACTTTGCAGAAAAATTATTGGAATTCAGAAAGCATCGACTGGATGAAGAGAATTGAACTGAAAGGAATGCTGCCGAGCGTGTTTGCGGGACGCGGCGACACCGGCAGCCAGGTGTGGCTGCGTGATGTGACGCTGGAGCGTGGCCGCAACTACTTGATCTCGGCCGAGAGCGGCACAGGCAAATCGTCGCTGTGCAGCTACATATATGGCTACCGCAACGACTTTGCGGGAACGTTGCTGCTCGACGGCCGCGACGTCAACACACTCACCGTGAGCGAGTGGTGCGATGTGCGCCGTCGCCACATCGCCTATCTGCCACAGGACCTGCGTCTGTTTCCCGAGCTCACCGTGATGGAGAACATCTTGCTTAAGAACCAGCTCACCCACTACAAGAGCGAGGCGCAAATCGTGCAGATGCTTGAGATGCTGGGTGTAGCCGAGAAAGCCCAGAGCCTGGTGGCGCACCTGTCGATTGGGCAGCAGCAGCGCGTTGCCCTTGTGCGCACGCTGTGCCAGCCTGCCGATTTCATCGTGCTTGACGAGCCCGTGAGCCACCTCGACGAGAGCAACAACCGCATTGTGGCCCAACTGGTAAGCACCGAGGCATCGGTCCAGGGCGCCGGCATCATCGCCACCAGTGTGGGCAATCATGTTTTAATCACTGTAGATGAGGAGTTGAAGCTATGAGACTGATATGGAAATTGCTGCGCAAGCACATCAGCGCGTCACAACTCACAGGCTTCTCGATAGCCAACCTTGTGGGCCTCACCATCGTGATACTGGGCGTGCAGTTCTACAGCGACGTGAGCCCGATATTTAACGACGAGGAAAGTTTCATCAGCAAGGACTACCTCGTGATTACCAAGAATGTGACCGGCGTGGGTGCCATGCTGGGCAACCAAGGGCAGTTCAGCGAGAGCGACATTGCCGACATCGAGTCGCAGCCGTGGTGTCGCAAGGTGGGGCGCTTTGCCACCAGCGAGTATTCCATCTCGGCCACCGTGGGACTGGGCGGCGACCGCGCCATGCGCACACAGTTTTTCTTTGAGTCGATTCCCACCCAATTTATCGACGTGGCCGACACGCAGTGGCAATTCTCGCCTGCACAGCCCGAAATTCCAGTGATAGTGTCGCATGACTACGTCTCGCTCTACAACTTCGGATTTGCAGCCTCACAGGGCCTGCCACAGATTAGCGAGAGCCAGATGAGCAAGATACCGCTGGCGTTCACCCTGAGCGGGAACGGACACAGCGACGTGCTGCCCGGCCGCATTGTGGGCTTCTCGTCGCGACTCAACACCGTGATAGTGCCCGAAGAGTTCATGCGGTGGGCCAACGAGCGCTATGGCAGCGGCACACGCCAGCAGCCTCAGCGCCTCATCCTGGAGGTGAGCAGTCCCGGCGATGTGAAAATCGAGGAATACATGGAGCGGCACCACCTCGACGTGGCAGGCGACAAGATGTCGTCGAGCAAGGCCAACTACTTCCTTACGCTCATCATAGGCATAGTGGTGGCTGTGGGCGTGATTATCAGCGTATTGGCATTCTTTGTGCTGATGCTGAGCATCTACCTGCTGTTGCAGAAAAACACCCGCAAGTTGCAAGACCTGCTCATGCTGGGCTACTCTCCTGGCGAGGTGTCGCGTCCCTATGTGCTCATGGTGGTCGCCATCAACGCCAGCGTGCTCGTGGCGAGTTTTGCACTAATGCTTGCCGGGCGTTGCTACTATCTTGACATGCTCAGAGTGTTTGGCACCGATGGTGCGAGCGTGGGCATGGCACTGGCGGTGGGCATGGCGATTATGGGATTGATTACCGCCGGCAATGTGATAGCCATCAGGCGAAAAATCTCGTCGTTGTGGCGCAACTAACAATGTAACAAACAAATAGACTATGAGTGAACTTGAGATACACAAACTGATTAGCGACCTTGCCCTGATTCTTGGTTTAGGCGCAGTGGCAACCATCGTTTTCAAGAAACTGAAGCAGCCTGTGGTGCTGGGTTATATAGTAGCGGGGTTCATTGCAAGTCCACACTTTGCATTCTTTAGCAGTGTGGCCAACGAGAGCAATATCGAGTTCTGGGCGCAGATAGGTATCATCGTGCTACTGTTCTCACTGGGACTGGAGTTCAGCTTCAAGAAACTGGTCAACGTGGGAGGCTCGGCAATTGTCACGGCAGGCATCATTGTGCTGGGCATGATAGGGTTGGGCTTCATGGTGGGCAAGCTCATGGGCTATGACCTTGTCAACTCGATATTCCTGGGTGGCATGATGTCAATGTCGTCAACAACCATCATTATCAAGGCATTGACCGACCTCAACATGCGTCAGCGTCGTTTTGTGCCCATGATATTTGCCGTGCTGGTGGTCGAGGACCTCATCGCGGTAGTGCTCATGGTGGTGCTGTCGGGAGTAGCAGTCGACAAGAGCGTTGAGGGCGGCAAGATGATTGGCAGCATCATCAGCCTGAGCTTCTTCCTGGTGATGTGGTTCACCGTGGGTATTTTCCTCATTCCGGCAATTTTCAAGCACTACAAGCGCCTAATCAGCGATGAGATGATGCTCATCATCAGCATGGGGCTGTGCTTCCTGATGGCGATTCTCTCGGTCGAGGCGGGTTTCTCGCTGGCATTGGGCGCCTTTGTGATGGGGTCAATTCTTGCCGGCACCGTCGAGGCCAAGCGCATTGAGCACCTTGTGTCGCCCATCAAGGACCTCTTTGGCGCAGTGTTTTTCATCTCGGTGGGAATGATGGTCGACCCCAACATTCTCGTAGAGCATGCCGGCACGATCGCGTTGCTCTCGGTAGTTGTGATAGTGGGCATGATAACTTTTGGCACCTTTGGCATGCTTGCCACAGGACAGCCGCTGAAGAACGCTATTGAGAGCGGCTTCACGCTCACGCAGATAGGCGAGTTCTCGTTTATCATCGCCTCGCTGGGCACCGGGCTGGGAGTGCTCAAGCCCACCACCTACCCCATCATCGTGGCAGTGAGTGTGATCACCACGTTCACCACCCCGTTCTTTATCAAGCAGGCCGAGCCATGCTACAGCGGTCTGCTCAAGGTGCTGCCCGCGCGCTGGATTGTGGCCCTGAGCGGATATAGCGACACCGCACAAAAGGCCGAGGTGCCCGAGTCGCGCGAGCTGTGGAAGAAAATCATCGCTCGCTATCTGCTGCGCCTCACTCTCTACTTTGCAATTATGGTTACCGTGGCGATTGTCATCGACGAGGTTATGGAATGGGGCTCGGTGCAGAGTTACCTCGGCGAGGAAAATAGCGAGAAAATTTGGACCGTGCTGACCATATTGTGCATCATTCCCTTCCTGTGGAGCATAATGCGCTTCCCCATAGGCGAGAACGAGCGCAGGCGACTTGTGGAGCTGACCGGCAAGGTGTCGTATGTTCCCATCGTGCTGATGGAGACCTTCAGCTTCATTCTGTGCACAGGATTCATGGCGCTGATGCTGAGCGACTACTACAACAGCCACACGTCGCTGTTTATGGGCATTGTTATCAACCTTATAATCGTGTTTGCGCTCACACCGATGCTTAAAAAACGCATGACGCGGCTTGAGCACTTCTTCATTGACAACGCCAACCAGCGCGAGAACCATCGCACCGGGAAAAACAACACGCTGGTGAGCGACATGCACCTGGCCTATATTACCGTAGAGCCGGGATGCCCGTTTGCCGGCGAGCAGCTGCGCGACGCCGACCTCAGGCGCAAGTATGGCGTGAATGTTGTCAACATTGAGCGTCGAGGCACGATTTACCCGGTGCCCAAGAGCGATATGCGCGTATTCCCGGGCGACGTGCTGGGTGTGATAGGCACCGAGAAAGCCATTGAGCGCCTGCTACCCATCGCCGAGAAAGAGGAGAAGCACGACGTACATAGCGCTGGCGAGGCCAAGTTGCTGCACATCGCCATTAAGGACAGTTCGCCCATAGTGGGCATGAACTTGAAGCGGGCAAGGTTGCGCGAAGATTATAGCGCCCTGCTGGTGGCTGTGCAACGCGACGGCGAGGATGGCGAGCCCACCTATCTCTCGCCCACCCCCGACATCACCTTTATCGCCGGTGATGTCCTGTGGCTCGTTGCCGATCCCGCCACAGTGAAGAAACTTTAATTCTTAATTCATAATTGGCTGCGCCGAGCTACGTCTACGCGACTATGCGTCTAAGCGCCTAAGCGAAAAAACTCAATAAACACTAAACTATAAACTTTAAACTATAAACATTAAACATTAAACTATACAACTGCTATGATTGAGGAGATGCTTGAATTTAACAGGCAATTTGTTGCGGCAAAGGCCTACGAACAGTATAAAACCAGCAAATACCCCGACAAGAAGGTGGCAATAGTGACCTGCATGGACACGAGGCTGGTGCAACTGCTGCCCGCAGCACTGGGACTGAAAAACGGTGATGTGAAAATCATCAAGAACGCTGGCGGCACAATCACTAACCCGTTTGACTCGACCATGCGGTCGATACTGGTGGCGGTGTATGAGCTTGGAGTTAATGAGGTTATGATTATAGGGCACACTGGCTGTGGCGTGCAGGGCATGGACGCCAAGGAGATGCTCCACCTGATGAAGGAGCGCGGCGTTGACGACGAGCACATCCAGCTGATGCGCCACTGCGGCATTGACCTTGACTCGTGGCTACACGGCTTTGACGACACCAATGCCGCTGTGCACGAGACGGTCGATCTTGTGCGCAATCACCCGCTCATGCCCAAGGATGTGGTGGTGAAAGGCTATATCATGGATAGCGTGACGGGCGAGCTAAGCCACGCCTGAACGCTTGAGAAAAAACGCGCCCCCAGTTTCGTTGAGCTGGGGGCGCGTTTTATGTTGTGCCTATGCTTGTGCGAGGCGGGTGATGAGTTCCTTGGTTACCGCCCAGATGTTGTCGGCTGTGTCGAGGTTTATGCGCTCGCAGGTAGAGTGTGGCTCGATGATGAGCGGTCCCATCGAAACGATTTCGCAGCCCGGGTATTTCTCAACATAGTAGGCACTCTCGAGCACAAAGTGCATCGCCATCTTGCGAGGCTCAAAGCCAAGCACGTCCTTGAAGCACTGACATGTGAGCTCGATGAGTTGCGAGTTGGGGTCTTCCATCCACGAGCCAGTGTCCATGAGCGTATCAACGCGAGCAGCGCCATGTGCGGTGCAGGCGTCGGCGATGTTACGTGCCAGGCGACGCATCTCTTCGTTGCTGAAGCTGCGTGTGTGACACGAGGCAGAGATATCGGTGGGTTGTGTGCTTATCACACCCATGTTGTTGCTCGTCATCACAGTGCCGGGCATGTCGTCGCGCATCGCAAGCATGTTGCATGGCAGCGACGCGAGGCAGCTAAGCAACTGGGCGGCATTGCCTATATAGTTCTCGCAAGGCTCGGCATCCTCGATGCGCATGCTCACCTTCGGGTCGTTGACGCCATACTTTGCCTTTATCACGGCATCCCACTTCTCAACGGCTTGTGCAAGTGCATCGAGGTTGTTCACAGCCACAATGGCATGGCAATGCGACGGAATCGCGGCGTTGGCGGTGCCGCCGTTGATAGCGCACAGCACGATGTTCTCATTCTCGCAGGGCCAATTCTTAGTGGCGAAGAATTGTGCCATGAGCTGGTTGCAGTTGCAGCGTCCTTTGTTAATCTCCACGCCCGAGTGTCCGCCCAGGCCGCCATCGATAACGAGTCGGCGCATCTGCCAGCCGGCGGGCACCGGCTTCCATTCGGGAGTCCAGTGAGCCACTTGGAGGTAAGCCCCTGCGGCTCCCACGGTGATTTCGTCATAGGCCTCGCTATCGAGGTTAACGATTTTGCGACCTTTGATAAAGTCGAGGCTAAGGCCCTCGGCTCCACTCATGCCGTCCTCCTCGTTGGTGGTAGTAAGCACCTCAAGGGCGGGGTGCTTGATGTCGTCGTCGGCCAGAATTGCCAGCGCCATCGCCAGCCCAACTCCATTGTCGGCTCCCAGCGAGGTGCCCTCGGCCTTCATCCAGCGCACACCGTTCTCGTCGGTCTCGATATAGGGGCGAATCTCATCGTTGAGCGGGTCAAAGGGGCGACCGTCGCGCAGGTATCCGTCCTGTGCCACGCACACCATGTCCATGTGGTTGAGAATCACCACAGGAGCGGCATTCTCGCAGCCTGGCGAGGCAGGTTTCTCAATCACGACGCAGTTGTGGTTGTCGCGGCGATAGTTCAGGCCCAACTTCTGTGCAAACTGGCACAGGAAGTCGGCGGCGCGACCTTCGTGGTGCGAGGGGCGCGGAATGCGATTCAGCTCGCTGAAAATCTCATAAAAACTCTGTTTCATATTACTTTGTATTTAGTTAATGATTTTTGTTTTGGTGGGTGGGGTTAGTGGCGGCGGTGGGATGAGAGCCTTAGGCGCGACTTGCGTGTGGCGAGCAGCATGCCCAGAGTGAGGGTGATGACGCCGGCGACTGCCATGAGGGTGATGCGTTCGCCCAGCACGATGGCGGCGATAAACATGGTGAAGGCACTCTGGCTGTAGATAAGGTTGGTAGCCTTCACGACGCCCAGCCTGGGAAGCAGCCAGTTCCACAGCAGGAAGCATCCCATTGCCGCAATCAGTCCCAGATAGAGCAAGTTGACCCACACCACAGGTTGTGAGAGGATGGCAGGGGTGAGTTGCAGCGGCTCGACCCAGACAAACCACGGTAAAATCGTGATCAGGCCATAGGCAAAGACCTTGCGGGTGACAAACATCACATCGTAGCGTCCCGACAACCTCTTGATAAACAACGAATATAGCGCCCAAGTGACCGACGCGCCCATTGCCAGAGCATCGCCCACGGGGTTGAGATGCAGCACCAGCTGACCATTGAGCACCACCAGCACCAGGCCCACAAAGGCAATGAACGACCCCAGCACCTGCCTGCGGCTTAGACGTTCCTCATGGTAAAATACAGCCAGCAGCAGAGCGGTGAGCAACGGCGTAGTGCCTACAAGGATAGCTACATTAGATGCCGTGGAGAATTTCAGCGCCATGTTCTCGCACAGGAAATACAGCGAGCCGCCAGTTATGCCCAGCAGCACGCACAGCAACTCGTCGGCCCACGACATGCACAACACCCTCTTGTGGCTGAGGAAAATGAGGCACACATAGGAGAGGATAAAGCGGTAGAAAAATATGTCGGCAGGCATCAGCCCGTAGTCGAGCAGCACCTTAGAGGAGACAAAAGTCTCGGCCCACACCAGGATGACGAGCAATGCCAGAATCCACAACCACACCTGTTTCATAGCTCAATGTTAAAGCGTTCGGCGAGTTCGCGCGCATACTGGCAAGCGTCGACAAACACGATGCCATGTATGCCCAGCGCCTGGGCAGCGGCAATGTTCTCGGGCTTATCGTCGGCAAAGACGCATTCCTCGGGCACCAGTCGGTAGGTGTCGAGCAGCGCGTGGTAGATTTCGGGCTCGGGTTTGATGAAATGCACCTCGCTCGATATGATCCGCCCGTCGAGCAGCCCGAAGAGGTCACTGTACTTCTCAATGGTGTTGTGCACCTTGCTGCACCAGTTGGTGAGGCCATAGAGGTGATACCCCTTGGCTTTCAGGCGGGTTAGCAAGTCCTTCATGCCAGGCATCTCGCCAGTAATGAGCATGTTGTAGTCGTCGTGGAAATGCTGCAACGACTGGGCGATGGCGGGATATTGCGCCTGAAGGCGTGCGACGTATTGCGAGAACGGGATTTCCTCGCGGTCCATCTCGGCCACAGCCTCAGGCCTGCTGAGCAGTTGCTGGAAAAGTTTCATCTGCTCGGGCTCGCTGAAGAACTTATTGGCAATGATTGATATGTCGTAGTCGACCAGCACCTTGCCAAAGTCAAAAATCAGGTTCTTAATCATCTTGGGTTAAATATTTAGATTTAAGAGACTTAGGGAATTTAGCGATTACCTGCTCATAGGAGTGGCGCACCCAGTGCTTGATTTCGTCGCCGGGCATATCGCGCGTGAGGTAGATGTCGTTCCACAGGCGCTTGTTCATGTGGTAGGCAGGCTCCACGGCGCGATAACGCTCACGCAGCTCGATGGCTGTCTCGGGGTCGCATTTCACCGCCACCCGCGGCTCAACGGCCCATAACCAATAGAGCATGAACCACTTACCCTCGACACGGAAGTCGACGATCTCGTCCATGAATATGCCCTCGGTGACACCAGGTAGCGACAAGGCATAGTCCCTCAGCTCTTCAATGTTCATCACAAATGGTTTTGAAAACACAAATTTACGCAAACTTTGCCAAAATTAAAACACCTTTAGATGTTTTTGTTGCTTATATATAAAATTAGGCAACGATATACTATTTGACCCCAAGAAAGGGCTGCCGGAGGCAGCAGATGTTAGTAGGCCTGTA
>JABUUJ010000018.1:40986-42234 GCA_021443235.1 Muribaculaceae bacterium
CCTCCTGTGGTCATACCTGCCTACTGACATCTGCTGCCTACGGCAGCTTTCATCATTCCACATATCGGGGTCAAATAGTATATAGTTGCCAAATATTAATTATCGTCAATTTGTTATTAATTTTGCTTCGCGATGCCGCCGCAACAAAGTTGAACCACGGGTGCGGCAAGCTTTTGCTGGCTTTATTTTAGGAAATTCCAGAAGTTCTCGGGAGTGATGACTTGTAACTCGGGGTTTCCATAGGCGTCACAAAAAGCGCTTGGCAGACGAGGCTTGCGCTTGGCGCTCCATTTGAATTCAAAGGGCAAAATAATGCCGTCGCATTCCTCAATGTAGTCAACCTCGCTCTGGTCGTGAGTGCGCCAGAAAAACGGTTGGGCATAGCTTCCCACCATAGCGTTGCGTTTCTTGCGCTCGGCTATCATCATGTTCTCCCACAAAGCCCCCATGTCATTGCGCAACTCAATGGGAGCAAAGTTGTTAATCACAGCGTTCCTAACTCCATTGTCATAGAAATACACCTTTTTGCCCTTCTTAATCTCATTGCGACCATTGCGCGAGAACGAATTTAGACGGAAAATCACAAAGCACTTCTCAAGTAGGTCGAGGTAGCGCGCCACAGTGTCCTTGTCAACGCCTACAAGGCCGGCCAACTCATTGTAACTTACCTCGCTACCTACTTGTAAAGCAAGCGCGCGAACAAGGTTGTAGAGCACATCGGCTTTTTTCAGTCCCTTATACAGCAGGATGTCTTTATACAGGTAACTGTTGGTAATGGCATGCAAGGTGTCGCGAGCATACTCGGGGCTGGTAACAACCTCGGGATAGCAGCCATAGATGAGGCGTGTGGCAATGGTGCGTTGTACATCGCGCTCGCTCGTGTGGGCAGCCAGCTCGGTAAGCGACAATGCATACTTCTTGAAATCCCCAAATTTATACCTAATTTAGCGATTGTAATCCCTAATTTTGGGGAAAAATTGGGGATTTGCCGTTTTACCATAAAAAAACGATGCCGCCACTGAGAGCAAGCACAGCTACATACACAAAAAAAACGATTACTTTCTGCAGATGGGTTGCAAAAAATAATCGTCGTTTAGTGGTGACCCCGGTGGGACTCGAACCCACGACCCATTGATTAAGAGTCAATTGCTCTACCAGCTGAGCTACGGAGTCGTGCACTGCTTTTCGCATTGCGAGTGCAAAGGTACTGCTTTTTTTTGAACTGACAAAGAAAAATCCAAAAAAATT
>JABUUJ010000018.1:42379-44451 GCA_021443235.1 Muribaculaceae bacterium
GGCTTCACGATGCCGTGGGCTGCTCCAGCAATGTTAAACCACGTTGAACAATGTTGAACAATGTTGAACGCTCGCGCAGCGAGCAACATCTCATGGGAATTTTTAGGATTTTTGGAAATTTCATTCCCAGTTGCTGCAAAACAATATTGAATCGCGGGCGCGCGCGCGATTGGGAGGGCAAATTTTGTGGGGTGTTGCGAGTGTGGCGATATTTGTGTAACTTTGCACGTGCTTTAACATCTACAGTGATATGCTAAAAGAGAATACTATAAAGATTTATGAGAAAAGCTTCATCGACAACTGGGAGTTGCCGTGCCTGAGCGACTATAACGACAAGACCACGCTGACCTATGGCGACTTTGCGCGCAACATAGCACGCATGCACCTGCTCTTTGAGCACTGCGGCATCAAGCAGGGCGACAAGATCGCGCTCATAGGCAAGAACACGCCCAGCTGGGTCACGGTGTTCATTGCCACCATCACCTATGGCGCCGTGATAGTGCCCATCTTGCAGGACTTCAACCCCAACGATGCGCAGCACATCATCAACCATAGCGAGTCGAAGTTGCTCTTTGCGAGCAAAAGCATATGGGACACGATCGACTTCGACCAGCTGCACAACATCAAGGCAGCGCTGTCGCTCGACGACCGCAAGCTCCTTGCCGAGAAGCCCGGCGAGGAGGTGGGCAAGTGCCTCTATGGCCTGAGCCGCGCCTTCAACCGCAAGTACAAGAGCGGATTCTACCGCAACGACATACGCTACCCCGACATCCCCGGCGACACCCTCATGGAAATCAACTACACCTCGGGAACAACCGGATTTAGCAAGGGAGTGATGATTACGGGCAACAACATCTGCGGCAACCTTGTCTATGGCCTTAACTCGGGCTTGTGCCACAAAGGCTCGCGGCACCTGTCGTTCCTGCCGCTGGCCCACGCCTATGGCTGCGCCTTCGACATGCTGTGCCCGCTTGCCGCCGGCTCGCACGTCACGCTGCTGGGCCGCATTCCGTCGCCCAAGATTCTCGTGCAGGCCATGGCCGAGGTGAAGCCCAACCTGGTGATATGCGTTCCGCTGGTGCTTGAGAAGATCTACAGCAAGATGATTGTGCCCATGATTAGCAAGACGATGTTGCGCTGGGCTCTCGCCGTGCCATTCCTCGACAACAAGATTTATGCGCAGATACGCAAAAAACTCATCGAGGCATTCGGCGGCGAATTTGAGGAGGTCATTGTGGGCGGAGCGGCATTCAACGCCGAGGTGGAGGATTTCCTCTACAAGATCAAGTTCCCTTTCACCGTGGGCTACGGCATGACCGAATGCGCGCCGCTGGTGTCGCACACGCCGTGGAGCGAGTTTGTGCCCCACAGCGCCGGGCGCATCCTGCCTGGCATCATGGAGTGCAAGATCCTGAGCGATGACCCCGAGAACGTGCCTGGCGAGATATGCGTGCGCGGCGAGAACGTGATGCAGGGCTACTTCCACAACGAAGAGGCCACCGCCAACGTACTTGACCCCGACGGATGGCTGCACACTGGCGATATGGGTACGCTTGCCGCCGACGGCACCGTGTCGATACGCGGCCGCCTCAAGACCATGCTGCTGAGCAGCAACGGCCAGAACATCTATCCCGAGGAAATCGAGGCTAAGCTCAACAATATGCTCTACGTCAACGAGAGCCTCGTCGTGGATCGCAGCGGCAAACTTGTGGCGCTGGTTTATCCCGACTATGAGGCAATGGACTCGCTGGGCGTGACTCCCGAGCAACTTCCCGAGCAGATGGAAAACGTGAAGGCCGAGCTCAACAAGCTTGTGGCGCCCTATGAGCGCATCGCCAAAATTGAGATTGTGCCGCAGGAATTTGAGAAAACGCCCAAAAAGAGCATCAAGAGGTATCTGTATAGGTAAAGATCGAGATGTTTTTTGCTTCGTCGGCTACTTGATGGCGCGAGGCAAAAAACACCAATTTTTACAAAAAATTATGTTTTAAAGCATAAAACGCACTTTTGAAACACTATTTAACATTTGACGATTAAACCATTTGTAATTTGGGCAATAGTTTGATTTCCAG
>JABUUJ010000018.1:45099-46386 GCA_021443235.1 Muribaculaceae bacterium
CTCATTCTCACGTTGCGACTGCGCATCCCACAACGCTATCTGCTCAAGGCCATCAGGCTCTCGGTGTCGAAAGACCCCGACTCGAAGGGCGACGTGAGCCAGTTTGGCGCGCTGGCCATGGCACTGTCGGCAACGATAGGCACGGGCAACATCATCGGTGTGGGCACAGCCATCGCTCTGGGCGGCCCGGGAGCCGTGCTGTGGTGCTGGATCACCAGTTTACTCGCCATAGCCACAAAGTATGGCGAGGCGGTGCTTGCCATCAAGTATCGCGAGACCACCCCCGAGGGCAAGATGCTGGGCGGCCCCATGTATGCGCTTGAGCGTGGCCTTGCCGACAACAGCCGCGGCGTGATGCGATGGGTGTGGAAGGTTCTGGCGATAGCCTTTGCCGTGTTCACCGCACTGGCGACGCTGGGCATAGGCACCTCGGTGCAGAGCAACGCCATTGTGACTGCGCTGAGCAGCGCTTCGTTTGAGATCAATCCCCACATCATCGGCGGCGTGCTTGTCATCGTCGCCGGAGCGGTGATGCTGGGCGGCGTGAAAAGCATCGCGCGTGTGTGCTCGGCGCTGTTGCCGTTTATGGCTGTCCTTTATGTGGTGGGATGTATCATTATCTTGGTTATCAATGGTGAATATATGTGGCCCACGATAAAACTCATCTGCGAGGCGGCAATCGACCCGGCGGCGGTGGGAGGTGGCTTTGCCGGTGGCTCGGTGCTGATTGTGGCACGCTATGGCGTGGCACGCGGACTGTTCTCCAACGAGAGCGGTATGGGCTCGGCACCCATTGTGGCGGCCGCGGCACGCACCCGCAACCCCGTCCGTCAGGCGCTGGTGTCGGCAACGGGAACTTTCTGGGACTCGGTGGTGATATGCGCCATCACGGGCCTGGTGATTGTGTCGTCGATTATCGCCTATCCCGACATAACCTTTGAGGACGGTGGCGAACTCACCAAAATGGCGTTTTCCAAGATTCCCTACATAGGCATGCCACTGCTCACCTTCGGCCTCGTGACCTTCGCTTTCTCGACAATCCTGGGCTGGGGCTACTATGGCGAGCGAGCCATTGAATACCTTGTGCGCAAGACGTTTAAGGACGACAATAGCGAACAAGGACGCATGCGCGAAATCAGGATTTACCGCAAGATAAGGCTCATCTATCGCATCATGCTGCTCTTGGCTGTTTATGTGGGCGCAATCATGAGCCTCAACGCTGTGTGGGACCTTGCCGACATCTTCAACGGACTGATGGCTATACCCAACTTGCTGTCGCTCCTTTTC
>JABUUJ010000018.1:46415-48229 GCA_021443235.1 Muribaculaceae bacterium
AATATGTGAAAAAGGCGCCATCTGGCGCCTTTTTCAGTTTATCAAGTAGCGCCTGCGGCGCCAGTTTGTCAAGTTTGTCAAGTGGCGCCGCAGGCGCCAGTTTATCAAGTTTGTCAAGTTCATCAAGTTTGTCAAGTTTGTCAAGTTCATCAAGTTCATCAAGAAAACTCTATAAACAATAAACTCTAAACAATAAACAATAAACTCTAAACTCTAAACAATAAACTTTAAACTTTAAACTTTACCGCCTACAGCTTCATGCTCTGGGGGTCGATGTTTTTACTCTCAATGTCCTTGAAATAGCGGTAGGTGCTCACTTTGAGCTCCATCACTGCGTTCTCGTCGGCGATGATGATGGCCTTGCGGTGCATCTGCAGCGCGCTGAGCGTGCACATGTGCGACACGCCACCCTCTACGGCAGCCTGCAGCGCACGGGCCTTATTGTATCCGTTGACAATAATCATCACGCTCTTGGCAGCCATCACAGTGCCCACGCCCACGGTGAGCGCAGTCTTTGGCACCTTATTCACGTCGTTGTCAAAGAAACGGCTGTTGGCGATGATAGTATCTTGTGTGAGAGTCTTTTGGCGAGTGAGTGAGGTGAGCGACGACATAGGCTCGTTGAAGGCGATGTGGCCGTCGGGACCAACGCCACCCATGAATAGGTCGATGCCACCTGCGGCGGCGATGCGCGCCTCATAGTCGGCGCACTCTTTCTCGAGGTCCTCGGCATTGCCGTTGAGGATGTTGACGTTCTCGGGCTTAATGTCGATGTGACCGAAGAAATTGTTCCACATAAACGAGTGGTAGCTCTCGGGGTGCTCTTGCGGCAGTCCGCAGTACTCGTCCATGTTAAAGGTGATTACGTTCTGGAACGACACTTTTCCGGCCTTGTTGAGCTCGATGAGCTTCTTGTACATGCCCAGCGGAGAGCTGCCAGTGGGGCAACCCAGCACAAAAGGCCTCTCGGGGGTGGGATTGGCGTCGTTGATGCGCGATGCCACATAGCGTGCAGCCCATTCCGACACCTGATCATAGTTAGGTTCGATAATAAGTCTCATTTCGTAATGATAGTTTTAAATTTGTTATAAGTATCAGAGTTCACTTGCAAAGTTACTCATTTATCCCCAATAAACAACGCAATCCCCCCAAGAAAATTGGCCTCTCTACCAACATTTTTATTACTGCGTTGTGAAAACAGCAAAAGCCACCATAGAAGATACGATAAAAACATAGGAGATATAAGCCTATGATGATTACGGCAAGTCAATTCTTGCGACACTGTCGCAAAGATTGACCGAGGAATACGGCAAAGGCTACTCCTATTCTGCACTGACACGCATGGTTAAAGTGTCGCTCATTTTTGAGAAAACAATGTTTGCGACACTGTCACAAACATTGTCATGGAGCCACTTTGTTGAACTTTCATCAATTGAGAATGAAACAAAAAGGCTTTATTATCAGCAGTTAAGCGCACACTGCCACTGGAGTGTTCTCGAACTTCGTTCTCGACAAGATGCTATGGATTATGAACGCAGTTTAATTGCCTCAAAACCCGAAGAAGAAATTCTTATTGCATTGAAAGCCGAAAACCCAACGGCACTTCCCGATGTAACCTTGAAAAGTTCTTATATACTGGATTTTCTTGGACTTGCAGGCTATTACTCTGAGAGAGATCTCGAAACGGCTATTATTCAGCAACTTGAAAAGTTTATTCTGGAATTAGGAGCTGGATTTGCTTTCCTTGAGCGACAAAAACGCATAAGCATTGACTCAACCGACTACTACATTGACCTGCTGTTCTATCAGCAGTT
>JABUUJ010000018.1:49122-55588 GCA_021443235.1 Muribaculaceae bacterium
TCAAGGGCATAAAGGCCACCACGACATCGATGGGGCACTGGACCGCCGAGTATGAGCACCGCGTCGACCCCTTTGGCCAGGACTACTACTGGCTCACAGGCGAATATGTGAGCGACGACGATGCCGACGACACCGCCGACCACTACTGGCTGCAGCGTGGCTACGTGTCGGTGACACCCTGCCAGGTCGATCAGACCGCCCGCGCCGCCATCACCCAAGTGGAGCAGCTGCTAAGCTAAGCCCCCCTCCGCCCCCCATGTGGGGGGGACTATCGTGGCTAATGGCTAATGGTTAATGGCTAATGGTCAATGGCTAATGGCTAATGGCTAATGGCGAGAAATGTTTATTATTCAGATATTTAAATGTTGAAATTATTCAAAACATTAGAATTTATTCAAGTATTCAAATATTAAAGTATTGAGATTATTAAATCCCATTCAAGTATTCAAATATTAAAGTATTGAGATTATTAGATAACCCGTATGAGAAAAGTTAGAGTTCGTTTTGCTCCGTCACCCACAGGCCCGCTGCACATTGGCGGCGTGCGCACCGCATTATACAACTACCTGTTTGCCCGTCAGATGGGCGGCTCGATGATACTTCGCATCGAGGACACCGACTCCACACGCTTTGTGCCCGGAGCCGAGGAATATATCAACGAGGCCCTGCAATGGCTGGGCATAGGCATTGACGAGGGAGTGCGCGAGGGCGGTGACTATGGCCCCTACAAGCAGAGCGAGCGCCGCGACATCTATCGCACCTACGTCAAGCAACTGCTCGATGCCGGAAAGGCCTACTATGCCTTCGACACCCCCGAGGAACTCGACGCCAAGCGCGCCGAGGTTGCCAACTTCCAATATGACGCATCCACACGCATGTCGATGCGCAACTCGCTGAGCATGCCAGCCGACGAGGTGCAGGCACTCATCGACGGCGGCCACAAGTGGGTGGTGCGCTTTAAGATTGAGCCCAACCGCGAGGTGCTGGTCAATGACCTGATTCGCGGCGAAGTGCGCATCAACTCGAGCGTGCTCGACGATAAGGTGCTCTACAAGAGCGCCGACGACCTGCCCACCTATCACCTTGCCAACATCGTCGACGACCATCTGATGGAGGTGAGCCACGTGATACGCGGCGAGGAGTGGCTGCCCAGCGCGCCATTGCATGTGCTTCTATATGAAGCATTTGGATGGACCGACACTATGCCTCAGTGGGTACACTTGCCACTGCTGCTCAAGCCCGACGGCAAGGGCAAGCTGAGCAAGCGCGACGGCGACCGCCTGGGCTTCCCTGTGTTCCCCCTCGAGTGGCACGACCCCAAGAGCGGCGACATCTCCAGCGGATATCGCGAGGCAGGCTACCTGCCTCAGGCCGTAATCAACTTCCTGGCGCTGCTGGGCTGGAATCCCGGCGACGACCGCGAGATTTTTGCTATCGACGACCTTATCAAGGAGTTCTCGTTTGAGCACTGCTCTAAGAAAGGCGCCAAGTTCGACTACGAGAAAGGCAAGTGGTTCAACCACGAGTACCTCTCGGCGATGGACGACGCCCAGCTCGCCCAGCTCTTCAAGCCCGTCATGGCGCAGCATGGCGTTGACGCTACCGCTTTTGCCGACGAGTATATCGCCACCGCCGTAGGCTTGGTGAAGAACCGCTGCAACTTTGTCAAGGACCTGTGGGACAACTGCGCGTTTTTCTTCGTCGCACCACACACCTATGCCGAGAAAGACGTGCGCAAGCGCTGGAAAGAGGGCACCGACGCCATCATGACCGAGCTCATCGGCGTGCTTGAGGGCATCGCCGACTTCAGCGCCACTGCCACCGAGCCCATCGTGCTCGACTGGATCAAGGCTCATGAATATCACATGGGCAACGTGATGAACGCCTTCCGCCTCACCGTTGTGGGTGAGTGCAAGGGCCCGCACATGTTTGTCATCACCGAGGCGCTGGGCAAGGCCGAGACCATTGCACGCATCAAGCGCGGCATCGATAACATCAAGCCCGCCGAGTAACGCAACCTCTAACGAAGCCCCTTGTACACTAAATAACTTATGTTGAAACGGTTATACGCCACACTGACAGCACTGCTCCTCCTTGCCGGCAACGCCATGGCGCAGGAGGTGGCATGGAGTGTCGACATGAGCGTGATGTTCCAGAACCGCGAGGGCGGCGATGAGCTCACACCCGACCAAACCATCCTCTTTACCCGCCTCGCACCCGAGGTGGGGCTCTCGCTCATGGGAGGCGCCCACGAGATAAAGGGCGGCGTGGCGTGGTATCAGCCGCTCATCGACAACCTCAAGGGCTACAAGGTGCTTCCCACTATCTACTACAAATATCACAGCAACGGGTGGACGCTCGCGGCTGGCGCGTTGCCACGCTCGCTCATGCTGCGACCACTGCCGCGACTGCTCATGAGCGACTCGCTCAACTTCGTCACGCCCAACGTGCGCGGTGTGCTGGCGCGATATGAGGGTAAACGGGGACATGGCCAGATTGACGTTGACTGGCGACAGATGCAGACCACCACCCAGCGCGAGGCCTTTGTAGTGACTTTTGACACTCACTGCAACATCGCCGGCCCGCTGGGCTTTGACGCATGGCTGCAATATAACCACCTCGCCAAGTGCAAGGATGCCGGTAACACGCAGGGCGTGAACGATGACGTGACGCTCATGCTCATGCCCACGCTCGACCTCGCACACTACACACCACGCCTCAAAGCACTGGAACTGAGCGCCGGAGCAGCATTGCTCATGCAGCGCGACCGCAGTGCCATCGACAGCAAGTGGCACACCCCGGCNCTCGCACACTACACACCACGCCTCAAAGCACTGGAACTGAGCGCCGGAGCAGCGCTGCTCATGCAGCGCGACCGCAGTGCCATCGACAGCAAGTGGCACACCCCGGCTCGCTTCATGGCGCGCGCCCACATGGCGTGGCGATGGCTCGAGGCCGCCGAGGAGTTCTCAACCGGGGGCAACGCCTTCCCGCTCTACCCATCCTATGGCAGCGAGCTCAACCTGGGCGACCCCTACTACTGCTACAAGACCTACAGTCGCACCGACGTGCGCGCCCACATCGTCAACAACAGCTTTGTGGACCTCAACGCCGGGCTCACTTTCCATGTAACCAACAAGACGACCGGCTTTTGGCAAACCATCTCATGCCGCGTCTACATCGACAACTACCTGTGGAAGCAACGCCACGACAAGGCCGCGCTCACAGCAACCAAGCTTAACCCTATTTTCTAATGGACCTGTTATATGACCTTGGCATAAGAGCCTATCGCGCCGCCGTGCGACTGGCATCTATACGCAACAAAAAGGCACGACTCATGCTCAAAGGCATGAGCAAGACATTCAAGAAACTGCGCGAGAACATCGACCCCGACTCGGGCATAATATGGATGCACGTGGCATCGCTCGGCGAGTTTGAGCAAGGACGCCCGCTCATCGAGATGATTAAGCGCAACAGCCCCGATGCCCACATCGTGCTGTCGTTTTTCTCGCCCAGCGGATATGAGGTGCGCAAGAACTATCCGCTCGTCGACACGGTGGTCTATCTGCCCTTCGACACAGCCCACAATGCGTCAAAGTTTTTGAGCATCCTCAAGCCCAAGGTGGCAATCTTTGTAAAGTATGAGTTCTGGAGCAACTACCTGCTCACGCTCAAGCGCCACGGCGTGCCCACCTACATCATTTCGTCGATATTCCGCCCCGGCCAGCGCTTTTTCAAGCCTTGGGGCGCTATGTTCCGCGGCACGCTCAAGTGCTTCGACCGCCTCTATGTGCAAGACGAGCAGTCGCGCGAGCTGCTTCACAACGCGGGCATCAACAATGTGGTGGCGTGTGGCGACACGCGCTTCGACCGCGTGGCAAGTGTGAAAAGCAATGCCAAGCAGTTCCCCATTATCGAGAAATTTGTCGAGAACGCCCAGTTTACGCTCGTCATGGGCAGCTCGTGGGAGCCCGACGAGGAAATCGTCATTCCTTACTTCAACGAGCACCCAGGCATGAAGCTCATCATCGCCCCGCATGAGTTTGACCGCAAGCGTCTGCTTGAGTTGTTGGGTCACATCGGGCGCAAGACGCAGTTCTACTCGCAGGCCACGCTCGACGAGGCCGCCAACTTCGACTGCCTCATCATCGACAGCTTCGGACTGCTGTCGTCGCTCTATCAGTATGGACAGGCGGCCTACATCGGCGGAGGCTTTGGGCACGGCATCCACAACATCAACGAGGCTGCCGTCTATGGCATCCCGGTAATCTTCGGACCGCGACATGAGAAGTTCCTCGAGGCTCACGACCTGATTGAGTGCGGCGGCGGCTTCAGCATTAACAGTCCCGAGCAATTTGCCGAGGTGATTGACCGCCTCACTACCGACGCCAGCGCGCTCCACACTGCCGGACAGGTTGCCGGACAGTATATTGAGTCGCATCTGGGCGCCACGCAGGTCATCTACGACGATCTCAAGCATCTGCTCAAGTAAGCGTCATGGACTCGGTCGCTGTCATTATCCCCGTCTATAACTCGCACGCCACGCTCCAGCGCACCGTCGATAGTGTGCTGGCGCAAACCATGCCTCCCACCGAGGTGATTCTGGTTGATGACGGCTCGACCGACGCTTCGGGGGCGCTGTGCGACTCTTTGGCGGCCCAACACCCGTCGGTCAAGGTGGTGCATCAGCCCAACGCTGGGCTCGCCGAGGCCCGTCGCGCAGGCGTGAATGCCGCGACGACACGCCTCATCACTTTCCTTGATAGCGACGACACGCTCGCGCCCGATGCCATTGAATTTCTCTACGATAAACTCAACGAGAATGACTTAGACCTTGCCATGGGGTGCTTTATGCGCATCCCCAAGAAGGGCAAACCTTATCCCATCCCTCACCTGCGCGAGGGCATACTCGACGGGGCTCAGTTTCTCGACAGCTGCCTCACGCTGGGCTCGCAGAACTCGTCGTGCTGCAGCCTGAGCAAGCGCGCGCTGTGGCTGCGCGACGGCGTCTTCCCGCCACACGACTCGCGTCTGCCCAGCGAGGACGTCATCACCAATGTGGGCCTCGCCTTCCACATCGGCCGCATGGGGCAGTGGAGCAAGCCCATCTACAACTACTACTACACCCCGCAGTCGCTCACCGCTGGCCGACGGCTGTGGCAAGTGGAGCGCTGGAGCGAGTTCTTCGCGCTGCTGCACAGTCGCCTGCAAGAGCATGGCGTGGCGGCACGCTACGAGCGCAACCTCCACATCCTCAAGATTTTCACCCTCTCGTTCTGCACTGTCGACGTTGACCCCAGCCACCCTTGGGTCGATAGCGTGCTGGGCAGTCACCCCGCCGGCCTTCCCCTGAAAACCCGCCTCTTGCAGCGCCTTCTGCGCCATCCCTCCCTCCTGCGCCGCCTCATCGCCCTGCGCCGCCTCTTCTAACCACCCATCAAAGTAAACACCCCTCATTTCCTGCTAATACACCCATTTTTCCCCACTTTTTCCAAAAGTGTGCTATCTGTCTAACAATTAGTCAAATACAGCTATACCCCCATCGTTATTTCCCCACGAACGAAGGTTTTGTGCCGTTCGTGGGGAAATAAAGCACCCTCAACCCTTGCTTTATTAGACTAAAACATGTAATTTTGCATTAGTACTTGATAAGAGGAAAAATCATGATAAAAGAAATATCTATAGAAAACTTTGGCACAATCAAGAGTGTTTATTGTAGGAATTTGGGATCGATAAATCTGATTATCGGCCCCAATCAGTCAGGCAAAACCACATTGCTCAAGGCTTTATATGCCGCCCAAAAGACCGTGGAGCAGTTTAAGCGTGGCAAGGACACAAGGCTTGACAAAGAGATTCTGTCGGAGAAACTCTATTGGACATTCCAATCAAAATCGCTTGGTAGTTTGGTAAAAAAGGGAAGCTCCGCGCTGTCGTTTGCGATGAAGTCTGATAAAAACCAAATCTTCAAGTATTCATTTGGCAGCTCAACTACCAAGGCTGTGCAGAAAATTGAAAACACGCACAAAAAGACTAATTCCAATTCAATCTTCATTCCAGCCAAAGAGATACTATCAATTATGGACATCATATTGGAGTGGAGAGACCGCTATTCGGAGTTCGGTTTTGAGGACCCGTATGTAGACTTGGCGCGGGCGTTGTCTCCCACTACCAAAGGCAGAAACTACAAGTCATTTGCCGAAGCTCGCACCAATATTGAAGCGCTGATAGGTGGTCGTCTGGAGTATGACAGCGACAAGAAAGAGTGGCTGTTCCGAGACAATAATAAACGCATCTATGATATTGCGATGACCTCTGAGGGTGTGAAAAAACTGTCTATACTTGACCTTCTTCTTGGCAACCATTTTCTTTCTAACGAGTCGGTTATTATCATAGATGAGATTGAGGCAAACCTACATCCCAAGATGATTGGTAAATTTCTAGAGGTTATCGTTAAATTGGCGCAATC
>JABUUJ010000018.1:55643-61265 GCA_021443235.1 Muribaculaceae bacterium
TCTTGGCACATAAGCACGATATGGATATTCCCGTGCTGTCGTTTGACGATGGCGGTTGCACGATAGGTAATCTTAAAGAGGGTATGCCAAAGAACCCTATCATAGATGAGTCGATAAATTTATATAAAGCAGAGCTAAGTATTTAGTATAAGGCCATGGAATTTGTCGAATCTTTTATGAAGTTCTCGTTTGCCGACAACGATGTGTTCTGCATTGAGAAAGACCCATTAATCGTTGAAACAGAAGGCGTGAAAGCTTGCGAATGCGTCGTACTTATAAATCGGAATGTGGCGTTAATCGAGGCGAAGGCATCATCTCCTAGTCCTAAAAACGAGGAGCAATATAACGCCTTTCTCGAAGATATCCGCCAAAAATTTGCCGACTCGCTCCTTTTTTTCAATGAAATGAAGGGCGGCAGGCACGGAGAAGAAGTGAGACTGCGTATACCGAGCAATCTGCTGTCAAGTACAGAATCGCCTTCAGAATATCGCATTTTTTTCATCATTCATGGCCATCAGTTGGATTGGCTCGGCGGGCTCCAGGACTCACTACGGGAAGTGTTGCGAGATGTAGTCAACCAGTGGAACATGAGAGACTCTAATGTCAAAGCATTTAACGAGGAAACGGCGTTGGTTAACAACTTAATAGTGGCATATGTGCCAAAGGAGGATATTAAAGAACTAAAGGAACCGAATGGCAACATGGATGTGGAAAAGACCACTAAGTGGTTTGACAAGCACCCCCAATGCCCTTAGCAACGTTGTCAAGGCCTCGTTTTTTTTATGCGCCACCTCTATGCTTGCGAAGTAGAATCCTATATATTTCCATGAGGTTTTTCCGCGTCCGCTGAATATTTCAACGAATATATGGAAACTGCCTGGAAGGATGTGGGGGGCGTGGAATGGTTTAAACGGGGCGATTAATTGTGCGTTAGGAAAATTTTTTGTAACTTTGCGCCGTTCAAAATTTTAGCTTGATGAAAGCCGATTTAAGTTCGAAGATTAAGCTTGACCAAGTGTCAAAGCGCTATTACAAGCCCGACAGCGAGCTCGAGCTGGCATCGCTCACGCGATTTGAGAAAGTGAATACCCAAGTGGCCGAGACCTATCAGGAAGGAGCCCGCGAGGCGGCCCTCGAGATAGCCCACACCATTGAGCAGTGTGTCAAGGAGAAAGGACGTTGCGTGATAGGCTTGGGCGCCGGAAAGTGCGTCCTCAACGTCTATGACGAGCTCGTGAAGCTGTATTTTGCCGACAAGCTGAGCTTTGCCGGTGTCGTAGTGTTTAACCTGAGCGAGCTGGGGCTGGGAGTAGTGACCAGCGACGAGGACCGCAGCACTTTCAACCGACTCAAAACCCGGCTGCTCAACAAGGTTGACATCGATCCCAATAACGTTCACACCTTCAGCACCGAGGCCACCAAGGAGAACGTGCACATGTTGTGCCGCGCCTATGAGACCGAGATCGACGAGTATGGCGGCCTCGACCTCGTGCTGTGCGAGCTCACCAAGAACGGCTCGATGGCGCTCAACGAGCCCGGTTCGACGACCAATTCGTCGTGCCGACTGGTGCTGCTGGGCAACAAGGCGCGCGCGCACCTCGCCAAGGCGTTTAACTGCGACGCCGCACCGCAAACGGCCGTCACCCTGGGCATCTCCAACCTGCTCGCCGCCCGCCACATCATCGCCGTGGCATGGGGCGAGAACAGCGCGCAGCCCGTGTGCGACGTGGTGGAGGGACGCATGGGCGAGCAGTCGCCGGCATCGTTCCTGCAACTGCATCACAATGCCAAGATTGTGGTCGACCTCGAGGCAGCGTCACAACTCACCCGCATCAGCTACCCATGGAAGGTGACTTCGTGTGAGTGGACCGATTACTTCATAAGGCGCGCCATCGTGTGGCTGTGCAAAATGACTGGCAAGCCTATCCTCAAACTCACCAACAAAGACTATAACGACAACGGACTGGGCGAGCTCGTGGCGCTCTACGGCTCGGCCTATGCGGTCAACATACGCATCTTCAACGAGTTCCAGCACACCATCACAGGATGGCCCGGCGGCAAGCCCAACGCCGACGACTCGTCGCGACCCGAGCGCGCTTTTCCCTATCCCAAGCGTGTGCTCGTGTTCAGCCCGCAACCCGACGATGCCGTGGTGTCGATGGGCGGCACGCTGCGACGACTGGTGCAGCAAGACCACGACGTGCACATCGCGTTCCAAACCAGCGGCGACATCACCGTGGGCGACGAGGACGCATTGCGCGGGCTCATCGTCAGCCTCAACATGGCGCGCCACTGCAACTTCAAGGATGACGACGCGGCTCGCGTCATCGAGTCGCTCATCGAGACCCTGAAAAGCAAAAATCCGGGAGAGGCCGACTGCGACGAGGTGCGATATTTCAAGGGGCAGATGCTTATGAGCGAGGCGCAGATGGCATGTCGCCACACCGGCATCAAGAGCAGCAACACCTATGAGATGTCGATGCCGTTCTATTGCGGCGATGCCTTTGGGCAAGGCAAAGTCACGGCAGCCGATGTAACGATAATGCGCAACATAATTGAGAAAATACGTCCGCACCAGATTTTTATCGACGACGACATCAACGACCCCACAGGCACCCACCAGCGCGCCACCGAGGCCGTGCTCATGGCAATTGAGGAGTTGAAAAACGCCGACTTCATGCAGCATTGCCGCACATGGCTCTATCGCGGAAAGTGGGGGCAATGGGATATCGATCAGGTGGAGATGGCTGTGCCATTGAGTCCTGAAGAACTTGATTACAAGACCGATACAATCTTGAAATATCGCTCACAGATGCACGAGGTTCCGGTGTTTTCCAATGCTGAGTTGCGCTTGGGGTGGCAGCAGTCGCTCGACCGCAACCGTCAGCTCGCACAGCACTATCAGGAGCTTGGTCTCGCCAGCTACGAGGGCATCGAGGCCTTCGTCCAGTATCACCCACAATAAATTTCGGCTAATGGCTATTGGCTAATGGTAATTGGTTAATGGCTGATGGCTTTTTATGGAAAAAATTGAGCTCTCGAGATTTCTAATGATGAAAAATCGAGAGCTCAATGAAACTCATTAGTCACCGTCGCCCTGAAAGGGCGGCGGTGTTACTTTTTCACGGGGTCGGTGCTCAGGCCGCAGCCCAGGCGCTTAAACACCTTGCGGTCAACCTCGGGCAGCATCACCGTGGCGTGAACCTGGCAGCCGTTGAGCAGCGGCAAGGTCTCAAGGGCCCGCTTGCAGCGCTCGTCGTGCTGGCTGAGCACGCTCAAGGCGATAAGCACCTCGTCGGTGTGCAGGCGCGGGTTGATGCCGTGCAGCAGCTTGGTCTTGGTGTGCTGTATGGGCTCAATCATGTCCTGTGGGATGAGTTTCACATCGTGGTCGATGCCTGCCAGATGCTTGGTGACGTTGATGAGCAAGGCGGCGCTGGGACCCAGCAGGTCGCTTGTCTTGCTGGTGATGATGGTGCCGTCGCTCAGCTCAATGGCCGCGCTGGGCACGCCGTGGCGGTCTTGCTTCTCCTTGGCGGCGATGGTGGCGGCGCGGTCGGCAATGGTGAGTTTCATCTGTCGCATGAGCAGCTGGATTTTGTTAACCTCGTTTTCCGAGGGCTTGCCCTCGGCAAGGTCGCAAAGCGCCGAGTAGTAGCGGCGTATGATTTCCTGGCGCGATGCCTCGCGGCACACCTCATCGTCACTAATGCAGAAGCCGGCCATGTTCACGCCCATGTCGGTGGGCGACTTATAAGGGCTCTCGCCATAGATTCCCTCAAAAATAGCGTTCAGCACAGGGAAAATCTCCACATCGCGGTTGTAGTTCACGGTCGACTTGCCGTAGGCCTCGAGGTGGAACGGGTCGATCATGTTCAGGTCGTTGAGGTCGGCGGTGGCGGCCTCATAGGCAACGTTCACAGGGTGTTTCAGTGGAATACTCCAGATGGGGAAGGTCTCAAACTTGGCATATCCAGCCTTCACACCGCGCTTGTTCTCGTTATAGAGCTGCGACAGGCACACAGCCATCTTGCCGCTGCCCGGGCCAGGAGCCGTGACCACCACCAGCGGGCGAGTGGTCTCCACATAGTCGTTCTTGCCAAAACCCTCGTCGCTGTCGATGAGGTCAACGTTGTGAGGATAGCCCTCGATGAGGTAGTGATAGTAGGTGGCAACACCCAGGCGCTCAAGCTGATCGTGGAATGTGACTGCCGACGACTGTCCGTTGAAATGAGTGATTACCACCGAGCTGACGTAGAGTCCGCGCTTGGTAAACACCTCGCGCAGGCGCAGCACGTCCTTGTCGTAGGTGATGCCCAGGTCGCCACGCACCTTGTTTTTCTCAATGTCAACCGCACTGATTACGATGACAATCTCGGCATCGTCGCGCAACTGCATGAGCATGTTGAGCTTACTGTCGGGCTGGAAACCCGGCAGCACGCGACTGGCATGATAGTCGTCATAAAGTTTACCACCAAATTCGAGGTAGAGTTTATCGCCGAACTGGGCGATGCGTTCCTTGATGTGTTCCGACTGTATCTTCAGATACTTGTCATTGTCAAACCCGTATTTCATGTCTTTTTCCCTTTAAAGTATTACACTTGATAATTCAAAAATACGGGATACAAAGTTACGCATTTATTGCGACACTCGCAACACAAAACCCAAAAAATCAAAAAAATTTTATCGGCGTGAGGCGGGGGCGATGAGGCGGCGGCGCATGGTGAGCGAGGTTACTACCGAGGTGAGCAGGCCCACGGCAGCCACAAGCAGGAACACGAGCACGATGTCGGTCCACGCCACTTCTACCGGATAGGCATGCACGATGACGCTGGCGGCGTCCACATTGAGCTTGAGCCACCCAAACTGCTGCTGGCACAGGCACAACACCAGGCCCAGCACGATGCCGCTCACGGCACCCACGAGCGAGATGAGCCAGCCTTCGGTGACGAAGATGCGCGTCACCTGCCGGCCGCTTGCGCCCATGCTCAGGAAGGTGGCGATGCTGCGGTCTTTCTCGATGATCAGCAGCGTTAATGTGCTGATTACGTTGAATGTGGCAATTACGAGGATAAACGCAAGCAGCAGGAATGCCATCCATTTCTCGACGTTGACCATCTTGTAGGCCATGGCTTGCTGCATAAGGCGGTTTTTCACGGCATAGCTTGGTCCCAGCGCCGCTTGGATGCCGCTCATCACGGCCTCTTCATCGGCGCCTGGCGCAAGTCTCACCTCGATTTGCGTCGCTTCGTCGGGATAGTCAAAGAGGCGGCGCGCCATGTCGATGGGCACATATATCAGGTCGGCGTCATAGCTGTTTTGCTGCAGCTGAAATACGCCCGCCACAAAGACCGAGTCGACGCGGAACGACCCCATGGGATTGGCGAGGTTTACACGACCATGTCGCTGAGGCGCATAGAGTTGCACCATGCGCAGGAAGCCCGGGCGGGCACGCAGCTGCAATGCCGGGCCCACGCCCAGCACACAATAGGCCGACACCTCGTCGTGTAGCATAAATTCGCCCTCAACGATGACACTGTCCATGCAGTTGAGCGCCGAGTAGGCATCGGGAACGCCTTTCAGACGAACGGGCATCTGGTATTCGGCAAAAATCGCAAGCGC
>JABUUJ010000018.1:62192-63589 GCA_021443235.1 Muribaculaceae bacterium
CTTGACAAACTTGACAAACTTGACAAACTTGATAAACTTGACAAACTTGAAAAACTTGAAAAACTTGACAAACTTTAATACTGTGTTTTTTTATGAATTATCGTGAGCCCGTCGCGCAGCGGCACTATCACCACCTCCACGCGAGGGTCGGCGGCCACGCGGTCGTTAAAGGCCAGTATGCCTGCCGTCTGCGCGTCGAGGTGCTTGCCCCAGTCCACCACTTTCCCGTCCCACAGCGTGTTGTCGGCAATGATAAAACCGCCCGGAGCAATGCGTGGAAGCACCAGGTCGTAGTAGTCCACATAGTCGCGCTTATTGGCATCGATAAACGCCAGGTCAAAGTCGCCCTCCATCTCGCCGAGCACTTTCACGGCATCGCCTATGTGCAGGTTTATGCGGTGTCCCACAGGGCTTTGCGCAAAGTGCTCACGCAAGAAGTCCTCAAGTTCGTCCTCAATCTCGATGGTGTGGATGCAGGCGTCGTCGCGCAGCAGGCCCTCGGCCATGCACAGCGCCGAGTAGCCGCTGTAGGTGCCCAGCTCGAGCACGCGCCGCGGGTTAATCATGCGCACGAGCATCTTGAGCAGGCGTCCCTGCAGATGCCCCGAGCACATGCGCGAGTAGAGCAGCCGCAGGTGAGTGTCGCGGTCGAGGCGTCGCAAGTTCTCGGGCTCGGCGTCGATGTGGGCCAGCACATATTGTTTGAGTAGCTCGTCCATCACTTCTCGGCCGGGAAACATCCCGTGATTATTGCGTCGACCGCACGGCGGTAACTGTCAAGGCCATAGCCCGCAATCACGCCGCGGCACGACTCCTTGATCATCGACACGCGGCGGTAGGGCTCGCGCGCCATCACGTCGCTGATGTGCACCTCGATGGCGGGCGCTGTCACCGCCTTGAGCGCGTCGCCAATGGCGATGGAATAGTGCGTATAGGCCCCGGCGTTGATCACGATGCCGTCAACGTCAAAGCCCACTCGCTGTATCTCGTCGATAATCGCGCCCTCGTGGTTGCTCTGAAACAGCTCAAACTCCACCCCGGGATAGCGCGTCACCAGCTCGTCGAGGTAGCTCGCCAGCGACCGGTTGCCGTAAATCGCGGGCTCGCGCACGCCCACCAGGTTCAGGTTGGGTCCATTGATAATTGAAATCTTCATCTTAAACTCGTTTTCTTGCCGCAAAGTTACAAAAGAAACCCCATAAACGCCAAAAAACCGCCCGTTTTCGCAAAAAATAAAGGCGAGATGTAAAAAAAATAAGAAAATATTTGGTGCGAATCATTTTTTTGTATTACCTTTGCACTCGCAATCGGGGAAAACACCCCGTGAGCGTCACATAATGGTGCGTTAGTTCAGTTGGTTAGAATGCCTGCCTGTCACGCAGGAGGTCGCTGGTTCG
>JABUUJ010000019.1:0-13151 GCA_021443235.1 Muribaculaceae bacterium
TGTCTTAGTTCGTCGACCGACACAAGTTGTTTAAGTTCGGGCCTTATACTAGTATTGCTAATCATATTAGACCCCGAGTTGCGAACAAAGTCCAATATGGTTCTCATATAAGATGCTTTTAAAGAGAAAGCTCTTTGCTTTGCAAGTTCGTTGCTAAAAGGCTGGCGTCGCAACGACGAACTGTCTTTTCCCTTAGTACACGCAGCCAAATAATAGGTGTCACTTTCCGACAATTCATGAGCCTTTCCCTCCTTAATTTTATTGAGAATGATGTAGTAATCTTGCTTAATAATTTCAAGATCATTGTCCTTAATCTGCCATAAAACGCTATAAATGAATTTCATATCCTTCCATTCAGTATTATCGGCATGGATATAAAACAAGATTAGCATTAAGAGAAACTTTTTATAAACCATTGAGTCTTCAAAAGATTTCTCTACAACACTACAATAGTTTATAACGTCGATAACAAGACGCTCCTTAATGAGCAATTCCTTTTTTCCTTTTTTTAGTGGGGTTGCTTTTAGTTCTACACCGGCCTCGTTAAAATCTGGCATTGGGTCAGAATTTGGCTTGCGTCCATAAACGAACTCCTCAACCATTGTTCCCAAAGCGCCTTTTCCTTTTCTATTCATAGCAGTAGCTGGAATCGACGGGTCAAGAATAGCCATCGTTTCTACTAATGTTTTATCAAGCAACTGCTTACTAAAACCAAATATAGATGCAGGGTCAGCAGGGTTATAGTTTCGTGTCATCTCCCAGTTAATTTAAAATACAAAGGTACAAAAAAACTCACATTAAGATCGCTTTACTGTTTAAAAATAATAGATTTTTGATCTAATGTAGAGTCCAACATCAAATGCAACACATTGCAAAATTAGATAAAATGTTTGAAAACTCATGCTTGGGCGTAGAGAAATTGAGTTTTTCTCGGGCCTGAGGTTTATCTGGTGGGAGGGTGTCTAACAAAGAAACTTAGGGAAATGATTTGGGCTGCGCGACAGTGTTTCTTGGGGAGCTTACTAATTCCACTGATTGACACTGAATAATTTTTATCACAAAGAAACTTAGGATTTTTCTGGTCCACTAATTACGCTAATTGTACGAATTAATTTATTGGCATAAAAGATGTTAGAGAAGGTGTGCCGTAGGTACGCGAGCGGCACAATCGGGTCAATGTCAAAGTCAGTGTCAATGTCGAAATGGGGGGTTAGTTGCGGCGGGTGTAGACGAGGATGTAGTAGATGAGTGTTGCGAGTGAGGCGAGGGCTGCTACGACGTAGGTGTAGGCGGCGGCTCGGAGGGCGTCTTTGGCGCACTCGAGGGTACCGCCCTGTGCGATGCCCGAGTGTTCGATCCATGCGATGGCTCGCCGGCTGGCGTCGATTTCGACGGGCAGGGTGACGAGGCTAAAGAGCGTGGTGATGGCGAAGAGGCCGATGCCGAGCAGCAGCAGCTGAGGCATTGCCTCGACGAGGAGAATGCCAGCGAGCAGCACCCAGGGCACCCACTTGCTGGCGAAGCTGACGGCCGGCACGAGGCTGGTGCGCAGCACGAGCATGGAGTAGCGTGTTTTGTGCTGGATGGCGTGTCCGCACTCGTGAGCGGCGACGGCTGCGGCGGCGATGCTGCTGGAGGCAAAGACGGGAGTGCTGAGGTTGACGCTCATGTCGGCGGGGTTGAAGAAGTCGGTGAGCGTGCCATCTACGGGTCGTATAGTTGCTTGAATGCCATTTTGTTGCAGCATGCGAGCTGCGATGTCGCAGCCACGCAGGTTGGCAGCGAGGGGCACGTTGGAGTAACGGTCGAATTTCTTAGTGAGGTTGCGCTGCACGATGTAGCTGATCAACGAGATAGCGCCAAACAATATCCAATAAATCATAGTTTCTTTAAGTTTTTATATATAGGTGCAAAAAGTGTGCCAAGTTTGGGTTTTAGGGCAATGTGAAAGGTGAAAACCGCCCGCCACATGGCGTGGCAGGCAGTGGTTTTGTGCGGCCGTGGCGGCTGAGGCTATGAAAGGCGGCTCAGTCTTTCTTGAAGTGGTAGAGGAAGGATGCGATGCCCTGCAGAGCGGGCTTGCGCTGGCCCTCGATCTCGATTTTGAACTCGATCTCGACCTTGGCGATGCCTCGCAGGTCCTGGATGTTGTGCAGCTTGGTTGCCATGCGCACGCGGCTGCCGGTGATGACCGGAGCGCCAAATTTCATTTTGTCCATGCCATAGTTAACCAGCATGGTGATGTTGTTTACCTCGACGATTTGCTCCCACATGTAGGGCAGCAGCGAGAGAGTGAGGTAGCCGTGAGCGATAGTGCTTTGGTAAGGGCTCTCGGCCTTGGCTCGCTCAACATCTACGTGTATCCACTGGTGGTCGAGCGTTGCGTCGGCAAAGAGGTTGATGCGTTGCTGGCTGACTTCGAGCCAATCGGAGGTGCCGAGTTCCTGCCCCATGTGGGCAGCAAATTCCTCATAAGAGTTGATAATCAATTTACCCATATCTGTAGTTGGTTTTTACGAGTAACCGTGGTTACTGTAACCGTGGTTACTGGTGCAAAGTTAAGGATAATAATTGATTACACAAAATTATTTTGCTACTATATACTATTTGATCCCGATTTAGGGAATGATAAAAACTGCCTGAGGCAGTTCTTTCTCGGGGGGCACATCGGATGTAGTTGCCAAAAAAGAAACCGTTATCGTTGTTGATAACGGTTTCTTGTATAAGGGTTAGAAGTGTCTAAGCGAGATTAGTTGGCACCCTGGAGCTTGAAGGTAACGGGCAGCGTGTACCATACCGATACGGGCTGGCCATTCTGGCGTCCGGGAACGAACTTGGGAAGTGACTTACATACGCGCACGGCCTCGCGGTCGAGGTCTTTGTCGACTGAGCGTACTACCTTAACTTCGCCTACTGCACCAGTTTTAGTAACGACGAACTGCACGATAACCTTACCCTGAATGTTGTTTTCTTGGGCCATTGTGGGGTACTGGATGTGCGAGCTGAGGTACTTCATGAGAGCTGCGTCGCCACCGGGGAAGGTTGGCATCTGCTCTACCGACTTGAAGATTTCTTCCTTCTTCTCCTCTACAACTGGTTTCTTCTCTTCAACTACGACTTCGTTCTTGAGTTCGCGGGTAACGTTACGGTCGTCAGTACCTTTGTCGTTATCCTTCTGACCGAAGGCGGTAGTTTCTTGTTTCAGGTCGTCCTGCGATTTGATTTCGTCCTCGCTCTTTACTTTCTCGTCCTCGACGATTTTGAGCTCGGTAACCTTTACGGTATTCAAAACCTCCTCGGGGAGTACCTCGGGCTGTTTAATCTCAACCTTCTGTTCTTCGGGTTCGGGTTCTTCTTCGGTGGAAGTGTCGATGAGCACTTCTTCTTGCTCGGCGCTGTCGGCGATAGTGCGTTCAGCGATGATTTGCTGCACCTTCATGAAACCGAAGACAGCAGCGACAACGAGGATTGCACCGATGATGGTGTAGATCACAGCCTTGTTGTGGCGCTTAACTGAAGTCGTTCTCAGTTCGTATGCACCGAATTCTTTATTTTTACCCTCAAACACGAGGTCGCACCATTCTTTTGATGAAAGATCTACGTCTCTTGCCATAATTCTTTTTTAAATTTGCTAGTTAATAAATACTTTCACCACACGTTATTGAGCTTGTCCCTGAACGAGGATCATCATAGCCGAGTCGATGGCGCCGATGCGGTCGATCTGGTAGCGGCTGATGTTGTTGATTTGCATCTCGTCGAGCACGCTAACGACGTGAGCGTAGCTTGCGTTGGGAGTAGCCTTGATGATGATTACGGGACGCTTCAGGGTTGAGTCGTTGCGAATTTCCTTAGCCTTGGCCTGGTAGATAGAGTCGTTGATTTCCTCTTTGTTAGAGAATTTCATGTCTTTCCAGTCCTTTTTAAGGAGTTCGATTTTCTTGACAACTTCCTTGTTGCGTTCGCGCAGGATTTCACGGATTGCGGGAAGGGCTCCGCCGTTGCCATTGCCAAACTCAACCTTTTTCATGGGGTTGTTGGTAAGGATTTCGGTGGCTGCGGGAGGCATACCGTCGTAGTAGAACAGCATGCCCTCGTCGGGCTTAGAGAGACCCTTGTCGTCGATTTTACCGTCGATGATGATGGTGACAGCCTCACTCTGCTTTACTTTGTTCTGCTGCTCTTCTTCCACTTTCTCGTTAGAGGGGAGTGCGATTTGGAGCGTTTGGCTCTTGATCATAGTGGTACAGAGCATGAAGAAGGTGATAAGAAGCATGTTCATGTCAACCATAGGGGTGAAGTCGATACGGGTATCGAATTTTTTCTGACGTGATGTGTCTTTTCTTGCCATATCTTATTCCTCCTCAGTTTTTAAAGCGGTCATCAGACTGAACTTATTCATCTTGATAGTTTGGAGGTTGTCCATTACTATGTTAACGACGCTATAAGGAGTAGTCTGGTCGGCCTTGATTGCAATACCTTTACCTCTTACCATAGTTTCTTGCAGCTCGGGGTTAAGCGAGTTGTAAGCAGCACGAATCCACATTTGGAACTCGTTGGGGTTGTCTGGATCTTCGTTCATGTTGATGGGAATGCCTGGACCTTGCTCGAGGGCCTTGTCGCGGTTCTCGATGTCCATTGCGAGCCATTTTTTCATTTGGCTCATGGGCACGCCGAAAGCACCGATTTTAGAGAACTCCTCTACCTCCTTGTTGGTGAGTGAGATTTTGTTGCTTGGGTGCTTTTCGTTGTAAGATTTCACCATATTCTTCAGGATGTCGCCGCGCACGGTCTCGCTCTTGTAGGTAGAGTCCTTGCTACCGGTGATAGCCAGATACACTTTACCTTCTGGGCTGACGAGAACCGATACGAGGTTCTGGTCGGGCACTTTTTCCTCGCTTACCGAAGGAGGAGTGATAACGGTGATCGGCTCTTTCTGAAGGAAGGTTGAAGTCAACATGAAGAAAGTCAACAAAAGAACGGTCACGTCGCTCATCGCGGTCATGTCGATGCGCGTCTCTTTTTTCTTAACTTTGACTTTTCCCATATTTACACATTAATTAAATTGTTAATAAAAAGGATTTACTCAACAGTTAATTAGTGTGTCTGTGAGAAAGTGTTCACGATTGCGAAGCCCAGCTCGTCGATAGCGTAGGCCATGTTATCGATCTTGTTGGTGTAGAAGTTATAAGCGATAAGAGCGAAGGCTGCAGTTGCGATACCGAAGGCGGTATTGATAAGAGCCTCAGAGATACCAGTAGAGAGCTCGGTTGAGTCGGGAGCACCCGAAGCCGAGAGGGCCTGGAACGACTTGATCATACCGATTACGGTACCGAGAAGACCGATAAGAGTACCGAGAGTGGTGAGGGTTGCCACGATGGGCAGGTTCTGCTGGAGAGCGGGCATTTCGAGCGAAGTAGCCTCTTCGAGCTGTCCTTGGATGAGAGAGAGTTTCTGCTCTTTGGGAAGGAGCTCGTTCTTGTCCATCTCTTTGTACTTCTGGATAGTGCTGTAGACAACGGCACCTACAGTGCCTTTCTGCTTCTTGCAGAGTTCCTCGGCGCCATCGATGTTCTTGGCAGCGAGTTCTTTCTTGACGTTAGCGACAAACTTAGCGATGCTACCGCTACCCGAAGCCTTAGAGAGTGCGATCCAGCGCTCTACCGAAAGCACGATAACAGTAAGGAAGAGAGTCTGCAGGATGGGCACGATGAAACCGCCCTTGTAGATAGTACCTGCGAGGTTAAGAGGAGCATTAGCGTTGCTGCCATCTTTGAAGTTTGATCCGTTGCCGAGCACGAAGATAAAGAAACATACTGCGACTACGAAGCAGATAAGAATTACAATAGAGGCATTCTTAACGCCACCAACATTGCTACTAACACCCTTGTTCTCCTTTTTGGGAGCGGGAGCAGCTGGCTTCTGGATGTTTGTTTGTTCAGCCATAACTTAAAAATTTGTTTTAAAAAAAGATTAATAAAAAAATTATTTAAAAAATTAAATTCTCTCGATGTTATGTTTTTGGATTCACCGTTAATCATCCCTGTTTGAGCACAGCATTGAGCCTCTATTTCACTGAGTTTCTGCACCTTTAAGGTGCCAGTGGTGGTCGTTCCTGTTAGTCAAAGGTCGGATGGTCTTAGAAAATCAACGCAAATTTACCAAATATATTTCAATAATGCAAAGCGAAAAGGTATTTTTTTGTGCATTTTTTTGTTTTTTTTCACAGTGGGGAGGTTTATGGAAAGAGGTAAGGTTGCGAAAGTCGCAAAATGTATAAATAAGGTAAAAAAATATTTATGTATAATATTTGATAAATTCAACTAATTTTTCTAACTTTGCGACTTAAAACTATGTGCTACATAAACTACGGTGAAATACTAAAGCTTTAGATAAATGAGTATCATTAAATTGAAAAAAGGTTTCGACCTTAAACTCAATGGAGCGCTTGCGAGCGACGAGCCCATGAGGGCAGAAGTTGCGAGCAAGTTGTGTGCCATTGTGCCCGATGATTTCCACGGCATAGTGCCTCGCCTCGACAAGAAAGAGGGCGAGCACGTGAAGGCCGGCGAAACGATCTATCACGACAAGGAGCACGATGCCATCAAGGTGGCGTCGCCCCTGTCAGGTATCATCAAGGAGGTGAAGCGCGGCGAGCGACGCAAAATCGAGGCTATTGTCATCGAGGGCGATGGCAGTGGCGATGCCGTGAGTCACGACTTGAGCAAACCCGTCAAGGACGTGCTGCTCGAGAGCGGCCTGTGGGTGATGCTGCGCCAGCGCCCCTATGACGTTGTGCCCAGCCCCGAGGCAACGCCGCGCGACATCTTTGTCACCGCGATTGACTCGGCGCCTCTTGCCATGTCCCTAATTAAAGCTGCCGAGCCGCTGCTGCAGTATGCGGCCCGCGGTGCCGAGGCGCTGAAGGAGCTCACCACAGGCGAGGTGCACGTGTGCTTTGCTCCTGGCGAGGAGATGGAATTGCCCGCTGCCACATGCCACACCGTTAAGGGTCCGCATCCGGCAGGCAACGCCGGCGTGCAGGCCGCCAACATTGCCCCCGTCAACAAGGGCGAGGTGGTGTGGACTCTCGACCTGGTGACCATGTGCCGCATTGGCGAGCTGATGACCACCGGCAAGGTGAGCTACAATACTCGCGTGGCCGTAGTGGGCGAGATGGTCGACAAGCCCTATGTCGCCGATGTAGTGATGGGTTGCCCCATTGCCAGCCTCGTTGGCGGCAAGGACAACGCCCGCATCATCAGCGGCAACGTGCTCACTGGCGAGAAAGTCGAGGCCGACGGATGGTTGCGCGCACCCTACCGCCAAGTGACCATGATTCCCGAAATTGGCAAGAAAGACGAGTTCATGGGCTGGGCGTCGCTCAACCCCAGCCGCTTCAGCATCTACCACATGTTCACCACATGGCTGTGTGGCAAGTTGAGCAAGCCGTGCAGCATGGACGCGCGCCTCAAGGGAGGCGAGCGCGCCATCGTGCGTCTTGACGAATACGACAACATGCTGCCCATGGACATCTACGCCGAGTTTCTCATCAAGGCCATCATTGCCTTTGACATCGACAAGATGGAGAAATTAGGCATCTATGAGGTGGCGCCCGAGGACTTTGCCCTGGCCGAGTATGCCGACACGTCGAAGCTCGAGCTGCAGCGCATCGTGCGCGAGGGATTGGACCGCATGCGTGCCGAGATGTGCTAACGCGAGAAATAACACAATAGTCACACTTATATAAATATTATAGAAAAGTGAACGCATTAAGAAAATTTATGGACAAGATCAAGCCCAGCTTCAGGCCTGGCGGCAAGTTGGCGAAGCTTGAGAGTGTCTATGACGGAATGGAGACGTTCCTGTTCACGCCCAACGAGACAAGGTCGAGCGGCGTGCACGTTCATGACGGCAATGACATGAAACGCACCATGATTACCGTGGTCGTAGCCTTGCTGCCATGCTTGATATTTGCGATGTACAACATTGGCCTTCAGCATTTCATGGCCATAGGGCAGCCCGATGCCGGAGTATTCAGCATGCTGGTATTTGGTCTGCTGGCAATGCTTCCGGTGATTGTAGTGAGCTATGGCGTGGGCCTGGGCGTAGAGTTTATCGCAGCCCAGATCCACCACAAAGAGATCCAGGAGGGCTTCCTGGTGACCGGCCTACTCATCCCTTTGATTGTGCCCATCAACACCCCGCTGTGGATGACCGCCGTGGCAACCGCCTTTGCGGTGATATTTGCCAAGGAGATTTTTGGCGGCACGGGCATGAATATATTTAATGTGGCGCTCATCACACGCGCGGTGCTGTTTTTCAGCTATCCGTCGAAGATGAGCGGCGACGCTGCCTTTGTCAAGACCGACTCGGCCTTTGGCTTTGGCGACGGCCAGGTGATTGACGCCTTCACCGGCGCCACCCCGCTGGGCCAGGCTGCCACCAACGTGGGCGACCAACTGTCGCTCGTGGGTGTTGACGGCTCGCCCATAGGCATGTGCGATGCCTTCATGGGCACCATTGCCGGCTCGCCAGGCGAGACCTCGATGGTGTGCATCCTAATTGGTGCGGTGATACTGCTTGCCACAGGCGTAGCGTCGTGGCGCGTGATGCTGTCGGTATTTGTTGGCGGTTTCGCGATGGCAAGCCTCGCCAACGCTGTTCCCAGCGCGACTTATCCCGGCTCGCTCATCGACCCGTTGCAGCACCTTTGCCTTGGAGGCTTTGCTTTTGCGGCAGTGTTTATGGCTACCGACCCAGTGACCGGCTGCCGCACCCACGTGGGCCAGTATATCTATGGCTTCATGATAGGTGTGATGGCAATCCTGATACGCGTTTACAACAGCGGCTACCCCGAGGGCGCGATGATGGCAATCCTGCTGATGAACGCCTTTGCGCCGCTCATCGACCACTGTGTTGTTTCGTTTAACATCAAGCGCCGACTCAATCGCGCTAAATAATGGAGGGCCCCAACGATGAATAAAAACAGCAATACATATCAGATAATCTACTCGGCCATCATGGTTGTGCTCGTGGGCGCAGTGCTGGCACTCATCTACATGAGCCTGAAGCCCCTTCAGGACGAGAATATCGCCAACGACAAGCGTAAGCAGATACTCACGGCGCTGCACGTGGCAACAGCCAGTGACGCCGAGGTGAAGGCTGCCTACGAGAAATATATTGTTCAGGACATGCTCGTCTCGGGCACTGGCGAGGTGGTCGACACCACCGCCGGATGCGCCTTTGACGTCAACATGGCATCAAACGTGAAGCTTGCCGCCGCCGATCGCAAGCTGCCCGTGCTCAAGTGCAAGACCGACGACGGCAGCACCAAGTATGTGATACCCGTTTACGGTGCCGGCCTGTGGGGTCCCATTTGGGGCTACATCGCCATTGCCGACGACGGCAGCACCGTGTATGGCGCCAATTTCTCGCACAAGGGCGAGACACCGGGTCTGGGCGCACGCATCACCGAGGAGTTCTTCCTTGATGCGTTCAAGGACAAGCAGCTGTTCAAGGACAGCAAGTTTACCAATGTGGAAGTGGTGAAGAAAGGGCAGAAGCCCAGCAACGCCGGCGACTATGTAGACGCCATCACCGGTGCCACCATCACCAGCCGCGGCGTGAGCGACATGCTCAAGAGCGGCCTTGCCCCCTACGAGGCCTTCCTCAAGACCCTGCAAGGCGCGCAAGCCGAGTAAAGACATTAACCCGTTAAAAGACAAGAGACATGTTATCAAAAAACAATAAACTGGTGTTATTCAACCCACTGTCGCAAGAGAACCCCGTGCTTGTGCAGATTTTGGGTATATGCTCGGCGCTCGCTGTCACTGCGAGCCTTGAGCCAGCCATTGCCATGGGCCTGTCGGTGATCGCCGTGCTTGCATTGAGCAACGTCATCATCTCGCTCATACGCAAGACCATCCCCACCACCATACGCATCATCGTGCAGCTGGTAGTGGTTGCCGCGCTTGTAATCATCGTGGAGCAGTTCCTCATCGCCTTCAGCTATGACGTGAGCAAGCAGCTCTCGGTGTTCATTGGCCTGATTATCACTAACTGCATCTTGATGGGCCGCCTTGAGGCGTTTGCCCTCAACAACCGCCCTTGGCCATCGTTTCTCGACGGCGTGGGCAACGGCTTGGGCTACACAATCGTGCTGGTGATTGTGGCGTTCTTCCGCGAGTTGCTGGGTAGCGGCACGCTGTTTGGATTCCAAGTGATACCGCAGTGGTGCTACGACCATGGCTATGAGAACAACGGCTTGATGATTCTGCCCCCCATGGCGCTCATCACCGTAGCTTGCATTATATGGGTTCACCGCTCGCGCAACCCGCAGCTGCAAGATAAGTAAAACCATTAAAACAACCGACTACAATGGAAGAACTTAATTTGTTTGTAAAGTCGATATTTATCGACAACATGATATTTGCCTACTTCTTGGGAATGTGCTCTTTCCTTGCCGTTTCCAAGAACGTGAGCACAGCATTTGGACTGGGCATCGCAGTGACCTTCATGCTCACCGTGACGTTGCCGCTTAACTACCTGCTCGACACCTACGTGCTCAAGCCCGGCGCCCTTGCGTGGCTGGGCGAGGACTACCAGAACGTAGACCTGAGCTTCTTGGGCTTGATTATGTTTATCGCGGTGATTGCGAGTGCCACTCAGCTCGTTGAGATGGCGGTGGAGAAATTCTCGCCGTCGCTCTATGCGTCGCTGGGCATCTTCCTGCCACTCATCGCCGTTAACTGCGCCATCCTTGGCGGCGCGTTGTTCATGCAGCAGCGCGACTTCGGCTCGGCACTCACCGCCACCGTCTATGGTTGCGGCTCGGGTATAGGCTGGATGCTTGCCATCGTGGGCCTTGCGGCAATACGCGAGAAGCTCGCCTACAGCAACATCCCCGCTCCCCTGCGTGGTGTGGGCATCACATTCATCATTACTGGTCTCATGGGCATCGCGTTCATGAGCTTCCTGGGCATTAAACTCTGATTACGGCTATGATGTTATTGAATGAATCAATAGGACTGACAGTCCTGTCGAGTGCGGTGATATTCCTGATCATCACACTGTTTCTCGTGATATTACTGCTTGTGGCGCGTCACTATCTCGTGGCAAGCGGCAAGGTGAAAATCAACATCAACAACGGCACCAAGGAGCTCGAGGTTGAGACCGGAGCGTCGCTCATGAGCGCGCTGCAAAGTCAGGGCGTGATGCTCTCGAGCGCATGCGGTGGCAAGGGCAGCTGCGGCCAGTGCCGCGTGCAGGTGACCAGCGGTGGCGGCCAGATACTGCCCACCGAGACCGTACACTTCAGCCGCAAGGAGCAGCAAGACCACTGGCGTCTGGGTTGCCAGGTAAAGGTGAAGAACGACCTTGACATTCAAGTGTCGGCATCGACACTCAGCGTTAAGGAATATGAGTGCACTGTGGTGAGCAACAACCTCGTGTCGTCGTTCATCAAGGAGTTTATCGTGGCACTGCCCCCGGGCGAGCACATGGACTTCATCCCCGGCTCATACGCACAGATACGCATTCCCACCTATGAGATGGACTATGACAAAGACATCGACAAGGCATCGCTGGGCGAGTATCTGCCCACATGGGAAAAATATGACATGTTCTCGCTCAAGTGCAAGAACACCGAGGAGACCATACGCGCCTACTCGATGGCCAACTATCCCGCCGAGGGCGACCGCTTCATGCTCACCGTGCGCATCGCCACCCCACCCTTCAAGCCGAAACCCGAGGTGGGCTTCATGGACGTTAGTCCCGGCATCGCATCGAGCTACATCTTCACCCTCAAGCCTGGCGACAAGGTGATTATGAGCGGTCCTTATGGCGACTTCCACCCCATCTTCGACTCAAAGAAAGAGATGATATGGGTAGGCGGTGGCGCTGGTATGGCTCCGTTGCGCGCACAAATCATGCACATGACACGCACGCTACAGTGCCGCGACCGCGAGATGCACTACTTCTATGGCGCACGCTCGCTGAGCGAGGTATTCTACCTTGAGGACTTCCTCGAGATTGAGAAGGATTTCCCCAACTTCCACTTCCATCTTGCACTCGACCGTCCTGACCCTGCAGCCGACGCTGCCGGCGTTAAGTACACGGCTGGCTTTGTGGCACCTGTGATGCGCGACACCTATCTCGCGGCTCACGAGGCTCCCGAGGACTGCGAGTACTACATGTGCGGTCCCGGCATGATGAGCAAGACCGTGAACGAACTGCTCGACTCGCTGGGCGTTGACCCGTCGTCGATCCACTACGACAACTTCGGTTAATCCTGGTTAACCGCATCAATATGAAGGTCGCCAATGGTGTTTTGGCGACCTTTTTGTTGTCCAAAAGGTGTGTAACAGGTTAAACTTTGTGAAAGGTTGTGGAGGGTGTTGTTTTTTGATGTAACTTAGCGGCGTCGCTCAGGTCTAACTGGGAGACAACTTATATATAATGTAATGAAACGAGTGATTTTTTCCCTTATAGCGGGTGCTTGCGTTGCCCTTGCCGGCTGGTGCGAGGTGACGGTGGGCGTGCCGGTGCAGCTCACGCAAAACGAGCGCGACCTGTTGCCCGACAAGTCGATAGAGGTGACCTACAAGACGCTGAAATATGACAAAAAGGCGAATGAGCAACTTGTGCATGCGCTTGACTCGGCGATGAGTGTCGTGGCCGAGAATGCCTATATGTGCCGCACTTTTCTGCTCAACTTTGATGGCAAAAGCAAGATTAGCATCACGTCGTTTGACCCGGTGGAGACAGGCTCCAAGCGCGACGACATCATGGGCACGATGGTGAGGCGTCACTGCCACTTTCTGGTGCTGTGCAATGCCGACAACAAGGAGGCGGTGAGTCACATCTTCAAGCGTGACAGCGAGAAGGTTAAATATGTGCGTGAGTTTGAGTTTGTCGAGGCGAAGATTGCTCCCACCACGACCTGCGTGGAGGCCGAAATCGACGGTGCAACGATAACATTCACATCGCGCATCGTTGATGAGTGATTGCTTGGCTGCAATGGGTTAGGTCGTTAAGGTCACTAAGGCCGATTAAGGTCACTAACGACTTGCCGCCATTAGCCAGTAGCCAATAGCCAGTAGCCAGTAGCCATTAGCCATTAGCCATTAGCCATTAGCCATTAGCCAATAGCC
>JABUUJ010000019.1:15233-23464 GCA_021443235.1 Muribaculaceae bacterium
GTTGAGGACCTCACAGGATATCCCTCGATATTGGGTGGCCGCGTGAAGACGCTGCACCCCAAAGTGTTTGGAGGAATCTTGAGCCGCCGCGACAACGAGACCGACCAGAAGCAGACCACCGAGTTTGCCATCCCCGATATAGACCTGGTGATTGTTGACCTCTACCCCTTTGAGGCGACAGTGGCCAGCGGCGCCAGCGAGGCCGACATCATCGAGAAAATCGACATAGGCGGCATCTCGCTCATACGCGCGGCAGCCAAGAACTTCAACGACGTGGCCATCGTCGCCTCCAAGGCGCAATATGAGCCGCTGCTGGCGATGCTCAGAGCCAACGGCAACGCCGAGACCACACTTGCAGACCGTCGCTGGCTCGCCAAAGAAGCCTTTGCGGTATCGAGCAGCTACGACAGCCACATTTTCAACTACTTTGACGGCGACGAGCACAGCGCTCTGCGTTTCCCCGTGAGCGGTCGCAAGGAGTTGCGCTATGGCGAGAACCCTCACCAGAAGGGTTACTACTTTGGCGACTTTGACGCGATGTTCACCCAGCTTCACGGCAAGGAGATTTCCTACAACAACCTCCTCGACATCGACGCGGCTGTGAACCTTATAAAGGACTTTGACGAGACCACATTTGTGATCATGAAGCATAACAACGCCTGCGGACTGGCATCGCGCCCCGTGCTTGCCGACGCTTTCAAGGCCGCCCTTGCCGGCGACCCCGTGAGCGCCTTTGGCGGAGTGCATGTGACCAACCAGGAGGTTGACGCCGCCACCGCCGAGGAGATGAACAAGGTGTTTATCGAGGTGTGCATCGCACCCGGCTATAGCGACGAGGCGCTTGAGATACTCAAGCAGAAGAAGAACCGCATCATCCTCGTGATGAAGGACTTTGACCGCCCCGCCATGCAGGTGCGCAACGTGCTCAACGGAGCACTCGTGCAAGAGCGCGACTCGCACATCGAGACCCCGCAAGAGCTGCAGCAAGCCACCACTACCGCCCCCACCGCGGCACAGGTTGAGGACATGCTGTTTGCCAACAAGATTGTGAAGCACAGCAAGAGCAACGCCATCGTGCTCGCCAAGGACAAGATGCTGCTGGGCAGCGGAGTGGGACAGACCTCGCGCGTCGACGCACTGCGTCAGGCCATCGACAAGGCCCATAGCTTTGAGCAGGACCTCAACGGCGCCGTGATGGCGAGCGACGCTTTCTTCCCCTTTGGCGACTGCGTGGAGATTGCCCACAAGGCAGGCATCACCGCAGTGATACAACCTGGAGGCTCGGTGCGCGACAGCGAGAGCGTGGACTACTGCAACAACAACGGCGTGGCAATGGTGATGACCGGCGTGCGTCACTTTAAACATTAAAAATCAACACTAACTATAACATATTTACAACTATGGGACTTTTCTCACAAGACATAGCGATAGACTTGGGAACAGCCAACACTATCATCATTCATAACAACAAAATCGTGATTGACGAGCCCTCAATCGTGGCACTCGACACCAAGACCAACAAGCTCATAGCCGTGGGAGACCAGGCTCGCGAGATGCACGGCAAGGTGCACGAGGGAATACGCACCGTGCGCCCACTGAGCGACGGTGTTATTGGCGACTTTGCCGCTGCCGAGCTCATGATGCGCGGCCTCATCAAGAAACTCAGTTCAAAGAACCGCTGGTTCTCTAACAGCCTCAAGATGGTGGTGTGCATTCCGTCGGGCTCGACCGAGGTCGAGATACGTGCGGTGCGCGACTCGAGTGAGCACGCCGGTGGCCGCGAGGTTTACATGATTTATGAGCCCATGGCAGCAGCACTGGGTATCGGCCTTGATGTGCTTGCCCCCGAAGGCAATATGATTGTTGATATAGGCGGTGGCACAACCGAGATCGCCGTGATTTCGCTGGGCGGCATCGTGAGCAACAAGAGCATTCGCATCGCCGGCGACGAACTCACCGAGGACATCATCGAGCACATGCGTCGCGTGCACAACGTGAAAGTGGGCGAGCGCACAGCCGAACTCATAAAGATTAATGTGGGTAGCGCACTCACCGAACTCGACGAGGAGCCCGAGGACTATATCGTGCACGGCCCCAACCAGATGACCTCAATGCCCATGGAGGTGCCTGTGACCTATCAGGAGATTAGCAAGAGCATCGAGAAGTCGATCTCTAAGATTGAGGCCGCCGTGCTCAACGCACTGGAGCAGACTCCCCCCGAGCTCTATGCCGACATCGTGAAGAACGGCATCTACCTGAGTGGTGGCGGCGCCCTGCTGCGTGGCCTCGACAAGCGCCTGAGCGACAAGATCGGCATCAAGTTTCACGTTGCCGACGACCCGCTGCACTGCGTGGCCAAGGGAACCGGCATCGCCCTCAAGAACATCAAGCACTTCAAGTTCCTGAAGCGCTAATCGCGTAGTTGACAACACAACGGCACAATGCAGTTATCGGTGCGGTCCTTGCTGGCTGTCACGATAGCTGCTATGTGGTATAGAATAGGGCTGACCGCCAGCACCCGCATGTCACAGCCCACACACCCAGACAGATGAACAACCTGCTCAATTTTTTAGTTAAGCACTTTCCATGGTTTTTCTTTGCCCTCTATGTGGTTTTGAGCCTGGCAATGCTGTTTAACAACAACCCCTATCAGCAAAGCGTGTATCTCACCTCGGCCAACGCGGTGAGCGCTACCGTGTATGAGGGCATGAGCTCGGTTACTGGCTACGTGCACCTCAAGGACATCAATGAAGACCTGCAAGAGCGCAACGCGCTGCTTGAGATGGAGGTGGTGAAACTGCGCAATGAAATCAACGAATACAAAATCCAGTTGCCCGACACCAACCTGCAACCCCGCCTGCAGCAGTTCGGCTTCATCGTGGCGCACGTGATAAGCAACAGCATAGCACAGCCCAACAACTACATCACCATCAACCGCGGCTCGCTCGACGGCGTGAAAAGCGAGATGGGTGTCGTTGACCAGAACGGCGTGGTGGGTATTGTGAATGTGACAGGCAACCACTCGGCGCGCGTAATCTCGCTGCTCAACCCCGACCTGAAGCTGTCGTGCAAACTGAAGAACAGCGACTACTTTGGCGGCATGGTGTGGGACGGCAAGAGCCCGCAGTATTCCATTCTCGAGGAACTGCCCAAGCACATGAAGTATAATGTGGGCGACACCATCATCACCAGCGGCTACTCGGCGGTCTTTCCCGAGGGCATCATCGTGGGCACCGTTGCCGGTCGCGCCCACAACCTGAGCGACAATTTCATCTCGCTCAAGGTGAAACTCACCACCAACTTCAGCCAGCTGAGTACAGTGCGAGTAATCACCAACGATATGCGCGAAGAGCTTAAAGCGCTGGAAGACAACAACAACGAAAAGAAGGAGAAAAAATGAGCAAGACGGTAATACAATTTGTGGTGCTATTTATCGTGCTCACGCTGCTGCAAGTGGTGTGCAACAAGATTATTCTCTTTGGCGTGGCGACTCCCATTATTTTCATATACTTGCTGTTAAGGCTTCCTGTCAACCTGAGCAAAATGTGGATGTTCAGCATCGCGTTTTTCACAGGGCTCGTCATTGACATATTTGGCAACACACCGGGCATGAACTCGCTGTCGTGCACTATAGCGTCGGCACTGCGCGCGCCCGTCTACAATCTATTTGTGAGCCACGACGGCGACGATGCGTCGGCACTGCCGTCGATAGCTACCCTGGGCATGGGCAACTACCTCAAGTACATGGCGACGATGGTAATAATCTACTGCGCCCTGCTGTTTTTTGTTCAGGCATTCACGCTCAACGACCTTGTGCTCACCATTGAGCGCACGTGCTTCAGCAGCCTGCTTTCAATATTCCTCATTCTGGGCATCGATAGCCTTGTAAGTACGACCCGTGAGAAAAGACTATAATCTCGAGAAGCGCAAATTCGTCATTGGCGGATTCATTGTGGTGCTGGCATTGGTTTACATTGCCCGCCTCTTTGTGCTTCAGTTGAGCGACGGCAAGTATAAGGACTCGGCCAACTCCAACGCCTTTGTGGAGAAAATCATTTACCCCTCGCGCGGACTCATCTACGACCGCAAGGGGCGCCTTGTGGTGTATAACCAGCCGGCCTATGACCTTGTGATGATACCCAAGGACGTGCAGGAATTTGACACAGTGGGATTTTGCAACACACTGCAAATCACCCGAGAAGAATTTGACCATCGCATCGAGACCATGAAGAAAGGGCGCAACTACAGCGCCTATACACAGCAAATCTTCATGAACCACCTCACAGCACAGGACTATGGCAGGTTGAACGAGAAATTGTCGCGCTACCCCGGATTCTTCATCGTGCAGCGCATCTTGCGCAAGTATAACTACACATGCGCCGCCAACGTGCTGGGCGACATACGCGAGGTGAACCAGAAAGATATCGACCGCGACAGCTACTACCGTCCCGGCGACCTGACCGGCGACCTGGGCGTGGAGAAGAGCTACGAGCGATTTCTGCGCGGCAAGAAAGGCAAGGAAATCCTCATTCGCGACGCACTGGGCAAGATACACGGGCACTATGAGGACGGCCTCTATGACGAGAGTCCAATTGCGGGCTACGACCTGCATATGGGCTTAGACATTGAGTTACAGGAGTTTGGCGAGTATCTGATGCAGGGCAAGATAGGCGCCATCGTCGCCATTGAGCCCAAGACTGGCGAGATACTGGCGCTGGTGTCGAGTCCCAGCTACGACCCTGCGTTGCTCGTGGGCAAAGAGCGTAGCAAGAACTATGCCGACCTGCTCAACAACCGCTTCAAGCCACTCTTCGACCGCTCGATCATGGGTGCCTACCCACCGGGCTCCACCTTCAAGCCATCGCAAGGCTTAATCTTTGAGCAGGAGGGCATTGTGACTACCGCCACAGCCTATCCGTGCCACCGAGGCTTCATCAGCGGTGGCCTGCGAGTGGGCTGCCATGGCCACGGCTCGCCCATCGCGCTCAAGCCCGCGCTGCAGACGTCGTGCAACGGCTACTTCTGCTGGGGACTGAAATATATGCTCGACAACCGCCGCAAATATCCTAAAACCGCCGATGCCTTTGAGACGTGGAAGCATTATATGGTCGACTTCGGCTATGGCTACCGCCTTGATGTGGATTTGCCTGGCGAGAGCCGCGGCTTTATCCCCAACAGCGCCTTCTATGACAAAGTGTACGGCAAAGACCGCTGGATTTCCAACACCATCATCAGTGACGCTATAGGTCAGGGTGAAATCCTCGCTACCCCACTCCAGATTGCCAACCTGTGTGCGTGCATCGCCAACCGTGGCTACTACATCACGCCACACGTGGTGCGCAACATCGTGGGAGTGGGCGTGCTGAAGAAAAGCATTGAGCGCCACGACACCCGCATTGCCCGCGAGTATTTTGAGCATGCGGTGGAGGGAATGCGCATGTCGATATTGGGCGGCACGAGCCACCGTGGCAATGTACCAGGCCTGGACATCTGCGGCAAGACCGGTACGGCACAGAACCCGCACGGTCGCGACCACTCGGCGTTTATCGGCTTTGCGCCAATGAACGATCCCAAGATTGCCGTGGCAGTCTATGTAGAGAACGGCGGCTGGGGAGCGACGTTTGGCGTGCCCATCGGCACACTGATGATTGAGAAATACCTCACGGGCACCACCACACGCGAGGGGCTCGCCACACAGATGGCCAACACAGCGACCTACAGCAGCAAGGCCTATGGCAAAGCCGAGAAAAAAACGGCCGCGAAGCCTGAGGATGCCAAAGAGAGCGAAACCGAAACCAAGCAACCAACAACTGACGGCAACAATGGAACTAAGGAATGACAACGAAAGCAGCTCTTTTCTGAAGTCGGTTGACTGGATCACCATCATCCTCTACCTCATCATGGTGGTGGCAGGCGCGGTGAGCATCTATGCCGCGACCTATAACTTTGACAAAACTGCCAGCATGTTCGACTTCAGCCAGTTCTCGGGCAAGCAGTTTGTGTGGGCGGCCGCGTCGATGGTGCTTGGCCTGGTGCTGCTGCTCATCGACCGTCGCGTGTATGAGGCATACGCCTACCCCATATATGCGGCAATGATATTTCTGCTCATCGTCACAATATTTATTGCGCCCGACATCAAAGGCTCGCGCTCGTGGCTGCAACTGGGCCCCATGAGCTTGCAGCCGGCCGAGTTTGCCAAGTGCGCGACGGCGCTTGCGCTTGCCAAACTATTTGACACATATGGTTTTGCGTTCAACAACTGGAAGAGCTATGCGATAGCCGTTGGCATCATCGTGTTGCCCATCCTGTGCATTATTCTTGAGAAAGAGACCGGCTCGGCGCTCGTCTATACCAGCCTGATATTTGTGCTTTACCGCGAGGGAATGAGCGGCTTCGTCCTCTTCACCGCATTGTGTGCCATAACCTACTTTGTTGTGGTGCTGAAGTTTGCGACAGTGATGATTATGGGCATACCGCTTGGCACCTTCATCGTGTTTATAATCATCATGGTGCTGGTGGTGGGCATGCTGGCGTTCTACTGCCGCTCGGCAATCCTCACGCGCGACGTCTTTTTGGGCTACACTATAAGTGCGGTTATCGTGGGCACGCTCGCCTACTATGGCATCATGATAAACGGCTATGCCTATTTCTTCACTGTGATAGGCGCATCGATGCTCTACCTCGTGTACGGTCTGTTTCACGACGATGTGAAACGCGTGTCGATCACCATTGCCTTCGCGTTGCTGTCGGTGATATTTATCTTCAGCGTCGACATGGCGTTTAACAACGTGCTGCAACCTCACCAGCAACGACGCATCAGGGTCACGCTGGGCATTGAGGAAGACCCGCGCGGAGCAGGTTACAACGTAAATCAGAGTAAGATAGCAATTGGCTCGGGCGGAATGTGGGGCAAAGGCTTTCTGCAAGGCACCCAGACCAAGCTGAAATATGTGCCCGAGCAGCATACCGACTTCATTTTCTGTACTATAGGCGAGGAGGAAGGCTTTGCGGGTGCTACCATGGTGATTGTGCTGTTTGTGGCGCTCATCTTGCGCATCATCACCATCGCCGAGCGACAGCACACCAATTTCGGGCGCGTCTACGCCTACTGTGTGGCGTCAATCCTGATATTCCACCTGTCGATCAACATTGGCATGGTGATAGGCTTGTGTCCGGTGATAGGCATCCCTTTGCCGTTCTTCTCCTATGGCGGCTCATCGCTGTGGGGCTTCACTTTCCTGTTGTTTATCCTTCTACGCATTGATGCCGACCGCAAGGCCTACGGCACATGGTAATTTGTTATAGTTATGGGTGTTAACACAAGCAACTCACGCAGCAAGAAGATGGCCCGCGACTTTCTGGTCTACTCGGTGGGCATGATAGGGTCAAAACTCATGACCTTCATGCTGCTGCCGCTCTACACCTATTTCATCAGCGACCCAAGCGAATATGGCTACTTCGACCTGTGCCTCACCGCCTGCTTCCTGCTCATGCCGCTCGTCACGCTGCAAATGCGCGATGGCGCCTTCCGTTTCCTGCTTGAGACCGATAACGACGACAAGCGCGCGCACATCGTCACCTATGTTAATAAGACGTTGTTCATCACCACGATGCTCACGGTTATTGTGGCTGTGGGGATCTACTTTGTTAAGCCATTTGCCTATCTCGGCTACACGGTGGCGATGCTGGTGGTGATGTCGTTCTACGACGTGTATGCGCAAACGGTGCGCGGATTGGGCGACAACCGTAGTTTCGTGGCTGTGAGCCTTGTAGCATCATTGGGAATCGTAGTTTTCAGTGTGGTATTCCTTGTTGTGGGAATGGGCATCGAGGGTCTGTTTCTTGCCAATATACTTGCTCGCCTGCTGGCACTTGTGGTAATTGACCTGCGGCTGCACGCGTTGCGTCGCTATTTCAGGCCCAGCCTGAGCGACTGCCGTGAGATAGGTCGTGAGATCCTGAGGTTCTCACTTCCGATGTTGCCGGTGGGAATTTGTTGGTGGTTTATCGGGTTCAGCAACCGTTCGTTCATTACCCATTACTTGAGCCTGCACGACAGCGGCATCTACGGCATGGCAAGCCGCTTGGCCACTGTGGTACAAGCTATTGCGACGATATTCTTGCAAACGTGGCAGGAAAACGCCATCCAGCAATATCACAGCGCCGACCGCAACCGGTTTTTCTCGCAGGTTTTTAACGGCTACATCCTGTCGTTTGCCGCAGTGATAATC
>JABUUJ010000019.1:23799-35571 GCA_021443235.1 Muribaculaceae bacterium
GCCTACGGCAGCTTTTTATCATTCCATATATCGGGGTCAAATAGTATATAGTTGCCAAATCAAAAATACTTCAAAATTCTAATGAACTATTTGGGTAAACCCAATATATTTGCAATGTAGAAAGCGGGGCGGCCTGATGGCTGCCCCGCTTGTGGGTTGTTGTGCTTAGAAAGCGTTGGTTGATTAGTCAACGTTGAGGTTGACGCGCTTCATATCGGTGGCAACGAGGCCCTTGCTGGCCTTGTTGAGATACTCGGCAACGGTTTCCTTGTTTTCGCTTGCCTCGTAAACCTGCTCCATGAGCACGTTCTCCTGGAAGAACTTGTTCAGGCGTCCGTTGGCGATGTTCTGGATCATCTGCTCGCTCATGTTAGCCTCTTTCTCGGCTGCCTTTTCGGCCATGAGTTTCTTAGCCTCCTCGACTTGCTCCTCGGTCATGTAGCCCTTCATAATGGCTTCCTTCTGGTGCTCCTCGGTAGCGCAGTAGTAGGCGTTGAAGCCAGCCTTCTTGAGGGCGTTCTCAACGTGCTTCTTAACTTGCTCGGCCTTGGTCTTGTCGATAGCCACGCGGAGTTCCTCGTCGATAACCTCCTGAGCGATTTGGTCGCGGGTAGCCTTCATGGGGTTCATTGAAGCGACCTGCATTGCGATAGCCTTGGCGACCTCGTTGTCAACCTTGGGCTGGTTGAAAGCCACGGCTGCCGAAAGCATGCCGTTGAAGTGGTTGTAAACGACGGTTGAGGGGGCGCTGAGGCACTCATAGGCGCCAAGCTCCATCTTCTCGCCGGTGATGCCACTGAGGGCGGTGATAGCCTCGGGAACGTTCTTGCCGTCGATGGTGAGAGCGTTGAGCTCGTCGATGTTCTGGGCCTTGGCTGCGATGGCTGCCTCGAGGATGGCCTTGGCGAGAGCAACGAACTTCTCGTTCTTAGCGACGAAGTCGGTCTCGCACTTGAGGGCGACGATAGCGGCGAACTCGCCTACCGACTTGCCGATAGCGATACCCTGGGCTGCGTTGCGGTCCTCGCGCTTAGCGGCGATAGCCTGTCCGCGCTTGCGGATGAGTTCCATAGCCTTAGTCATGTCGTTGTCGCTCTCGATAAGAGCCTTCTTGCAATCGCTCAAGCCTGCACCTGTCATGTCGCGCAGTTTCTTGATATCATTGATAGTTACTGCCATTGTAGTAGTCTTGTTGTTTGTTTTTAATTGTTGGTTTTTTAATTATCAATGCCCTCTCCACGAGGTGGCAGGGCATTGACTTGTTGTTTTATTGGTGAGGATTACTCGGTTACCTCGGGCTTATGCTCGGCCTTGCGGCGGATGCGCTGGCGGCGTGGTTTCTCGTCGGTTGCCTCGGCTTCCTCGTCCTTGTTGTCGATGTTCTCTACCTTGCGCTCGTTGATGCCCTCGTTGATGGCCTCGCAAACGGTGGCCAGGATGATGTCGATTGACTTAGAAGCGTCATCGTTGGCGGGGATAGCGAAGTCGATGCTATTGGGGTCGCTGTTGGTGTCGCAGATGCCGAACACGGGGATACCCAGGCGGTTGGCCTCGGCCACTGCGATGTGCTCCTTCATAACGTCGATAACGAAGATTGCGCTGGGCAGACGGTTGAGGTCCTTGATGCTGCCGAGGTTTTTCTCGAGTTTAGCCTGCTGGCGTGTAACCTGGAGTTTCTCGCGCTTAGACATGTTGTCGAAAGTGCCGTCGGTCTTCATTTTCTCGATGGCGGCCATTTTCTTCACGGCCTTGCGGATGGTGGTGAAGTTGGTGAGCATGCCACCGGGCCAACGCTCGATTACAAATGGCATGTCGACTGACGAAGCGCGGTCAGCGACAACCTGCTTGGCTTGCTTTTTGGTTGCTACGAAGAGCACCTTCTTGCCGCTCTTGGCGATGTCTTTCAGTGCGTTGGCAGCAGCTTCAAGCTTAGCTTGGGTTTTGTATAAGTCGATGATGTGGATACCGTTGCGCTCCATGAAGATGTAGGGAGCCATAGCGGGGTTCCATTTGCGTTTGAGGTGACCGAAGTGGCAGGTAGCCTCGAGTAATTGTTCAAAACTTGGAATTTGCATTTTTTCTTTTTTGTTTGTTTACGTTCAACTAAATCAATCGCCTGGTAGCCACCGCAGTTCCCAGTGTGAGTCCGGGCGATTTGGATACTAAACTCTATATTGTGCGGTGCCATGCCGGCACCTGTTGTAGAGCAAGTGTATAGCCGAATATATATAATGTATATAACCGGGGGATTAACGCTTGCTGAACTGGAATCTCTTGCGGGCCTTGGGCTGGCCGGGTTTCTTGCGCTCTACGGCACGTGGGTCGCGTGTCATGAAGCCTTCCTTGCGCAGTGCGCTCTTGTCCTCGGGGTTGATTTTGACGAGGGCACGTGCGATAGCGAGGCGCAGAGCCTCGGCCTGTCCCTTGTAGCCGCCACCCTTGAGGTTGACGGTGATGTCATATTTTTCAACTGCCTCCAGGGTGTTGAGCGGCTGCTTAACGATGAACTGGAGGATAGGGTTGGGGAAGTACTCGGTGAGCGAGCGCTTGTTAACTTTGATTTCGCCGTTGCCTTCGTTTACATAAACGCGTGCGATAGCTGCTTTGCGGCGACCTACTGCATTAATTCTATCCATTCTTCCTTGTTATTTCAGTTTGTTGATGTCAATTGTTTTGGGAGACTGGGCCTCGTGTGGGTGGTTCTCGCCGTTATAGATGTGCACGTTCTTCAGAAGTTGTGCTCCAAGCTTGGTCTTGGGGAGCATACCCTTGATTACCTGGAGGTATAGGGGGTGCATGCCGGGCTTGATGCCCTTGTTGTAGGACTTCTGGAGGAGGATTGCGGGGTTAGAGAAACGCTGTCCACCAGGATAGCCGGTGTAGCGCACATACTGGCGGTCGGTCCATTTTTTGCCAGTGAGGATGCACTTTTCGGCATTGATGATAATCACATTGTCGCCGCAGTCAACGTGCGGGGTGTAGTTGGGCTTGTACTTGCCGCGAAGGATTTTTGCCACCTTAGCGCACATGCGACCCAGAACCTGATCGGTAGCATCAACGACTACCCATTCTTTCTGTACTGTTTCGGCGTTAGCCGAGATTGTCTTGTAACTTAAAGTATCCACTTTTTAAATTCCTGATTAATAATTAACTATTGTGATTGTATAGCACACAAATAAGCACGGCCAAATGCTCGTTTTGTGCCGCCAATCGATGTTGTTTGGATATAATCGGTCTGCAAAATTACAAAAAATTCACAATACACAAAAACAAAACGAGTATTTACATAATATTATGTATCATTTTTAAGAATCTTTAACGTCGGATATTCATTCTCGGCACCACGAGGCTATGGATTGTGCGAAAAAAATTGTACCTTTGCACCCGTCACAACACTCATTGGCTTATGAAACGCTATGTTTTACTTTTAACACTGACATTGTTTATGGGGCTATTCTCGTCGGCCAAGGTGCACATTTATAGCGGTGCCAACACCTACTACAGCGACATCATGTATACGTGGGACGGCAAGCATGTGTATAGCGGCGCCAACACCTACTACAGCGGCATCATGTATACGTGGGACGGCAAGCACGTGTATCGCGGCGCCAACACCTACTACAGCGACATCCTGTGCACTTGGGACGGCAAGCACGTGTATCGCGGNAGCGACATCCTGTGCACTTGGGACGGCAAGCACGTGTATCGCGGGGCGAACACCTATTATAGCGACATCCTTTACACCCTCGACGGCAAGCACGTGTATCGTGGTGCCAACACCTACTATAGCGAGATCCTTTTCACGCTTGAGGGCGGCATCCCATTGCCCGTGCTGCTGATGATGATAGGGGCTATATAGTTAAACAAGAAAACGATAAATACATGAAGATAGGCATAATAGTTGCTATGCGCAAGGAGCTTGCACTGCTCAAGCCAATGCTCGATAACTGCCAGGAGGTGACCGTTGACGGCTTCACGTTCCACACTGGGCGCGTGGGCAGCCACGACGTGGTGGTGATGCAAAGCGGCATAGCTAAGGTCAATGCGGCCGTTGGCGCACTGACGCTCATCAACAACTTCGCTCCACAGGCCATCGTCAACAGCGGCGTGGCAGGAGGGGCCGATCCCAGCATCAACGTGATGGATGTGGTGGTGGGGTCGCGCGTAGTGCAGCACGATGTGTATTGCGGTGCCGAGGTCGCCGTGGGCGCAGTGCAAGGGCTGCCGCAATACTACGAGGCCCACAAGCCCATGCTCGACGCCATCGCTGCCTCGCCCTATGTGAAAAAGGGGCTTATATGCTCGGGCGACCAGTTTATTGACACGCGCGAGGCGCTTGATGCCGTCAAGGCGAAGTTTCCCGAAGCGCTGGCCGTTGACATGGAAAGCGGCGCCATTGCCCAGGTGTGCTATCTGCGCGGTGTGCCGTTCTTGAGCATGCGTGTCATCAGCGACTCGCCGGGCGCAAGCCACGATCATGCCCAGCAATACGGCGACTTCTGGGCCGAAGCCCCGCAACACACCTTTGACATGCTATGCAAATTACTTCACTCAATATGAAAAAAATCATCCTTTCTATGATGCTGGTGCCTGCGATAGTGGCACTGCTTGTGGCGTGTGGCAACGACATCAAGCCCAAACGGCCTATTACCGACCAACCTGGCGTAGTGTTTATCGAGGCCGGCCATCGCGACACCGTTAACACCAACATATCGCATGAGCAGCTGTGTGCTGCCTTACTGGCCAACGACTGGGAGTTCAGCTACTCGTTTTTCTATGATGACTATATCATAGGCAACCGGCGCGAGGACCTATACGACTCGCGTTTCCGCTACACCTTTAACGAAGACGGCACGGCGGTCGCCACCGACCTCAGCTACGGCAATAAGTATAGCTACCGATATACCGTGACGGCGCGACTCGTGACGCTTACCTCCGACAGCAAGACTTTCAAGTTTGGCGTCATTGCCATGGATGAGCGCCACATGATATGCGATGAGTCGATTGCCGGCACTTATGTTGAGGGCTACGACCCTGCTACCCTCACCCGCCGCATGATTTTCCTCTCCCGCAAGAAGTAGAATCGCTCGCGTTGCGAGCGGCTTAACTTGGTTTAACGTGGTTCAACCTTGTTCAACTTGGGTGAGGGCTGGTGGTTTTTATCTCATGGGAATTCATAGGATTTTTAGGATTTGATTTTCTTGATAATTTATTATTGGGTTACTGTCTTGAATGAAAAAAAAGCGGCTCTTGGTGTGGAGCCGCTTGTTAATTCTCTGAAAGGAAGTTCCTTTGTTTACTTGCCGATGTTTTTGAGGGCGTTAACTGCGTCTTTGGTTTTCTCGGCAGCGTCCTTTACGTCTTTAGCTGTCTCGTTAACCTTGTCGGCGGTCTTCTTTACCTCTTCGGCCTTCTCGTTTACAGCCTTAGCCTCGTCGGTACCAGCGACCTTGTTGGCTACCTCGTTAACGGCCTTGCCAGCGGCTTCCTCGCCAAGAGCCTGAGCGGTGTCGACAGCCTCTTTCACGATAGTCTTGAGAGCGTCGGGAATGTTGGCGCCACCAATGAGCGATGACAGGTTGGGCTTAATGGCGTCGAGCTTGTCTTTCTGAGTGCCTACGATTTCAACGATTTTCTGATAGAGCGACTTAGCGGCAACGGTGTCGCCAGCAGCGATGAGAGTCTCAATCTGCTTATTGCTCTTCTCGATAAGGCCTTCAACAGCGGTTGCGTCGCCAGCTACTACGAGCGAGTCGAGCTCGGTCTGGAACGACTCGGCGGTCATAGCCTCGTCGGTGTTGGCAACTTCATTTTTGCAAGAGGTGAAAGAGATGGCTGCAACAGCAGCAAGCATTACAAATAATTTCTTCATTTTGAGTGAGTTAAAAAATAAAAAAGTTATAAAAATATAAATTGTCACGAGTAGCAATGTGCTATTCAACGGCAAAAGTATATTAAATTTTTCAACCAGCAAATTTTCCACTAATTTTTTTTCAAAAATTATCTTTTCAGCGTTTGTGAAAAAGTGGAGCCAGCGGGTGCCCTGTGGTGGGGCGGCCGGCTGGCTCCATCGCCAAATTTAATGAAAACAAGAATGTGTACTATTTTAACACTTGTGTTTCGTAGTAGTGCTTAACGTCGTTCCAGTGGTAGAATGGAGCGATGTCGGTTTTTAGAGCGGGTATTGATGTTTCCTGCTCGTTGTGGAGGAACTTCACCAGCACGTCGCCCTTGTTGTTGCGGAAGAAGACGATTTGGATGTTGCCAGCCATGGGCGCAATCCACCATGATGCGAAAGCGCGGTAGAACTCATAGGGGTCGCCTGTGCTGTGGTAGCAGTCCTTCAAGCCAAGCACGCCGGCGAGCGGGATGAGGTTGCCGTCGTGGCCAAAGCGCAGAGTTGCCACGTCGCCATGACCTGCGATAGCGGCCTCGGCCCCCTCGATGATGTTGCGCAGCAGCGGGTGCACGTTGTCGAAAGCCATTCCACGGCCCTCGGCATAGTTGGCGTCTTGCGCATAGAAGCGGAAGTTGAACACCTGGTAGATGTCGAAGAGTTCTTGCTTGGTGAAGAGGTCGTAGAACGAGATTCCGGTCTCGGTGTCCTGCATGTCGACTGCCAGCCAGTAGAATCCCCATGCAAGTTCCATGGGATTGATGTGCTTGAGGATGTAGTCGCTCTTGCTGAACAACGACTGCGCGAGGCGGTCGCCCTTGACGTGAGCCAGTTCAAACTTGCGGTACTCCTCGCGCCAGGGTCCGTTGTCGCTGTTAAACTCGCACGACTCGGGGCTGTGGTAGTTGAGGTAGCACATGTATTTGTTTGACGACTCGCGTGTGACGTCGAGCAGCGGGTTGCGCTCCTTTAGGCCCTCGCAGAATGCGCTCATGGTGAGCGAGCAGCGCAGCGACGTGGTGGAACGTGCGGTCACCTTGCCTCCGTTGGCAAAAATCTGAGGATAAGCCGCGTAGAGGCGATGTGCGATGCCCTTGGCCTGGCGTGCTCCGAGCGCCGACAAGTCGCCGCCATGACCTTCGGACACTGCCCACACAGCCTTGATGCGCTGCAGAGCGTCCTCGCCGAGCGGGGTGAGCGCTCCGGCGTCGTGAGCCCGCTGCATGAGGTCGAGCATGTGTTTATAGTCGTTATCGCCAATTAGGTATCTTGAACCGTGCCGGCCATAGTGGCTCACATAGAACGGTTGGTAGCCGCGAGGTGGAGCGGTGACATGCTGAGGCTCGGTCACGGGATAGGCATAATAGACTGCTCCAGCGCGGTTTATGTCGTCGAACACTTGTTCTTTGGTGAACTGTGCCGATGCGTGTGTGGCGAAGCCTATCAGGGCCGAAATAATAAGTAGTTTTTTCATCAGTGTCATCGTTTTAGGGAAAATGTGGTGTGGGCGGCTGTGTGAGAGTAGCTACCCACACCACTGCTTAACTAAAAAACGTGTGATTGCTTACTTAGTGGGATATCCGGGGTTCTGCTTGAGCAGCGAGTTGTTGGTCAACTCGGCCTCGGGGATGGGGAACAGTTGCAGGTAGTCCTCAACGTCCTTACCGTCGCGAACGGCGTCCTTCCAGTCCCAGTTGTAGCCCTTGGTAAACTTGCCGAATCGGATAAGGTCGGTGCGTCGGCAGATCTCAGATGCCATCTCGCGCGAGCGCTCAGCGAGGAGGAAGTCGAAGGTAAGCTGGCTCTCGGTGATGGTGGCTCCCACGCCTTCCTTCACGCCAGCCTTAGCATACTTGCCGGTCATGTAGGCGCGCTCACGCACCTCGTTGACATATTTCACTGCGTCGGCCTTGGTGCCGCTTGCTCCGCGCATGATAGCCTCGGCCGCCATCAGGTAGGCGTCGGCCGAGCGGAACATCGGGAAGTCGATAGAGGTGTACTGAGTGCCCGAGGCGCACACCTTGTCGTCCTTGGTCACGTTGCGCCACTTGATGTATCCGTACCCGCATGTAAAGGTGCTGGTCATAGCGCCGTTGTCGTCGTAGGTCTCCTTGCGCTGTCCTGGCAGAGCTGTCATGAACTGAGCGCGCTTGTCGTTCTTGTTGTTTCCCCAAGTATCGTTGGTGTCGAAAGGCACATCGGCGGCGTCGAACATATCAACCAAGGTCATTTTGGCTCGCACGTTACCCCAGCCGCGAGTCTCCACGCCGGTCTGGTAGTAGCTGTCCATAGCGCCGTTTACAAAAGCCTTGACATAGAAGTTGGTGCCTGCCGAGCTCTGAGCGCGCAGGCCATCCTGAACGAGTGGCCAGATGATCTCGCTGCAAGTGTTGTTGTCGGCCAGGAAGATTTGGCGGTAGTCGGCAGCCAGAGGGAACTTGCCGCAGTCGATGACCTTCTTGCAGTAGGTGAGGCAGTCGTTGTAGCGGTCGGTGCCGATCCAAGTGTGTGCATTGAGGTAGAGTCGTGCGAGCTGGAACCAAGCGGCGGCTTTGTTAACGTGTCCATACTCGGTTGCTCCGGCATCGCCCAGGATGTCCTCGCTGGCGTTTTCGCCCAGCACAGCCTTGAGCTCGCTCTCGGCATAGGCGAAAGTCTCTTGACGAGTCATCTGCACGGGAAGGTCGGTAACTGCGGTGTTCTCGTCAACGTAGGGCACGTTTCCAAAGAGGTCGCACAGAGTAGCGTAGCAGTAAGCGCGCAGGAAGCGTGCCTCGGCGCGGAGCTCATGGCACTTGCCGCCGAGCTCGCTCTGGAGTCCGCGGCTCTGAATCTTATCGGGTGTGCACTCGCGCAGGAACTCGTCGCAGTAGGCGATGCACATATAGAGTCGCTGGTAGGTCCATGTGAGGACGCCGGCGTTGCTGGCATCCCACTGCAGGTTAAGCATTTTGCGCAAGCCGTTAGAGCTTGAGGGCATGAGGAACTCGTCGGTGTTAAGTTCCTGAAGATAGAACATGAGGCGCACATATCCCGAGTAGCCCTCGTTAGCACCTTCAAGGTCGCCATTACCACCATCGCCGCCCTGTTGTCCGGTGAGGATGAGAGAGCCGTAGCACTTAGCGAGAACGCCCATGTAGCCATCGGCAGTTGAGTAAACTTGGGTACCTACCAAGTCGTTGTCGTCAAGGGGCTGAGTATCAAGGTTTCCAAGGCACGAAGATAGTGCCATAGTAGCCAATAAAGCCGCTGCGAGCTGTAAAATATATTTTTTCATTGTGATAGTGCTTTAAAATTGTTTAGAAAGTTAAGTTGATGCCCAGGTTATAGGTGCGAGGACGAGGATAAACATTGCGGTCGATGCCGTTGTTGATCTCGGGATCGAGGCCGTCGTACTTGCTGAAGGTGCAGAGGTTAGAGACGCCCAGAGTGAGGCGCAGCGACGAGCTGTTGTCCCACAGTTTCTTGAATGTGTAGCCCAGAGTCACGTTGTCGATGCGGAAGAAGTCGCCCTTCTCGAGCCAGTAGTCGCTGTAGAGCTGCTGGATGGCGAAGCCGTGGTCGCGGGTGAACTTCAGGATGTTGGCATAATATCCCTGATCGCTGTATACGCCCTGCTGATACTGGTCGGCCTTCACATAGTTGTAAACATAGAATCCGAAAGCGCCGTGGCCGGCAATCGAGAGGTCCCAGTTCTTGAACTTGACAGAGGTGTTGAAGCCAAGCAGCGAAGTGGGAAGAGCGCACTTGTCGGTGGCGTAGCGAGTCTCGGTCGAGGAGATAGAGCCGTCGGGCTGCACATACTGTCCCTCGATGGGAGTGCCGTCGGCGTTGTAGGCCTGCTTAGCGAGGTAGAAAGTGTAGGGACGCTTGCCCACCATGAATACCTGAACATACTTACCGGTGCCCGAGATTGAGCCAGTGGTCACATAGTTAGACTCGCTGTCGATGGTGTTGAGTTTGGTAATCTTAGAAGTGTTCCAAGTGTAGTTGAGACCTACGTTCCACTCCCAGTCGGCAGTCTTGATAGGAATTGCGTTGATTGAGAATTCCACACCCTCATTCTCCATCTTACCGATGTTGGTGGTGATAACCGACGAGAAGTTGGTACCCGAAACCACGTTGATGGTGTTGAGCAGGTTCTTGGTGTAACGCTTGTAGTAGTCGATAGAGCCGTAGATGCGGTTTCCTAAGAAGCCGTAGTCGATGCCCACGTTGAATGTGGATGTGCTTTCCCACTTGATGTCCTTGTCATATCCGTTGGGGCGAATCATGTTGTACCACTTGTCGCCGAACTTGTAGGAAGACTCGTTGTAAGAATAACTGTAAGTGCCAATGTATGGGTAGTCGTTGAGGATGTCCTGCTGACCGGTAACACCCCATCCCAGACGAACCTTGAGGTCGGACATAACGTTCTGCTCTTTGAAGAACGCCTCTTGCGAAGCGCGCCATGCGAGAGCCACCGAGGGGAATAGGCCCCAGCGGTTAGCCTTGGCGAATCGCGACGAGGCGTCGCCACGGAGAGTGACGGTAGCGAGGTAGCGGTTGTCGTAGGAGTAGTTCACGCGTCCGTAGAACGAAACCAGGTAGTACTCCGACTCGCTGTGGTAGGGCGAAGCCAGCTCCTTGCCGGTGGGGTCCTGACGGGTCTGGTCAAACTTCTTCCAGAAGTGTTGCCAACCATAACCGGCCATAGCGCCGATGGTGTGAGCGCCGAAGCTCTTGTCGTAGTTTCCAAAGATATCGAGCAGCATGTTGTTCTTGCGCTGAGTTGAGCGAGCCATGAGACCGGTACCGTCTTTCTGGTTGCTGGTGTACATGTTGCCTGCCAAGGTAGGCACGTCCTCGTTGTAGCGTGCTCGCAGCACGTCGTAGCCGGCGTTAACATTCAGCTTGAGGTCCTCGAGGCCGTGTATCTTGTAAACGATAGCAGCGCTACCGATAGAGCGCAGCACGTTGTTTTTGCGCTTGTCGAGGTCGATAATCGACACGGGGTTGTCGGGCTGGATAGCCATGGGGGCGCCGCCGTTGGTCCAGATGAAGTAGCCCAGACCGGGATCGGTGGCAGCTGTTGGGCTGCCAGTGTAGGGCGAGCGAGTTGGGTCGTAGTTGAGCGCGCTTCCCATTACCGAGCCGCTCACCAGGTTGTTGTTCTCATAGCTCACGCGTCCGTTAAGGTTGGCGGTGAGGTGGTCGTCGAGCAAGCTGGGTGCGAGGCTCAGGGCCAGCGAGTAGCGGTTGTAGTTGCTTTTCTTGAGGATACCGTTTTGGCAAGTAGCGCCCACCGAAACGCGGTAGGGGCTTTTGAAGCCTTTAGCGTTGATTGCACCTGCCACCGAAAGGTTCTGGTCGGTGCTGAACGCTTTGCGGAGCACCTCTTTCTGCCAGTCGGTGTCAAAAGCTCCGAAGTCGGGCGAGCTGGGCACGCCGGTCACTGTGGGCACGAATTTCTTGAACTCGTCGGCGGTGAGCACCTGCAGAGTCTTGGCAGCGTGGCTGAGCGAGAAGTTGCCGCTGTAGGTCACCTTAACCTTGTCGCTGCCTTTCTTGGTAGTGATAACGATCACACCATTAGACGCGCGCGAACCATAGATTGCTGTAGCACTTGCGTCCTTGAGCACGGTGAAAGTCTCGATGTCCTCGGGGTTGATAGAGCCGATGATGTTGCTTGCGCCGTTGATTTCGCTGTTGTCGACAGGCACACCGTCGATCACGATCAAGGGGTCGTTGCTTGCGCTGAGCGAAGCGCCCGAGCGGATGCGGATAGTAGCGCCATCGCCGGGAGCACCCGAGCCGGGAACCACGTTCACACCGGCAATCTTGCCCACGAGAGCGTCCTGTGCGCTCACGCGGTTACCCTTGTTGAGCTCGTCGGG
>JABUUJ010000001.1:0-12343 GCA_021443235.1 Muribaculaceae bacterium
ATTCACTGCGTTTTCAAGACGCTGGTGCTCTCGGGCGACCGCACCGGACACTTTGTGTGCGTCGTCCCTGGATGCGATGAGGTGGACCTGAAAAAGGCCGCCAAGGTGTCGGGCAACAAGAAGGCCGACCTCATCCTGATGAGGGACCTGCTCGCCACGACTGGCTACATACGCGGCGGCTGCTCGCCAGTGGGCATGAAAAAGCCGTTCCCCACATTTTTCCACACCACTTGCACCGACTTCGACTACATCTATGTGAGCGCCGGACAGCGTGGACTGCAGTTCAAAATCGCGCCTGCCCAACTCGTTGACTATGTGGGTGCCCAAGTGGCCGACATCACTGCTTACCCCGAAGAATAAACACTATTGATATATGCGTAACACATTTGGCAACTTATTGACACTGACCACCTTCGGTGAGTCGCACGGCATCGCTATAGGTGGCGTGCTCGACGGCATGCCCGCTGGGGTGAGAATCGACCTCGACGAGGTGCAACGCTTCGTGAGCCGCCGACGCCCCGGACAGTCGGCCATGACCACGTCGCGCAGCGAGGACGACCGCGTGGAGGTGCTTTCGGGTATCTTCGACGGCGTGACGCTGGGCACTCCCATCGGCTTCATCATCCGCAACAAGGACCACCATTCGGCCGACTATAGCGAGATTAAGGAGTGCTACCGGCCATCGCACGCCGACTTCACCTACGATGCTAAGTACGGATTGCGCGACTACCGCGGCGGTGGCCGCTCGTCGGCTCGCGAAACCGCCGCGCGTGTGGTGGCAGGTGCTATCGCGATGCAGGCGCTGAGGCAGCTGGACATCACCGTAACGGCCTACACATCGCAAATAGGCGGTGTGTCGATAGATGCCGAAAACAACATTGATTTGTCAATTATCGACAATAATAGCGTGCGTTGCCCTAACGCCGAGATTGCCCAGCGTATGGAGGCCGAGGTGCTTGCCGCGCGTGCCCAGGGCGACTCGGTGGGCGGCGTGGTGACGTGTGTCGTCAACGGCGTGCCGGCGGGCGTGGGCGAACCGGTCTTCGGCAAACTCCACGCGCAGCTTGGGGCGGCGATGCTGGGCATCAACGCCGCCAAAGGCTTTGAGGTGGGCAACGGTTTTGCGATGGCGTCGGCGCGTGGCAGCGAGGTGCTCGACCGCTTTGCCTGCCGCAACGGCAAGATTGTGACGCTCGACAACCACTCGGGAGGCGTGCAGGGCGGCATCTCCAATGGCGCGCCCGTCACTTTCCGTGTGGCGTTCAAGCCTGTGGCGACACTTATGCGCGACATCGACACCGTGGCGCGCGACGGCAGCCCCGTGACGCTGCATCCCCATGGTCGCCACGACCCGTGTGTGGTGCCTCGCGCGGTGCCCATCGTTGAGGCGATGGCGGCGCTGGTAGTGCTTGACAATGTGTTGCTTGCGCGCACCTCACGCCTGTGATATATAAGAACTAAACGGCTGTGAGATATAGGGACTACTCGGCTTTCCTGAGCGAGCACTTCGGCACAAAGGTGCAGAAAATCGCTGTCAACGCGGGCTTCACCTGTCCTAACCGCGACGGAACGCTTGGCACTGGCGGTTGCACCTTCTGCTGCAACGAGGCGTTCAACCCGCCTTACTGCGATGCGCAACTCAGCGTCACCGAGCAACTTGAGCGTGGCAAGGCTTTCTTTGCCCGCAAATACCGCAAAATGGACTATCTGGCCTATTTTCAGGCCTTTAGCAATACTTATGCGCCAGTTGGCCGTCTGCGTGCCATGCACGACGAGGCGCTGGCGGTCGATGGCGTGGTGGGAATCGTGATTGCAACGCGACCCGACTGCCTGGGCGACGACATCGTTGACTATCTCGCCACACTCGCATCGCGCAGTCACCTTGTGGTGGAACTGGGCGTCGAGAGCCTCCACGACACTACGCTGCAGGCCGTGAACCGTTGTCACAATTCGGCAACTTCTATTGCTGCTATTGAGCGTTTGGCGGCTCGCGGCATCACGGTGGGCGTGCATCTCATCCTTGGGTTGCCCGGCGAGGATGAGGCGATGATGACCGCCACTGTCGAGGCAATTTCGGCTCTCCCGGTGTCGCTGGTCAAGTTCCACCAGATGCAAGTCATCAATGGCACGCGGCTGGCACGGCAACTCGAGGCTGGCGAGGTGTCGCTCATGCGCTTTACGGCTCGCGAATATGCCGCCTTGTGCGCGCGTCTGCTTGGGCATTTGCGGCACGACATAGCCGTTGAGCGTTTTGTGTCGCAGTCGCCGCGCTCGATGGTCGTCGCGCCGTGCTGGAACCTCAAGCCGGGCGAGTTTGCAACACTGTTGAACAATAATATAAACGAAATATGAAACGTATCATTATCTCTTTGTTTTCCCTCTGTTTGCTGACTAATTTGTCGGCAGGCGACAAACTTAACCGCGACTGGCAACGCTGCATCCTTGCGGCCGTCGACAGCTTTCCCGACCATGGCGGCTACTACACAGGCGGCAAACCCAACGAACTGTTTCACAAGACCACGATGCGTGGCTTGCACGACGCTTTCCAGATGGGCAAGGACGACGCTCGCCCCTCCTTCGACCCTCAGCAGGCACAGCCCTCGTTTTGCTCGAGCGCAACCTATGGCGTGCTCATCAAGGCGTTGCTGATGTGGGACACCCGCGCGAAAATCTCGCGCCAGGCGTGGGTCAACATGAAGCCTTATGTGGGTGTCGCCGACGAACTTAACCCCGACGGCTTTGGGCAGAACGATGGCGAGGGATTCTGGGGACGCGCCAACGCCAACGGCCCCGGGCTGGGCGTGCTGGTGGCCGAACTTGGCGCTGGCTACAGCTTCACCGCCTATCGTGGTGCCAAGTCGCAGCGCAACAAGGAGACGCCCACCGAGCAGTATGCCTCGGCCGAGGAGTGGTGCGCCCACGAGGTGTGGCAACGCGCGCAACCCGGCGACCTGATGAAGATTTTCTGGGATCGCAACGAGACTCGCGGCCGCGACTGCGGAGCGATAATTGGCTGCAACGACGACAAGACCGCCGACCAGGAAGCGGGCCACAGCGTGATTTTCATGGGCTGCGAGGGCGACACCGTTAAGTACTGGAGCAGCAACGGTCCCGGCAAGCATCCCGAGACGATGGGCTACAGCCTAGGCAGTTGTCACAAAACGGCAATTCAACGCGTGGTGTTTACCCGCATCACCGCTCCCGAGAAATTCGACAACGCCCGCAAGATGGGGCCTAAGGACGTCAACCAGTATCTCTATGAACTCAACGGCGTGCGCCACAGCACCACCGCCGAGATGAACAAACAGCTCAAAATCAAGAAATGATAAGGGAATTTACAAAGCAGTTCTACATGTCGGCAGGCGAGTGCAACGCGCAGGGCGACATGCCAGTGACGTTGCTCGTGCACCGCATTATCGAGGTCGCCACACTGCACGCCAACTCGTGGGGCGTGGGTTATGACCGACTCATAGCCGACAACCACACTTGGGTGCTGACGCGCGTCACCACTCAGATGCGGCGCTATCCCCGCGCCGGCGAGGACTACTCGCTCACCACTTGGATTGAGGACTACAACCGCCACTTCTCGCAGCGCAACATCGAGATTGCCTCGGCAAGCGGCGAGGTGCTGGGCTATGCGCGCACGATATGGATGGTGATTGACCTCGCGGCACGCACGGCTGTAGATATATCACAACTGAGCTACATCAGGAGCAACGTGTCGCCCAAGGCTTGTCCCATCGAGCCGCAGTCGCACCTGAGGCCTGTCGCCACTCCCACACGCTCTGTCGAGCATCGGTTCTCCTACACCGACATCGACTTCAACCGCCATGTCAACACATTGCGATACATAGGGTTGCTGCTCGACCAGATGGATATGCGGTGGCACGACGAGCACATGCTCGAGCGCATGGAGATTGCCTTTGTCAAGGAGGTGCAATATGGCTCATCGGCGTGCCTCGCAATCGACGACGCCGTGCCCGGCCAGACACTCTTCTCAATCGACGTCGACAACATTAACCGCCTGCGAGCACGCTTCCACTGGCAACCCCGATAAACCCCAAGTAATCAGTCGTGGATGGTGGTTCCCGAGATGTCGGCGATGCGTGTGCGCAACGACGGCATCAGGTCGGCGTCACACTGCAGCGTCATCGAGCAGGTGTTGTCAAAGTGCTGCTCAACCACCCGCACGTCGCCGCCTTTGGCAAGGCGCATCACATCGTTCATGGCAAGATAAGGAAAGGTGAATGAGACCTGGGCCTGCTCGTGGCACTCGAGAATCTCGGCAGCCTCAAGGGCAAGGCGCGCAGCCTCGCGGTAGGCGACGATAAGCCCCGACGTGCCCAGCTTGATGCCGCCAAAGTAGCGTATCACCACAATCACCACATTGGTCAGCCCGAACGAGTTGATCTGGCCCAAAATGGGCTTGCCGGCCGTGCCCGAGGGCTCGCCGTTGTCGCTGCTCAGATACTCATTGCGCTCAGTACCAATCATGTAGGCCCAGCACACATGGCGGGCGTCGTGATATTCGTTTTGGTAACGCTTGATCACGGCCTTGGCCTCGTCGGCGCTCGTCGCGGGCTCCACAAACGAGATGAACTTGCTCATTTTCTCTTTGTAGAGCCCTTGCGAGAGCCCTTTTACGGTCTTGAAAAAGTCGCTCATGGTGTGGCGGCTTTATTTGTTGGCCATCTTGTAGATGGTGGTCATGGCCTGGGCGTCGATGCGCTCGAGCGAGCCATAGGCCAACTTCCCGCCGCGGCTGCACTTGTTGACCATCTCGGCGATTTCCTCGTCGGTGACCGGGCGCCCAAGCAGCTGGGGGATGCTCGTGGGCATGCCTATCTTGTGATAGAACTCCTCCATCGCCTCGATGCCGCGCAGGGCGGTTGCCTCAAGGTCGGTGTAGTCGCACGCGATGCCCATCACGTTGACGGCAAACTGCACAAAGCGGTTGACGTGGCGCGGCATCACATAGCGTGCATAGCTGGGCCACATGGCGGCAAGGCCGGCGCCGTGGGTGACGCCAAACATCGCGCTCAGCTCGTGCTCAATCTTGTGGGTGGTGAAGTCTTTCTCGCCGCCCAGCTCGGTCAAGTCGTTGTGGGCAAGGCTGCTCGCCCACATGATTTGTGCCCGCAAGCGGTAGTCGGTGGGTTTCTCAAGCACTTCTATCACGCAGTCTTTCACGGTGCGCAGCAGTGCCTCGGCGATGGCGTCGGTAAGCATCATGTCCTGGTGGGCGTTGAAATAGCGGTCCATGGTGTGCATCATGATGTCGGTGGCGCCGGCCGCCGTCTGATAGGGTGGCAGCGTGAAGGTGCGCTCGGGGTTCATGATGGCAAACTTGCAGCGTATCATGTCGGTGTTGATGCCGCGCTTGAGCATGCCCGCCTCATCGTTGGTGATGACGGTGCTGCTGCTCATCTCGCTGCCGGCGGCGGGAATGGTGAGCACGGCCCCAATGGGCAGACACGACTGCGGCACGGCTTTTCCGTCCCAGAAATCCCACACGTCGCCGTCATAGGGCACGCCATAGGCAATCGCCTTCGACGAGTCGATGACACTGCCGCCGCCCACGGCGAGGATAAAGTCGATTTTCTCGGCGCGCGCCAGCTCAATGCCGCGGCGCACCATCGTCAGCTCGGGGTTGGGCACTACGCCACCCAACTCCACGGTGTAGATGCCCGCCTCGTTGAGAAGGCCCACCATCTTGTCGAGCAGGCCCGACTTGCGTGCGCTGCCGCCGCCATAGTGCACAAGCACTCGGCTGCCGCCACAGTTCTTTACCAGTTGAGCAACCTGCTCCTCGCTCTCACGTCCGAAAACCACTCGGGTAGGGGTGTAGAAATTGAAATCTTTCATCGTTTTATGCGATATTGTTAATTGTCATTTTTTGGCAAATATAAACGTTAAATCTCATCTTCGTCCTGAATTTTCAGCTTGCGTTTCCAGTAACGGCTGTAGATGGCGGCGAGCGGGTTGTGGCCCAGCACGCGGTCCTTGACCACGAGCGTGCTCACCGGGCCGTTGCAGCTTGAGGCAAAGATGGTGTCGTGGCCCACGCACAGGCCGCACACGAGATACAGATCGCACTCCTTCTCGTTGAGGAAGTAGGCCTGCAGCTTGGGATTGCACATCGCCTCATGCTCCAGCTCGGGCCTCACCTGTTTCAGCCCAAGCTCCTTCTTGTTGACGCTGCCACACTTGCAGCAGGCGCTGTAGAACTCAAAGCCCTCGTTCTCAAAGTAACGCTCAATGTAGTGGGCCTCGTCGCTGAGCCCTATGCAGAACGCCATGCCCAGCTTCTTGTAGCCCATGGCACGCGCCCACTGAGCCGTCTCTTGCAGGCGTGTGAGGTTGTTGTAGAACGTTGCCTCGACCCATGCCGCGGCCTCCATCATCTTTCTCTCCTTGTCGCCATACATCGCGACGATTTCCTCGGTCGACCGACCTGTGCAGTTCTTCCCCACCGTGTAGCACGAGTGGTGCTTGCAGCTCGCACATTTATGTTTCATCTCAATAAATTGTTTAGTATGCAAAAGTACGGTTTATTTGGTGGATGTGCAAGTGTGGGCGGGGAAAATGTGTGGTTTTTGGGTTATTATTGGGGGTGGGATTTGGTGGTGTGCTGGAAATGATGTAACTTTGTTAGTCAAAACTTGAATACATTAAAAATATATAGACAATGAAAAGCAGAGTAACCGAACTTTTTGGAATTGAATACCCCATAATAGCGGGTGGCATGGTGTGGTGTAGTGGCTGGCGGCTGGCGGCTGCGGTGAGCAATGCCGGCGGCCTGGGACTGATAGGCGCCGGGTCGATGACTCCCGATGTCTTGCGCGAGCACATCCAGAAGTGCAAAGCCGCTACAAGCAAGCCGTTTGGCGTTAACGTGCCTCTCATGCGCCCCGAGATTGAGAAACTCATGGAGGTGATCGTTGAGGAGAAGGTCGCCGCGGTGTTTACCAGCGCCGGAAGCCCCAAGAAATGGACCGCCCACCTGCACGAGCACGGCATCAAGGTGGCTCACGTGGTGGCGTCGTCGGCCTTCGCCACTAAGTGCGAGCAGGCCGGCGTTGACGCTGTCGTTGCCGAGGGCTTTGAGGCCGGCGGCCACAACGGACGCGAGGAAACCACCACCATGTGCCTCATCCCCGCCGCGCGCAAGGCAACCACGCTGCCGCTCATCGCCGCCGGAGGCATCGCGACTGGCGAGGCGATACTGGCTACCCGTGTCCTCGGTGCCGAGGGTGTGCAGATAGGCACCCGCTTTGCGCTCACACAGGAGAGCAGCGCCGCTCCCGCATTCAAGGAGCGTTGCCTCGACCTCAACGAGGGCGACACCAAGCTGTTGCTGCGCAAGCTATCGCCCACGCGCCTGGTAAAGGGCGGCTTCTACTCGTCGATTGAGAATGCCGAGAACGAGGGCGCCACGCCCGAGCGGTTGCTCGAGATCATCGGCGTGGGTGCGTCGCGCCGCGGCATCTTTGAGGGCGACATCGCTACAGGCGAGCTCGAGATAGGCCAGTCGTCGGCTCTGCTCAAGGGCAAGGGGGTGCAGACGGTGGCTCAGGTCTTTGACGAGATGGTGGCCGAATATAACGCCGCCGTCGCAAAAATTAAGGGTTGATTAACACTATAATTGGGCAAAATGATGTAAATTTGCACGATTAAATTTTTCACACAATATTAAATCTTAAAAGAAACACATTATGCAGAAATGGTTTGAATGCAAAGTTAAGTACGACAAGATGATGGAAAATGGCGTAGTAAAGACCGTTACCGAGCCCTACCTTGTCGACGCACTGTCTTTTACCGAGGCCGAAGCACGCATCATTGAGGAAATGCAACCCTATATCAATGGCGGCGAGTTCCTCGTTACGGCGGTTCGCCGCATGAATCTCACCGACATCTTCTACAACCAGACCGGCGACCGATGGTATAAGGTGAAAACCAACTTCATCACCATCGACGAGAAGACCGCCGTGGAGAAGAAAACAGCCCAGTTCCAGATGGTTCAGGCAAGCGAGTTCAGCGAGGCCCTCAAGGTGTTCATGGAGGGCATGAAAGACTCCATGGCCGACTTTGAGATCGCATCGATTACCGAAACTATGATTATGGACGTTTTCCAGGTCGACCTTCGCTCGAAGGCCGAGAAAGAGCAACAATAACAAAGTGAGCATAGCAAGCTACATACACGACATTGAGGCGCAACTCCCAGCGGGGGTGCGCCTCGTTGCCGTTTCTAAGTTCCACCCCCTGGAGGCTCTCCGCGAGGCCTACGACGCCGGTCAGCGCGTCTTTGGCGAGAGTCGCGCGCAGGAACTCGCCGTCAAGGTGCCTGCGATGCCGTCCGACGTCGAGTGGCACTTCATCGGACATCTGCAGACCAACAAGGTGCGCCAAGTGGTGCGGCTCGCCACGGTAATCGAGAGCGTCGACTCGCTCAAGCTGCTGCGGCTCATCGATGCCGAGGCTGCGCGCGCTGGTCGCACTGTCGACGTGCTGTTGCAGCTGCATGTGGCGCAAGAGGAGGCCAAATGGGGCTTCGCGCCCGACGAGTTGCTCGCCATTGCCAGTAGGGGAGATCTCGACGGGCTCGACAATGTGCGACTGCGCGGTGTCATGGCTATGGCAACCTTCACCCCCGACGAGGCACAGATAGAGAGCGAATTTGCCACGGTTGAGCAAACCTTCAACGCCCTGCGCGCTGGTGCGATGGCGGGCAACGCCGCCTTCAACGAGCTGAGCATGGGCATGAGCGACGACTGGCGCATCGCGGTGAGCCACGGCAGCACGCTCGTGCGCATCGGAACTGCGATTTTTGGCGCCCGAGAGTATTAATTACATAATTTTTGCAAAAAAATTTGTTTGTTCAAAGAATAAATTGCTAACTTTGTAGTCACAACTTACAGTAGGAACCAAAACAAAAACTAATATACTATTTAATAACAATTTCACTTAAGAAAAATGACTGAAACAAAAAACAATGGAAAAATCGTTGTGATCATCGCCATGATGTTCCTTTTCGCAATGATTTCGTTCGTGACTAACATGGCTGCGCCTTTTGGCCAGATATGGAAAGAGCAGTACACATGGGCAGGCATGATGGGTAACATGATGAACTTTGCCGCTTACCTGTTCATGGGCATTCCCGCAGGTATCATGATTTCTAAGATTGGCTACAAGAAAACAGCTCTTGTCGCCCTCGTGCTCGGTTTCGTGGGCATTGGCGTGCAGTATGTCTCAAGTATGCTCGACGGCAATGAAATTAGCACCTATGTCGTTTATCTTGCCGGTGCTTTCATTTGCGGTTTCTGCGTGTGTATCCTCAACACCGTTGTCAACCCCATGCTCAACCTGCTGGGTGGCGGCGGTAACAAGGGCAACCAGTACATCCAGATTGGCGGCTCGCTCAACTCGCTCGCCGGCACTCTCACACCGCTCTTGGTGGGCGTGATGATTGGCGAGGTGACCAAGCAGACCTCAATGGTCGACGTTGCTCCGCTGCTGCTCATCGCCATGGCAATCTTCGCTGGCTCGTTCATCATCATCTTCTTCACCAAGATTGCCGAGCCCGAGCAGGCCGAGGGCAACATGATGGAGATGATCAAGGGCGCGCTGGGCTATCGCCATCTCATCCTGGGCGTGGTAGCCATCTTCTTCTATGTAGGTATCGAGGTAGGTATCCCTGGCGAGCTCAACTTCTACCTGAGCCAGCCGGGCGGTGTGCTGGGTAGCGCTGCCATTGCCGGCACTATCGTTGCCATCTACTGGTTCCTCATGCTCGTGGGACGTTTCACCAGCTCGTTCATCAGCGGCTTCGTTTCTACCAAGGCTCAGCTCATCTCGGTGACCACCCTCGCCATCCTGCTGTGCGTGGTAGGCATCTTTATGCCCGAAACCACCACTTTCAGCCTCCCCGGCAGCGAGGCCGAGCCCGTTAATGTGCTCATGTTCACCTTCATTGGTGGCGCGGTGCCCGTTAAATGCATCCTCTTCGTTCTGTGCGGCCTTTGCACATCGGTAATGTGGGGAGGTATCTTCAACCTCGCTACCGAGGGCCTTGGCAAGTACACTGCCGCCGCCAGCGGTATCTTTATGACCATGGTAGTGGGCGGTGGCGTTTGCCCCCTCATCCAGGACCAGATCGCCAACTCAGTAGGTTACATCCACAGCTACTGGTTTGTAGTCGCCATGCTGGCCTACATCCTGTTCTACGCCCTCATCGGCAGCCGTCCTGCCAAGAAGGCCGAGTAATGCGAAGGCTCAGAAACCACATATATATTATATAGTGAAAACGCGCTGCTCTCGCCATAATGGCGGGGGCAGCGTTGCTTTTTGGAAAACTGAGGGCGAAAAAATTTTTTTTCACTCAATTTTTTTTGCCATGTGCATAATTTGTAGTAATTTCGTACCAAAATAACAGCACAGCTTTCAATCGCAACTAAAGTTTTATGATAGACCACAATTTGATGACGCGCGCGGCCAACAATATTCGCATTCTGGCCGCAAGTATGGTTGAGAAGGCCAAGTCGGGACATCCCGGCGGGTCAATGGGCGGAGCCGACTTTGTCAACACGCTCTATGCTAAATACCTTGTGTGCGACCCCGACGACCCCAGCTGGTTTGCCCGCGACCGCTTCTTCCTTGACCCAGGACACCAGTCGCCCATGCTCTACGGCGTGCTGTTCCTCACCGGAAAGTACACCGTCGACGACATCAAGGCGTTCCGCACTTGGGGCAGCGTCACTCCCGGTCACCCCGAGCTCGACGTCATGCACGGCGTGGAGAACTCGTCGGGCCCCCTCGGGCAGGGACACGTCATGGCAGTGGGATGCGCCATCGCCGAGCGTTTCCTCGTGGCACGATTTGGCGAGACCATAGCCCACAAGACCTACGCCTTCATTAGCGACGGCGGCGTGCAGGAGGGCATCTCGCAAGAGGCCGCCCGCATTGCCGGACACCTGGGCCTCCACAACCTCATCATGTTCTACGACAGCAACGACGTGCAACTGTCGACCGACTGCAAAGATGTGTCGTGCGAGGACACCGCTGCCAAGTATCGCGCGTGGAACTGGAATGTGATTGAAATCGATGGCTCCGACCCAGTGCAAATCGCCGACGCCCTCGAGAAGGCTAACGCCGAGACCGAGCGACCCACGCTCATCCTTGGACACACCATCATGGGGCGCGGATGCGTAACCGCCACCGGCGAGAACTTCGAGGGCAAGTGCAGCACTCACGGTCAGCCCATCAGCGCCTCGGGAGCAAGCTTTGAGAAAACCGTCGAGAACCTGGGCGGCGACCTCAGCGACACTTGGGCAGTATTCCCCGACGTGGCAGCCCTCTATAAGCAGCGCAACGACGAACTGCGCGCTATCGTGGCAAAACGTCGCGCCCAGCACGACGCATGGACCAGCGCCAATCCCGAGAAAGCACAGCAACTGCAAGACTTCATCGACGGCAAGATGGTCGACATCGACTACGCCGCCATCGAGCATAAACCCAACATCCCCACACGCTCGGCTTCGGCCGACGTGATGAAGGTGCTGGGCGCTAAGGTCAAGAACATGATTATGTCGAGCGCCGACCTCGCCAACAGCGACAAGACCGAGGCGTTCCTCAAGTCAACCGGAGCATTTGCCCACCACGACTTTGACGGAGCCTTCCTCCATGCTGGCGTGAGCGAACTCGCCATGACTGCCATCATCAACGGCATGGTGCTGCACGGTGGCGTGATGGCTGGCTGCGGCACATTCTTCGTCTTCAGCGACTACATGAAACCCGCTGTGCGCATGTCGGCTCTCATGGAACTGCCCGTGAAGTTTGTGTGGAGTCACGATGCCTTCCGTGTGGGCGAGGACGGCCCCACACACCAGCCCGTGGAGCACGAGGCGCAGATGCGTCTGCTCGAGGAACTCAAGAACCGCAGCGGTCGCAACAGCGTGATGGTGCTGCGGCCTGCCGACGCCGCCGAGACTACCGTGGCATGGAAAATGGCGATGGAAAACACACTCACCCCCACAGCGCTCATCCTCTCAAGGCAGAATGTCAACGACCTGCCAGCCGCCAGCGGCAACCGTTATGAGGAGGCCCTGCAGGCACAACGCGGCGGCTACGTTGTGATGAAGGCCCACAACCCCCACATCGTCCTCGTGGGTAATGGCTCGGAGGTGGCCACACTGGTCGCCGTGGCTCAGATGCTCAGCACCGAAGGCATCACCTCGCAGGTGGTGTCGGTGCCATCAATAGGTCTCTTCCTCGATCAGGACAAGAGCTACCGCGAGAGCGTCATCCCGCCACACGTCCCCGCCTTCGGCTTGACGGCCGGATTGCC
>JABUUJ010000001.1:12370-39507 GCA_021443235.1 Muribaculaceae bacterium
GGCGAGATCTTCGGGCTCGGTCATTTCGGAGCATCGGCCAACTATAAGGTTTTGGACGAAAAATTTGGCTTTACACCCGAAAAAGTGGCCGAAATTGTGAGAAAAATCGCAAAATAACGCTTTTTTTCAACAAAAAAGTGATTTTTTCTTGTACAAGTTATTGCTATTAGAAAAAAACATCGTATATTTGCACAATAATTTGAGTAAGAATATAAAATTATTAATTGTTTAACAGATACAAAACACGTAAGTCTATGAAAAAGATTACAATGCTGGCGCTTGCTTGCGCCATGTTCATGGTTCCTGCTGTAGCAAGCGCTCAGGAGGTAACTTATGTTGAAGATCCTGCACAGGGCTACCTCTTCAATAGATTCCAGGACAACTGGTTCATTGAGGGCCTCGGTGGTGCAGGCGTAATGATGTCGCCCTATGATGCACAGGCTAAGTTTGGCGATCGTATCGGCTGGAAGGCTAACCTCGCTGTAGGTAAGTGGTTCTCGCCCATCATCGGTCTCCGTTTCGGTGGTGAGTTCAACCAGATGAAGGGTGCCTGCAAGCTTGGTGCTGAAGGTGCTGTTCTCGGTATGCGTACCGACAAGCCCGCTATCAGCAAGGACTTCTATCACCAGCAGTTCAACAACATCGGTATGTTCGGTGATGTCCTCATCAACCTTACTAACTGGTGGTGTGGCTACAAGCCCGGTCGCGTTTACAACGCCGACTTCTATGTAGGTTTCGCTATGCACTGGGTTTATGAGCGCGGTGACAAGGGTAAAGGCAGCTGGCAGTATTGCCCCAATGGCGAGGGTCACTCTCGTAACTACTCAGCTCGCGTTGGTCTTCTCAACACCTTCCGTCTGAGCAACCACGTTAACCTGCTTCTCGACCTCCGCTTCGACGAGATGCAAGAGCACGTTGACGGTTACAACAAGACTTGGACTGAGTATCCTTCGGTTCTCCTTGGTCTCTCTTACAAGTTCAACAAGACCGAGTGGCACGCTCCCATCGTTCCCGTTTGCCCCACTTACAAGTACACCGATGCTGAGGGTGACGCTCTCGTCGCTCGCCTCGCCGCTGCCGATCGCAAGATCGCTGACCTCGAGGAGCAGCTGAGAAACTGCAAGAAGCCCGCTCCCGTTATCGTACAGGAAGCTCCCAAGGCTGAGGCTCCTCTCGCAACTATCTACTACCCCATCAACGTGTCTAAGATCGTAGGCGTTCAGAAGAACGTTGTTGACGCTGTTGCTAACGTAATGGCCGCTGAGGATAACAACTACGTACTCACTGGTTGGGCCGATAACTACACTGGTAACGACAAGATCAACACTAAGCTCCGTAAGGACCGTGTTGCTGGCGTTAAGGCTGCTCTCGTAGGTAAGGGCATCGCTGAGGGTCGTCTTGACACTCAGATCAACGATGGTAACCTCACCAACTACGGTGCAAAGTGCGCTTCACTTGACCGTGCCGTAACTATCGTTCGCGCTAAGTAATTATCCCAACGATAACATAACCAAACGCTCTCCACTCCTGGGGAGCGTTTTTTTTAGCCATTTGGCACGGTTTTTGCAAGTATTGCTTATGAGCAGCGCATGAAGTCTCGTGTGTGATTGCTGCTATATGCCGGCGCTAATGGCAGCAATCATTATTGAGAAATCTACTGTCTGCTTCACTTCAACATTAGATTATTAACATTTTAATTGATTAAGATATGGGCCTTTTAAGAGCATTAGTTTGCATCATTCTCCCACCATTGGCAGTCCTTGACAAGGGCTGTGGCACAGTCCTGCTTGTGACTCTGCTCACCTTTTGCGGCTATATACCAGGCATTATTGCCGCACTGATTGTGTGCAACAAGTAACCCCCACTCACCAGCCACGCCCCCACAGCGTGGCTATTTTGTCCCTCCACCCAATTTTTTAAGGTGGAGGTTTTGTTGAGTCAAAAAATTTACCGAATTTTGTACTCGCAAAAAATTTAGACACTCGATGGCATCAAGAGAGAGTAAAGACGGATTGCTTGCAATGATACGCAACGGCGAGATAATGTCGTTGCGCCAGCAGCTGTTGCTCGTGATGCAACTCAGTCTTCCGGCAATGATCGCGCAACTCTCCACTATAGCGATGAACTATATCGACGCTTCAATGGTGGGAAGCCTGGGCGCTGCCCAGAGTGCGTCAATCGGGTTGGTGTCTACGACGATATGGCTCTTTGCTGGACTGTGCAACGCCTTCTGTGTGGGCTTCTCGGTTCAGGTAGCTCATTACATTGGGGCAAAACGCTATTCCGAAGCCCGCAGTGTTGTTCGTCAGGGCCTCACTTGCGCTATTGTTATGGGTTTCTTTTTCATGCTGTTAGGTGCTGCCATCAGCCCGTTCCTTCCCATTTGGCTCGGTGGAAATGAGGAAATCTCTGCCGATGCGACCTCTTATTTCTTGATTTTCACACTTTGCCTTCCTCTGCTTGTCGTCAACTTCCTTGCGAGTGGCATGTTGCGGTGCAGTGGCGACATACGCACACCAAGCATCCTCAACACTCTTATGTGTGTGCTTGATGTGGTTTTCAACTATTTTCTCATTTTCCCTACTCGTGAGGTTGCCTATTTCGGCGATAGCTTCGTGATGCCTGGTGCTGGACTGGGGGTTACGGGAGCTGCCCTTGGCACAGCGGGTGCGATGACAGTGGTGTCGCTATTGTCTTTGTTCTTCCTTGTTGTGAGGTCTAAGGACTTGAGCCTCAGGCAAGAAAAAGGCTCGTTCAGACCTACTCGGCCTGTCGTGCTACAAGCAATGAAATTCTCGTCGCCCATGGCGTTGCAGCAAGCGATGATGTCTTCGGCCTACATGATGACCACCATCATCGTGGCATCGCTTGGAACTGTGTCGATTGCGGCCAATGCGCTGGCTATCGAGGCCGAAAGCGTGTGCTATATGCCGGGATATGGCATCTCTGAGGCGTCAACGACGCTGGTGGGGCAAAGTTTGGGAGCAGGACGCCGCTTCTTGTGCCGCCAGTTTGCCCACATATCGCTGTTTCTTGCAATGGGTGTGATGGGATTGATGGGCCTGCTCATGTATTGTGCGGCGCCACTGATGATGGGTGTATTGACCTGCGTGCCTGAGGTAATCGACCAAGGCACCCAAGTGCTTCGCATTGAGGCTTTTGCCGAACCGTTATTTGCTGCTGCGATAGTGTGTTATGGTGCTTTTATCGGTGCTGGCGACACCCGTGCGTCGGCTATTATGAATGTCGTGAGCATGTGGCTGGTGCGTGTCTCGCTGGCGTGGTTCCTGGTGCGAGTGATGAATTTTGGGCTCATTGGCATGTGGGTGGCAATGGCTGCCGAGCTATGTTTCCGTGGCACCATATTCATGTTGCGACTCTGGTTTGGCAACTGGATGAAAGCCACCGTAATAAAGAATTAGCTTGACGTTCTAATGAACCTTTTGGGTTAAAAAGAAGGATTGTGAACTTAGTCACAATCCTTCTTTTTAGATTATGGATTTACCGAATTATTTCTCGGCCTTTTTGGCGGCTTTCTTGGCGGGTGCTTTCTTGGCTGCGCACTTCTTGGCGGGAGCCTTTTTGCACTCGGCCTTCTCCTCCTTTTTGGGCTCGGCTTTCTTGGGAGCGGGCTTGTCATCGGCAAAGTCACCGGTGAGGTCCTTCACGATGTTGTTGCGCATGAGCTCAACCTCGCGGTTCAGTGCCTCGATTTCCTCAGCCTGGTTCTTGATGGTGAGCAACAGAGCGCTAAGTTCCTCATTATCAATATCCGAAGGATACTGAGCCTCAACGCGAATCATAAAGTCGCTCAGCACATTCATGTAGTTGGTGAATGCGGTGTAGGGCGAGTCATATGGGCTGTAGTGCGAGTGCACGTTGCCGTCGCTGTTGTGCTTGGTGCTCATGTAGAAGAAGTGGTCACTGGCCTGCAGGTAGTTCCAGTCTTGCTTGATGCGCTTGTCGTTGCACAGACGCACGCGCTCGCCAATCGAATAAAGCTTCTTAACAGCCTCTTGCTGAAGCATATTGCCCAGCCATGCGCTGGTGTCGCGTGCCTCGTCGGCCCACGAGATGGGGCTGGGCACGGTGAGCTCGCTCACGGGTTTCAGCTTGGTCATGATTTCGCTCGGAGTCCAGAACTGAACGCCCTTCTCGGCAGCGAAGCGAGGCAGCGCCTTCATGAAGTTGAAGATGCCACTGTGCTCGGGCTGCAGTTCGCCGAAGGTCTCATAGTTCATAAACAGGTTCACAATCTGTTCTTCCTGAGGCAGTTGTGAAATCCAGTCGATGTACTTGTCGGCGGTGAGAGGATAGCTTGCCCACTCGGTGTTGCTGAAGCGGAAGGCGATGTCGTCGCTCAGCTTAGCATTCTTGAGCAGCAGTTTCAGCTTGGGAGCGGCCGCCGAGTTGTAGAGATAGTTGGGCGACTTCCATCCCAGGATGTGCTTTGCGCCGTCGGTGATAGCGCCCTTGAATCCCATCGATGACACCATAGCGGCGATGTCGTCGCTGTAGATTAACTCAGTGTTGCGGAACACTTTAGGCTTTTGTCCAAAGATCTGATAGATTTTCTCGTCATGAGCCTTGACCTGAGCCACAAATTCCTCTACGTCCTCGAGGGCCGATAGTGAGTGGGCATAGGTTTCGCTCAGGAACTCTACGCAACCGGTGGCTGCAAGTTCCTTCATCGAGTCGATAAACTCGGGAACATAGAGCTCGAGCTGCTCAAGGGCTGTGCCGCTAATCGAGAAGGCAACCTTGAATTTCTTGCCGTTCTCCTTGATCATGTCGAGGAGCATCTGGTTGGCAGGCAGGTAAGAGCGGCGTGCAATGCGAGTGATAATCTCGTCGTTGGCAAAGTCGTCGTAGTAGTAGTGGTCGTTACCGATGTCAAAGAAGCGATAGTTCTTCAGGCGGAACGGCTGGTGTATTTGGAAATAAAAACAAATAGCTGTCATGATTATTTCTATTTGATGTTGTTAATGTTTAATTTAATGAATGAGGCGTTTGTAGATGTCGATGCACTTCTTTCCCGCATATTTCCAGCGAATCTGGTCAACCTCGGCCAGGCCGTGCTCGCTCAGCTCGCGGTACATCGCGGGATAGGTGATGATTGAGTAGATGGCATTGGCCATTGCGTCGATGTCCCAATAGTCGACCTTGATCACATTGTTGAGAATCTCGGCGCAACCACTCTGCTTAGAGATGATTGAGGGCACACCCATCTGCATTGCCTCAAGCGGAGAGATGCCAAACGGCTCGCTCACCGAGGGCATGATAAACACATCGCTCGCCTTGAGCATCTCATATACCTGCTTGCCCTTGAGGAAGCCGGCAAAGTGGAAGCGCTCGGCGATGCCGCGACGTGCTGCCAAACGTATCATCTTCTCCATCATGTCGCCGCCACCGGCCATTACAAACTGCACATTCTTAACCTTTTGCAGCACCTGTGCGGCAGCCTCGACAAAGTACTCGGGGCCCTTCTGCATGGTAATGCGACCCAGGAAGGTCACCACCTTGTCGTGCTTGGGAGGCACGGTTACGTTGAGGTATTCCTCGCTCAAGGGCTCCACAGCGTTGTGCACTGTCGACACCTTCGACGGGTCGATGCCATATTTCTCAATCACTGTGCGGCGTGTGAGGTTGCTCACGGTGATGATGTGGTCGGCAAAGTTCATACCGTCTTTCTCGATGGCAAACACGGTGGGGTTGACGTTGCCGCGGCTGCGGTCAAAGTCGGTAGCGTGCACGTGGATCACAAAGGGCTTGCCGGTCACCTGCTTGGCGTGAATGCCCGCGGGGTAGGTGAGCCAGTCGTGTGAGTGAATCACGTCGAAGTCGACGGTGCGCGCTATCACGCCAGCCACAATCGAGTAGTTGTTAAGCTCCTCGAGCAGGTTGTCGGGATAGCGTCCCGAGAACTCGATGCATCCCAGGTCGTTGGTGTGCAGGTAGTTAAAGTCGCTGTAGATGTGGTTGCGCAGGTCATAGTAGAGCTGCGGGTCCATCACATTGCCTATGCGCGACTGAACGTGGTCCCAGTTCACATCACGCCACACCACAGGAGTAGTGTTGGCGCCGATGATCTTGGCATATTCTTTGGGCTCGTCGCCCCAAGGTTTCGGGATGACAAAGGTGATGTCCATGTCACCGTTCTCTACGATACCTTTAGTCAAGCCAAAGCTTGCAGTTCCCAGGCCGCCCAGGATGTGGGGAGGAAACTCCCATCCAAACATTAATGCTTTCATATCTATATCCGTGGGGGTTATTCGTCAATAATATTCAGGTTCTTGAAGATGCGCAGGATGCGCACTACGCCAGCCACATTGGGCGCGTAGCTCACGGCGCCGCGGCCCACGAAGGGCGGGTTGCCGTCGAAGAGCTCGCTCAGTGTGCCGATGCAGCCCTCCTTCATCTCGTCTTCAAAACCGATGAGCATTCTCTCAATAAATGGCAGACCGTTCACGCCGAACACCTTGATGTAGGTGTTGGCATAGAAGCCGATGAGCCATGGGCGGGCCGAGCCGGTGAAGTAGGCGCGCTGGCGCTCCTCGGGATTACCCAGATACCACGGATTGTAGCCATAGCTGTTGGGGCTAAGCGTACGCAGTCCCTTTGGAGTGAGGAGCTCGCGGGTCACTACCTCAAGCACGCTCTTGCGCTGACGGCGATCGAGCGGCGAGTAGTCGAGTCCGGCGGCGATAATCATGTTGGGACGCACGCTGGGATCGGTGTAGGTGCCCACCACGTAGTCATAGAGATAGCCGTTCTCATTCATGAACGTGTCGACAAAGGAGTATTGCACCTTGTCGGCAATCTCGCGCCATCGCTCCACGTCGTCGACGCTGTCCTCCTGGTTCTCAAATATCTCGATAGCACAGCGCAGTGCGTTGTACCACAAGCCGTTGTGCTCAACCAGATAGCCTGTGCGCGCAATGTGCGGTGTGCCGTCGGGCTTGGTGGCATCCATCCACGACATGGGCTTCTGTGTGCCATCAACGCTCACCAGGCCGTTTTCGTCAACCTTGATGTTGGGGTGCTTGCCGTCGATGATGAAGTTGAGCATGTCCTTGATGAGTTGGCCATAGCGCTCGCGGCAGATGTCATTGCTCTGGTCGTGGCTATAGCGCTGCAGGCCCCAGATAATCCACAGTGGCACGTCGGGCTGGTCAAGGCCTTCGAGGTGCTTGTCGCGCTTGCCCTCGGTCATCCACTCGGTCATGGCGCGGCGTGCGGTGTCCATGATTGCCTCATAGTCGGGGCGATGATGCACACTCAGTGTGCAGCCCGGCACGGCGATGAACTGGTCGCGCGCGCGAATCTTGAACCATGGGTAACCTGCCAGCAGGTAGTTGCCGTCCTCGTTCTTGATGTAGAACTGCTTGGCGCTGTTCTTCAGGCAGTTGTAGAAACTGGTGCGGGGTGTGCGAGGCTTCACCTCGTCCTCATACATCTTGGCAAGGCTGCGAGTGCTCACGGGCGAGATGCCGGCCGAGAAGATGATGCTCTCTCCTTTCTTGATGTCGATCTCAAAGTATCCGGGCACATACAGGTCCTCGGTGTAGGGGATGCCGCGCTCCTGGTCCTTGGAATACTCAATGTTCTTATACCACTGAGGGTTGTGGACATATTGTGGCTTGCGGTTAAACTGCATGTAGAGTGAGGGATAGCCCTCATACATGCACATCGACACACCATTGTTGATTTCCTCATAGTCGCGGCTTGCCACGCTGTTCTCGATGCACAGGTCATTGGCCTTGCGGAAGGCGAGGAAGGGGCGGAACTGAAGAGTGGTGCGTGAGTGGGCGTCAACCAGTGTGTAGCGAATCAGGATGCGATTCTCATGTGTAATGAAAATCTTCTCTTTCTTCAGGATTACACCACCCACGCGGTAGGTTACTGTGGGAACGCGCTCACAGTCATACTCGCGAATGTACTTGTGACCATTGGGGCTGTAGGTCTCGCCTTTGTACTTGTGAATGCCCAGGTTGAACGGAGCACCATGCTGGATCACTGTTTCGTCGAGCGACGACAATAGCACGTGGTTGTTGTCGTCGATCGAGGGAACAGGAATCACGAGCAAGCCATGCTGCTTGCGGGTGTTGCATCCCACGAGGGTAGTACAATGGTAAGCGCCCGACTGGTTAGTACGCAACATTTCCTTGGGCAACGATTGCTCAAGATTAATCATTAAGCGTTTGTCGAACTTTAAGTAACTCATTGTGAGATATATAATGGATATTAGTTAAACAATTTCAAGCAACACACATTATTTATATTATGTATTTGTTTCAAAGTTACTGCTTTTCTCAATAATGTGCAAGTAAAATGCAAAAAAAATGCCTTCTTGACACGGCCTCACACCTTATCTATTGCCGTAGGACTGATGATGACGTTCAGACCTTTGCTCACACATGAAATCTCAAGCCGGCGGGGCATAAGCATGGGGTCGCCATCAATGTGGATGATGTCGTCCTTGTCGCGCTCGATGATGATGTCGCGGCCGCGGAATATGCTCACGTGCTTGTCGTGCTCTATCTGCTTGGTGATGAGACGCGCGCCCAGCAACGCTCCGTTGATGAGGTTGAAGTTGTGGATGAGAGTGACGTCAATCAGCCCGTCCTGCATCGATGCCTGTGGCGCGATGAAGGCGTTGTTGCCATATTGCGCAGCGTTGCAGCAGGCCACCACAAAGGCATGCTCCTCAATGAGATTGCCGTCGATGTGGATCTTGAAATTCTCGCCGTGATACTTGAAAAACTCGTTGATCGTCGTCTTGATGTAGGTGACGATGCCGCGCGTGCCCGCCTCCGAGAACTTGTGACTCACCTGGGCGTCAAAACCCGCCCCGCAGGTGCAGAAAAACGGCCGGTCGTTGACCATGCAATAGTCGACCTGCTCAACGTGGTTGCGCGCTATCAGCGCAAGCGCGTCCTTGACGTTCATGGGGATGTGGAGGTGGCGGGCCAGGCCGTTGCCCGAGCCGCTCGGCACGATGCCCAGCACCACAGGTGTGCGAGCCACAGCTCGTGCAACCTCGTTGATGGTGCCGTCGCCACCTATTGCCACCACGCTGTCAAAGCCATCGCTCACAGCCTGTTGCGCCATCTCGGTGGCATGCCCGGCACGTTCGGTTAACTTGATTGTCACTTCGCGCTCGTTGCTCATCAGTGCGTCCTCAACAAGGGCAGGCACGTTGTTTTTGTTGCCTGTTCCCGAGATTGGGTTGATGATTACAAGTGTCTTTAGTTTGTCGTTCATGAGCTGGCGCTTGTGGATTTAATGTGCGAATTTAATAAAAAAAAGTGAATTATTTGGCATTTTCGACGACTTTTCTTAATTTCGCATCCAAATTAGTTGTAATTATGAAGAAAATAAGCGTAAATCTGCTCGTCAATGTCTTGTTCTTGCTGGCGGGCATTGTGTTTTTGGTATTCTATAATACGCCCGACATTCTCGACTGGGTGGCACGCATCGTGGGAGCCCTCTTTGTGCTGCCATCGCTCATCTATCTGCTGGTGGCTGGCGTGCGCAAGAGCGACGCGGCTCGCAACACCGTGATGCTGGGCACGATGCCCGCCGTGGGCGGAACGTGCTTTGGCATTGTGATGATGCTGCACCCCGAGATGTTCACCACGGTCATCGCTCTGGTGCTGGGCATGCTGCTGTGTGTGCTGGGGCTTTTCCATGTGGTGTATCTGTTTTTGTCGCGTAAAACACTTGAAGTCAATGCGTTTTACTACATAATCCCTCTTGCGGTGATGTGCTGTGGCGCAATGATTACGGGTGTGCAGAGCATTGGCACCAACCCTAACATGGTGGTGCTCCTCACTGGCATCTCGCTGGTGCTGTTCAACGTCACCAGTGTGCAGGAATATCTGGGCGAGCGCAAGGCTCGCAAGATTGCTCGCGCACAAGACGAGGCTACCGAGACCGCCGCGCCCGTAGTTGAAGATCCTCAACCCGAAACCGAGCCCGAAGCACTATCTGAGCCTGAGCCTGAGCCCGAACCTGCCCCTGAACCCGAGCCCGAAGTAACACCCGAACCTGAAACAACACCTCAGCCCCAACCCGTTGACGAGGTGAACGTTATCGATAACAATCAAGAAATTGAAGAGTCTAAAACAGATTTGTTATGAGAAACTTTGTATTAATTTTGTGTGCAGTTCTCATGCAGTTGAGCTGCACCGTCTCTAAAGAGGCTGCTCAGGCTCAACACACTGAGCAGGTCAAGTTGGAAAAGGAGCTGGGCCAAGCCATCGACAACCGCCACTTCACCATCGATGTCACCTACATGACACCGATGCGTGGAGCTCCGCAAAGCATTAGTGGCCACTCACTTACAGTGAAGGGCGACACAATTATCTCGCAGTTGCCCTATTTCGGTTATGTCACCAGCGCTCCCTATGGCGGCGGCGACGGACTTAACTTCACCGCAAAAATCACTGGCTACAAGCAGGAGACCACCAAAAAGTGCGTGCGACTTAACATCGAAACGCGCAACACCGAGGACACCTACCAGTACATGGTGGAGATTTATCCCAACGGTCACACGTTTATCAGTGTCACGTCGCGCAACCGCGACCAAATCTCCTTCACAGGCGACGCTTCACCCAATTAAGCATTGCTCAACTTGGCAATAGCGTGAAAAAAAACGGTCGCGAGGCATAGCCTTGCGACCGTTGTATCTCTCAGGGTATCATCTGTTTAAAGCCCTTTTGTTTTGCCGGGTTCTCACCGGCTCAAGCATCCGTTTTGTCTCAAAACAGTGTGCCCTATAATACTTGTAAAGATTTGTGCCCTAATTTGTAATGCGACACAAAGTTACTAACAAATGTAAAATTTGCAAAATATTTTGTATATTTCAGAAAAAAAATCTATTTTTGCACCCGATTTCAACCATTAAATTCTGCTGAAATCCTATAAAATCACGTTTTAAGAGCAAAAATTTCTTTAAGGTTACTATGGATATAATTGACAAGAAAATCCTTGAGTTGCTACAGGCCGATTCCACCCTCACGACCAAGGAAATAGCGTCGCATGTAAACCTCTCGGTATCACCCACTTTTGAGCGCATCAAACGTCTTGAGAAGGAGGGCTACATCTGCGGATATGTCGCTATCGTTGACCCGTTTAAGGTGGGCAACGGACTCATTGTGCTGTGCAACATCCGCCTCAAGCAGCACAGCAAGTCGATGAGCTCTGAGTTTGTCAAGGCGATGATCGCATTTGACGAGGTTGTCGAGGTGTATAATACAAGCGGCGACTACGACTACATGATGAAGCTCTATGTGCGCGACATCCATCACTATCAGGACTTTGTCCTCAACCAGCTGGGAACTATCACATCGATAGGTCAGGTGCACAGCGTGTTTGTGATAGGCAAGGACAAGTCATCGACCGTTGTGCCAGTATATTGACGGCTGGTGTGACAAAATGACCGACTGCGTGCCACGCGCTGGCAGTTGGCACACTATGTGCAACATTATCGTTGTGCACCCCCATAGGGGTAGCGCTGAATAGTTAATTGACAATAAAAACATAACAAGTAACACAATTATGACAATTAAACCGTTAAGTGATCGAGTACTCGTGGAGCCTGCTAAGGCCGAGGAAGTTGTGGGTGGCATCATTATCCCCGACAGCGCAAAGGAAAAGCCCCTCAAGGGCATCGTGCGTGCCGTAGGCAACGGCACCAAGGACGAAGAGATGGTGGTAAAGGCTGGCGACACAGTGCTTTATGGCAAGTATGCCGGCACCGAGATCGACGTCGATGGCGAGAAACTGCTGATGATGCGCCAGAGCGATATTTTGGCAATTGTTGAATAATACACATTAATTAATATGGCAAAGCTTATAAAATTTGATATCAAGGCTCGCGAAGAGCTCAAAAAAGGCGTTGACCAGCTGAGCAACGCAGTGAAGGTAACACTGGGTCCCAAGGGCCGCAATGTGATTCTCGACAAGAAGTTTGGCGCCCCCCACATCACCAAGGACGGTGTGAGCGTGGCTCGTGAGGTGGAACTTGAGGACGAGTTCCAGAACATCGGCGCACAGCTTGTCAAGGAGGTCGCTTCAAAGACCAACGACGACGCTGGCGACGGCACTACAACTGCTACCGTGCTCGCCCAGGCTATCGTGAACGAGGGGCTGAAGAATGTGGCCGCCGGCGCTAACCCCATGGACGTGAAGCGTGGCATCGACAAGGCCGTGAAGGTGGTTGTTAACGCCATCAAGGATATGGCTCAGGAAGTGGGCGACGATTTCGACAAGATCGAGAACGTGGCTCGCGTGAGCGCCAACAACGACGACGAGATAGGCAAACTCATTGCCGAGGCTATGCGCAAGGTGAAGCGCGACGGCGTGATCACCGTTGAGGAGGCCAAGGGTACCGACACCCGCGTCGACGTGGTCGAGGGTATGCAGTTCGACCGTGGCTACATCTCTCCCTACTTTGTCAACAACACCGAGAAGATGGAGTGCGCTATGGAGCGTCCCTACATCCTCATTTTTGACAAGAAAATCAGCGGTCTGAAAGATATTCTTCCCTTGCTCCAGAGCGCATTGCAGCAGCATCGTCCCATGCTCATCATTGCCGAGGACGTTGAGGGCGAGGCTCTTGCGTCGCTCGTTGTCAACCGCATGCGTGGCTCGCTTGAGGTATGCGCCGTCAAGGCTCCGGGCTTCGGCGACCGCCGCAAGGAGATGCTCGAGGACATCGCTGTCCTCACCGGTGGCGTTGTGATTAGCGAGGAGAAGGGCCTCACACTTGAGAAGGCTACTCTCGAGATGCTTGGCACCGCCGAGAAGGTCACCGTCAACAAGGAGAACACCGTGATTGTCAACGGCGCTGGCAACAAGCAGGCCATCGACGACCGCGTGGCACAAATCCGCGCTCAGGTTGAGATCACCAAGTCGACCTACGACAAGGAAAAACTGCAGGAACGCCTCGCCAAGCTCGCAGGCGGCGTGGCTGTGCTCTACATCGGCGCGCCCAGCGAGGTTGAGATGAAGGAGAAGAAAGACCGCGTTGACGACGCGCTCAGCGCTACCCGTGCCGCTGTGGCCGAGGGTATCGTGCCCGGCGGTGGCGTGGCCTACATTCGCTGCCTCGACGCGCTCGAGAATATGCGTGGCGACAACGACGACGAGACTACTGGCGTCAACATAATTCGCCGCGCCATCGAGGAGCCTCTGCGTCAGATTGTTGACAACGCTGGCCTTGAGGGAGCTGTAGTTGTCAACAAGGTGAAGGAAGGCAAGGCCGACTTTGGCTACAACGCCCGCACCGACCGCTACGAGAACCTCTATGAGACTGGCGTCATCGATCCGGCCAAGGTGGCTCGCATCGCACTCGAGAACGCCGCCTCTATCGCCGGCATGTTCCTCACCACCGAGTGTGTCATCGCCGAGAAGAAAGAGGAACTTCCCGCCGCAGCCGGCGCTCCCGGCATGGGTGGCATGGGTGGCATGATGTAATCCACTGACTATCATAAATCAATCCTATATCGCAGCACCGCGCATTCCCACCGCGGTGCTGCATTTTTTATACCCTCTCGCCCCTCAAAAAATTGTGACAACGTTGTCAAAAAACTACCCCCGCTTTTTTTCATTGTAACTTTGCACCAGAAACAAAAAAACAAATTTTTTTAATAACAATTTAAATACATTTTATTATGAACGCAAAGACTTATAACATTATCATTCTTGACAAGAGCGGCAGCATGTCGTGTGTTAGAAAAGAGACTGTCGACAACGTTAACGAGATTCTGGGCTCTATCCGCTCATCGCAGGAAAAAAACGCTGAGGTAGAGCAAGTTGTCACCCTCGTAGCATTCTGTGGATGCGAAATCAAGACATTAATCGACGCACAACCCGTGAGCAAGGTCGATAATATCTCTTTCAAAAGCTACCAGACTTGCTGCACCACACCGCTTTACGACGCAATCGGCATGACCATCACCAAGCTCCAAAAGCGCATCATCGACGAGGAGAATGCCGCCGTGGCTGTGACCGTGATCACCGACGGCTATGAGAACTCGTCGCACGAATATTCGCGTGTCTCAATCAAAGCCCTGATTGATGCCTACAAGGAAAAGGGCTGGATGTTTGCCTACATAGGTGCCGACCACGATGTGGAGAGTGTGGCCTTCTCGCTGTCGATCGACAACGCCTTGAGGTTTAAAAAGACCGGCAGTGGCATGAAAGAAATGCAATTGTGCCTCTGCAAGGCGCTGAGTGATTGGGACGAGAAAATGCACGACATAGACATGACTCCCGAAAAACGCAAAGAGTGCAGCAAGAGTTTTTTTGATAAATTTTAATTGTTTTAAGGCGAATGCGAGTTTCGTGTCACGGGTTTGGCACGAAACTTGCATGTATTATTATCGATAACAAGAACAATGAACTTGTAAAGATTAATTAGTATGGACAACAGTGTGCAAAAACCCGGTTTTGGCGAGATTCAATTAGTAGGCAACGTTCCAGCCTCGGTCGTGACTTTGGCGGAGATTCGTGCCAGTAGGCTCAATTTCAAGATTACCCGCGTCGACGATTCGACATCGGCCTACATCTGTGCGCGTCGCCTCAACCTGGTCAATGTGGGCACTGATGCCACTTTGACACTGTCGTTGGACTTTGTGTCGCAATGGCACATTGTGGATAAGTGCAACGAGTTCTTTTACAAGCTAACCGACGTCAACGACGACACGCGTGGCGACATAGTCATCGGCTCTGACGACAACTTTGGAGAAGTCTTATGTTGTAAGCCATGTGCCAAGCCATCGCCTGAGCTCAATATATCGCTTATAAGGGCAAAGAAAAAATCCAAAGCGCTTGAAAAAGATCCTATTTTTGAGCTGATGGAATACAAACTGGCAGCAGTTGACGACGACGATGACGATGAGGCACGCAAGTTGGAGCGTGAACGCTTGCAGCTGCTTGAGGAACTCAAAATCATGATCCTCAACTATGTAAGCAAATACCATCGCTATCCCACCGACGAGCTTTTAGAGTTGCTGAAGGGCAAGATTGTGATCAATCCCAACGGGCTCAGCCGCCTTGTGGTGAACGGCAATGCCAGAATCGTGCTCTCCGACTATGACGAGATGGAGATACGCATGTCGGCGCGCGAACGAATGCTCTACATCTTCTTCCTCAAGCACCCCGAGGGCGTGCGTCAGGTCGATTTAGACCAGCACAAAAAGGAGCTGATGGATATTTACAGCATCGTCTTCCCCGGGCAGAACGATGAACGCGCAACCACTATGATCGACAACCTGTGCGACCCGCTCAACGGCGCTGTGCGAGAGTCAATCTCAAGGATAAAAAAGAACGTAAAAGACGTGATTAAGTCCGACGAGGCTCAGAAGTATTATATCTCCGGAAATAGGGGAGGGGTCTACAAGATTGAGTTGTCGCGCGACATGGTACAACTGCCCGCAGCCTTCACAGCCTGATATCCAGCCACAACCACACACTACCAAGATTTAAACAAAACAATACAAATTCACCTATTCCCATGAAATGCACACACTGATGCGACGCCCAAAAGCGCCGCATTTTTTTGCTCTTAATTAACCAAAAAAAGTGTGGAATATCGCACAATAAACGGGGGCGGTTATTCGTTATAACTATAAACGCCGCAAAGGGTGAAAATGGTTGACTTGTCGCATTGCGGTGCGTTTTGCTCGACTATTTGGTAGAAAATAATTGCATAGCAATTTTATTTTTACTAACTTTGCACGTCTATGCGCTCTCGCACAGGGTGTGAAATCGCATAGAAAAATATTTTGGGTTTTATAATTCTTTGAATATCATCATTTTATGCGATATTCGAAGCCCCAAAACTATGTACCTAACAGTAGAAATGCTCATCAGGTGGAAGAGTTGATTGCTAACCCGTGCAACGCGAAATGCTGGTTTGCCATGCGCGTGACCTATCAGCGCGAGCTCAGCGTGAAGCAGCTTCTCGACGCCGCTCACATCGAGAACTACATAGCCATGCGTCGCGAGTCACGACTGGTGCGTGGCCGCAAGTCGAGCGTGATGGTGCCGGTGGTGCACAACCTCGTCTTCGTGCGCGAGACAAGAGCTGCCGTTCAGGCCTTCAAGGCCCGTGTGCCACACTTGCAATACATGATGGCGCGCAACGGCGGCACGAGCGAGCCCATTATTGTCCCCGACAGCCAGATGCGCGATTTCATCGCGGTTTCATCGGCCGACACGGGCAATGTGGCCTACTATGAGCCTGGCGATGTCGACTTGGCGGCTGGCACGCAGGTGCGTGTTCACGGTGGCTCGTTCGACGGCCTGACAGGTACGTTTGTAAAGATTAAAGGAAAGCGCAACAAGCAGTTTGTGATTGCGGTGCAAAATGTGCTCGCCGTCGCGATCGATGCGTTAAACTGTGATTTTATTGAGAAATTGTAGCGAAATGGAGATTAAAACCATATATATCATTCTTGCAACTATTGCGCTGGTGGCTACATGGGCAATCATGCCCTATGCCATCAGGTATGCTATCTATAAGTCGCTTTATGACACCCCCGACGACCGTCGCGTGCACGAGGGCCTCATCCCGCGCATTGGCGGGGCGGTATTTGTGCCTGTGGCTGTATTGGCCACTATCTTGACTCTCCTCGCCATAGGGCTTGTCGACCCCAGTCGATTTGAGAACCGCGCAATTCTTGACATCGTGTTGCAGCTCATGGCTGTGATGCTGCTTTTTGTCGTGGGATTTATCGACGACGTGTGGGAACTGCGCTATCGCGTGAAATTCCTTGTCCAATTCATTGCCGGAATCCTGCTATGCGCTTCGGGCATCTATATCACCAACCTACATGGCCTGCTGGGCATTCACGAGATCCCGGCGTTCTGGGGATGGACAATTACAGTATTCGCGGTGATTTACTGCACCAACGCAATGAACTTTATCGATGGCGTCGATGGCCAGGCTGCAATGCTTGCCGTCACGTCATTTTTCTATTTTCTGCTGGTGATGGGCCGAAGCATGCCGTTGCCCTATGCCGTCCTCTCGATGATGCTCACCGTCACTCTCATCGCCTTCCTGCGATTCAACCTGCTGGGAAATCCCGACAAGCAGCGCAAGACCTTCATGGGCGATGCCGGGTCGCTCACACTGGGCGTGGTGATGGTGATGATTGCCGTGTCGCTCAACGAGTCTAACATTCCCGGCACAAAGCCCGACAGCATGTTTATCAAGGGCTTTGCCCCACTGTTGCTGCCGTGCCTCGACGTGGTGCGCGTGGTGGCTCACCGCGTGCGCAACGGCAACAACCCGTTTGAGGCCGATAAGAACCACATCCACCACAAGCTCATGCAGTGCGGGCTCTCGACCCGCGTGATTTTCCTGCCAGTGGCGATACTCAACGCCGCCATCATCACCGTGTCCTACTTGCTGAGCGAGTTTATCGACGCTAACGCCGTGATACTCATCCTCACGATTTCCTACCTCGTGCTCGATGTGTGTCTCACCATATTCATAAGAAAAATAAAAACTAAAACATAATGAAATCTCTCAAACTATTGACTGCTGCCGCCCTCGCTTTGACGCTGGGCGCATGCTCAACACCGCAGCTGGGCTATTTCCAGGGTGTGCAATCGGGACAGTCGTTCGACGTCTCCAAACCGGTCTTCGCCACTTTCCAGCCTGGCGACAAACTGTCGATTTTGGTGAGCAGCAAGGACCCAAGCCTTGCCTATGTGTTTAACCTGCCCGTTGTGGGCAACTACAGGCCCAACACCGAGGACAACCCCATCACCAACCGTGTGTCTAACTATACCATCGACCAGGACGGCACCATTGACTTCCCCGTCTTGGGCAAGATTCACATCGCAGGCATGACTCGACGTGAGGTGGCCGACTATATAAAAAACCAGCTCGTGACCAAGGAGTTGCTTAAAGACCCCACCATCACCATCGAGCCCATCGACCTCACCTACGGCGTTATGGGAGAGGTGAAAAGCCCAGGACGATATGCCTTCGACCACGACAAGCTCACCCTGCTCGACGCTCTCAGCCGCTCGGGCGACCTCACCATCTACGGACAACGCGAAAACGTGCTCGTGGCGCGCACCGAGAACGGAAAGCAGACCTACTACCGCGTCGACCTCACCAATGCCGACCAGCTCTACGCATCGCCGGTGTTCTATCTCCGCCCCAACGACATTATCTACATCGAGCCCAACAAGCGTCGCGCCAAGGAATCTAGCGAGGTGGGCAACACCCTTGCGCAACCCACTCTGTGGGTGTCGGTGGCATCGCTCCTTACCTCGGTGGCGGTTCTCATCTTTAGAAAATAATTAAACTACTATAGAATAATGAACAATAACAATCAGGAAGCTAATCGCACCGACTATAACGCGACCGACGATCAGGCACGCATCCAAGAATGGCTGGCCTACCTGCCCAAAAGATGGCGCTGGTTTATAGTGTGCATTACTTTGGCTTTGCTTGGCGGTGCCTACTATTACCTCACCACCGAGCCCATTTTCACCCGCAAGTCGGCAGTGCTTATCACCGACAATGAGTCCTCGTCAATCTCCAAGCAGTTCAGCCAGTTCTCGGCTTTCGGCGTATCGACGGGACGCGACAATGTCTATAATGAAATGTTAACTTTCAAGTCTCCGTCCTACATGCTCGACGTCGTCAAGAAGCTGCACCTCGACATGGACTATAGGGTTGAGGGCTTTTTCCGTGAGAGCGTGCTCTATGGCAAGAACTTGCCCATTATGGTCACTATGACCGACTTGCATGAAGATGATGTTGCCAAAATGGAAGTGAAAATCATTGATGCCAACACGTTCAAGCTGAGCAACTTCCAGTTCATCGGCGAGAACGGCGAGAAGGAGGAGTCGCTGAAGGAGATTAAAGGCAATTTCGGCACCATCATCAAGACCCCCATTGGGAAAGTGCTTATCAACAAGTCCGAATATTTCGACCTCTCGTTTGATAAAACCATCAAGGTAAGCCGAACCCCCCTCTTTGACGTTACTACTAAATATGTGGGTCGACTGTATGCCGCCTTAGAAGATCAGAAAGCCTCTGTTATAGGACTTGAGATTGGAGACGAGAGCGCCCAGCGTGCAGAAGACGTGCTTAACGTGCTTTATGAGGTGTACAACGAAAAGTGGTTTGACAACATAAACCAGCAAGCAGTGAGCACCTCACAGTTTATCGATCAGGAACTTAAGACCATAGAGAGCGAGTTGGGGTCGGTCGACAGCGACATCGCCAGTTACAAGAGCAGCAACAACATGCCTGATGTTGAGGCAACCACACGCATAAATATTACTCGCTCTGAATCTTTGAGTCAGCAGCGCATGGAACTTGACAACCAAAAGTATATCGCCAACTACATACGCAAGCAGCTCATGAACGAGAGCACCAAGTACGAGATGCTTCCGGTCAATACTGGCTTTGAAAACGCTATCATCGGACAGCAAATTATGGCATACAACAAGTTGATAGGTCAGCGCAACAGTTATATTAGTAACAGTGGCGCCAACAACCCCGTCGTGCTTGAACTTGACCAGATGCTTGCCGCCAACCGACGCTCAATCATCGGGTCGCTCGACAACGCTATCGCCAACCTCACCAATCGCCTCAACGACATCAAGGGCTTTGAGAACAAGACCAACAGCCAAATCTCGCAAAGCCCCATGCAAGCCAAATACCTGCTCACCGTTGAACGTCAGCAGAAGGTTAAGGAGCAACTTTATGTGTTCTTGCTCCAGAAACGTGCCGAGACTCAAATGACCAAGGCCTACAACTCCAAGACCAAGCTACTCAACCCGCCTGCTGGTTCGCGTAAGCACTCCTATCCTGTCAAGGTCAATGTATTAGCCATATCAATTGTGCTGGGGCTCTTTTTCCCCACGCTCATCCTCACCATCCTGTTCAACCTCGACACTACCGTGCACAACCGCAAGGACATCGAGTCGCTCAGCATGCCGTTTGTGGGTGAGATTCCACTCAACTACAAGAGTTACTCGGGACTGATGTCCTTCCTTAACAAGCGTCGTGAGGTACGCAAAATCGTTGTTGAGGAGAAGAAAAACAATGTCATCAACGAGTCGTTCCGCGTGATTCGCACCAACCTGGAGTTTGTCGCTGGCAAGGAACACAAGTGCAACGTGATAATGTTCACATCGGCGTTCCCTGGCTCGGGCAAGACCTTCGTCTCGTCAAACCTTGCCACAGCCTTTGCCATCAACGGAAAGAAAGTGCTGCTCATCGACCTTGACCTGCGCAAGGGTACTACATCGCAGTTTGTGCAAAACACCAGCAGGGGCCTCTCCAACTACTTGAGCCACAACATCGAGGACTATCGCCAGCTCATCATCAAGGACGCTATCGTTCCTGGCTTGGATCTTATCCCAATTGGCGTTATTCCTCCCAACCCCACCGAGTTGCTTTATAGCGACCTGCTCGAGAAACTGCTCGACGGCCTCAAGGGTGAATATGATTGCATCTTCCTTGACTGTCCGCCCGTGGGTATCGTTGCCGACGCGTCAATCGTCACCAAACTGTGCGACATGACCATCTTCATCATTCGCGCTGGTCTGTTTGAGCGCAACATGCTTCCCGAGGTTGACTCCTATTACAAGGAAAAACGTTATAACAACCTTGTTGTTTTGCTTAATGGTGTCAAGGACGAATATCATATATATGGACGCTACGGCAATTATGCCGATGGCCCTAACAAAAAATAATTTATATTGCTAAATGAAAACTTGTTTTATAGGATTAGGCTATATTGGCCTACCCACTGCAATTATTGCTGCTCGTAGTGGAGTGGAGATCTTGGGTGTGGACATCAATCCACAAGTAGTTGAAATGACCAACCGTGGTCTACTGCACATCATTGAGCCCGGTATGGAACCTCTGCTCAAGGAGATGGTGGCTAAGGGACGACTTAGGGCATCTGCCAAGCCTGAAGTTGCCGACTCTTACTTCATCATGGTACCCACACCGTTCAAGGACAACCATAAGCCTGATGTGTCGTATGTGGTCGCTGCGACAAATTCGATATTACCTTTACTCAAGGATGGCGACCTCTTTGTAATTGAATCAACTCTTCCTGTTGGCACCACTGAGATGATCTCCAAAATGATATTCTCAGCACGTCCTGAGCTTGAAGGTAAAATTCATATCGCCTACTGTCCTGAGCGTGTGCTGCCTGGAAACGTGATTCATGAGTTGGTAAACAACGACCGCGTGATAGGCGGACTCACGCCCGAGGCGTGCGATAGAGCATCGCTGTTCTATTCACGTTTTGTAACTGCTAAATTGCACAAGACTAATGCACGAACTGCTGAGTTGTGCAAACTTGCAGAGAACTCGAGCCGCGATGCACAAATTGCGTTTGCTAACGAACTATCGCTAATTTGTGATCGTGCAGGTGTGAATGTGTGGGAACTCATTAACCTTGCAAATAAGCATCCTCGCGTCAACATTCTTCAGCCGGGATGTGGCGTGGGAGGTCATTGCATAGCTGTTGACCCATACTTCATCTCGGAGGCATTCCCCGAAGAGGCAAAACTCATCGCCCAGGCGCGCGCAACCAATAATTATAAGGCGCAGTGGTGTGCCGAGAAAGTCAAGAATGCCATCCTGCAGTATGAACTCGCCAACGGCTGCAAACCAAAGGTGGCAATGATGGGATTGGCATTCAAACCTAACATTGACGATTTGCGCGAATCGCCTGCCAAGCAAATCACTGCCGAGCTTTTGCATAGTTTCAGCAACACCGACATCATGGTTGTGGAGCCAAATATTGCCGACCACAAAACGTTTACACTCACCGATTTCCGTCATGCCTATGACGTGGCTGATATAGTTGTTTTCCTCACTGCCCATGATGAGTTTAAAACATTAAAGTGGTGCGACGAAAAGATTATAATTGATTTTTGCGGTATTTTTAAGAGATAAATTTTATGGTTTTGAGTTTCCTGGTATATACGCTTACTGCTATCCTGCTCGCCGCATTGGGCTGGCATTGCAGTAGGCGTGAGCAGCGTTTATTGGATGCAACTGGGAAGCAACTGCCGTTCCTATGCTGGGAAATTGTGACTGTGATTGTGGCTTTTGCTGCAGTTGCAGGTTTGCGCTACAAGACAGGATATGATCATCTATTTTATCTCTATCAATATATCCATTTACGTGACCATACAGGCTTCTCGCGCAGTAATTATGAGGTCGGATTCCAGTGGATTAGCCAACTCTTTGCATTTTTAAAGGCGCATGCGTGCATCTACTTCGCGTTTTGGGGAGCACTGCAAGTGGGGATGTTCTATTTCGCCTTTCGCAATAAGAAAAGTATCCTTGTGTGGATTCCGCTTGTGATAATGCTGGGTGGTTTTTTTATCAATTTTATGAATACCATTCGCCAGGTGGTAGTGGAATGTGCCTTTGTGGCGATGGTGCCGCTGTGCACCACCCGCAAGCGCACCGCAATGTGCGGCATCGTGGCGCTATGCTTCACTCTGATACATTTCACGGCGATCTTCGTGCCGTTCTTCTACCTCGCGATGTGGCTCATGCGTGGCGTGAAGTTAAGTCGGCGCACGTTGTATATAGTCTATGTGGCATGCGTCGTCTTGGGACTTTACCCCTTCTGGCTCACTGCTTTTACGGGTGTAGCCTCGTTGCTCGCTGGTACGTCCTATGAGCGCTATATCCCCCTCATCAACGATATGGTGGCCAATGGCTACCGCTTTGTGCCGTGGGGGCCCAACCATCTGCTCGTTGTCGTGTCGCAACTCATAATGCTGTGGTTCTATACGCAGGTCAAGGAGCATTTTAGTGACTTTGCCCCAATGCGCGACTTTTTCTCGCTCGCATTCTTGGGCATGTGTCTGTCAAACTTGCTCATCAATACATCGCACTTCATGCTGCGTCCTATTGAGTACCTCACCTTGTGCCTGATAGTACCTATTGCGTTCACACTCAAGTATCTCTACGATACTCGCCGCTATGTGTGGCTTGCTGCGCTGGCATTGTGCACGCTCACAATTACCTATATCGCAGTCATCAAAGCCGTGCTTATACCTACCGCGGTCAACCTGCCGTTTCTTTATAATTGTTACTTCTGGCGATGAAAGTTTCGGTGATTGTCGCGGTTTACAATGGCGAGCGATACCTGCAACGCTGTGTCGAGTCGCTGCTGGCGCAGACCTATCGCGACGTGGAGTATGTTTTTGTCGACGATGCCTCGACCGATGGCTCGCTGCCGCTGTTGCGCGACCTTATTGCCCATTCGCCACGACGCGATAATGTGCTGATACTGAGCAATGACCATAACTGTGGGTGCAACGTGACTCGCCATCGTGGCATGAAGGCAGCAACGGGCGATTACATGATACACGTCGACTGCGACGACTATGTCGACCCTCGCTTCATTGAGAAACTGTCAACCGTGGCAGTTGATGGCAACAACGACGTGGTAGCATGTGAGATGCTTTATGATTATGGCTATCGCACTGTGCGACAAGCTATTGTTACAGTTGCCGATAGCCGCGACTTCCTGGGCAAGGTCCTCTCTGGACAGATGCACGCAAGCCTGTGCAACAAGCTCATAAGGAGCAAAATCATTACCGAGCACGACCTCTATCCCGCCGAGGGAATTACGTTGGGCGAGGATAAATATGTCGTTGTGAGGGCATTGCACTATGCCTCGCGCGTGGCTGTGGTCAACGAGCCACTTTATATTTATAACAAGACCAACGAGAACTCGTTCACATCGCAGTCCAAGGCTCGCGTCGTGCCATCGTTTCTCAAGCTCACTCGCTCTATCGACGAGTTTTTCGGCGACAAAAATGTGGACGACGATATTAGGCAGGCCATTGCCCACCACAAGGCACTTGTGTTGGGGCACATCCTGCTTTATGGCAAGCACGAAGACGCCGACACTGAGACGTTCGGCGATGTGACGTTGCGCGACATCATCACGCATCCCGTCGCTCCGCTTCACTACAAAACCGCTTGCGTTGCAAGCAAACTTAAGTTAAGCTTTTTAGTAAAGGCCATCGCCGCCTCAATAAGGGCAGTGAAGGGCTAAACGATATTTCACCCGCAAGGGTGCTTTGAGAAGAATAATGTTTAATAGAGGAAAATATTTTCTATTTCAAACAGTCTTAATCCTGCTGTCACCAATCACGAGTTTTTTGGTGTCGCTACGCTATTACAAGAGCTCGGTATCCCAGTTTTTCTTCATCATCTTTGCGATGTATCTGGGATATTACATGGGCTTTGTATATGACCTTATGCGTCACTACATGGAGATTCCCATGTATTATACAGGTCGTGACCTGAACACGATTTTTGGAGACTTCCGAGTTTATCTCATCGGTAAGGAGCCTTTTCACATCCTGTTTAAATATGTGTTCTCAAGGTTCACTGATTCGCGACAAATGTTTGGAGCCATCTCGTCTGGCATGTACGCCATGTCGTTTGTGTTCTTCTTAAGGCAGTTTAAGGAGTTTTACAACCGTCGCCTTCCGGCATTTTCCACGGTGCTGCTCCTTTGTGTGGCAACGGTGATTGAGTTCTATTGGTATCAGGGTCTGCGCTTTTGGCTCGGGGTTTACGTCTTTATGGGGTTCTATCTTAAGTATGTTAATTCTGGAAAGTGGTGGTGGCTGCTATTCACGCCACTCGTGCTCCTCATCCACTATGCCCTTGTGACACTTATTATTGCTGCTTTGCTCAACATTTTGCTCCACCATGTTACGGTCTATTCGCGCATAGCGTTTCTTGCTTTTGCATTTGTGATACGCTCGCTCAACATTGACTTTGTGCCTTTGCTGCTCAAGTATCTGCCTTTTATCAACGACCTGGGCATATCAATCAGCGACGAAAAGATACGCACCAGTGTGCTTGAGCACATGAACGAGGTGCGAACAGGGGGCAATATCTTCTATCAGAACCGTACCGCTGTGCTGTTGATATGCGGCATATTGATTTTGACTTTTTTCCGCTATTGCAGGCTTAGGTTTAATGACAAACACATTACGTTGCTCTATTTTGCGCTCACTCTGTTCTCAATTGCATGCATCGGCTATGTAGACCTCACGTTTTATGAGCGATTTTCCAAGGTGTGTGTGCTTGTGCTCTATTGCTACCTATTTATTGTGAGTGTGCAGAACGTGCGTCAGTGGTCGCGCTACCACATTATGTTGTTTTTGGTGGCTTTGTCAATTTCTACCTTTAGTGTGTTTGTCGTGCTGATGCAGATACGCAGCTATTTGTTCTATAATGAGCTTATTTTTGGGAACATCTTTATTGACTGGGATGGCAATGCCCTCAATATGAAATATGGCTGGAATTAAGATATTCATAAAAGCTTTATTGCCATATTTGAAAAGTTACATAACAAATGTTTTTTATGTCAACAGCTAAAATAAAGAAACGTGTGCTTATTACAGGACCTGCGCCCGAAAACGTGGGGGGCATTAGTATGCACATTCGTCGTCTCGTCAACGTGATGGCAGATCGATGTGAGTTTGACTTTGTCGACGAGGCACGCAATCGCACCAATGGTTATTTCAACCTACGCTCGTGCAACATCTTTAGGTATATAAAGAAAGTGATTTGTGCCGATGTAGTACACATCAACAGTGGGGCATTCTTGCTGCGTGCATTTAACATCTTCATGTGTGCCCTCGTCTTCCGCAAATATACTGTGGTGACTATCCATCGCGACCCATCTATTGAGCCTCACAACGGCATTATGCGCTGGCTACTTTCTAATTGCAACGTAGTGATCAACGTAAACGAGACTGGGCACAACATCTTCAAGACCGAAGGCAAGTGCGACTATCGCTTGCTGCCGGCCTACTTGCCGCCCAACCTTGATGTGGAGCCTAAACTGCCACACGATGTAAGTGTGTGGCTGGAGCATGTGAGGAAAGATACTAAGGCTGTGGTGATGTGCAACAATGCATCAAACTTGTTGATGCACGATGGTGTTGACCTATATGGTACCGACCTGTGCGTGGCAGCAGTTAACGAACTGCCCAAAAACTACTACCTCGTCTTTGTGGTGGTGAAATGTGAAATCCCCGAGTTTTATGACGCCTATCATGTGGCCATAGCAAAATATGGACTTGAAGACCGCATCTTGCTCACCGACAAGTCAATGTCATTTGTAAGGCTTATCAGCGAAAGCGACATCGTATTGCGCACCACCAATACCGACGGCGACTCCATCACCGTGCGTGAGGCTCTCGCGCTGGGCAAGCCCGTGGTGGCAAGCGACGTGGTGGCACGGCCCGAGGGCACTACACTGTTTGCCAATCGCAATGTGGCAAGTCTCATCAAGGCCATTGTGGAAGTGTGTGGGCAGAAAGTTACACCCGTGACTGATAACACTGACTATGCAGCAATATATAGTGAATTCTATCGCTTGTAGAAAGACTATGCTCAAGACTTCGCTCAAGAAACTGAGACTATATTGCGAGCAGCAGGACTTTAAGGGCTGGGATCCCTACGACGGGCTCAATTCTCGATTGTTTCAGTGGCTGCCTTTGCTCAAGCACTCGGCTTTGTGCCGGCTGGTTGTGATTCAAGGCTTTAAACGATGCCCCATCAACCTGCGACGCCTGGCTATGGTGCCTAAGCAACACAATGCCAAGGGCATAGCGCTATGCCTGCAAGCCTATTGCAACATGCACCAGGCATTGAGCCGCAACCCTCAGCTCGAAACCATAACAGGTTCGATGTCAACTATAACCGAGAAAATTAACTATCTGGCACAGCTGTTGCTGACGATGCGCTCGCAAGGCGACTATCATGGTGCTTGCTGGGGCTACAACTTCGACTGGCAGGCCCGCCGCCTTTTCTTGTTTCCCAAAAACACCCCCACGATAGTGGCGACACATTTTTGCGCCACAGCGCTGATGAGCGCCTATGAGGTGACGCGCCACCGCGAATATCTGGACGTGGCGCTGTCGGCGGCACACTTTGTGTTGCACGACTTGCATCGCACACCTTACGGCGATGGCTTCCTCTTCTCTTATAGCCCGTTGCATGGCAACGACACAGTGTTTAACGCTTCGATGCTGGGTAGCCGCTTGCTCAGCTACTGCTATCACTACACTGGCAATGAGGA
>JABUUJ010000001.1:39514-41015 GCA_021443235.1 Muribaculaceae bacterium
ATGCGGCGCGCGACTCGATAAAGGCTTGCTGTGCCGCTCAGGCTGCCGATGGCTCGTGGATTTATGGCATGCTGCCTGTTCAGTCGTGGGTCGACAGTTTCCACACGGGCTACAACCTCGACTCGATCGCAGCCTACGAGCAACTAACTGCCGATACCTCTTTTCACGCCTGTCTTGAAAAGGGCGCCAAGTATTATCTTGACACGTTCTTTGAGCAAGATGGCACACCTAAATACTACAACCTCAAGACCTATCCCATCGACATCCACTGCCCCGCGCAGTTGCCCATTACGCTCTCAAGGCTGGGCATCTATGACGAGAACAAGGAACTGGCAACCAAGGTGCTGACATGGGCAATCACCCACATGCAGGACAAGAAGGGATACTTTTATTACCAACTTAAAACTGGCATTAACTCGCGCATCTCCTATATGCGATGGAGCAACGCGTTCATGCTTTGTGCATTAAGCTATACCTTACTTTATGAATAGAATCAATCTCAATGGAGTAGCCGTTTACCCGTTTGAGTCGGTCGACCTCCTTCTCGATTATGTCGATGAGCACAAGGGCATTCTTGTAGCCATCAACGCCGAGAAAATACTGCATGCCACACCACTAACTCGCGATATTATAAACCGCAATATTGGATACTGTGACGGCGCCGGCGCTAAAATCGCACTTCACCAAAAAGGCGCCAAAACTGCCTGCAAGATTGCCGGATGCGAGCTTTGGCTCAAAATCGTGGAACGCTATCACAACACCAAGTCGTTCTATCTCGTGGGCGGAAAGCAAGACGTTATCGAGAGCACTGTGGCCAAACTCAAGGAGCAGTTCTCGGGAATAAACATCGTGGGATATCGTAACGGCTATTTCAAGAATAGCAACGAACGCGTCGACACCGTGGCCGACATAGCTCAGCGCAAGCCCGATATAATCTTCGTGGCTATGGGCTCGCCGCTTCAAGAGCAATTTATGGAGGAGGTGAGGAAATATCACGATGCTATATTCCAAGGGCTTGGTGGCAGCTTTGACATTTACACCGGACACGCGCGCCGCGCTCCCAAGTGGTGGGTCGACCACAACCTCGAGTTTGCCTACCGCCTCATCAAGGAACCCAAGCGCATCAAGCGCCAAATCCACCTCCTCAAGTACGGCTGGTGGCTACTCGCCCGCAAACTGTAACCACCATAAACCCAACAAGCCCACCATAATTTCAACAAATAATCCCGCGAGGGTGTTTCCCACAACAAGGAAGCACCCTCGCTTTTTTATAACTTGAAAATCGCTTTCAGCGGCGTGAGATGAGGGTGCGGAATTGTGGGGTGGCGGCGAGCGCGACCAGGCACATGACGATGATCGCGACGTCGACCCAGGCATTGGTGTCAAGCACAAAGGGTAGGGCCCCCACACCCATTAGCCCAATATGGATAAGTGTGGACTTAAACAGCTTCACTTGCACCCACTTGCGCACGTCAACCCAGCGATATGCTATTATGAATGC
>JABUUJ010000020.1:0-24158 GCA_021443235.1 Muribaculaceae bacterium
TTGGTGGTCTTTTTGGCTGACTTGGTCGACTTGTTGTCGGTGGTCTTGCTGCCACGCTTGGTGGTGCGCTTGGCGGCCTGCTTGTCGTCGCTCTTTTCCTCGGTGGCGTTTTCCTCGGTCTTCTCGCCGTTTTGCTCAGCCTCGAGCTTAGCCTTGGCCTCGGCACGAGCCTGAAGCTCCTCGCGAGTAGGCACCCACAGGTCCTTGTTGAAGGCCTTGAGGCGTCTCTCAATACTGTCCTGGGCGTGCCTGTAGGCACTGTCTTCGGGGAACTGCTGGCGCAGCGACTGGTTGCGCAGGTTCTTGGTCTTGTAGATTTCGCCAGTGTACATGTTAAGCTTGAAGAAGTCGTCAAGGCTGTGACGCGACAGGTTGTTGTCGTCGTCGGTGAAGACATATTGCTGCGCCATGTAGGGGCGTATGTCGTTGAGCTTCACCCAGAACATGGGGTACTTGATGGGCTCGCCGCCGAACTCGTCGGTGCGGTGCATCACGGGGCACAGCGCGTCGACGAAGGTCTTCATCTGGTTGCTGCGGGTGTCAAACTCCCAGCGCTCAATCACATACCAGCTGAGAATCTCATTGCCAGGGATGTCGGCATTCTCGATGTCAAACCTCGGGTTCTTCTCGGTGCTGCCCTTTGCCGGGGTGTTCATGATGTGGAAGCGGTCGAGCATCTCGGCCACCTTGATGCGATATTCGTCGGTAAACATCTCGCGACCATCGAGATACTCATAGGCGGCGATTTGGTTGTTGGCGAGCAGCCGCATGATGATGAAGAAGAGGCTCTGTCCGTCGGCATTAGGCTCCTCGGGATAGTAGAGGGCGGCATTCTTGCCTTTGGTTACATCGAGCGACCGATAGATGATTTTCATCCATTGTAGGTCGGCGTCGCTGGCCGGGGTGACCTCGTAGAACGACTGCTGCCTGTCGGTGATGGCGGCTCCTTTTTCGGCCTTGGCCTTACGATCGGCGTCGGTCTTCTTCACTACCTGTGCGCTGGCGGCCGTTGAGAGCACGGCGGTGAGCGCGATGGCCAGTATAAACTTGAATGTCTTCATATTTCGAGTCTAAAATACAATTTTTCAATTAGTTGATGATAACCTCAATGGGTGAGAGGTCGCGCTGGATGCCATCAGGCCCCACAGCCTTCACACGCGAGATGTAGAAGCGCTTGCCACGCTGAAGGCGGCGTATGGCGGCGACCTGACGCTCGCTGAAGTTGCTTCCGCTCGAGAGCTCGGGGATGGCGTTGCCCATCGAGTCAAAGTAGACAATCTCAAAGCTCAGCACCTTATAGTCGATATTGAGGATGTCGTCGTCGATGGCGGCATCAACACCGCTGGCTGCCAGCAGAGTAGCCTTGGGGAAGGGGCGCCCGCCCTTGTATCGGCTGGGCACGCCGTTGGCGTCTTTGAAGGCGATGTAGGGCATTGGGTCGGGCAACTTGCGCACGCGGAACTTGGTTGAGCCCACGTTGGTGCGCTGTCCGTCCATCTCGGCCGAGACAGTGATCTCGCACTCGGCGCCCACCTTGGTGGGATGAGCCACCCATCCGTTGCCGCTCTTGGTGAGCGTGCCGTTGGTCATTGTTGCCGAGATAGAGTTCTCGGGCACGCCTGGCACGGCGATGCTGATGGGGTTGTTGATGCCGGCATATAGCACGTTCATCATTGTTGCCGAGATAGTTGCAAGCGGGTCGATGACGGTGTAGGCCGACTTAAAGTCGCGGCGTGTAACCGAGCCATCGCGTCCCATCACCTCGATGTAGCCCGAGTAGTCGTAGTTGCCAGCGGCGCCGGCACCCACCTCATAGAGGCCGCGGTCGTTGCCCAGGCGGTGTCCGTTGATATATACAACTGGGCGCTGGGTGGTGTCGACGGCAGCGAGCACGATGTTGGCCGAATACTTGGTGCCACGCATCACGATGCGCGACTGCGGCACGACAAATGCGTCGACGAGGTTCACGCGCAGGTCGCCCATGTCAACGTTGGTGAGAATCTGGTTCAGCACCTCGCCCTCGGCATATCGCACGTCGTTCTGCAGTTTGCTCAGCAGTGTCACGGCGGCGATGGTGGGCATGTTCTCAAACATGGTTTCTTCCCACGCCTTCTGTCCTATCTCACCGCCAGCCTTGGTCTTTACGGTGGCTGTCGACAGAGCCGTAGCCACGTTGGTGCGCTTGTCGTGGTCGTCGAGGAAAGTGACGATGTAGTTGCGGTAGCTGTCGATGGCGTCGCGCAACGCCCGACCTTTACCGGTATTGGGTGCGAGCATCACTTGCGATGCTGCGTCGAGGTTGTCGCGGTTGACGATGTTTTTCACATTGGCCTTGTCGCCGTCGGCAACCTTCACGATTTCATATTTCAGCGAGTCGATGTAGCTATAGAGCATGTCGGTCTTAGCACGCACCTCGGTAGCCTTGTCGAGCCACACCTTGCCTTTCTCGGGGTTCTTCTTGTTGAACTCCTGAAGTTGCTGGTAGAGGCCGAGGTTTCGGGCCGAGATGGTGCGATTAGAGCGCTCAAGGCCGTCGGCCACCTGGCTGAAGCCGTTGAGCACGTCGCTCGACACGTTGAGGGCGAGCATAGCCGTGAGGACGATATACATAAGGTTTATCATCTTCTGTCGCGGCGACATGCGGCCCACTGATTGGTTTTTACCTGCTGCCATCTATTGAAGTTTAGAGTTGAGAGGTTATAGTTGTTTTTTTATTGTTGCGTTAGTTAGGGAGTTTATGCCTCGTCGTTGCTGTCCTCGGGCATGCCAGGCATGGCCATGGGGCGATACATATTGACGGTCATAGCCTTGATCATCTTCTCGTAAACGCTGTTGAGCTGTTTCATGTAGCGAGCCATCTTCTCGGTCTCGTCGCAGTAGTGTGCGCTCTCGGCGGCGCTCTTCTCATACATATCGCGTATGTCCTTGAGGCCGCGGTTCACGCGGTCGATGGTGTCGATTTGCGACGAGATGCTCTTGAGCTGAATCTCGTAGATGGTGTTCAGTCCACCGATGTTCTGGTTCAAGGCCTGCATCTGCTCCACATAGCCCGTTGAGCTCTGGCTGATGGTGGTGCTGTTCTCGGTGATGGCGCGATAGCTCTCGAGCAAGGTCTCGCTCACGCTGTTGAGCGCTGTGGTGGTCTCGCCAAGCTTGGCCATCGACTCGCTGATGGTGCTCATCTGCTCCAGATACTTGGACGTGGCCTCGGTGAGCTCGGCCATGCGCGCGAGCTGGTCGCTGGCGGCATTCATCTTGTTGATGCTCTCGGTGAGCGAGCGCGAGTCCTCCTCGGTGAGGTCGATGCTCTGGGGCAATCCCACTACTGCCTTGGCCTCGTCGAGGGTGACGCCACCGCCCACCAGATTCACAGTGCCGCCCTCGGCACCGCCGTTAATCACGATACCGCCGCCCGTTGTGAAGTCGGGGCGGTCCTCGGGATCCTTAGAGGCGAGCACGGGGAACACATCTTCCCACTGGTACTGCTTCTCGGGGCGGTCAAAGGCTGTGAGGAGGAACATAAGCACCTCGGTACCCATACCGATTGACAGCAGCGTGTTGCCGCCGGGCAGGTGGAGGATTTTGAACAATGCGCCCCAAATTACGACGGCCGCACCTATACTATAAGCGAAGTTGAAGAAACGCTGGCCTTTCTCGCCACTGAGAAAGCGCTCTATCACGTTTTTATATTTTTTAATCTTACCCATCTTCGATATCTTTGAGTTTGATTGTTATTAATTAGTCGGTTATATATTTAAGGTGTTTATTTCTTGCGCTTTACTTTGGCGAAGCCCACCTTAGAGCGCACGCAACGGAAACCGATGTAGCTGCGCTGCTCGTTCTGGTACTCCCACATGCGTATATCGCTGCGTATGTTGTGAGCCACGTCTTTCCACGAGCCGCCACGCACAATCTTGCGCGACATCTTGTAGGGGTCTTCCTTCGCCACATAGTAGCGATACTCGGGGTTGAGGTCGCTGGTCATGCGGTCGATGCTCTCGGTATAGGCCGTGCTGGTCCACTCGCTCACGTTACCCGCCATGTCGTAGAGCCCGAAGTCGTTGGGCTGATAAGAGCCAACGGGCGCGCTGATGATGCTTCCGTCTTTCACATAGTTGCCCTCCATGGGCTTGAAGTTGGCATAGAAGCACCCTTCGCCCTCGCTGATGGGCAGCTCGCCGTCCCACGGATACTTGTTCTCGTTGATACCGGCACGGGCCGCAAACTCCCACTCGGCCTCGGTGGGCAGGCGGAAGGGCTCGATGTAAACACCCTCCTTGCCCAGCGATTTCTTGAGGAACTCGGTGCGCCACACGCAGAAGGCGTTGGCCTGCTCCCAGCTCACTCCCACCACGGGGTGGTTGTTGTAGTTGCCGTTGGCAAAGTACATGCGCACGTAGGGCTCGTTGTAGGCGTTGTCAAAGTCGTTGACCCAGCAAGTGGTGTCGGGGAATATATTCACAATATATGTGTTGACAAAGTCAAAGTCGCTCTGCAGCGGGCGGGTGATGGTTTGACGCACGATGCGACCGTCGTCGTTGATATAGGCGGTGTCCTTGCTTATGGTGGGAGGTGTGGTCACCACGTCGTGGTCGGTGTTATAGTCGCGGCGCTCGGCCTCGAAGCGGTGCTTGCGCTTGGCGGCCTCGGTGAGGTTATACACCTCATAGCGGTAGTTCATCTGCAACGGGTCAAGCTCCTTCACTCCGGTGATGGGGTTGATTTTGTAAACGCTCTCTATAGCGCGTTCCTCGTCCTCGCTGGGGTTCTTCCAGGGTATGCTCTTGCTCCAGTTGAGGTGGGGCTTCACGGGGTTGCCTTCCTTGTCCTCCTCAATCTTGAACTCCTCGTTGCCGCCATAGGCAGGATCGGCAAGGCGCTCACGGATGATGGAGTCGCGCACCCAGTAGACAAACTGCTTGTACTTTGAGTTGGTGATTTCGGTCTCATCCATCCAGAAGGCATCGACCGAGATGCCGTGGGCCGTTGAGTCAAGGCCCCAAATCGAGTCGCGCTGTGAGGGTCCCTCACGCATCGAGCCGCAGTCAACCAGCACCATGCCATAGGGTGTGGGCTCGCTGAAGGTGGATGCGCCCACGCCAGTTACCTCGCCGCCTACGGGAACATTCTTGCGCAGGCCGCCACACGATACCATTACAATCGCGATTACTAATATAAATAACAGTTTTTTCATATTCTACATTAATCGAATACTCTTATGCTTGTTTTTGTTTTTATCTCCTAAATTGAGCTTCAGGTTGTAACCCACAAAAAGCTCGTGGCTGCCGCTGCTGGCCTTGCGTATCGCGCTCAAGGCGTAATCGTAGGAATAACTGATGAAGAATCCCTTGTAGTCGGCCCCAAGCAGCAGCGACACAGCGTCCTTATACCTGTAGGCCACGCCGCCGCTCAGGAACTTGTTGTATCGCACGCGGGCGGTCACTTCGGCCTGATAAAAGCTGAAATCGGTCTTGAACATGAGCGATGGCTGTATTTCAAATAACGTATTTTTTATTGGTATATTGCTTCCAGCCATAAAATAATAAAGGCGGCCAGCGTCAAACTCATAGACTTTCTCCTCGTCGTTCTCCACTTTCATCTGGATGGTGGGCGCATTGATGTGGGTCGACGAGATGCCCACCCAGAACTTCTTGTGCTCAAAGAAGATGCCACCGCCAAAGTCAATGGCGTTGCCCTTGACATCGCTCGCCGGAATGGCCTCGTCGTTGCTCTCGTGATACTCGTCGCCCTCGGGAATGATGATGCCGTCGGAGTCAAACGACTGGTTGATCAGCCCAATCTGGACGCCCACATTGAGCGTGCCGCCCAGCATGTTCTTCTTCCACGCAAGTTGAGCGCCGGCGCGCAGCGACTTGTACAGGCCGATGTTTTCCTGCTGCACCACCAGGCCCACGCCCCAACGGCGGTTGAGAAACTTGAACGGCATGTCGCCAAGGGCCATGAAGTCCATGGGTGCGTGCTTGATGCCCACCCACTGCAGGCGCGCGCCTGCGTTGATGTGGATGAGGTCGCCACGGCCTATCGCCGCAGGGTTATAGTAGTTGGGCGCATTCCAGTACTGCGTGAGCTGCGCGTCGATTTGCGCGGTCACGGTCATCACGCCCGCCAGTGCCATCACCAGCAGCGCAACCAGTCTCAAATGTGTTGTTTTGCCCAAAACCAAAATTTACAGCGTTTTATATATATTTAATAATGTATATCCTAACTCAATAGTCAATGTCAAAGTCAAAATTGCCTACTCAAAGTTAAACGTCAGCACCACCATGTTGCTGGCGAGACGGTCAACACTCTGGGTGAAGCGCATCATCTCGGGGTTGTCCTGCAAGTCGGGACGATTCTTCTGCAGCAAGTTCAGCAACCCGAAGCAGAATTTCACCTCGGGGCAGAGCTTGAAAAACGGCAGGTAGATGTCGCATCCCAGGCCCACAGTGAGCATCACGTCGGTGCGGTTGAGGCGATACTGCTCGCTGTGCATCTTGCCCAGATTCCACATGGGCATAACGCCCACCGAGCCATAGGGGCGCAGGTTGTGCCAGCGCAGCGACGAGATTTTCAGGTCGAGGGGCACCACCAGATAGGTCGACTTGATGTTCTGGCTCTGGCGAATGTGCAGGTCCTCGGTCTCCTCAGGGTCGGCAAGACTGTTGCGGAACTGCACCACCTTGTTGCCAAAGTAGATACCCGGCGACACACGCAGGTTGAAATGTGTGCCCAGACGCCAGTCGGCCAGTACATTGACACAGAAACCCGGCGAGTGGTTAGGCACATCGGCCCACCACTGCTCACCGTCTTCGGTGATATAACCGTTATTGGTGATTTTCAGGTCCTGAAAATTGACGCCCACCGAGAAACCGAAGTGAATGCGTTTCATGTCGGCATACTGACGGTTCAAGATCATGTCGTTGTCCTGAGCCATCGTCACCAGTGCGCACAGCACCAGCACCAGCGTGCAAATATATCGTCTAAATATCTGTGTCATTCTACTTTATATCTAATGAGGCTACTGCCACGGCAGCATGAGCAGCGCACCTGTCGCCGCCCAGCAAGCACCTCAATGCATTGATATAAACGCAATATCACTCAACTTATTGCAAAAAAACCTAAAATTTCAACGTTTACCCCCATTTTCAACCCTCTCACCACAAAAACCCACCCCATTTTCAACCCTCTCACAAGCAAAACTGCCTGCTGCGATAACACACAGCAGGCAGTTTCTTGTTAATGCGGCATTGACAAATGCCGTCATTGGTCAACGCTCGGGTTATTTGCCAACCGAGCCCTTCAGCTTCTTGTCGCCAACCTTGACACCTCCGTCTTTCATGTAATCCAAGCCGTATTTGCCCTCTGGCATGTCTGCCAACACATAATAGTTGCAACGGCGTGCAGCAACAACATGGTCGGTCATCGCGGTGTTGAGCATGTCTAATGCCATCGACAGCAAGCCGCTGCCACCCGACGAGAAGCTCACCTTGAGCTCGCCGTCTCTCTCAAACAGCACCTCGCCGGTTTTGGCCGACTTCAGTGTGTAGGCAATGTCAACCAGGATATAGCTTAATCCCGATTTCTTCTCCCACTTGTTGATTGTGGTGAAAAGAACTGCATCGACGTTGAAGAAGTTGCGGAATGGTGTCAGCGACCCATTCACAAACAGCTCGGAGTCATAGGCGCTTTCTTGCTTGAGAATGTCCATTGCCATGTTGGGCGACACCACATAATATCCTTTCTCGTTCAATGGCTTGGCCAGCGATGAGTAGAAATACTCCTTGGCGTCGGCATTGTTTGAGTTGTTGATGGGAGGCATCACCAGGATAGTGGCGGGTTTCTCCTCATACATTTTGGGATACATCTCGGCTCTCGTTATCTTGCTGGCACATGAGCTTAATAAAGCCATGATGCACATCAGTGGTATATATCGTTTCATTTCTTTATTGCATCTAAGATTCTTTGTATAAATTTCTCTGACTCGGGATATAGCTCTACCTCTTTCTTCAGTAGGGCCTCTGCCTGGGCGGTTTTTCCTTTCTTGAAGTAAAGGTAGCCAAGCTCGGCGCACATTCCCGGAGGAGCAACCTTGCGGGCACCGCTGGGGTTGTCAATGATTTGCTGATAGGTAGCAATGAGTTTTTCCTCGTTTTTCTCGGTGGGTTCCTTTGTGTAGGCATAGGAGGCCTTCTCATAGTCCTTCCACGAATAAAGCTCTTTTTGCGAGCCGCACGATGCCAGTAGAAGCACTAAAGTGCACGATGCTAATAGTTTTGCCGTTTTCATAAGTTAATCGTTTTGGTTTGCTGACTTGTAACATAAATCTCTTGGGAATAGATGACCTGACCTTTATAGGTGATCTCCACATGGCGGCGGCCAGGCTGAATGCCATAGACCTTGCCGTTGTGCTTCTCGGTGTTTTGCTTGGCGCGCTGCACCTTGGCTGTGAACTGCGTGCTGTCGTCGATTTTCACCTGTACGTCCTTGTTGGCCAGCTCATCGCTTGAAACCAGGCATATATAGCACATCTCTTGCTGTCCGCCTGCCGTAGCGAAGCTTCCGGTCTTACAGGACGCCACACCGAGCAACAAAATTGCCGATAAAAATAAAACTAATTTTTTCATAACTTTCTCAATTTAAATCTCCTGAACAATGTATTTCTCTAAACTGTTGCCATCGATCTCGCCATCGACGATGTTAACAATCGAATATTCGGTCTCGGCTGTCTCGCCGCCCATCGACTCAATCTTGATGGTGCCCACACGCTTGCCCGGCAACTCAACCATAATGCCCGTCTGCGGGTTCTTGACCTGGCGACCCTTGGTCATAATTGCCAACTGCATGCCGGGCTTCAAGCCCTGGCTTTGACCGCCGGCAATGATTGTGCCATCGGCATCACTTGCCAGAATATAAGACTTCCACTTCTTGTCTTTAAGCTTGTTGATGATATTCTCCACAAGCTGGTCGATTGCCGCGCCTATCGCCTTGTCGCTCAGCGTAGCGTCATAACCAGCCTTGCCACCAGTGCCCACAAATGTCGACTTGGTGGTCAGATCGGCCGAGCCGTGACCTTCGTCCGAGAAAATGATTTGACCTGTTGCCACATCAACAAGGCGGACGCTCACCGCAGCCTCAACTGTCTGTGTCTTGGACGAGGTGAACACCTTGGTCTGTCCTGTGGTCTTTCTTCCAAACTCGGTTATCGAGCCGATAATCATATAGTCGGCACCGATGGCCTGCTGCGACGACTGGCCGTTTTTGTTGGCTTCCTCAAGCAACTGGGCGAGGTCGTTTCGCTCAAGTAAGATGAACTTGTTGGATGCGCCCAGCTTGGTCGAGAGCAGGTCAAGCGCCTGCTTGCCCATTGGGTCGTTGGCTTTGTCGTAGAACAATCCTTTGCCATACTCGGTCTCATTCGAGAATCTTCCAATAGCAACCTTGAGTTTCAGTCCTGTTGCCGGAGTCGTTTCCTGTATTACATTCCGCTCCTCCACTACGACTTTCTTTTGAGCCACAACGTGCATCGGAACCATAACCATAATCACCAGCAGCAACGAAATTATCCTTTCCTTATTCATATATAAAAAGTTTTTATAAGTAATTAATGATTTTTATACATTCTTTGACCAAGCCGAGCCGCAATGGTTTAATTCCCACCCAAAAAAAATACAATTCCCCGCATCATTATTCACCAATTATTCACCCACGCCAAAACATGCAACCTCAACCAAGATAAAAATAGGGGGCTATATAATTTTTGACACTTGGCTCAGGGAAGGATGAAAACTTTTATTATAAAGGTGGGGGGTGTGGTTTTTTTGAGAAAAGTCGTTAAATTTTGGTGGGAAAGCAAGTTTTTGTGTAAATTTGCAGTTTGTATGTGAGGCGACAACTGTTGCCCATGAAAAAACTGAAAAGCAGTGAACAGATTAACACCGAAAAACGAAACAACCAACGCGGCTCAGCCTCCCGAGGCAAGCATGGGCAAACGCATGCTGCAGGCAGTACTAAAATATGTGGTGCCTGTGATAATAGGCGTGGGCCTGATATATTTCCTATATAAGAACGTCGACCTGGAGGCGATGATGACAACCCTGCAGAGCGAGGTCAACTACCTGTGGTTCATTCCCGTGATATGCATCAGCATCATGAGCCACGTGTTCCGCGCCCTGCGCTGGCGGCTGCAGCTGCGCGCCATCGGCGTCGGCGCCCCGCTCCACCCTATCGTCAACTCCATCTTTGGCACCTATGCCGTCAACCTGGTGTTTCCGCGCCTGGGCGAGGTGTGGCGCTGCGGCTACATAGCACAACGCGAGAACGCCTCGTTCACCCAGGTGGTAGGCTCGATGGTTGCCGACCGCCTGAGCGATACCGTCACAGTGCTTGTCCTCACGCTGGGCACCTTTGCGCTGGCACAGGACGCATTCTATAGCTTCCTCAGCACCTACCCGCAGGTCAAGGACGGCCTCGTGGGCATGGCAACGTCGTGGAAAGTGTGGCTGCTGGCACTGGCATGCCTTGCCGCGCTGGCATGGCTGGCGACCAGCAAGACGCAGAACGCAATCGTGCTCAAAGTCAAAGGTATGGTAAAAGGGCTGTGGGACGGCTTTGCGGCAATTGCCCACATGGAGGGCAAGTGGTGGTTCCTGCTCTACACCGTGCTGCTGTGGGGTTGCTACTTCATGCAGCTCTACATTGCCGCGCAGGCATTCACCTTCACCTGCGACCTCTCAGCGCTCGCCATCCTCGTGCTCTTCGTGCTCTCGAGCATAGGCATGGGCATACCCACCAACGGCGGCCTGGGCGCATGGCACATGGCCATCATCTTTGGGCTCTCGCTCTATGGCGTGGGCACATTCTCAAGCGAGCACCCCGACGCACAGGCATCGGCATTCGCAATGCTCGTGTGGGGCATCCAGACACTGCTGCTCATCGTGCTGGGCATCTACGCCTTTGCATGCATCGCAACCGAGAAAAAGAAACCTTCCAACGCCCAACAACAATGAGACGCATCGCCCTAATCCTGATTATCGCCGCGACGGCACTTGCACAGTCGTGCATCCCAAAATACACGTTTAACGGCGCATCAATCGACTACTCCAAGTACAAGACACTGTCGTTCAGCGACTTCCCCATANGAAACCTTCCAACGCCCAACAACAATGAGACGCATCGCCATAATCCTGATTGTCGCCGCGACGGCACTTGCGCAGTCGTGCATCCCAAAATACACGTTTAACGGCGCGTCAATCGACTACTCCAAGTACAAGACACTGTCGTTCAGCGATTTCCCCATACGCGCAGCGCTCGTTTACCCACCGCTGCAGCAACTCTTCGAAAACAAGCTGCTCGACATGATTCAGCAGCAAACCCGACTGCGCGTCATCGACAGCGCCAACAGCGACCTGCGCATGGAAGGCGAAATCACCGGCTACAACCTCACGCCGCAAGCCGTGGGAGAGGACGCCTACGCCAGCCAGACGCGACTCACCGTCACCGTACACGTGAGGTATATCGACAACAAAAACCCTAACCTCTCCAAGGAGCAAAGCTTCTCGGCCTACCGCGACTTCTCGGCCTCGGAGATGCTCACCGACGTGCAAGACGAATTGTGCAACCAAATATGTAAGGACCTTGCCGACCTCATCTTCAACGCCACGCTGGGCGACTGGTAACACCACACAAAACGACAACACCCTATGTTAGACGACAATTTCAACGACCACTTCATGGAGCACGACGAGGACAAAGTGAAACCCGTGCACCAAGAGACTCCGCAAGAGCGCGAAGACCGCGAAATCGAGGAGTCAATCATCTCGCGACGGCACAACACCATGCGCATCATCATCCTCTCGACGATTATCGCGCTGGGCATCTTCCTCTTCACTTGGACCTACCTTCACTTCTACCGGCCCTACTCTCACAGTGTTGAGAAAGGGTGGGTGATGAGCGTTGCCACCGAGGGCTCGGTGTTCAAGACCATAGAGTGCAAAATGCTCACCCAAGACCTCGTGCTCGACACCATGAAGGTGCAATGGCGTGGCGACACCATCATCGTTGACAATTGCAACTTCGGCGGAACAATCGCCAACGACAGCCTGCTCAACGAGGCCATAAAATGGAAAGCCAGCGGCAAACGCGTGGTGGTGGAATATGACACCTACAGCGGCTCACTACCCTGGCGTGGCAACACTCGCAACGTCATCACCAGCATCGTCCTCGACTCGATACAGTAGACGTGGTTCAACGTGGTTTAACTTGGTTCAACGTTGTTTAACGTGGTTCAACTTGGTTCAACATGTTGAAGCAAGTTGCGCGAAGCAAGTCAAAGTCAAAAAAAGGGGCAAAAAAGAGAAAAAACTGACAAAATGTCGCGTTTTTTCTTTTTTTTTAGTACCTTTGCGCCTGTCTTCATCACAACAACACTACAATGCAACAAGACTCAAGCAAATATAACGAGGTGAGCGGAATCAAGAAAACCGTGCTCGACTATGACGACCTGCGCAAAATGGTGCCGTTTTTCGACGGCAAGGAAAAACTGGTCAACATGCTCATGCATTGGTTTGACCTCGACGACGTTAACGACATGCACACCCGCCACTGCGACACCCCAGGGGTAGCATTCACTCAAGGCATGCTCGAAGACCTGGGCGCCAACATCAACATACGCAATCGCGAGATACTCGAGAACCTGCCACAGGGAAGTTTCATCACCGTGTCTAACCACCCCTTCGGCGCCCTCGACGGCATCATGCTCATCAACATCCTGGGACACTACCGCCCCGACGTCAAAGTGCTGGTAAACATGATTCTCAACTACATAGGTGCGATGAAGCCCAACTTCATCGCCGTTGACGCGCTGCAGAGCGACGACCCCAAAAAACGCGCCGTCTCGGTGCGGGGACTCGCCGAGGCATTAAAACACGTGCGCGACGGGCACCCATTGTCGTTCTTCCCCGCCGGAGCAGTGTCGAAAATCAACTGGAAGATGGAGCTCGAGGACCGCGACTGGCAACCCAGCGTGGCACGCCTCATCCAGAAGTGCAAGGTGCCCGTCATCCCCATCTTCTTCCACGGCAGCAACAGCACGCTCTTCAACATCCTGGGACGCATAGACTGGCGACTGCGCACGCTGCGACTACCCGCCGAGGTGTTCAGGCGCAAGAGCTACAACTTCAACGTGAGCGTGGGCCAGCCCATTATGCCCGAAGAGCAGGCACAATACACCACTCCCGAGGAGCTGGCGCTATTTCTGAAACAACAGACCTATAAATTAAAACTATGGCAATAACACAAGAAGAAATCGCAAAAACGATGCTGGCACACGGCATCATTGGCAAAAACGAAGGCCTATACAAAGCCGTCACACGAGCCATGCAGGCCGCACCCTTCAACGTGTCGGTGCTCGTGCTGGGAGAAAGCGGAACCGGCAAGGACGTGATTCCGCGCATCATCCACAGCCAGGGGCCACGCAAGCACAAGGCATATCTGAGCCTCAACTGCGCGTCAATACCCGAGCACCTCATCGACAGTGCCCTCTTTGGACACGTCAAAGGTGCCTTCACAGGAGCTAACAACGACCAAAACGGATATTTTGAGGAAGCCGACGGCGGCACTCTGTTTCTCGACGAGCTGGGCGAGATGCCTCTCGCCACACAGGCCAAGCTGCTGCGTGTGCTCGAAAACCACGAAATCATAAAACTGGGGGCGGCTATCCCCAAGCGCGTCGACGTGCGAGTCATCGCCGCCACCAACCGCGACCTGGCAACTCTCGTCGGTGAAGGAAAATTCCGCGAGGACCTATACTATCGCCTCTCGGCAATCGAGATCAAAATACCCTCGCTGAAAGAGCGCGGTGCCGATGACATCAAGATGCTTGTGCGCTGGTTCTCGCGCAAATTCCGCGACAGCCACTCCAACATATCGCCCAACACACGCTTCAAACCCGAGGCACTGGACGCGCTGGCGGCACACTCCTGGCCAGGCAACGTGCGTGAGCTCAAAAACATTGTGGAGCGCATCCTCGTCTTTGAAAACGGCAACGAGGTGGATGCCGACAAAGTGAAGCAATACCTGCCACAAGAAATCGTCAAGCACGGCGGAGTCGCTTTTCCCCCAGTACCAGGCGGTCACGGCAAGATGGAGTATGAGCGCGAGCGTGCTCTGATATGGGCATCGATAAAGCAAATCGGCGACGAATTGAAGCAACTCAAGGCCCAGCTGGGCGAGATACACAACATCCCCGCCTTTGCCAACAGCAACCTTACCGACCTGCAGCGCGACGTCACTGCTCCCATCAGCATCGACGACAGCATCACCATCGAGAGCGGAAACGCAACCGAGACCATGCAGACCAAGCACATCAAAGAGGTGGCAACCGATGTCGAGACTATCAAAACACTCGACGAGACCGAGCGCGAGACCATTAAAGAGGCCCTCAACCGAAACCATGGCAAGCGACGCAGAACAGCTGTGGAGCTCAACATCTCAGAGCGCACCCTATACCGCAAAATCAAGGAGTATAACCTGTGAGCAATAAATAAGCAACACCAATGAGCGACATTGTAAACTCTCTGATCACCGCCGCGACTCATGGCGGCACAACGCGCGAGTGGCTCGACGAGTGGCTCAACAACCACCCCTACTGCACTACGCCTCTGCTCCTATATCTCAAGGAGCACGGCACGCAAGGCAATGAGGAACTCCTCGCACGACTCGCCATAGCCAGCCCCGACCGCAAGGCTCTTGCCATGCAACTGGGCGAAGGCGTGGAGCAGTTTGCCAACTTCTACCCGCCCGAGGCAAAACCCGAGACACCCCAGACCGACGACGCCATTGACCGCTTCCTCAACACCTTTGGCAGCTCAAGCCAGCGCGAAATCGACGCCATCAGCAACGCCATCTTCAACCCCACGCCCGACTATGCCGACATTCTCGCCGCCGAGGACCAAGGCTCACACACCACCGAGCCCCTGAGCAAGGAAGACCAACTCATCAACGACTTTATCGCCGAGAGCCGTCAGCGCGAGAAGGAGGTCGTCAATGCCCCGTCGCAACCACATGTCGAGGAACACGAGAAGGCCGAGGTGGCCCACGATGCCATCAACGATCCCGAGCACCAAGACGACTCCATGCTGCAGCAGTCGCTCGCCCACGCCTATATAGCACAGCACAAATATAGGCAGGCACTCGAAATTATTGAAAACATAAATTTGCGTTTTCCAGAAAAAAGTATTTACTTTGCAGACCAAATTCGCTTTTTGCGAAAACTGGTATTAAACGAAACAATAATAAATAACAAATAAACATTCAAAAATGTATCTTATTTTTGCAATTCTTATCGTTATCGCCTCTGTTCTTCTCATTGGCGTTGTTCTTATCCAGAAGTCTAAAGGTGGCGGTCTCGCTGCCAACGTAAACAGCTACAACCAGTTTATGGGCGTGCGCAAAACCACCGATTTCGTAGAGAAAGCAACCTGGGGTCTCGCTATCTTCATCTGCGTCCTCTCTATCGCATCGGCCTTTGTATCAGCTCCCACCATGGTTGAGGCAGCCCCCCAAATCAAGAAACTGCCCGCTACCGAGACTCAGGCTCCCGCATTCCCCACAGCGACCGACGATAAGGCAACGCCCGCCGAGCAAGCAGCCCCCGCTCAGCCGGCTCCCGCTCCCGCTCAGGAGGCAGCCAAGTAACAAGGCATAAAAAACCGTTTTTTACAATAACCCAATAGCACGCACACTGCTGTGCCAGCACTGCTGGACGCACAAGTGGGCGTGCATTTTGAGTTTCAAATCGCATTTTCGGCATTTTTATGTTTTTTTAACCTTCTGGTGCCTTTTCGCAAAAACCGCGTCTCGAGCGCCAAAAAAATATTAGCACAATGAGGAAAATGACACATCTGACTCTTGCCGCAATCCTGCTCACAGCCACTGCCTGTGGCAACAACAACAGCCAAGGCAACAACACCGACGACCAGCAACCCAAAACCACGATAAAAGTGGAGTTTGACGCCGATTCGGCCTATGCCTTCACCGCGGCACAATGCGACTTCGGCCCTCGAGTGCCCGGCACACAGGCACACGAGAAGTGCGCACAGTGGCTCACCGCCAAACTCAACACTTGGGCCGACAGCGTCATCGTGCAGCAAGGCGCGGTAACGACCTTCGACGGTAAGAAGTTTACCGCCAAGAACATAATAGCGCAGTTTAACCCCACTGCCGAGCGACGCCTGCTGCTACTCGCCCACTGGGACTGCCGCCCGTGGGCCGACCAAGACCCCGACGAGAGCAAGCGCAACGAGCCTGTAATGGGTGCCAACGATGCCGCCAGTGGCGTGGCTGTGCTGCTCGAGGTGGCACGCGCCCTCAAGCACACCCCGGCACCGCTGGGTGTCGATATCCTGCTCGTCGACCTTGAGGACTGGGGCACAACCCACCAGGAAGACAGCTGGGCGCTGGGCACACAATACTGGGCACGGCACCCGCATGTGCCTGGCTACAAGCCCCTTTACGGCATTTTACTTGACATGGTGGGGGCTCGCGACGCACAGTTTGCCCCCGAGTACCACTCACTCAAATATGCCCCGTCAACCGTTCAGCTCGTGTGGGACACCGCACGCGAGAGCGGCTTTGCCTCGTTCTTCCGCAATGACGGCGGCGGAGCCGTGACCGACGACCATGTGGTGGTGAACGAGACCGCCGGCATCGCCTGCATCGACATTATCGACGCACGCCCCAACCAGCCCCACGGTTTCTTTAGCCACTGGCACACCACCCACGACACAATGGACAACATCGACCGCGCGCCACTAAAGGCCGTGGGACAAACCCTTCTAAACATTATTTACCAATGATTTCCAACCTTTTTGGCGAACCCAACAATGTGTTTCAGCACATGATGCATGTCCCCTACGACACCACGCCGCCAGGCGTTTACTCGGCCGCAACACTCTACAAGGGATATGACCACCACCGCCCCGAAACATTCGCAACCTGCTATGACCAAGCGGTTTACAAATTCTTTATCATAGAAGGCAAGATCACCACCGACCCCAAAGAATCGATGGCGCGCGCCTCGCACGACCACTATGTGCTGCAAGGCATCTACGACTTGTTCAGGAAATATGATCCCCGCCAAGTGGTGGGCGTGATGGGTGGCAGCGCAATGAAACGCACCGACGACGCCTACCGGCAAATAGTGCTCATAGCCAAGCACCTCACCGAGGCCGGCTCGCTCATGGTGTCGGGGGGCGGCTCGGGAGCAATGGAGGCAACCTCGCTGGGCGGCTTCCTTGCCGGGCGCGACGACAGCGACATCGACCGGGCTCTTGAAATACTCGTCCAAGCCCCCGATTATCACAGCCCGGGCTACATGGAGACGGCTTTTGAGGTCATCGACAAGTTGCCCAGCACAGGGCAATACAATTGCCTCGCCATCCCAACATGGCTCTACGGACACGAGCCTACAGCGCCCTTTGCATCGCACATTGGCAAGCTGTTTTGCAACAGCGTGCGCGAGGACATTCTGCTCACAGTGTCTTTCGGCGGCATCATCTTCACCCCAGGTAGCGCCGGCACCATGCAGGAAATCTTCCAGGAAGCAGTCCAAAACCACTACCTCACACTGGGCATCGCCAGCCCTATGGTGTTTCTGGGCGAGGAGTTCTGGACCGAGACAATGCCGGCCTACGCCATGCTAAAGCATCTGAGCGAGACAGGCCGATACAAAAACCTGCTTCTCTCTATCACCGACGACCCCGCCACCGCAGTCGCCACCATCCTCGACTTCCAGCGCACCGCCAAGGGGAAGTAGTTTGTCAAGTTTGTCAAGGGGCAAGTTTGTCAAGTTTGTCAAGTTGAAAGGTTATCAAGTTGTCGTTAATGACCTTAACCGGCCTTAGCGGCCTTAATGACCTTAAAGAAGAAAATGGCCCCCAGGACACAAGTCCCAGGGGCCTTAACCATGTTTAAACGCTCTTCCCGACTACACTTTCACAATGCGCATGTGGGCCTGCGGGTAGCGCAGCACGAGGCAACTGGCCTCGGTAAGCACGAGCGCGTCGGTGTTGCGCAGACCGCTCGACTTGAGGTTGAGGGCCTCGGTGCTGAAAGGCACGTGACTGTACTTCTGGATATACTCGGGGTCGATGACCAGACCATTGTCGGCCATGCCGCAGTCGTCAAACACCTCGCTCAGCAACAGATAGAGCGTGCCAAACTTGCTGCGCAGCTCGGTGAAGTCGATGCCCCACTTGCTCACACTCTCGCCCGAGGTCACCACTCGTGTCACGTCGAGATGGCTCAGCGCGCCTATCAGGCGACTGCCGCCAATGAGCACCTTGCGCTTGCTGCCGTTGTTGCCCGTGAACGCCATGCGCATCAGCTCCACAACATGGCTCTCGTCCATCACCGACGCCTCATACTGGAACTCCTTGCCGGCCTGATGCCAAATGCCGCCAGTAAACATGATGTTCTCCTTCTTGTCGGGATCCCACAGGCGCTTCTTCACACCGAAAAGAAACGACTTCTCCATGCCCAGACGCATATCGTAGATGGCGGCTTCCTCCTGGTCGCTCATCGTCCAGTCGGCCTCTTTGTTGGCCAACTTCTGCAGTGTGCTCTGCTCCACCTGCATCTTGAAAATCTGGCAATAGTTGCTCGCCTTGGAGGGCAGTGCCTCAAATTGCGGCGACATCACGTCGAGCTCGCTCGCGGCACGTCCCATGCGCACCAGCGTGGTCTCGGCATCAATCGACGGGACACAGTTGGGCAAGTTACCCACGCGCTTGCCATTCACGGCCATCACATTGATGCCGCCCTGACTGTTGCGACCCATCACATACAGCACCAGCTCATCATAGGTAAGCGTTTCTCCATCAGGACTGTATCCATACACACCCTGCACCAGAATTGTGTCGCTGGCGTCAAACATGTCATCGTTGGCGGTCTTAATCACCACCTTCATGCTGCCGGTGGTGGTGGCGGTCGACTCGTCATAGTCCTCGCTCAGCGTGGTCACCGTGGGCTTGGTGTCGACATTGTAATAGTCGACTTGCATCGCTCCCGCATGCTTCGACCCGGCATAGCGCGAAATCTGGTCGATGGGAGTCGCCATGGGACGAATCTTCACAATCTGTCGGTCTACCTCGTTGAGCAGCAGCGACGGCGACGCCTCGCGAGTGAGGTCGGTAGTGAGCGGACCATCAACCACGTGCTTGCCGCCAGCCACGCCAGGCACGATTGCGGCAGCGAGCACCGAGCCTTCGTTGTAGCCGCAAAAATAGGCTATCGCCACAGCCAGAACCACAAGCACAGTCCAGGCCAACTTAGGGTTATTGCGCACACAGCGCACCACATTGCGCACACAGCGCACGATAAAAGAAAAAACCTTCATAAAATTTAAAATAATACTTTAATACTTTAATAATTAAATACTTAAATAAACTCTAATAATTTGAATAATCCGAAAAATTAAATATCTGAATAAAAACATTTCTCGCCATTAGCCATTAGCCAGACTCCCCCTTTAGGGGGCTGGGGGCTTATCAATCCCACACACTCCTGCGCGTGTAGCGCGGGAACGTCGCCTCAACAGCAGGTGCGTCAACAGTGGGACTGCCCAGCGCCATGTCGATGCTCTCGTTGCGGCCTCGCACATAGCCCGCCGCCTCGGCATTGCTCACATCCTCGTCGCGACGCATGGCGCAAGCCAGCATGGCAACCACTTCATCGGTAACTCGCCGCGCATCAATAGCTCGCAGCACATCTTTGATTCTTGTGGGGGCTTCGGCGTCAAGTCTCAGTCGCGTCGCCGCCTCATCAACGGCAGCCATCACGTCGGGCACGACCGCCTCGGGTTGGGTGTCGGGGGTGGCGGTCTGGGGCAGCACCACCGCGGTGTCGATCTCGGGAACAAAACTGTCTTCTTCGTGTTTCATGTCTATATTTCGTTTAAGTTTCACGCCGCAAAGTTACCACCCCACCCTCTCCCCCCATCCCATCAACCAAGCAACTCCCCATCAACCTCAACTCCCGACTTTGACCTTGACCTTACGGCTTCAACCCAAAACAAGTTGTTTTTGCGAGAATTTTTTGTAATTTTGTGGGCGAAAATATTCCTTGGCATGATGAGACGTGGAAGCATATCACGATTTGTGACACTCGTGCTGCTGGCATTGATGCCAGCGGTGGTGGGTGTGGTGGTGTGCGAAGGGCTCGTGCGCAATCACCCCAACACCTATCGCTACAAGCACGAGTGGATGCTCGCTCATGCGGGCGATGTTAAGACTCTGGTGCTGGGGGCCTCGCAAAACTATGCCGGCATCTGCCCCGAGATGCTTGACAGCGCCTTCAACCTTGCCAATGTATCGCAACACTACGAGCACGACTGGGCATTACTGAAACAATATGGCGACCGCTTGAAATCACTGAAAACCATCATTATCAGCATTGACGACTGCATGCCATTTGAGGGTCCGATGGAAGAACAAGCCGACGAGTTTCGCGTCACCTCCTACCAGCTTTACATGAATTACCACAAGCACAGCAGTCTGTCGAAATACGGCGCCGAGATTTTCCACTATGACATTTTTCGCCGCAAACTTGACCGCGTTTTTGCGCACAACCTGTCGGTTGACTGCGACTCACTGGGACAAAGCCAATCGTTTTTCACTCCAAAGAAGTTCAACTTACGCCAAATGCACAAATCGGCCTCTTTGACGCTTAAAAACCACGCCTGTCGCGACCGCTCGCACATTCTGGGCAATGTGCATTATCTGTGCGAGATAGCACGCTGGTGCAAGACTCACGATGTGCGGCTGGTGCTCACCACACCACCACTGTGGGAGGGCTATGTGGCAATATTAGACCCCTGGCAACAACACATGACTATCGCTATCGCTCAGCAACTTAGTCGCATCTTTGGACTGGAATATTACAACCACATGACCGACACTCGCTTCCAGGGCACCGATTTCCACGACGCCAGCCACCTGTCGAAGCAAGGCGCACAAAAATTCACCGCCATCCTAAAAACCGAGATCCACTCCACCCAATAACCCCTACCTCAAATAAACACCGCCCCTTGACAAACCTGATAAACTTGATAAACTTGATAAACCTGATAAACTTGACAAACTTGATAAACTTGAAAAACTCGCGCCGAGGCCGCCTTTTGGCACGATTTTTGCAGGTAAATTTGTGAAAACTCAACTTTAAATACTTCACATTATGAGCAATTCATCATCAAGCATCAATGCCGCAGGCATCGTCGCAATCGTTCTGGCTTGCGCACTTTTCGTTGTCGGACTTTTCGTAGCCATCCCCATGTACAACGTATGGCAGCAAGAAATGCAGGGTAAGGCCGAATTTGCCAAGGCCGAGCAAAACCGTAAAATCAAAATCGAAGAGGCAAAAGCCAACCTGGAGGCCGAGAAACTCAACGCTCAGGCCGAAATCGAGAGAGCCAAAGGCGCCGCCGAAGCCATCAAAATCGAAAACGGTTCTATCACCCCCACCTACATCCAGTACCTGTGGGTAAGACAGCAGAACGCCGCCGCCAACAAGGTCATCTATATCCCCACCGAGGCCGGACTCCCCATCCTCGAAGCTGGCGCCGCCACCCACGACTAACCCCCATTGCGGCAATAGCCCTGGTTGCAGCGACAATAAAAACCCTAAAAAAGAAATAAGTTACCACAGCAGAGGCGCAAACCAACCGCGCCTCTGCTTTTTTGCTGGTCTCGCGCAATATCAAGCGAAACTGAGTGCGCAGAGTGGGCAAAAAAGCATTTTTTTAGGTAATATGGCCGAGAATTGCGAATTTTTGACTAACTTTGTAGATTATAAAACACGATTGATACAAATATGAAGTTAAAGCTGCATCACGAGGGCACAAATATCATACTTGTAGTCTTGTTTATTCTGGTGGTTGTCAACTACTTCGCTTGGAAATTCATAGGCTATAAGCCCCTGCCCTATACCTTCATGGCACTATCGGCAATCCTCTTTGCGCTGGTGCTCAATTTCTTCCGCCTGCCGCGTCGCCATTTCAAGGGCGAGAACAACGGTGGTGTGGTGCTGTCGAGCGTCGACGGCACTGTTGTGGCGCTGGAAGAGGTGTATGAGGGCGAGATACTGCACCGCAACGTGATACAGGTATCGGTGTTCATGACCATCTTTAACGTGCACGCCAACTGGGTGCCCGTGGCTGGCGAAGTGACCTTTGTCAAGCACCACTCGGGCCGCTTCCTCGCAGCCAACCTGCCCAAGTCGAGCACCGACAACGAACGCTCCACCATCGTCATCAAGACACCGCAGGGCGAGGACATCCTCGTGCGCCAAATCGCCGGTGCAGTGGCGCGACGCATCGTCACCTACGTCGAGCCCGGCGAGCAAGTGGGACTTGACGACTTCATAGGGTTCATCAAGTTTGGCTCGCGCGTCGACATCTACCTGCCACTCGACACCAAAATACTGGTGAAACTGGGCGACAAGACCTGGGGCGGAGAAACTCAAATCGCACAGCTCAACGTCTAAGGCACACATCTCACAATCACAATGAACGCAATCAAAAACAACATACCCAACGCGATAACCAGCCTTAACCTGCTGTGTGGCGCACTTGCCATTATCGCGGCTTTTCAATGTAACGACACTCTGCTGTGGGGGCTCAAGGGCTACCAGGTGGCATACGTGCTTATCGCGCTCGCTGCCGTGGCCGACTTCCTTGACGGATTCAGCGCCCGACTGCTGCACGCCGTGAGCAACATCGGTGCCGAGCTCGACTCGCTCAGCGACCTCGTGAGCTTCGGCCTCGCTCCCGCTATGGTGCTCTACAACCTCATGCTCAACGACGGCTGCTGCCCCTGCTGGGCTCTCATCACAATGCTAATCCCCGTGTTTGGGGCCATACGCCTGGCGCGCTTTAACGTCGACACCAACCAAAAGACCACCTTCACCGGGCTGCCCATTCCCGCCAACGCCATCTTCTGGATTGGCTTTACTGCGTGGTATGCCGTTAGCCCCATGCCCGAGTGGGCGGTGGCTATTGCCGTCGTGCTGCTGTCCTACCTCATGGTGTGCCCGCTGCGCATGTTCTCGCTCAAGCTGCACAGCCTCAGTCCTAAAGAGAACTGGGCGCAATATACGCTCGTGGTGGCGACCATCGCATTGCTGGCATTCGTGGGCCTTCCCGGCCTGGCGGTGCTCATCGCGCTCTATGTAGTACTGTCAATTTTTAAGAAAGAGAAATGATTAGACTCATCCTGCTCCTCATCCTTGGGTTTCTGCTCTTCCTTCTGTGGCGAGCATGGCTCATCACCAAGCGATTCCGCGACAGCTTGAGTCAAGCCCAGCGCAAGGCACGCGACGCCTTCATGGGCGGCTATGGCACATCGCCCGAACACGAGCAACAGCCTCACGTCTTCAGCGACGAAGAGATTGACGTGGAGTTTGAGTCGGTCGACGAGCCACGGCAACAAGTTGAGCAACCCACCGACGTGAAAAATGAAAATCAGGTCATCGACGCTGAGTTTGAAGACGCCTGACCACCACATAAACACCCCACTACAAATGAAAAAGCTTCTACTATCACTGCTCGCGCTGGCCGCTGCATCGGCGTGGGCTGCCACACCTATCTATCTCGACAAAAACGCCCCCATCGAGCAACGCGTCAACGACGCACTGCAGCGCATGACGCTTGAGGAAAAAGTGAAAATACTGCATGCCCAAAGCAAGTTCTCGAGCGCGGGCGTGCCACGACTGGGAATCCCCGAACTGTGGACCGATGACGGACCTCACGGAGTGAGACCCAACACCATGTGGGACGAATGGGATCAGGCCGGACAAACCAACGACTCGTGCGTTGCCTTTCCTGCGCTTACCTGTCTCGCCGCATCGTGGAACCCTGAATTGGCGCGCCTTTATGGCGAGAGCCTGGGCGAGGAAGCCCTCTACCGCGGCAAGCAAGTGCTGCTGGGACCAGGCGTGAATATCTACCGCACACCCCTCAACGGACGCAACTTTGAATACATGGGCGAAGACCCATTCCTCGCCTCACGCATCGTCGTGCCCTACATCCAGGGGCTGCAGAGCAAGGGCGTCGCAGCATGCGTCAAGCACTATGCGCTCAACAACGACGAGACCTATCGCAACGA
>JABUUJ010000020.1:24621-36550 GCA_021443235.1 Muribaculaceae bacterium
CATCGCCGAGGAAGGCATCGTCCTGCTCAAGAACGACAACAATGTGCTGCCCCTCAACACCTCACAGGTGAAGCGAGTGCTCATCGTGGGCGAAAACGCCTTGAAGATGATGACCGTGGGCGGCGGCTCGTCGTCGCTCAAGGTGCAGCGCGAAATCATTCCGTTCGACGGCCTGAAAAAACGGCTTGGCAACGGCGTGGAGGTGATGTATGAGCGCGGATATGTGGGCGACGCATCGGGCGAGTACAACGGCGTGACCACAGGGCAAGACCTCAACGAATCTCGCACGCCCGACCAACTCATCGCCGACGCCGTGGCTAAAGCTAAAACCGCCGACTATGTGATTTTCATCGGCGGACTTAACAAGAGCTACTGGCAAGACTGCGAGGGTGGCGACCGCAAGGCCATGGAACTGCCCTACGACCAGGAGCGAGTCATCCGCGCGCTGGCTAAAGCCAACAAGAACTTCGTCTTTGTCAATATCTCGGGCAACGCTGTGGCTATGCCCTATATCAACGAGGTGCCAGCAATGATTCAGGGATGGTATCTCGGCTCGCAGGCCGGCGACGCGCTCGCTGCCATCATCTGCGGCGACGCCAACCCCTCGGGCAAACTCCCATTCACATGGCAGGAGCGCCTCACCGACGTGGGCGCACATGCCCTTGACGCATTCCCCGGCACGTGGCGCACTGGCGAGAAAATCATCGACGAGGAGTATAAGGAAGGCATCTACGTGGGATATCGCTGGGCCGACAAACACGGCGTGAAACCCACTTTCGCCTTTGGACACGGACTGAGCTACACCTCCTTCAAAATCACCGACGCCCGCATCGTGGGCACCGACGTGATGACCGATAGCGGCACCATGACCTTTGCAGTGACAGTGAAAAACACTGGCAAAATCAGTGGCGCCGAGGTGGTGCAACTATACATCAACGACAAAGTGGCTACGGTCGACCGACCTGAGAAGGAACTCAAGGGCTTCGCCAAGGTCGCCCTCAACCCCGGTGAGTCGCGCACAGTGACAATAAGCATCGACAAGAGCGCCCTCAGTTTCTGGAACGAAAGCACCAACGCCTGGACCGCCGAGCCCGGCCAGTTCACCGCCCTCATCGGCACATCGGCCGCCAACATCGACAAAAAACTCAACTTCACCCTCAAGTAACCGGCTATTGGCTAATGGCTATTGGCTAATGGCTAATGGCACAATATCAATATTAAACCACGTTGAACAAAAACCTTGATATGAATATAATCAACAAAATATCATCCACCTTGCAGTACATGAGGAAGGCTCTCTGCTCCCCCTTTAGGGGGGTGGGGGGCTTACTCCTTCTCGCGGCCTTCACCGCCTCGGCAGGCGTTAAAGTGGTGGAAAAAGGCAGCGACAACCCCGTCATCTTCGCCTTTGTGACCGACGCCAACGGCAAAGCCATCGGAAACACCGACAATAGCGGCTTCCTACCGGCTTTCGCTCTCGGCAGCGACACTGTCGTGCTTCATCACATGCGCTACAAGCCAGTTACTGTCGCCATCGCCGACCTTGCCGACGGACGCATTGAGCTCGAGCCAATCAATCTGCCTAAGCCCAACGCAATAACGCCTGGCGACCAACTCCTGGAGTCGGTCTTCGTGCGCAGCTATCTATTTGATGTCGACGGCCTTATCTCGTTCACTACTGGCACCATGCACTTCCTTATCGACAAAAAATCAAGCAAGGTGACCTCGTTTATCGACGAAGCACTGTCGTGCTACTCGCCATCGCGCATCGAGAATTGCCGATGGACCATGGGCACGGCTGTCAACAAAAACATCGCACCTATGCCCAAGTACTACCAAACGCTGAGCGACAAACAAATTGCCGAGCTCTATAAAGTGGTGAAAAACGGCAACCGTAACGACCTCTACACCAAGTCGCAACCAGCATGGGTGGGTTGCACCATCACCGACTCGGCACAGAACATCATCACACGCAGCATGGACTTTTACCAGCTCGACCGCATCTACGGCAACGTGTCGCTGATGAAACAAATCAACGATACCTGCCTGCGATACATCAGCATGAGCTTCAACGTCGAGGAATTTGAGAATGTGGCATCGGCCATCGTCACCACCGACGACAACGGCAACCGCCGACCGCTCATGACGCAGGTGTCGCAACTCAAGCGCACACACGGACGCGACAACCCCGATAGCACGCCCAAGCGCGTCGTCACCGAAATCTACTATGTCGACGTGCGCGCGCTAAGCAATAAAGAAGCGAGCGACTTTGCCAAGCAACACGATAAAATGCCGGTTGAACCACCCAGTTGGGTGCAGCCCATCAATCCCGTGCTGCAACAACACATCGACCACCTCACGCCAGTGAAATATGAGCGGCCTGTCGAGAAACAGTTCTTCTGACAACAATAATGCAGAATAATTGGCGATTTAACTTTTATTTACACTACAGTGCCGTTTCGTGGCACAAACGCTCCGTAATTTTGCAATGTGAAAGCGCCACAGCAAGCACAAAAACTTGCCAAAGCTGAAATAAACCCAAATAGTTAAATTTGTAAACCGAAAACAATAAATGAATAAAACAGATAAGACAATGGAAGAGAACGAAATCAAAAACGAAGCTCAGCAGCCACAGCGCGCTGCCGTGTCGCCCGAGAAGCTCAAAGCTCTGCAAATCGCCATGGACAAGATCGACAAGACCTATGGACGCGGCTCAATCATGAAGATGGGCGACGACCACATCGAGAATATCGAGGTGATCCCCACCGGCTCTATCGGCCTGAACTGGGCCCTGGGAGTGGGTGGTTTCCCCCGCGGACGCATCATCGAAATCTACGGACCAGAGTCGTCGGGTAAAACCACACTCGCCATTCATGCCATCGCCGAGGCTCAGAAACAGGGTGGCATCGCCGCTATCATCGACGCCGAGCACGCCTTCGACCGCTTCTACGCCGAGTCGCTGGGCGTTGACGTCAACAACCTGTGGATATCGCAACCCGACAATGGCGAGCAGGCTCTTGAGATTGCCGACCAGCTCATCCGCTCTTCGGCAATCGACATTATCGTGATTGACTCGGTAGCCGCACTCACCCCAAAGGCCGAAATCGAGGGCGAAATGGGCGAAAGCAAGATGGGCCTCCAGGCGCGCCTCATGTCACAGGCTCTGCGCAAGCTCACCGCAACCATCAGCAAGACAAACACTTGCTGCATCTTCATCAACCAGCTGCGTGAGAAACTGGGTGTGATGTTTGGCAACCCCGAAACCACAACCGGTGGCAACGCCCTGAAGTTCTACTCGTCGGTGCGCATCGACATCCGCCGCATTGGCCAAATTAAGGACGGAGAGAACATCCTGGGCTCGCTCACACGCGTCAAAGTAGTAAAGAACAAGGTTGCTCCTCCTTTCCGTAAATGCGAGTTTGAGATCCTCTTCGGACAAGGCATCAGCCGCGTGGGCGAAATCATCGACCTGGGCGTGCAGTACGGCATCGTCAAGAAGAGCGGCGCATGGTACTCTTATGACGGCACCAAGCTGGGACAAGGCCGCGACGCCGCCAAGCAAATGGTAGCCGACAACCCCGAGCTCGCCGAAGAACTCGAGGCAAAAATCATGGAAGCCCTCAAGTAACGACGTTGACACTGACGTTGACTTTGACAAAAAAGCAGCCTGCGACCGAAGATGGCCACAGGCTGTTTTTACATGTCGTCGTATATGTTTTAGGGGGTTGCGAGGGCAGCGTCAATCTGGTTGATGATTGACCGCAGGTCGGCAGGGTTGTTGACAAAATCGATACCGTTGACATCAACGGTAATCACCTTGCCACGATAGTGGTTGTTGATAAACTCCTCATAGAGCTTGTTCAGCCCAATAAGGTATTCAATCTGGATGGTCTGCTCATAATCCCTACCTCGCTTCTGGATATTCTTCACCAGATGCGACACATCGGCCTTGAGATATATCATCAAGTCGGGCAAGCTCAACTGACACTCAATGAGCGAGAAAATATCCATGTAGGTCTCAAAATCGCGACGCGACAAGTGGCCCATGTTAAAGTTGTTGGCAACAAAAACGTGCGCTCCCTCATAGACCGTGCGGTCCTGAATCACATCCTCGCCTGTCGCTGCCATCTCCACCATGTCGCGGAAACGCTCCTTCAGGAAAAATACCTCAAGGTTAAACGACCAGCGCTTGATGTCGGCATAGTAATCCTCAAGATAGGGATTGTGGGCCACCGTCTCAAACTTTGGCGTCATCCCGTAATGCTTGGCAAGCAACGTCGTGAGCGATGTCTTGCCACAGCCCAAATTGCCGGCAATAGCTATGTGCATGACTACTTAACCAGCTGGGGGAACACTTCCTCGATTTGGGCTGCAATATCCTGGAAATGCTCGGGATTTGACTCAAACTTGCATGTGTCGCCGTCAACGACGATCATGCGCCCCTTATAGTCGGCTATCCACTGCTCATACAGGTCGTTCAGACCCTGAAGATAGTTGATGCGGATGCTCTTCTCATAGTCGCGACCACGCTTCTGAATCTGGTTCACCAGGTTAGGAATGGTGCTCTTGATGTAGATGAGCAGGTCGGGCAACTTAACCAGCGAAATCATCAGGTCAAAGAGCTCGCTGTAGTTGTGGAAGTCGCGGTCGCTCATCAGTCCCATCGTGTGAAGGTTGGGTGCAAAAATGCGAGCGTCCTCAAAGATTGTGCGGTCCTGGATAATCCAGTTGTTGCTCTGGCTTATCTCCACAACGTCGCGAAATCGCTTTGACAGGAAGTAAACCTGCAAGTTAAACGACCAGCGCTTCATGTCGGCATAATAGTCCTCAAGATAAGGGTTTCCGTCGACCGACTCAAATTGCGGTATCCAGCCATACTTGTTCACCAGCATCTTGGTGAGCGTGGTCTTGCCGCAGCCAATGTTTCCAGCTATTGCTATGTGCATACTCGTTTTCCTTTTAAAATTAGTTCTTAAAGTAGTGTAGCAAAATTAGCAATTTTCTGAAACATACGCAACAGCACCGCAATAAAAATTTTCAACCCAAATAGTTCATTAGAATTTTGAAGTATTTTTGAATTTATGTCGAGCAGGTTTTTCTTAGTTTATGAAGGAGCATAGCGAGCTTTTTGGGTTTAACCAAAAAAAGCGGCGCCCGCCTCAACAAGAAGCGAGCACCGTAAAATGTCAACGTCAACTAAAAAAGTCAATGTCAATGTCAAAGTCAATGTCGACTTACTCGGGCATCATGATTACCTCGATGTGAGTGCTTTTCTTCAGAAGGAAGTCCTTGGCAAAGGCGCTTATCTTGGCAGGTGTCTGAGCCTCAACACACTCGCGATAGCCAGTGTGCGCGTCGTAGCCCGACTCAACATAGCTGCCGATAACACTCAGCCAATACTGGTTCTCCTTGATGTTGGTGTCATAGTCCTTGACCATAAGCTCCTGTATCTCCTTCATAGTTACCGGGTCGATAGTCTCGCAAGCGGCCTTCACCTCATCGCGCATAATCTGAAGTGCCTGATCCTTGAACTCGGGCTTGAACGGGCAATATCCCATAATGCCGGTCATAACCATGTCGCCATACTGGCTCTGGCTGCCGCCTGCTCCTGCCGAGTAAGCAGCTCCAGCGTCCTCGCGAATCTTCTGCAGGTAAACCTTGTCGATTACCTGTCCAAGCATGTCGACCTGGATGCCCTGCTCCATGTTGCGCTCGCCCTTCTCAAAGACGCCCCACCACATGCGGCAGTTGGCCTTGGGAGTTTCCATCTTACGGGTGAATGCGTTCACCACGTCGTGGCTGGGACGCTCGGTTACGTTCTTGTAGTTCTCCTTGGGGGCTTTGGGGTTGCTGGGCAGGATGGCGATATACTGGCAGATATACTTGCGTATGCTGTCGTTGTCGAAGTTGCCAATGAAGTAGAACGTGAAGTCGGCGGCATTGGCAGTGCGCTCCTTGGCAATCTGCAGTATGCGGTCATAGTTCACATCCTTCAGGTCGGCATACTCAAGGGGCTTCTCACGCCAGTTGTGATTGTTCAGGGTCACATCGCACGAGTCGCTGAACGCTGTCTCGGGCTTGAGGCCACGGTCTTTGTAAACGGTCTCGACCTGGCCCATGAGCATACCGAACATCTTCTCGTCCTTGCGCATGTCGGTCATGCGCAGATAGGCGAGCTGGAACATTGTCTCAAGGTCCTTAACGGTCGACTTGCCGTTGAGCATCTCATAGCTGGTCGACATCGACAGCTGCGCGCTGGCCTGCTTGCCGGCAAGGGCCTTCTCAAGCTCGGTAGCGTCAAACTCGCCCAACCCGCTGCACATGCAAGCGTAGTCAAACATCGCGAGGTTGCTGTAATCGGCTTTGCCATAGAGCGACTGACCACCCTTTGAACGGGCACGCATCAGCACCTCGTTCTCCTTGAGATCGGTCTTCTTCAGCACCACCTTGGCGCCGTTGCTCAGCTCAAGCTCGGTGTAGCCAAACTTGTCGCCAGCCTTCTCCTTGACAATCTTGCCGGGAGCGGGCAGGTTGGAGATGAGCGGCTCGTTTTTCACATTGTCAACATAGGCCTCTACCTGTGCGCTCATGCCAGCAGTAACTGCCGCCTTAAGTGCATCGGCAGCGGGAATCTCAACGCCCTCTTTGTCGGGGTTGAAGTTCAGCACAACGATGTTCTTGCCCTCGGCATTCATGCACTGGGGCAGATACTGGTTGATGAGCTCAACGGGCAGGTTGGGGGCAAGCTGCTTCATGATCTCATACTCTTCCTCTATCGAGGGAATGGGCTCGTTAACAAGATAGTGTGCCGCATAACTGCGACCATAACGCTCGTTGGTAATCTTGTTACGCTCGTTGTAGGTCTTCTCAAGCCGGCTCATATACTCCTCACGCGCACGGAAATACTCGGTGCCGGTGAAACCGTGCTTGAGCGCACGCTGTATCTCGGTGATAGCGGCGGTAACTGCCTGGGCTGTCATGCCGGGCTTGGGCAGGATGCCACAGTCAACAGCGCCTTTGGTCTTGGCAAAAAGATACTGGCCGTCGCTCACCGAGGCCTGCAGGAATGGACAGTCGGCCTCCTGTGCCTTCTCGGCAAGACGCTGGTTGAGCATTGCGCTCATCATCTCGTTGGCATAGTTCTGAATCATATACATCATGTTCGACCTGTCGGCAAAGGGGAAGATCTCGTGCTTGAACATCACCTCTACAATGGTGTAGGGCTGCTCTTTGTCTTTCTCAACTACCACAATCATGTCGTCATTGTCGGGAACGGCAATGTCCTCTACCTTGGCAGCATCGGCAGCAGGCGCGGGAACCGAGCCAAAATACTCCTTAATCTTTCCCTCTATGTAGTCAACATCAATGTCACCAACAACCACAATAGCTTGATTGTCGGGGCGATACCACTTGTGGTAGTAGTCGCGAATCTCGTTGTACTTGAAGTTGTCGATTACGCTGAGCAAACCAATGGGCATGCGCAGGCCATACTTCGAGCCGGGATACAGCTTCTCAAGGCAGTTGTTGAGCATGCGCTGCTGGGCGCTACTGCGCAGACGCCACTCCTCATGGATCACGCCACGCTCTTTGTCAATCTCATTGTCCTGAAGAAGCAGACCGCTTCCCCAGTCCTTGAGAATGAGAAGGCATGAGTCGAGGGCGCTCTGACGGGTCGAGGGCACATCGTTGATGTTGTAAACCGTCTGGTCAACGCTGGTATAAGCGTTCAGGTCGCGACCAAACTCCACGCCCAGCGAGCGGCAGTAGTCAATCACACCGTTGCTCTTGTCGCCAGGATAGTTTTGTGTGCCGTTAAACGCCATGTGCTCAAGGAAATGAGCCAAACCACGCTGGCTCTCTTCCTCCTGAAGCGAGCCCACGCGCTGAGCAATGTAGAAGTTCACGCGCTTCTCGGGATAACCATTGTTGCGCACATAATAAGTGAGTCCGTTGGGCAACTTGCCTATGCGCACGGCCTTATCAACGGGGATAGGCGGCATCTGAGGCATCTGTGCCAAAGCTGTGCCCGATACAAGCATCAAGGCAGCAACCAATAAATGTTTAAACTTCATAGTAGTTTTGTTTAATAAAATATATACTGTATTTAAATTTTACACTTTGCGCGTTCCGCATCCAAAAAGACCTAAGAATCTTCCAACAGATTGTGGACCAAACGGTCTTTTTCTATTCAAGAAAACAAAATTAATACTTTCTACCCTATTAGACGCAAAAATCGTGCCAAAAGTTTCATCTCAACCCCAAAAAACATGTTAACACCCCCATTTTCCCCAAAAAATCCACACCCACACCCCACCACAATCCCCCTCACAAAGGCTCCAACTCTCCCACAATCCCCCACTCATACCCACCCATTGCGAAAATTTCGTTGCGAAAATTTCGCAATAAAAAAAGTGGTAACCACTCCAGCATCGAGATCAATTACCACTTATTCTTTTAACCCTGTTCCCTCTTTAGGGGGCTGGGGGGGTAGCCATTAGCCATTAGCCAACAATATATAGGTGGTTGCCGCCTTGCAGACACCTTTTAGGCGACCGTTCTCAACCACGAAGGGCTGCTTGTAAACCACGTCAAGGTACTCGCCATCGGGCAGCGCGGTCTTGAGGTCGAGCGAGCGAGCCTTGCTGGCAAGGTTAATCACTGCGGCACCCTTGTTGCCACGGTTAACCAGCAGTACCTCGCCACTTTCGCTCTGCTGCAGGTCCTCAACCATACCACACATCCGGGAGCGGAACTTGTTCACTGCCACCACCTCGGGGTGGAAATACTCGTCGTTGCCGGCCTCGCCAAGCACATTTTTGCCCCAGAAGTTCTCGCGGGTCGAACCTGCCGGGCGACTGAAAAACAGTGGATTGCCATTCTGGCGGGCAGTAATCAACACCCAGCCACAGCGTATCATCTCGTCGGGTATCGACGCACTCTCGTTGGCGTTGCAATAGGTGTCGTGGCTCTCTACCCATGTGGTAAGATGCTCGGGCGCAATCGAGTGGTGCCAGCTGGCAAGATCTATGCCCTTGGCGCTGTGTTTCTCGAGCGCGTTGCGCAGATTCCAGCCATAGCCCGACGCGGTCATGCCGAAATACTTGGCATACTCCTTCTCGGGAACAGTGCGGTCCTGAAGCACTTCGCCATAGATAAACAGGCTGTCGGCAGGCAACGCAAGCCGCACACCACGCACACTCTTAAAGCCTAACGCCACATCCCAGAAATCGTTGGCTTTCACTCCTTTTGCCCTGTCGACTGGGTCGCTGGGCACGCCAATGTGCTTGGCGGTGTCATAACGGAAACCCCTCACGCCCATCGCCAGCAACTCGTTCACAAAGTTCATGTAATAGGCCTGCATTTTGGGATTCTCGGTGTTAACATCGGGAAGGCCGCCACATCCTTGCAGCGTGCACTGGTAGCGGTCGTTATAGTCTTTCACTGGCTCAAGGCCTTTGCTGTGGAACATTTTCTTGCGGCCGCCCACCGCCTTGTAGTAGTCGGGCGACACAGCGTTGATGTCAAATGCCACATGGTTGGGCAGCACGTCAATGATTATCTTGATGCCATATTTGTTGGCCTCGTTGATGGCTTCTTGCAGTTGTTCCTTGGTACCCACAATGTAATTACCTATCTTCCAGTCGAGTGGCTGATAATAAAACCACCAGCCTTCGGGCTCGCCATTGTCGGCACGCTTGCCCCAAATTGCCTTGCTGGTGCCCTCGGGATGCCAGCAGTGCTGCACAGGCGAGGTCTGGACAATGGTATATCCCGCCTCGGCAATCTGCCTCATGTTCTTGGTGATTGTGGGGAAGTTCCAACTCCATGCATGCAAGATGATGTCGGTGTTGGTGGCTTTGGGGTCATGGGTCACACGATCAATAGCGCTCACGGGCATCAGCATAAATGCCACCGCGGCAAGTGTAAGTAAACGCTTATACATAATGAGTCAATTAAATATTTTCCACAAATTTAGAACTTTTTTCTATATATATCAAATTTTATGCGTAACTTTATGCCCCGCAATCATGATATTTGGACGCAACCCAATAATCGTGGCCTTAACGGCATAAAAATATATCTCCTCATGGATAACGATCTGAAAATATTTTGCACCAACACGGGCGAATACATCGACTGCGCAGGCGGAGAAACCCTGCAACATGTCTATGAACGCATCAAGGACCGAATAGGATTCAACCCCATCTCGGTTCTCGTCAACAACCGAGACAAGCACATCACCTACCCTCTTTACGGACCTAAACACGTGCAGTTCCTCGACCGAAACAGCACCCAAGGACGACGAGCCTACATTCGCTCGCTATGCATGGTGCTCTACAAGGCTGTCACCGACCTGCTCCCTGGCAAGCGTCTCATCGTGCAACACTCCATCGGAAAAGGATATTTCTGCACCTTCAAGCACAACCATGCCGCCGTCGAGGGAACTACAATCAAGACCATAAAGACGCGAATGAAGGAGATTGTTGCCGAAGACCTGCCCTTTGTAAGATACGAACGTCCCACCAAGGAACTCATCGAGATGTTCCGACAGCAAGGTCTTAACGACAAAGTGCGACTGCTCGCACACTCCACTGCAATCTACACAGTGTATTACCAGCTGGGAACGCTCATCGACAGCTTCCACGGACCGCTCGCCCCTTCTACAGGACACCTCTCAACTTTCGACCTCGTGCCCTATAAGGACGGAATGCTGCTGCTCGGGCCCGACCCCGACAACCCCACTGTGCCAGCCAAGGCCGGAAAACACGAGAAAATCTACAACGCTTTCCTTGAAGGCAAGACTTTCAACGCCATCAACAGCGTGAGCGACGTGAGCGAACTCAACTGCGCGATTCTCAACAAGCAGGCAACGCAGATTATCGACGTCGCCGAAACGCTTCACTCACAGACTCTCAGTAACATAGCCAGCGAGATAGCACGACGATTCAAGAAAGGCGGCGCTCGCATGATTCTCATCGCCGGACCATCGGCCTCGGGCAAGACCACAACAACACGACGCCTTGCAACACACCTCAAAACAAAGTTCCTCAAGCCAAAAATGATATCGCTCGACAACTATGCCGTGCCACGTGTCGAAACTCCGCTTGACGAAAACGGTGAATGGGACTTCGAAAATATCAACGCCGTTGACCGTCAACTATTTAACCGAGACATGGCCGAACTACTTGCCGGCAAAGAGGTCAAAATGCCAACCTTCAACTTCGAGACCGGTTGCCGTGAATATCGCGGCGATGTCATGAAACTTGAGCCCGACGACATAGTCCTCCTCGAAGGCCTACATTGCCTTAACCCAGAACTCACCGAATTTATCCCCGAAGAGCAGAAATTCCGCATCTACATCTCGGTGCTCACTACTCTCAACATCGACGACCACAACTGGATATCTACTAGCGACTGCCGACTACTCAGGCGCATCATGCGCGACCACAAAACACGCGGCTTCAGCGCCAAGGAAACAATCGAGCGATGGCCCAGCGTGCGCAAAGGCGAGGAAAAATGGATCTTCCCGTTCCAGGAAAATGCCGACGCTATTTTCAACTCAAGCATAATTTGCGAACTCGCGGTAATGAAAAACTACGCGCTGCCTATCCTTGAGCAAGTGCCACCCAACATGCCCGAGCACAGCGAAGCGCACCGGCTCCTCACCTTCATCAAAAGCTTCTACCCCATCGACAGCAAGGAAGTCCCACGCACCTCAGTCCTCCGCGACTACCTCATCTAAAATAACCCACACTCACAATACATTAATAGAGACGTGATGAATCACGTCTCTACTGCCCTTGTTATCTGTCCGATGTCTAAATCCTTGCTCCCCATTTAGGGGGCTGGGGGGCTTTGCAGTGTTGCGTCATAAAAAAAGAGCGGCGGGCCTGGGGCTCGTCGCTCTGGGTAGGGGGCGGTTACCTAC
>JABUUJ010000020.1:41622-44803 GCA_021443235.1 Muribaculaceae bacterium
AGGATCAAACTCTTCGTTGTTGCTATATTCTTGTCTTTTCTTTTCAGAAACTGAATTAGAAGACGCGCTCGCTGACAATCGAAGGCCTGGACTCCGGTGTGTTCGCCCGATTTACTGTTTTAACCTGTTTCGTTGGAATATGATTTGACGAGAGCTCCGGATTTTCCTTTTCCTTGTCTCTACACAGTCATTTCTCTTCCTTTGATTGCAAACATTTCAATGATCGACGCCCTCGGTTTTGCCCGAAAGCGAGTGCAAAATTACAACAACTTTTTGAACTGACCAAACAAAAAACAAATATTTTCGCACTTTTTTTACACCCCGACACCTAAACACCTGAAAACCACCAAAATCAACAAATGTTAAAAATAAAGTTTATCGTTTAGAGTTTATTGTTTAAAGTTTATTGTTTAGTGTTTATTGTTTATAGAGTTTTCTTGATGAACTTGACAAACTTGACAAACTTGATAAACTTGACAAACTTGATAAACTAAAAACCTTGTGCTCCTGCCGTCATTACACCTTATTATATAATATATAAACGCGAGGGGCATTTAACACAATTTATAGGTGATTTGTTTCGTTGTATTAAATGTTTAATGTATTTTCGCAGAAATTTTAGATGTGAGATGAAACGACTGATGACAATGCTTGCCGCGCTGGTGTCGCTCGCAATGCCCAAAGTGGCTGTGGCACAGGAGGCTATCAACACGATTGAGGTGCCCTCGGCACTGCAAGACGTGTGGTATGGCATGTATCATTTCATCGAGCCCGAGACAGGCGACACGCTCGCCATGCTGGTGTTTAACAACATCACCATCTACCCGCGCGAACGTTTCCGCAACAAGAAGGAGGAGGAGTTCTACTGGAAAACCGTGCGCGACGTGAAACGCACGCTCCCCTATGCCAAGCTTATCAGCGCCACGCTGCTCGAGACCTATGAGTACATGGGCACCTACAAGAACGAGAAGGAAAAGCAAGAGTACATGAAAGCCTTTGAGAAACAACTGTTTAAACAATACAAGCCCACGATGAAAAAAATGACCAAAAATCAAGGTAAAATGCTCATCAAGCTCATCAACCGAGAGACCAACCAGAGCAGCTACAACATCGTGAAGGCCTTCCTGGGCTCGTTCCGCGCCGGCTTCTGGCAAACCTTCGGTCGCTTCTTTGGCGTAAGCCTCAAGCAGGGATACCACCCCACCAAGAACAAGGACGACGCCATGATAGAGCGCATCTGCACCCGCATCGAGCAAGGCACGCTGTAGCAATGACATTGTTCAACTTGGTTCAACTTGGTTCAACTTTGTTCAACATGGTTGAGGCTCACCATTGTTTTCCCCACAACACATAAAGAAAAAACCATGCAAATCCGACATATAATATCTGATTTACATGGCAAATTAAACATCCCGTGTAGGATTTACCATGCAAATCCGACATTTTATATGAAATTTGCTTGTTTTTTTTAGTAGAATACCTTAACTTTGCGCTCAAAACAACAATTACACAAAGATGAAAGCTCGATATTTTTCTCAACAGCTACGCCATACCGCCGACAGCCTGAACGGTAGAATAACTGTGTTGACCGGTGCTCGCCAAACAGGTAAAACAACGCTTGTGCGCACTCATCTTCCCGATTATCAATATCTGTCGATAGAAGACCCGGTGTCGACCGAAGCCTTGGCTCAGCTAACTGCTGCTCAATGGCACGCACTATATCCCAAAGCGATTCTCGACGAGGTGCAGAAACGCCCCACGCTGATCGAGAGCATAAAATCCACATACGACCAATGGCCCGAGCCACGTTACGTGCTTCTCGGGTCAAGCCAACTGCTGCTTTTGAAAAAAGTTAAAGAAAGTTTGGCCGGACGGTGCACAATCAAAGAGATTTACCCACTCACATTACCCGAACTTGAGACAACATCAGAAAACGATGAGGTCATTGACTCGCCATGGCAAACCCTCCTAAGCACAAACGAGATGCCTGCGCTTTATCCGTCGCTGGTGCTTGACCCGCGTCACGCCCAAAAAATGCAAGCCTGGCAGCATCTGCAGCAATATGGTGGTTACCCTGTACTTACCGACGAGCGGCGTTCCGACGAAGATCGTCGCCAGTGGTTACGCGACTATGTGCGCACCTATCTCGAGCGCGACGTGCGAGACCTCGCCGCCATGCAAGACCTCGAGCCTTACCGACGACTGCAGCAAACCATCGCACTACAAACGGGTTCACTATGCAACATGTCGTCGATTGCAACCCACATTGGGATGAGCACCACCACCGTTAAGCGATATTTGCATTATTTAGAGCTTAGTTATCAAACCATTACACTTCTTCCTTGGGAGCGTAACGAGCAACGCCGGCTCATAAAATCACCAAAAATTCACTTCCTTGATCATGGCGTGTTGCAAGCCGTGCTGGGAAAGCAAGCTATGCCCAATGGGCCGGAGTTTGAGAGCATTGTGATAGCCGAAATCTTCAAGCAGACCAAGCAACTTGACTTACCAGTAAAATTCTATCACCTGCGCACGGCCAATGGCCGAGAGATTGACCTCCTTGTGGAGACCGAGCGCGGCTATTATGCCTTTGAAATTAAGCTGACACAGCACGTGACGGCAAACGATGCCCGACATCTAGCTGTTGCTAATCAGCTGCTCGACAAACCGTTGCTCCACGCTTTTGTACTGAGCAACGACACCACATTACACAACATAGCACCCAACATTACAGCTATTCACACCGCTCAATTCCTGGGGTAACCCCACAATCTTCTCGCAGGCAAATTCCCATAAATACTATAAATTTCCATGGATAAATCCATCGTGGCATGCCATAAATTAATGCAAATCCGACATTTTGTGTTGAATTTAGGTTTTAATTTTGTAACTTTGCAGACGTGGAAATGACTGGACTGCGTTTATATAAGTGCGAGAAACTGCGCAGCCGCACGGCGGTGGGCAGACTCTTTGACGGCGGCGGAAACTCAACCATCGCCTACCCGTTGCGTGCCGTCTTCCACTTCCACGAGCCCCATGGCGACGCCGCGGCGCAGTTCCTCATCACTATCCCAAAGAAGAAAATACGCACCGCCGTGGGTCGAGTGCTGCTGCGACGCCGCACCCGCGAGGCCTATCGCCTAAACCGGCATCTGCTCGTCCCCGCGCTGCATGAGGCCGG
>JABUUJ010000020.1:45538-54920 GCA_021443235.1 Muribaculaceae bacterium
CAGACCACATCTCCATCAGTCCAACGTGTCTTCGCAATGGTTTCCTTGCAGCGCTTCTCATCGGAGAAATAGGTTATTACTGAGATGAGATTGTTGAATTGTGAGAAATCTATCATTGCGGCAAAGACCTAAACGTTGTAATTACATTACAATTATACCACAAAATTCTCAAAATTCCAAATTTATTAGCAAAATAAATTCAAATTTTTCACCACATTGGGGTCAACTCGTACATCGTTACCAAAAAATTTTGATGCAAAGGCCCGATTTCGGCACTTTGGCACGGTTTTTGCGCCATAATAATAGGTTATATAGAGTGTTATGATAGAGAAAGTCAACTTCAGTACAACGGTCAAAGCGGCGACGACGATTGTAACCGTAGTGTTGCTCGTATATTGTGTAAATTTAACACATCTCTTTCCCATCCCACATCCCCAACCACCATTTTAAAACATCACGACAACGTTTTTAACACCATTTCCTATGCCCCCGCCATCGTGGCGTCAGCCACGATAAGCAGCCATCCAACCCACACGAGCGGTCAACGCGGCCCCCACAAGACTCCTAAAAACCGACCAGAAAAATTTTTTGAAAATAATCCTCCAAAAAATTTGTTTTATTGAAAAATAGCATCTAACTTTGCATCCAGAAATAAAAACAGGTTTACCCGAAACCAGGAGAGACACACGCTCCCCGTATATAACAAACGATCCACCCTTAAACACTTGTGGCAACAGCGCCACACGCAGATTAAGGGGACTCTACGTTTGACTAAATTTATGTTAGTCAAAAACCTCTTGTTCAAGAGATCAAACTCTTAAAAAGGGGTAAAAAACACACAACTAACAAACAAAAACTACTTAACTAACTAAAATTTCAAAATTATGAAAAAATTTACTAACTCCACCACTTGCGCCGACGCGCACCGTAACGACAGTTTTGAGGCTTTCCGCATGGAGGTCCTGAAGTATAACGTCCTCTGCCAAGAGGAGGAGACCCAGCTCGCCCAAATGATTGTGCAGGGCAAAGCAGAGGGCAACGACCGCATTGTAAACGATGCGGTTGACATGCTGGTGAACCACAACATCCGCATCGTTTTTGATTGTGTGAAAAAGCGCAAAGGCGATAAGGCCCTTGACGACGACGACATGGACATGATTGCCGCTGGGTGCAAAGGTCTGATCAAGGCCGCACATAGCTTCAACCCCTCTCGCGGCTACAGGTTCTTCGCCTATGCTCAGAGGGCCATCAACAACGCCATCAACGACGAACTGGCCGAAAACGGCAACCTCATTCACCTTCCAGCCGACACTATGAAAATGGCAAAGCGCATGGCCGAGGCCGAAGAACACCACATTACCGAAAACGGCACCGTGCCAACCTATTCTGAGCTCGCCGAAATGTGCGGATGCAAGGTTGGCAAGGTTATTGAGTGCTTGAAGGCTTTATGCTTCATCTCGCTCGACGCAGAGAGGTACAAAGACGAGGAAGACTCCATCACTTGGGCCGACACCATCGCATGTGAAGAGAGTCCCGAGACGCAACCACTCTATATGGAGTCGTTAAGGCATGACCTGAATGCGGTTTGTTCTTCGCTCCTCACCGATAGAGAAATTTACGTTCTCTTTCATGGGTTTGGCGTTCTCGGTCACCCGAAAAAGAGCCACAAAGAACTGGCCGCCGAACTCCACGTTAAGCCCGACACCGTGGGAAACATCCTCATAAGAGTGATAAAAAAGATACAGTCGCGCCCCGAGTGCATGGCGCGCCTAAGCAAATATCTCGCAGCATGAAAAACACACAGCGCGAGCTTCCACCTCTGCCATCAAGGCAGCACACAGAAGCTCGCGTTTCCCATTCTTTTCAACATGGTTTTTCAAGCGTGACGAAGGCCTCGATTGTATCAAGGGATTAGACCGAAAAAAGGTCAAAGTCAATGTCAATGTCAAAGTCACAAAGAGGTGGCTTGTCTTAAATCAGCCCCACATAATAGAGGAAGATAATCAGCACACACACCGGCGCCACATAGCGCAGGCTCAGCACCGTATAGTTAAACACCGCCTTGTTCAGGTGGTTGCGGTTCGACAGCTGGTCGGCGATAACGCGCTTGTCAAGCATCCACCCCACATACACCGCCGTGAACAACCCGCCCAGCAGCATGAAGAAGTTAGACGACGCATAGTTTAGCAAGTCAAATATATTCATGCCACCCACCGTGATGTCGCCCAACACATTGAACGACAACGCGCTGGGCACCGCAAACAGCAACGTGAGCACAGCCAGGATGTTAATCGCCTTCATGCGGCTCACCTTAAACTCCTCGCTGATAAACGCGATGGGAATCTCGCTCAGCGAAATCGTCGACGTGAGCGACGCAAAGAGCAGCAGCACAAAGAAGAGCACTGCCCATATATAGCCCCCAGTCATCTGCTGGAAAATGCTCGGCAAAATCTCAAACACCAGCTTTGGTCCCGCCTCGGGCTGCATCCCGAACGAGAACACCGCGGGGAAAATCACCACGCCGGCGAGAATCGCCACCAGCGAGTCGAGCGTCGCAATCGTCACCGCGTCTTTGGCAAGCGGAGAGTCATCCTTGAAATAAGACGAATAGGTCACCATGCCCGATATTCCCAGCGTGAGCGACATAAACGCCTGTCCCATAGCATCCACCACGCCCTTCCATGTGAGCTTGCTGAAGTCGGGCGAGAGCAGAAACTCCACACCCTTCCACGAGCCGGGCAGTAGCAGCGAGTTGACACAAAACACCAGCAGCAGCACAAAGAGCCCCGGCATCATGATGCTCGACACACGCTCTATGCCCTTCTGCACCCCATGGCTCATCACCCAGAAGTTGACCACCAGAAACACAAACGTCCACAGCAAGCACATCCAGCCGTTGCCCACAAAACCGTTGAAAATCTCGGTATATTCCTGCGGTGTGTGGCCCTGCATGTTGCCCAGCAACGCCTGAAACAGGTAGTCGATCACCCAGCCACACACCACGCAATAGAAGCCCAGCGTGACGATGGCGCCCAGCACGGCAACATAGGAAAAAGCATATACCTTCGAGCCCGGCGACAACTGCTTCAACGCGCCCATCATGTTTTTGTGCGTCGAGCGGCCTATCACAAACTCGCTCAGCATCACCGGAATACCTAACGCAATAACACACAACACATACACAATAATAAACGCGCCACCGCCATTCTGACCAGCCTCGTAGGGAAAACGCCAAATATTGCCCAAACCCACCGCCGAGCCCACAGCAGCAGCAACAGCTCCAACGCGCGTCGCAAAGCCTAATCGCCCTTTTTTCCTCTTAACCTCCATTTTTATTGTTTTGTATTATTTTTCCAAATTTTATCCCTATTCTTAATTTTTGGTGCAAATTTAATAACATTTTCTATTCCCGCCAACTATTTTTCTATAAAAATACATTTCCCCGTCATTTTGACCCTGACATTGACGTTGACTGCAGCGAGAGCCCCTCTCTTCGTTGCTTCGCCACCAACGATTTGGCATCAGGGGTTATTTGTGGTGTCATGATGATATGTTTTTGCCTAATCCTGGTGTGTTTTTCGACCTTTATAACCTTTTTGAGGGCACACATCAATTTTTTATATGTAAAATGGCTTTCGTTTGAAAATTATTCCGTATTTTTGCAGCGTAAATTATTGTATAATAACGAATATAAGATATGGCACGACCTATTAGAAATACTCCAATACTTTTTGGCGAAGATGCAACAGAGTTTCTTCGCAAAATTAATACTCCCATACCCGATGATGAGCGTAAGAGGCTTCGTGAAAAGATGAATAAGTCAGTATCTCTTTTTAAACAAAGGGTTAAAATTGAGATTTGATGGCTTTTACACTAAAACGACTTACCCAGGAGCACACAATGTTGCCTTTTGATTGTGGGGATGATGACTTGAACGAGTTTTGTATCAAGGATTCATACCTATATCAAAAGGAGTTACTTGCTGTAACATATTATATTGAGAATGAGACTGAAACAGTTCTGTTTTTCAGCCTCATAAATGATAAGATGTCGGCAATTGAACTCTCAAAAAGTTTCTGGAGAAAAGTGAAATCATCTTTGCCACACGAGAAACATCGCAGAGACTATCCTGCCGTCAAGATAGGTCGCCTTGCCGTGGGGAAGAATTTCCAATCGTCTGGTGAGCATTGGGGTTCTCAGATTATAGAGTTTATAAAGAACTGGATGATTGATCATAATAAAACTGGTTGCCGATTTTTAACTGTTGATGCTTATAAACAGGCAGTGGCGTTTTACCAAAAGAACGACTTTGACTTTATGGGCAATGAAGAACAACAACGGTTCGAGGTTGATAAGGACAATCCTGATAGCGACAGCACATATGCCATGTACTTTGATTTGTCAAAATTAATCGGTTAAATACTACAACAAATTGAAAACACTCTACTATGTGTGGACGTTTTTCAACGTGTCAATTCTTCTGCAACCTGCAGGGGGATGCGGGTTGTTTCCAAAAAAAGTTGTAACTTTGCGGGCATGAAACAGGAAAAAGGAAAAATCTGTGTGTTTGCGGCGTCGAGCAACAACATCGACAACGTTTTCATCGACCAGGCCTATGAGCTGGGCAAGATAATGAGCGAACGCGGCTGGGGCTGCGTCAACGGCTCGGGAAAAGTGGGACTCATGCGCGCCGTGAGCGACGGCGTGCTCGACAACGGCGGCCTCGTCACGGGCGTCATCCCCAAGTTCATGGTCGACAACGACTGGGGCTATGACCGCGTGAGCGAGGAAATCATCACCTGCGACATGCACGACCGCAAGCAGATGATGAGCGACCTTGCCACAGCATTCATCGCTCTGCCCGGCGGCTGCGGCACCCTTGAGGAACTCTTGGAAGCCATCACCTGGCGACAACTCGCCATCATCACCAAGCCCATCGTGATTCTCAACACCGCCGGCTTCTACACCCCGCTCATCGAGATGCTCAACCAGTGCATGGCGCGCGGCTTTATGAAGACGACCCACGCTTGCCTGTGGAACGTCGCCAACACGCCCCAGCAAGCCATCGACATCATTGAGCAACAACTCGAGCAAGGCGTCCCCGTGAGCGACACCAAGTTCTTTTGAAACACACAATAACTACTCACTGTGATCACTCCCAGCGATAGCACCATCACCTCGCACGACTCCATCGCGCCACAGCCCTACTACGCGCCGCAATGGACTCAAGGCTTCCCGCACCCCGAGCCATGCGACACAATCGATGTGCCCTCGCTCGCGACGCTGCCCGTAATCGACATGCCACAAGGCAACGAGCCCGGCCAGCCCCTCAACACCCCGCTGCACGACACCGGCACCATGACAATGCTGCTCGTCGCACTGCTTCTCGTCGTGGCGAGCTACCGCACCGGCTATAAATACATCGACTCGCTGTGGCACAACATCTTCAACGTGCGACGCCAGCAAAACGTCTTTGACGACACCGTCAACGAGCTGCAAATCCTCTCGGCGCTCACGCTCAACACCTGCGTCATGCTGGGACTGCTCGCCTACTGGGCCATCGACCTCCTCGTGCCGTCGCTCAGCGCATCGCTGCACAGCAACGTGTTCCTGCACACAGGCACACTCTCGGCTATCGCTCTCATCTTCTACCTACTGCAACTAATAGTGTATAATGTGGTGGCGCACGTCTTTGCCGACGCCGCCGCCTGCCACCTGTGGACTGCCGCCTTCAAGGCCGCACACTCGCTGCTGGGCATCGCCCTGCTGCCCGTCGTGGGACTGCTCCTCGTGTGGCCCGAAATGTGCCAGCAACTGCTCATTTTGGCGCTAATTCTTTACATTTTGTGCCGAATTGCCTTCATTTTTAAAGGTTTTAGAATTTTTTACACCAATTTTCCGTCACTTGTCTATTTTATTTTGTACCTTTGCAGCGTCGAAATCGTTCCGCTCGTTTTATTGAGCGCCGGAGCGGTTGTTTTGTGCACATTTTTTGGTAACATTTAGAACTATTTTTACAATATAGTGGTGATAAAAAAGATTCTTGTATCTCAACCCAAACCCACCTCGGCAAAGTCGCCGTACTTTGACCTTGAGGAAAAGCACGGAGTTGAGGTTGTTTTCCGGCCATTCATCAAAATCGAAGGACTGTCGGCTAAAGAATTCCGTCAGTCGAGAATACAAATTCCCGACTACACAGCGATTATTTTCACAGCACGCACCGCAATCGACCATTTCTTCCGCCTGTGCAAAGAAATGCGCATCAACGTGCCCGAAACACTCAAGTACTTCTGCATCAGCGAGACAATCGCCTTCTACCTGCAGAAGTATATCGTGTATCGCAAACGCAAAATATTCTATAGCGAAACCGGACAAATGGGCGGGCTCGTGCCTCTCATCCAGAAGCACAACAAGGAAACCTACCTCATGCCCGTGAGCGACGCACACGACAACACCAAGCTCTCGGTACTCGACGAGCACAACCTCAAGTACACACAGGCCGTGATGTACCGCACCATCAGCAACGACTTCGCCCCCGACGAGAACCTCGACTACGACATGCTCATCTTCTTCAGCCCGGCAGGCATCAAGTCGCTGAAAAGCAACTTCCCCGGCTTTGAGCAGGGCGAAATCGCCATCGGCGCCATGGGGCAACCCACCATCGAGGCAGTGAACAAAGCCGGGCTGCGTCTCGACATCACCACCTCGCCCGGGGCTCCCTCAATGGCCGCCGCTATCGACGCCTACCTCACCCAAGCCAAGAAAAAGAAAAAATAAGGCACGAGCTGTTCAACGTGGTTGCGGCAGCCCCCCAGCCCCCTAATGGGGGTGTTTTGGTCGCAAGGAAAGATTTAAACCCAAATAGTTCATTAGAATTTTGAAGTATTTTTGATTTTATGTCGAGCAGATTTNGACTGAATAAACAAGGAAAAGATGCCGACAGAAAACAAAAAGACGAAAAATAGCAAAAATAATTAACCTCGGCGTTCTAATGAACTTTTTGGGTTAAAATCACCTAATTAACCGAATTGACCTAAAATTCGTTTCATTCGGTTAATTAGGTGATAATTTTTTTCAGTGTTGAGGTGTAGAGGTGTAGCAACACCCCCATTTAGGGGGGGGCTCACTGGGCAAACCAGTCGGTTTCCAGGATGAGATTAGAGATATTGTGGCGCTCGGGCTCGGGCAGGCGCTGCGACGTAGCGTTGAAAATGTCGCGGCCCACGCCACGCCACTCGGCGCTCACGCCCAGCAGCCCCAGCAGCGTGGGATACACGTCGCTCTGATAGATGAGCGCGTCGTCGTGCGCCTCGCGAGCAATAGGATAGCCGCCAGTGATAATGAGCGGAATAGGCAAGCGGTCGCGGCCCGCCCAGTCGCCGTCGTGATGGTCGCTCGCCAGAATCACCATTGTGTTGTTCCACATCCCGCACGCCTTCAGCGCGTCGATGAAGCGCTGCAAGTGATGGTCGAAATAGTTGGCGCGCTCAAAGTAGAGCAACTGCTGCTCCGCATAGCGCGAGTCGTTGAAGTCGCGCAGTCGCAGGTCAAAGTGGCTGCTATAAGGCGTGTGCGTCGACATATTCAGCACCGTGAGAAACACCGGCTTGTCCTTATATTTCCTCACCACCTCGATAGCGGTGTCGACAAGGTGCTCGTCGTTGTCGTTGCCATAAGGCACCGCGTTATACAGCGAGTCGATGCCATAGGCATGGCACATCTCCTCCTGGTGCCACACATGGCGGCCTGTGGGAATCACCATCGCCGTGGCAAAGCCCAGCGACTTGAGCACCGTGCCCAGCCCGTGGTGGGTGTTGTGGGTGAAGGCGTTGGCCGTCGTCACCGTGGTGTGGGGCAATATTCCCGCCATATATATCAGCTGGCCGTCGGCACTCCATCCCAGCGCCGTCTCGCTCATCATGTTAAGGTTGCCATACTGTGCCTCGCCGGCAAGCCGCGCCAGGTTGGGCATCACGCTGTCGCCGTTGCACACCGCCCCTATCGCCTCGCTCATGATGCTCTCCATCACGACAAACACCACATTGTCGGGGCGAGGCGCGAGGTTCATCGGCATCATCTCGCGGGCACGCATCTCGGCCAGCGACGCCATCGCCTCCTTGTCGGCATCGGTCACGCCGCGGTGCATATTCAGTCGCCACAGGTCGCTGTAAACCTTATGGATAAACCCTCGCTGATAGCCCGTGCTGTAGGTGTCGCTGTCAAACTTCCCCTTCCAGAACTTCAGCAGCACTGTGTAGGGCTTGTGCTTCAGCCTGTTGGCGCAATAATATATGCCACCGAAAGAGCCCACCGCCAGCGCCAGCACAACCCACCACCTGAACCACGTCTTTCGCTCGGGAAGCCTGACAAACGCCCAGTAGCACAGACCCCAGTAGAGCGCCGTCGCCACAAAGTCCCTGAAGTGAATGAGCGCGGCAAAGCTTTCGCCCAAGATGTCGAAGTTGCGCACCTCGCCCATGAGTGTCACATCCACATAGGTGTCGAAGTGCCGCAGGTATATCACATTGGCCATGCAAAACAGCCACACCACGCCCGACACCAGCCACCGCCACCACTTGCGCGGCACCATGCCGGCAACCAGCGCCATCACCGACGCGTCGAGCATCACCGTGCACAGGTTCATCGCGATGTAGGTGGGATACATCACGCGACCCTTGCCCAGCAAGATATAGTCATAGTGGGTATAGACTATGAGCAGGAAATATGTCACCAGCGTTAGCGCTATTCTCATGACGGTTAGTTCTCTCTCAATTATATCGAGAAAGCAAAGTTAGCACTTTATTTCCATTCTCACACCCCACACCCCAAAATTTTCACAAAAAATCCATTACATCACACCTCCAACAACATTTTAACAAGAAATTTTTAATGATTATGTTTTTTTCCAACCAAGAGATTAGAGGTAACACGTTTAAAGCCACATTTACATTGAAAAATGCTGGAACGACAAACTATACTGACACCATCTACGCAGCCCTTTACACGGAAAGTCAAACGTATGCCTTATTTTATAAACAACAGAAATATAAATTTACTTTGAATAGTGGGGCGACTAAGACTACGAGTGCAACCTTCAATAATCTGCCGCCTGGCGTTTATTTCATGGATCTCTTCTACTACAAGTATGGAGAGCTAACCAGGATAACAAGATCTAAATATTACACAATCTTGGGCTCGTACGCCACTGGCGACGTTAACGGTGACGGCACCGTCGACATCAGTGATGTGAATGCCATCATCAACATCATACTGGGCACTGCCGCAAGCAGTTACAAAGGCAACGCCGACGTAAATGGAGACGGCAGCGTCGACATCGCCGACGTCAACGCCATCATCAACATCATCCTTGGGTAAGTCCCCC
>JABUUJ010000020.1:54970-56807 GCA_021443235.1 Muribaculaceae bacterium
ACTTTGTTCAACGTTGTTCAACTTGGTTGAAGTTACATGCCGAGACACTCACTGCCTGCCACTTGACTGTGGCAGGCATTTTTATCTCATGGGGATTTGGGCTGCGGGATGGTGTGATTTTTTGCCACGAATTTTTCTCATGGGAATTTATAGGATTTTTGGGAATTGGCTTCGCGTGGCAACAACAATGTTGAACAAGGTTAAACCACGTTGAACCATGTTGAACGCTCGCGACAGCGAGTCAATGTCAAAGTCGCTACTTGTGGGTGTGGGGGAAAAGTTGTAACTTTGTGGCATGAAACAGTATCTTGAACTCATCAAGCACGTGATGCAGCACGGCACCCTCAAGGAAGACCGCACCGGCACCGGCACCATAAGCGTGTTTGGCTACCAGCTGCGATGCAACCTTGAGGACGGCTTCCCGCTTCTCACCACCAAGAAAGTGCACTTGAAGTCAATCATCTACGAACTCCTGTGGTTCCTGCGCGGCGACACCAACGTGCACTGGCTGCAAGAGCACGGCGTGAGAATTTGGAACGAGTGGGCCGACGAGAACGGCGAGCTCGGGCCCGTTTACGGACACCAGTGGCGCTCGTGGCCCGACTACAACGGCGGCACCATCGACCAAATCGCACTGCTCATTGACCAAATCAAAAACAATCCCAACTCGCGCCGTCACATCGTGAGCGCTTGGAACGTAGCCGAGGTCAACAACATGGCGCTACCTCCGTGCCACACCCTGTTTCAGTTCTACGTCGCCGACAACCGCCTCAGCCTGCAGCTCTACCAGCGCAGCGCCGACCTTTTCCTGGGCGTGCCTTTCAACATCGCCTCCTACGCGCTGCTGCTCATGATGGTGGCGCAGGTGTGCGGCCTGAAGCCGGGCGAGTTTGTGCACACCTTTGGCGACGCACACATCTACCGCAACCACTTTGACCAGGTGCGCGAGCAACTCACACGCGAGCCGCGCCAGCTGCCCGTGATGCGCCTCAACCCCGAGGTCAACGACCTGCTCGACTTCACCTACGAGGATTTCACCCTCGAGGGCTATGACCCGCACCCCGCCATCAAGGGTGTGGTGAGCGTGTAACTCATTTATACACAAAGCAATGGAGAAACCGCGCCAACTCAGTGCCATCGTCGTGATCGACGATAACAACGCCATCGGGCTCAACGGCGACTTGCTGTGTCACCTGCCGGCCGACCTCAAGCACTTCAAAGCCATCACAATGGGGCACTCCATAGTGATGGGACGCAACACCCTCGCCTCGTTCCCCAAAGGACCCCTGCCCGGCCGCCAAAACATCGTCGTGTCGCGCAACCCCAACTATGCCCCCGAGGGCGTCACCGTGGCACGCAGCATTGATGACGCCATCGCCGCCGCCACCATGCCCGGAGAGGTGTTTATCATCGGCGGAGCACAGGTCTATGCCGCCACTTTCCACATGATTGACACACTGCACCTTACGCGCATCCACCACGCCTTCGCCGAGGCCGACGCACACTTCCCCACCATCGACCCCACCGAATGGCAAGAGATTGACTGCGAGACCCATGAGGCCGACGACCGCAACCCCCACCCCTACTCCTTCATCACCCTTAAACGACTTTGACGTTGACTTTGACATTAATAGGCCTTAGTGACCTTAACGACCTTAAAAAAGTCGCTTGAGGCGACTTTTTGTTTACACTTGCAAATATTGCCGTAACCCCATTGATTTTTAGCACCTTCTGAAGGTTGTTAATAACTTTTTCCCAAAATAATTAAATTTTGGAAATTTATGTTTGTAAATTTTCCAAAATCTCTGTAACTTTACACCGTAATTTATAAATGCTG
>JABUUJ010000020.1:57804-64965 GCA_021443235.1 Muribaculaceae bacterium
GAGTTTATTGTTTAAAGTTTATTGTTTAAAGTTTATTGTTTAAAGTTTTAGTGTTTAGAGTTTTATAGTTTAGTGTTTAGTTGTTTAGAGAGATTTCAAAAAACGAAATTTGAAAATGGCAAGTAAAAACGAAATAAAAGACAAGACCATAGCCACACTCGCGGGCATGCTGTCCGACCTGTTTCACGGCAAATTCCTCAGCGTGGCGTTCTTCAAACGCTACACCATCCACATCGCGTTCATCGTGGGCATGGTGCTCATGTACATCAGCAATAAATACACTTGCCAAAAATACATGACCGAAATCAACCAGCTGAAAGAACAGCTCGAAAGCGCCAACACCGACTGGGTCAACGCCAGCGCCAAATACAACTCAATGATTCGCGAAAGCCAGATGAAGGCCTTCGTCGACACCATGCACATCCACCTAATCGCCCCTGAGCAACCACCTTATAGTCTCGATACAAAATGAAAGCACCTTACAACAACAAACGACGCATTATCATCAGGTATGTGGTCTTCATCGGCCTCATTCTGGTCTTTGCTGCCTGCATCGTCACCAAGATGTTTAAAACCACCGTCGTGTATGCACGCGACTGGAACATAAAGGCCGACAGTATCCTCACCAAGGAAACCGTCATCGAGCCCTTGCGAGGCAAACTCCTTGCCGACAACGGCACCGTGCTCGCCGCCAACATGCAATTCTACATCGCTCGCGTCGATTGGAACTCGGAGGGCATATCGCAAGACAGCCTCGCCAAGTACCTGCCCGCACTGTGCGACAGCCTCGCCAAGTTTGAACCCTCGCGCAACGCCAGCCAGTGGAACCAAGAACTCACCAGCGCCTACAACAAAATAAACCAAAAAGGCAAGCGAAACCAGTCGTACCGCCTCATCAAGCGACTGCTCACCACCAGCGAGTACAAGCGGCTCACCACGTTCCCCTTCTTCAACAAAGGGCGACGCAAAAGCGGACTGTACTACGAGCGACAGCGCAAACGCAGCAAGCCCTATGGCTCAATGGCGGCGCGAAGCATAGGCAATGTGGCCGAGAGCACCAGCCGCTCGGGGCTGCATGGCACCTCGGGACTGGAAATGGCACTCGACTCACTGCTCTATGGCATTCCCGGAAAAGCCATCAAGCAACAGACCAACAGCGCCATCATCAACGGCGAGAAAGTACCCGCCGTGCCAGGCTATGACATCACCACAACCATCAACGTCGACATGCAAGACATTGTTGAGAACGAGCTCTACGCAATGCTGCACGAGGCACAGGCACGATGGGGCACAGCAATCTTGATGGAGGTGGCTACCGGCGAAATCAAGGCAATATCCAACCTGGAGTGGAACGACGTCGCTGGCGACTACATCGAGGGACGCAACAACGCCGTGCTGGGCTATGAGCCAGGATCGGTAATGAAACCCATCTCTATGCTCGTCGCCCTTGAGGACGGCATTGTGCAAGGCCCCGAAACCATGATTGCCACCGGACACACGTGGACCTATTGCGGCAAAAACCTCACCGACCACTATGGCGACGCACAGCTCAGCTGCGAGCAAATCATCGCACGCTCGTCAAACATAGGCATCTCTCGCATCATCGTTCGGAAATATGGCGACACGCCCGGCAAGTTCCGCAAGCGACTTGAGGAACTCGGCTTCTTTGAGCCGTTCAACTCGGGTATCGGCGGCGAGATGCAACCCGTCGTAGCACGACTGGGCAACACCAACGCCGACCGCGTGGCACTCACACGCATGGCGTTTGGCTACACCACCTTGATTCCGCCACTGAGCACCCTCGCCGTCTTCAACGCTATCGCCAACGATGGCAAATATGTGCGCCCGCACCTCATGAAGCGTCTCTCGCGTGAGGGCGAGCCCGACTCAATCGTGCCAGTGACCTACATTCGCAACCAGATATGCTCGCCACAAAACGCCGAGAAACTGCGCCAAATGCTACACGCCGTGGTGTGGGACGGACACGGCACAGCACACCGATGGCTGCAAGACGACCGCGTGGAGATAGCCGGAAAAACCGGCACCGCCTTCACCATCGTCAACGGACAATACTCGGCCAACAGGCGCTTCGCATTCTGCGGTTTCTTCCCCTATAGCAAGCCCAAATACTCGTGCATGGTGCTGCTCAACGGCGGCGGACGCGGAGCAGCGGCATCGAGCGGAGTGGTGCTCAAGAATGTCGCACTGCGCCTCTATGCGCGCGGGCTACTCGACAACAAGAGCGACTATGTCGCCGATGCAGCCACACGCAACAACGGCAAACAACCCACCAACAAGGCAAAAATATATTCAAGCAGCGCCAAAACATTGACAACCGACCTTGGCATCAAGAATCGCACCGTGCTTACGCCGCCCAAGCCCGTCGGCAGCGGCGTGCCCAATGTGATAGGAATGACCGCGCGCGAGGCCATCGCAACGCTTGAGCAAGCCGGGCTGGGCGTGAGAATGCGCGGCTCGGGCTATGTGAGCAAGCAAAGTCGGGCGCCTGGCTCGCAATTTGTGCACGGCGATTACATAACACTGGCACTTAGCCATTGAATATCAACCCACCAACAAATATAACAACAATGAAAATCCTTGACACATTATTATATAATATAAAGCCACATCGCATCGTGGGCAGCACTCAGGTCGAAATACACGACCTCGTGTGCGACTCGCGCGCCGCCGGCAAGGGCGCCCTCTTTGTAGCGGTGAAAGGCGTGGCAGTCGATGCCCACAAGTTCATCCCCGCCGTCGTCGACGCTGGCGCCGCCGCAGTGGTGTGCGAGCAGCTGCCCGAGCAACTCAACCCCAACGTGACCTATGTGCAGGTCGACAACAGCACCGTCGCACTGGCTCACATCGCCGGCGAGTGGTACAACCAGCCGTCACGACACCTACGACTCGTGGGCATTACCGGCACCAACGGAAAAACCACCACCGCAACCTTGCTCTATGAGCTCACACGACGACTTGGTTACAAGTGTGGACTGCTCTCAACCGTCAAGAATATCATCGACACCACCGTGATACCGGCCGTGCAAACCACCCCCGACCACCTCACCCTCAACCGGCTCCTGCACGAGATGGTTGAGGCCGGATGCGAGTACGCCTTCATGGAGGTGAGTTCGCACGCCTGCGTGCAACGCCGCATCGAGGGTCTCACCTTTGCCGGAGCGGTGTTCTCCAACCTCACCCGCGACCACATGGACTTCCACAAGACCGTCGACAACTATATCGCTGCCAAAAAGAGCTTCTTCGACGGCCTTGACAGCCACGCCTTCGCACTGGTCAACATCGACGACAAGGTGGGCAACGTGATGGTGCAGAACTGCAACGCCACCGTGCGCTCCTACTCGCTGCGATCAATGGCCGATTTCAAGTGCCGCGTCATTGAGGAGCGCCTCGACGGCACCTCGCTCAACATCAACGGCAAGGACATCGAGGTGATGTTTACGGGACGCTTCAACGCCTACAACCTGCTCGCCGTTTACGGCACAGCGGTGATGCTGGGATTTGATCCCGACGAGGTCGCAGTGAAAATGAGCACCCTCACCGCCGTTGACGGACGCTTCCAGGCCATCCACTCGCCCAAGGGCTTCACCGCCATCGTCGACTATGCCCACACCCCCGACGCACTGGTCAATGTGCTTGACACCATTCGCGACGTGATTGGCTCTCGAGGTCACATCATCACCGTGTGTGGATGTGGCGGCAACCGCGACGCCGGCAAGCGCCCCATCATGGCGCGCGAGGCGGCACGACGCAGCGACCGCGTGATTCTCACCAGCGACAACCCCCGCAACGAGGATCCCGAGGAGATTCTGCGACAAATGGAGGCTGGGCTCGACCCCGACGACAACCACGTGGTGAAAATCACCGACCGCCGCAGCGCCATCGTCACCGCCTGCCTCATGGCACAGCCCGGCGACGTTGTGCTGGTGGCTGGCAAAGGCCACGAGGACTATCAGGAAATCAACGGCGTTAAGCACCACTTCGACGACCGCGAGGAAGTGGCCAAGGCAATTTTGGCTAATGGCTAATGGCTGTTGACTAATGGTTTTAATTGATTAATAATATAGAGTTTACTATTAAACAATCAACAATATGCTATATCATCTGTTTCACTTCTTAGAAGAATATCACGTGCCCGGCGCACGCCTATTTGAATACATCACCTTCCGCTCAGGATTTGCGCTCGTGCTGTCGCTGTTTATCGCCATCGTGATTGGCGGGCACATCATCAAGCACCTCAAGGGCATGCAGATGTGCGACAAGGAACGCTCGGCAAGCGAGGGTGGCAACGCCCTCAAGCAAGGCACCCCCACCATGGGCGGACTCATCATCATCATCAGCATCCTCATCCCGTGCTTGCTGCTGGGCAAGCTCAACAACGTGTACATGCTGCTCATGATTGTCGCCACAATTTGGTGCGGCGCGCTTGGCTTTGCCGACGACTACATCAAGGTGTTCCACCACAACAAGGACGGCCTCAAGGGCAAGTTCAAGATTGTGGGACAGGTGGGATTAGGACTCATCGTGGCGGCAACCATGTATTTCAGCCCCGCAGTGGTCATCAACGAGAATGTGTCGAGAACCAACAGTCAAACCAGCGAAATTGTGGTCAACCACAAAACCACAGCCGAGAAATCGACCAAGACCACCATCCCGTTTATCAAAAATCACAACCTCGACTACTCCTACTTCTTTAAGTGGACCGGCAAGCACGCCCAAACCTGCGGATGGATTCTCTTCACGCTGCTCACCATCTTTGTCGTAACGGCAGTGAGCAACGGCGCTAACCTAACCGACGGCATCGACGGACTGGCGGCCGGAACATCGGCAATTGCCGGACTGGCGCTTGCCATCATGTGCTATCTGGGAGGACACATCATCTATGCCTCCTACCTCAACATCATGTATATCCCCGACAGCTCGGAGCTTGTGGTTTATGCAGCAGCCTTCATCGGCGCAACAATAGGTTTCCTGTGGTATAACTCGTTCCCGGCACAAGTGTTCATGGGCGACACCGGTAGCCTGTGCCTGGGCGGCATCATCGGCGTCTTTGCCATCCTCATCCGCAAGGAGTGGCTGCTCATCATCCTGTGCGGCGTGTTCTTTGTCGAGACGCTCTCGGTAATGTGCCAGGTGAGCTACAGCAAGTGGCACAAAAAACACTATGGCACCGACAAGCGCCTGTTCCGCATGACACCTCTCCACCACCATTTCACCGCCAAGGAGGAAAGCATCAAGTGGCCCTATTTATTCCACCTGAAAAATCCCGTGCACGAGGCCAAAGTGGTGGTGCGGTTCCTGCTCATCGCCATCTTCCTCGCAGTAATTACCTTTGTCACTCTCAAAATCCGATAATTCAAGCACATCATGAAACGTATAGTAATATTAGGCGGTGGCGAAAGCGGCGTGGGTGCCGCAGTGCTGGCTAAAACCGTGGGCCAAGAAGTGTTCCTCAGCGACATGGGTAACATCGCTCCCAAGTATAAGGAAATGCTCAACAACTACCAGCTCGACTGGGAGGAAGGACAACACACCCAAGAGAAAATCCTTAACGCCGACGAGATAATCAAGTCGCCTGGCATTCCTCTCACCGCGCCTCTCGTTGTTGAGGCTCAACGACGGGGCATCCCCATCATCAGCGAAATCGAGTATGCCGCACGATACACCAAGGCCAAGATGGTGTGCATCACAGGTAGCAACGGCAAGACCACTACCACCATGCTCACCTACCACATCCTGCAGCAGGCTGGCCTCAACGTGGGCCTGGCGGGCAATGTGGGCCAAAGTCTCGCCTATCAGGTGGCAACCGCCCATCACGACTACTATGTGATTGAGCTAAGCAGCTTCCAGCTCGACAATATGTATGAGTTCAAGGCCAATATCGCCGTGCTGCTCAACATCACTCCCGACCACCTCGACCGCTACGACCACAAGATGGAGAACTATGCCGCAGCCAAGTTCCGCATCATGCAGAACCAAACCAGCGAGGACGCTTTCATCTACTGGCAAAACGACCCCATCATCGCTGCACAACTGCGACACATCAACACCGAGGCGCAACTCCTGCCATTCACCGCGCAAGACCACGACAACGACTGCGCTGCCTATATTGAAAACGGCATCATGAAGTTTGACATCGACGGCAAGCATTGGGAAATCGACCGCAACCACTTGTCGCTCAAGGGTGTGCACAACCTCTACAACTCAATGGCAGCTGGCATCAGCGCCAGCCTGCTCAACATTGAGAACGAGGTGATAAAACGCGCGCTCGCCGACTTCCAGGCCGTGGAGCACCGCCTCGAGTTTGTGCGCTCGCTGGGCGGCGTGCGCTGGATCAACGACTCTAAGGCCACCAACGTCAACAGCACCTGGTATGCCCTTGAGAGCATGACCGAGCCCACCGTCCTCATCCTCGGCGGCAAGGACAAGGGCAACGACTATAGCGAGATTGAGCAGTTTGTCAAGGACAAGGTGACGGCAATCGTGTGCCTGGGCGTTGACAACACCAAGTTGCACAACTTCTTCGACGGCAAGGTGCCCGTAGTGACCGATGCCCGCAGCATGCAAGAGTGTGTCGACAAGTGCCACCAACTCGCCACAAGCGGCACCACGGTGCTGCTATCGCCCTGCTGCGCCAGCTTCGACCTGTTTAAGAGCTACGAAGACCGTGGCAAGCAGTTCAAGGACTGCGTCAACAACTTGAAATAACACACATTTTCTTAAATTTATAAAGCCACAACCACACATGACTAAAGAACAACAAAACAACTCGTTGAGCGAGTTCAACCAGAAGTATGGCGACCCCTGGATTTGGGGCATCTTCATCGCCTTGATTCTCATCTCGATAATCGAGAACTACAGTGCGTCGAGCCGCAACATCGACTCTATGGGCGTGTATATGCCTGTCATCAAGCAATGCTTCTTTCTGGGCGCTGGTGTCCTTTTGGCAATCTTTATTGCGCGACGCGACTACAACAAGCTCTCCTTCCTCGCCGTCAGCATCCCGCTGCTCGCGGTGGTGACAGTGGCAACCTTGCTCTATGTGTTGTTCTTTGGTAGCGTCGTCAACGGCGCGCAGCGTGCCATCTTCCTGCCTGGTGGCATCACCTTCCAGCCCACCGAGCTGTCAAAACTCTCAATAGT
>JABUUJ010000020.1:64978-75189 GCA_021443235.1 Muribaculaceae bacterium
TTTATCCTGGCTACCAACCAGAAAGACCATGGGCTCACCACCAAGGGCCTTGTTGAGGCACTCGTCGCCACAGGGCTCTATTGCGCATTGATGATTAGAAGCGGTGCCACCAACTGTGCCATCATTGTCCTCATCTGCATCTGCATGCTCTGCATTGGCGGTGCCAGCTTTAAGAAACTGTTTATCACCGTTGTCGTGGGATGCGTGGTGGGCGCAGGGGTTTTTTACATTAAGTCGGAGGGCGACCATAACGGCGAGGCGGTCAGTGAGGCCGAGGCGAAATATGGCATTGAACAAGAAGCCTCGGAGACTGCCAATAAACCTTTAGTCGACCGATGGGAAATGCGTAAGGAGCGCATCAGGCAGTGGTGGAACAACGACTCGCTCGTTTTCTGGCCCATCACCAGCAAAAACCAGCAAGAGGTGTTCTCGCGCATGGCGCAGGCTCACGGCGGCATCACTGGCGTGGGAATCGGGCGCTCGCGTGAGTGCTCGCGACTACCGCTGGCATTCAGCGACTACATCTACTCAATTATTATTGAGGAAACTGGTCTGGTGGGAGGCGTCGTTATGCTGCTGCTATTCATCTCGCTGCTGGGGCGAGCGCTCTTCATAGTGCGCAAGTGCAACCGGGCGCTGCCATCGCTGCTCATCATCGGGCTCGCGCTGTTCATCACCATCCAAGCCCTCATTCACATGGCAATCAACACTGGCGTGTTCCCCGTGTCGGGACAGCCGTTGCCTCTCATCTCTAACGGCGGCACCGCCATCCTCACGATATGCTGCTCGTTTGGCATCATGCTCAGCGTGAGCCGCACCGTCACCACCGGCAAGCTCAACATGAGCAACCGCCGGACGCCCGAAACCGAGCTGCCCGCAGGCCTCGACGCCGAGAACCCCATTATGATTAATCCAACACCCAAAAATATCTGGAAATAGCATGAATATCCTCATTAGCGGCGGTGGCACTGGTGGACACATCTTCCCCGCCTTGTCAATAGCTGGCGAAATAAAACGCCGTTTCCCCGACGCCAACATCCTCTTTGTGGGCGCCGAAGGACGCATGGAAATGGAAAAAGTTCCCGCTGCGGGCTACACCATCAAGGGACTGCCTGTGTCGGGGCTCGACCGCAAAAACCCCATCAAGGCCTTCAAGGCTATGCTCAAGCTCTTCAAGTGCATGGGCATGGCCAAGGACATAGTCAAGGAGTTTAAGCCCGACGTCGCCATCGGCGTGGGCGGTTATGCCAGCGGACCCACGCTCAAGGCAGCACAGCGTGCCGGCGTGCCCACCTTGCTGCAAGAGCAGAACTCCTACGCTGGAGTCACCAACAAGCTCCTCGCCAAGCGTGCCCAGTGCATCTGCGTGGCCTATGAGGGCATGGAACGCTTCTTCGACGCTTCAAAGATCGTGCTCACGGGCAACCCCGTGCGCCGCAACCTCCTCGAGTGCGCCGCAACACCACACGAGGCACGACAAGCCATGGGCATCGACCCCAACAAGAAGACGGTGCTCATCATCGGCGGTTCGCTGGGGGCTGGCACCATCAACAACGCCATGAAGGGCGGCCTCGCTAAGATTGGCGCTCGCGACGACGTGCAGGTGGTGTGGCAATCGGGCAAATACTACGACGCCCAGTGCGCTCAGGCTCTCGCCGACTCGGGCGTGAAAAACGTCGTCCAAATGCCGTTTATCGCCAATATGGACATAGCCTATCGCGCCGCCGACCTCGTCGTGTCGCGTGCCGGAGCAAGCTCGGTGAGCGAGTTGCAACTCCTGGGCAAGGCGAGCATTCTCGTGCCCTCGCCCAATGTCGCCGAGGACCACCAGACCAAGAACGCCATGGCGCTGGTCAACCGCAACGCGGCAATTCTGGTCAAGGACGCCGACGCCACCACAGCGCTGGTCGACACCATGCTGCGCACCGTCGACGACTCTCGGCTCATCGCCTCGCTCAGCAACAACGCCCTCGGCATGGCGCTCCCCAACGCCGCCGAGATTATCGTTGACCATGTCGTGCAACTTATGTACAAATAAAACACACTCCGCACTATGAAAGATTTCAACTCTCTATACTTTGTGGGCGCAGGTGGCATTGGCATGGCGGCGCTCGAACGATATTTCCTCGCCAAGGGGAAACGCATTGCCGGCTATGACCGCACACCCACCGACCTCACGCACGCACTCGTGAGCGAAGGTGTGAGCATCGACTTTGACGACGATCCAGCGCTCATTCCGCAATACTGCCTCAACCCCAACGACACTCTCGTGGTCTACACCCCTGCCGTACCCGAGTCGCACCGCGGTCTGCAATATTTCCGTCAACACGGCTTTGAGGTCGTGAAACGCGCCAAACTGCTGGGCATCGTCACCAGCGACAGCATGGCTCTGTGCTTTGCCGGAACGCATGGCAAAACCACCACATCGAGCATGGCGGCCCACATCCTCGAGGTGAGCGGCACTGGCAGCAACGCCTTCCTGGGCGGTGTGCTGCGCAACTATGGCAGCAACTTCCTGCTGTCTCACTCCAGCCCGTTCTCGGTAATCGAGGCCGACGAGTTTGACCGCTCGTTCCACCATCTCACGCCCTACATCGCCGTGGTCACCAGCACCGACCCCGACCACCTCGACATCTACGGCAACTATGAGAACTACCTCGAGAGCTTCGCCCACTTCACCTCGCTCATTCGCCCCGACGGATTCCTCATCGTGCACACTGGGCTTGACCTCAAGCCTCGCACGCAGCAAGGCGTCACCACCTATACCTACTCGCGCAACGAGGGCGACTTCCACGCCACTAACGTGAAAATCGCCGACGGCAACATCTCGTTCGACCTTGTCACGCCTTGGGAAACCATCACAGGCATCAGCCTGGGTGTACCTGTGGAAATCAACATCGAGAACGCCATCGCTGCCATGGCGGCTTGCCGCATCGCGGGCATCGACCAAGACGCCATGAAGCGCGCCATGGCTTCGTTCATGGGAGCTAAACGCCGATTTGAGTTCTGGCTCAAGGAGGAAGGACCGGCGGGCAAAGTGGTCATCGACGACTATGCCCATCACCCCGACGAAATCAAGGCGAGCATCTCGTCGGTGCGCACTCTGTATCCGGGACGCAAAATATCGGTGATTTTCCAGCCACACCTCTACTCGCGCACCCGCGACCTGTGCGATGGTTTTGCGCAAGCGCTCTCACTTGCCGACGAACTGCTGCTGCTTCCCATCTACCCCGCACGCGAGCTTCCCATTGAGGGTGTGACTTCTCAAATCATCCTTGACAAGGTAACTTGCCCCGTAAAAAACATTTACACCAAAGAAAATTTGATTAATTCGTTGCATTTGCTTAACTTTGATGTCTGTTTAACGGTGGGAGCCGGCGACATCGTCGATTTGCTGCCACAAGTGTGCGACGAAATTAAAAAACAGCAACGGTGAAACGACTCATTAAGAACATAGTGCTCCTCGCCCTCGCCGCACTGCTTGTGTGGGGCATCGTCTGGGCTTCGGACAAGGCTCACAACGAGGTGTGCAACGGCGTCGACATCGAGGTGATTAACGTCGACAGCACGTCGTTTGTCACCCCCGAAGGCATCAAGGCCGAAATGGCCCGGATGGGTATCAAGGCCGTAGGTGTCCCAATCGGACAAATCGACGTCGACCACATCGAGAACAGGCTGCGCGAGTCGGAGTACCTCGAGTCGGCCGAATGCGTCCTTTCGGCCAACAACAGGCTCATCATTCGCGTCAAGCAAATAGTGCCCGTGCTACGAGTCTATGACGACAGCACGTCCTACTATATGAACCGACACGGCAAGCACATGGCGGCAAGCATCAGCTTCCATGCCGACGTGCCCGTAGTGCAAGGACACTTCAGCAACGCCTACCCCGCCACGCGACTGCTGCCGCTGGTCGAGCACATCAACAGCGACCCAACGCTGAAGGCCCTCGTGACGATGATTAGCGTTACCGACAGCAACAACATCTTCATCGTGCCAAGCATAAGGGGACACGTCGTGAACCTGGGGCCCGTGAACAACCTCGACAGCAAGTTCGCACGCCTCAAGGAGTTCTACAAAAACGTGCTGCCTCACACGGGATATGAATACTACGACACCATCTCGGTGAAATGGAACCATCAGGTCGTGGGAACTAAACGACACAAGGCGGTGAAAATCGAAATCGAACTCGACTCAACCGACTATGACGACCCCACCGTACTGAGCGAACTTAACGACAGCCCCGCCAGCAACAACAACGGCAACCAGGCTGCAACAACCAGCAACACTCAAAAGAAAAACCAATAAACGAATAATATTATACCCATTATGAGCAAGAAACAATATATCGTCGCCTTGGAAATAGGCAGTTCAAAGGTCGTGGGAGCAGTTGCCGAGAAAATCGCCGACAACCGACTCGAAGTGAAACACGTCGAGGAAGTATTGCAATCCAACTGCGTGAACTACGGCATCGTGCAGAACGTTGAGAACATCAAAAGCTGCATCGGCACCATCCTGCGCTCTATCGAGCGTGTAATCAGCGGTAATGTCACTCAAGTCTTCGTGGGACTTGCCGGACGAACGCTGCACAGCGAGTCAAGCGAAATCAACCGAAGCATCGACGCCTCGCAACCCATCACTCAGGCCATCATCGACAACATCATCGCCGAGGGCAGCCGCAACGGCATCAAGAGATATGAAACCCTCAAGGTCGTGCCACGTGCCTTCTATGTCGACAAAAGCCTCGTCACCACCAACGACCCCGTGGGGCAATATGGCAACAGCATCAAAATCAAGTTTAACATGATTGTCGCCAACAGCAACATCATGCTCAACCTGAAACGCGCCCTCTCAATGACCAACACTCACAACGAGCGCAACTTCATCATCACTCTGCTCGCAATGGGTGAGCACGTGCTCAACCCCGACGAGAAACGACTGGGATGCATGCTCGTCGATATGGGCGCCGAAACAACCAGCGTAGCCATCTACAAGGGCGGCATGCTCGCCTACCTCAACACCATCCCTCTGGGAGGACGCAACATCACCCTCGACATCGCCAACGGCATGAATGTGCTTGAAAACAACAGCGAACGAGTGAAAAAGAACATCAACAACCCGCTTGACGTCGCCAACGTTGACAACATCACAATCGAGGGCATCAGCTCAAAAGAGGCCGCTCTTTATATCAACGCTCGAGCCGGCGAAATCATCGCCAACGTCAACAAGCAACTCGAATATGCAGGCATGACTGCCAACGAAATTCCCACCATCGTGCTCACCGGTGGCGCAGCACAACTCAAGGGAATCGCTAAAAAGGTCGAGGAAACCACCAAAATAAAGGTGCGCATGGCCAATATGCCCTCCAACATCTTCTGCCACGACTGCAACAACGCTAATAGGCCCGAATTTGTGCAACTCATGGCGCTCATCGCCGAGGCAGCACGCACCATCGACCCCATGGACTCGTGCATCACAATACACAACTATGATGATGGGCCCATCATAACCGATCAAAAACAAGCACCACAACCTGTGGTGCATAATCCAGAGCCCAAGAAGCCCAAAGGCACAAGCTGGTGGAACAGAATGAAAGATAGGTTTGAAAGCTTAGGCGACAAACTCACCGAAGACCCCGACCAATAACCACCTATCAGTGTTAGCACAACTTTTCTTAGCAACAATAACAACATTACATAAGTATGGAAAACAACTTGAAAAACGGCCCAACACCCAATATTGGCGTGGTAGGTGATGACCCCGGGTTCATCGTTACCGACAGCAAAATGCCCACCATCATCAAGGTCGTGGGTGTGGGCGGAGGTGGCAACAATGCCATCAACCACATGTACTCGCAAAATGTCGATGGCGTGTCGTTTGTCGTCATCAACACCGACCGGCAGGCTCTCAACATGTCGCCAGTACCTAACCGACTGCTCATCGGCCCAACGGTCACCAAAGGTCTGGGCGCCGGCAACAAGCCCGAAGTAGCACGTGAAGCCGCCGAGGAAAGCTGCCGCGATATCGCCGAACTCTTTGACGACGGCACGCAAATGGTGTTTATCACCGCAGGTATGGGCGGCGGAACTGGAACTGGCGCCGGACCAGTAGTGGCACGCATCGCTCACGACAAGGGCGTGCTCACCATTGGCATCGTCACCATCCCTTTCATCTTTGAAGGACAAAAGAAAATCATGAAGGCGCTCGCAGGTGCCGAGGAGATGCGCAAATATGTCGACGCACTGCTCATCATCAACAACCAGCGTCTCATCAACGTCTATCCCGACCTCGACTTCAACAACGCCTTCGGCAAGGCCGACGACACGCTCTCGACCGCAGCCCGCAGCATCAGCGAGCTCATCACCAGCGAGGGTGTCATCAATCTCGACTTTAACGATGTCAACACCACGCTGCGCGAGGGTGGCGTCGCCATCATCAGCTCGGGTTATGGCGAGGGTGAGCACCGCGTCACTAAGGCTATTGAGGACGCTCTCAACTCGCCGCTGCTCAAAAACCGCGATGTCTACAGCTCTAACCGAATCCTCATTAACGTCTATTTCAACCCCAACTCCAACGACCCGTTCCAAATGAGCGAAATGAACGAGATTCAGGAGTTTATGGCCAATTTCAGCCACGACGTGGATGTCATCACCGGGGTCGCCTACGACCTCTCGCTCGACTCTAAAATCAAAATCACCGTGCTCGCCGCCGGATTTGATGTCAACATGACCGAGGAGGCTCCCGCCGAAACCACCCGAAAACCTGTGCAGGCTCCCAGCGGCAACGATAAGGACACCGACCTTAAAGACCTGATGGCCAACGAGTATGGTTACGATGCTATCGCCAAAAACGAGCAGGCTAAGGCCGAGGCGCAATACATTATCCTCACGCAGGACGACATCGAGAACGAGGCCCTGCTCGACGAATTGCGCAACAAACCCGCCTACAAGCGCACCCCCGAGGTGAAACGCCACATAGGCGACCTGCGCAAGGAACCCGCAGCCCCCAAGCCCGGCCCCGTCGCCCCAGCTCCCAAGCCTGGCACAGCCGCCACCATCCAGTTCGACGGAGACTAACCCGCACCCCAAAAGCGTGCCCCACAACCCCAGCACGCCCTCACAATAAAAGCAGTAGAGACGCGCCCTCACACGCATCTCTACTGCTTTTTATAATGCCCTAAAGCCCCTTACAGCGACTCAGCAGTCCCCCCCACATGGGGGGCGGAGGGGGGCTCATTGCTCCCCCTTGAGGTGGCCGGGGGGGCTAATACTTCCCCGTCAAAATCCCCTTGATGTCATTCAGCTTGTTGAGCGCCTCCATCGGCGTCAGGTTATTGATGTCGATGTGCAGTATCTCGTCACGTATCTGCGACAGCACTGGGTCGTCGAGCTGGAAAATCGACAGCTGATAGCCACTGCGTGTGCTCGCCACATTGCCCAAGTCTTTGGTCACCGCCGCTCCGCCCGTGCTGTTGTCCTCGAGTTGCCTCAGCACCTGCCCGGCGCGTTCCACAATGTCCTGCGGCATGCCCGCCAACTTCGCCACGTGGATGCCAAAACTATGCTCGCTGCCGCCCTTCACAATCTTGCGCAGGAACACTACCTTGCCGTTCATCTCCTTCACGCTCACATTGTAGTTGACAATGCGCTTGAAGTCTTTCTCCATCTCGTTAAGCTCGTGATAGTGGGTGGCAAAGAGTGTCTTGGCGTGAGCGCGGTGCTCGTGGATGTATTCCACAATCGACCACGCTATCGAGATGCCGTCGTAGGTGCTCGTGCCGCGGCCCAGCTCGTCGAAGAGCACCAGGCTGCGCTCGCTCAGGTTGTTGAGAATCGACGACGCCTCGGTCATCTCGACCATAAACGTCGACTCTCCTAACGAGATGTTGTCGCTTGCGCCCACACGCGTGAATATCTTGTCAACCACGCCTATGCGGGCACTCTCGGCAGGCACATAGCAGCCCATCTGCGCCATCAGCGCGATGAGTGCCGTCTGGCGCAGCAACGCGCTCTTTCCCGCCATGTTGGGACCTGTGATTATCATGATTTGCTGGTCGTCGTTGCTCAACCGCAGTGTGTTGGGCACATATTGCTCGCCCGGCGGCAACTGTCGCTCTATCACGGGGTGACGGCCCTCCACAATCTCTATGTCAAGGCTGTCGTCAACAATGGGGCGGTTGTAGTGACCCTCGATGGCGGCAACGGTGAATGCCCCCAGGCAGTCGAGCTGCGCAATGATGTTGCAGTTGACCTGTATGGCGGGGATAAACTCGGTAATGGCCATCACGAGCTCGTTAAACAGTCGCGCCTCTATCACCATGATTTTCTCCTCGGCGCCGAGGATTTTCTCCTCATAGTCCTTGAGCTCGGGCGTCACATAGCGCTCGGCGCTCACCAGTGTCTGCTTTCTTATCCACTCCTCGGGCACCTTGTCCTTGTGGGTGTTGCGCACCTCGATGTAGTAGCCAAACACGTTATTGTAGGCTATCTTGAGGCTGGGGATGCCGGTGGTCTCGCTCAACCGGCGCTGCATGTTCACAAGGTAGTCCTTGCCGTTGAGCGCAATGTCGCGCAAGTCGTCGAGCTGCGCGTCCACGCCGCGGTTTATCACGTTGCCGCGGTTGAGCTGGTTGGGCGCGTCGGGGTTTATCTCGCGCTCTATGCGCTCCACGATGGTGTTGCACGTGTTGAGCTGCTCGCCCAGCGCGTTGAGCTGCTCGCACGTCGCGTCAAGGCACATCGCCTTGATGGGCCGCACGGCCTGCATCGCCACCTTGAGCTGAACCACCTCGCGTGGCGTGATGCGGCCCACGGCGGCCTTGCTGGTGAGGCGCTCCACGTCGCCCATCACCTCGAGCTGCCGCTTGAGCAACTCGCGGGCGTCGGGGTCGCGGAAGAAGTGCTCCACAACGTTGAGCCTGTGGTTTATCGCCGCCACGCTCTTGAGCGGAAACAGCATCCAGCGGTGCATCAGGCGCGCGCCCATGGGCGACAGCGTGCGGTCAATCACACTCAGCAGCGAACTCCCGCCATCGTTCATCGGCGACACCAACTCAAGGTTGCGCACGGTGAATTTGTCGAGCCTCACATAGCGCTCGGCCTCGATGCGGCTCAGCGTGGTGATGTGCTTCACCTGTGTGTGCTGCGTGAGGTCGAGGTAGTGCATGATGGCACCCGCAGCCACAATGGCGCTCTCCAGCTGGTCAACGCCGAAGCCCTTCAGGTTCTTGGTCTCGAAGTGGCGCAGCAAGCGGTCGGTCGCACCCTCAAGGTTAAACGTCCAGTCGTCCATCTCAAAGGTGAGATACTTCGACGAGAACGTGTCGCCGAAGCGCTTGCGGTTGCTGCGCTCTATCAGCACCTCCTTGGGCGTGAAGTTGCCCATCAGCTTGTCGATGTAGTCGACCATGCCCTCGGCAACCATAAACTCGCCCGTGCTGATATCAAGCAACGCCAGGCCCACAAGTTTCTTCCCAAAGTGCACCGCCGCCAGGAAGTTGTTCTCCTTGCGGTCAAGGATTGTGCCGCCCACCACCACGCCGGGCGTCACCAGCTCGGTGATGCCGCGCTTCACAAGTTTCTTGGTGAGCTTGGGATCCTCAAGCTGGTCGCATATCGCCACACGCTTGCCAGCGCGCACCAGCTTGGGCAGATAGGTGTCGAGGGCATGATGCGGAAAGCCCGCCATCTCGGTCGCCGCAGCCGCACCATTCGACCGGCGAGTGAGCGTAATGCCCAATATCTCGGCAGCCGCCACAGCATCCTGAAGATAGGTCTCATAGAAATCGCCCACCCTGAACAGCAATATCGCGTCGGGGTGCTTTGCCTTCATGTCCATAAACTGCCGCATCATCGGCGTCGGCGTCACGTCCTTTCCCATCTTTCTCAATCCTTAATTTACCCACAAAGTTACAACTTTTCCCCCACACCCACAAGTAGCAACGTTGACTTTGACCTTGACTCGCTGTCGCGAGCGTTCAACATTGTTCAACTTGGTTCAACCTTGTTCAACATTGTTGGGGCAGCCCGAAGTTTTCTCTTGTGGAAGGGCTGTGGAAATACTGTAGAAAATTTCCTAAGTTTCTTTGTGAGAATTATAAATCCTATAAATCCTATAAATTCCCATGAGATAAAAACTGCCTGCCACAGTCATGTAGCAGGCAGTGAGTGTCTCGGCATGTAACTTCAACCAAGTTGAACAACGTTGAACAAAGT
>JABUUJ010000021.1:0-5602 GCA_021443235.1 Muribaculaceae bacterium
GTCGCCTTGCAGCAGGCGATTCATCTGCCGCCCACTGCCCATGTCGCGCCTAATCTCGCGTATCACGCGCTTCTGGGCATCGGTGAGCTCAAACTGCAACACATTGTGATAAAACGAGTTGAAATGGTCGCCCACGCGAGCAAACACAAAGCCCACGCGCTTGTCGGCAGTGCCTTTCAAGTATTTCAATATGTTGAGCTCAAGGTAGAATAGCTCCTCATATTTCAAGCGCAGTTGCGCCTGTTGCATCGCCTGAATGCTGCCCGGTAGATGCACGTTGATGAGCGCCTCGTTGAGTGGCATGAGGTGGCGCGACGCGATAATCGACGACGGCAACGTCTCGGCAATGCGCTGCACAGCGGGGGTGTTGAGCAGGTTGCCTACAAGGCGTTGTAATATTCGGTTGGTGATCTGTGCGTTACGCAACCGGTCGTTGAGGTTATACACGCCCATCAGTCCTTGAGGCGTAGACTCGGGGTTATATTTGTCGACCTCGGGATGGGCAATGCTGTAGTGGTGGCCAAATGGCGCTGGCTTACCGAAAATAAGGTACTCGGTGCCTTGCTTCAGACTCTCTTTGATGGCTTTTATTTTGTTAAACCACACGCACTCTATCAACCCAGTGCCGTCGCCAAACAGTGCCTGCAGGCGTTTGCGCGCACCCTCGCCAGCTATGGTAAGGGAGATGAATTTGCCTTTGAGCTGTATGTAGGGCATCTCACCATCTATCTCATTGATATGGTGGATGGTGCTGCGGTCAATATACCTGAAAGGGTAGTAGTGCAGCAGGTCGTGGAATGTGTGCAGGTCAAGCTCTCGGGCAAGAAGCTCGGCGCGTTTCGGGCCCACTCCTGCCAGATATTGCAAGTCCATCTTTCTCAAGTCGTTGCTCATAGGGTGTGTTATCTACTGCCTTATTCGCGCATCAGCCGCTCGGCAACAAGTAAATCCACGGGGTGTGTAATCTTGATATTGCTGGGCTCTCCGTTCACCAGCGTGACCTTGTGGCCCGATGCCTCGACTACCGACGCATCGTCGGTAAACAGTGGCGAAAACTCAACGTCGTATGCCCCCATAAGCATCGATGCCTCAAATGTCTGCGGTGTCTGCACTGCGCGCAGATCGCTGCGCAGCAGTTGGTGCGAACTGCCGTCACCGTCCACCATCCTGATTGTGTCGCTGGGCATAATTACGGGAATCGCACTGCCAGTGACATGTGCTGTGGCAAAGGTTCGCTCGATGAGGTCAACGCTCACAAGTGGGCGCACACCATCGTGCACCGCAACTACATCGCCTGGCGCTAACACCAACGTTGCCAAGCCGTTGCGCACGCTCTCAAAGCGCGTAGCACCACCCGTTGCCACCGTGTGAGGCACGGCAAAGCTGTGCTCGCGGCACAGGTCGCTCCACAACTGATGATGGGCTGCCGGCAACACCACTGTCACCTCGGCGCCAGCGGCCGCAAACTTCTCAATAGCGTGGCACAGCACTGGCCGTCCAGCCAGCAACTGAAACTGCTTGGGCACCTCGCCGCCAAAGCGGGTACCGCAGCCCCCCGCCACAATTATCGCACACCTCTTCATAGAATTAATTACTAATTAAGAACCACGCCCTCAATCTCGGCGAAGCCAATTACGAATTAAACCCAAATAGCTAAACAAATATTTATTCTGCGCTCAAATGAACTTTTTGGGTTAAAAAAGCCTTGGCTTCACCGCCACAATCTCGTCGCCCTTCACTGTCACAGGCAGTGTCGTGGGTTTATAGCCCGCAGCCTCTACCACAATGCTATAGCGACCGGGCTCCACATCATAGAAACTGAAAAATCCGTTATAGTTGCCGTCGGTGCGGTAGGCCCTGATGGTCACCCCGCGGCTGTCGCGCAACTTCACCATTGCTCCGTTGATGGGGCGCCACTGGTCGTCGCTGCCCTCCACATAATGATAGAGTGGGTGCTCAAAGTGCTCGGTGGCGCTCTTTACTGTGCCCACAATGTGACCTTGCTTGTCGGGCTTGGCGCCAAACCAGGCCTTGATGGCGCGGTAATATCTCAATCCCTCATAGCGACAATAGTCGCGATTGAGTAGGCGATGACGCTCAGGTTGGTAGCTATGGAACGAGCCCTCGCACAGGAAGCTGGGCACGCGGTGCTTCATCACGCCCAGATAGCCCGTATAACCCAGCGCGTTGGGGTTGCCCGGAGGAGTCGCTCCCATCCAAGTGAGGTCGCCGGTGATAAACGGAGCGTCAGAGTTTTTGTCGGTCCACACCGTGAGCGGGTTGTCCCAAATGTAGGGATATGCCTGCTTGGCACGTTCGTCGCTGCCTTCGGCGTAGGCCTTGCCGGTCTCACCGCGATACACCAGCGCAAGGTAGTTGCACAACTTGCCGTCGTCGCCTCCGGTGGCGTTGCTATGTATCGACAGGAAATAGTCGGGGTTAATTGAGTCTACGTTCATCGCAATGGTCTGCAACGTAGTGATTTGCTGCTGCCCGTTCTCGTCGCTCCATGTCTCGGCACGGTCGCGGGAGGTGGCGTTTTTCTGCCCGGCGGTCACCCAGCCGTTGCGTGTGCGCGACATCACCACGCGTGCGCCGGCTTTCACCAGGCGGTCACGCAGCTCAAGGCCTTTCCACAGGTTGGTCTTGGTCTCAAAGAACCCCATCGTGTCCATCACGACATAGTTAATGGTCTCAATCGGACGGTCGTTGGCAGTCCAGCCGCCATGCCCGGGGTTAACATAAATCACTTTACCTTTCAGCCCGCCGGCCATTGCCGTAAGCGCGCAAGTCATTACAAATGACAAAAATACAATTCGTTTCATTAAAATGTTATATCTGGATTTTCATAGTCGTGGCCGTTCAGCACCATGCCGTTGGCCGCGTGATTAACAACTTTAGTCGCCTTGCCGTCGCGATAGAAGGTCACCGAGTATTCGCCCAGCAGATTACCCTCGGCATCGCGCAGCGGCACTGCCTTGAACGCCTCTTCGCAACGTGCGCGCACTGCAGCCTCTTCCTCGGCAGTCGCCTTGCTGGGGTAGTGCACTATGCTTATTTTCTTGCCACTGCGGTACACCACCTCGATGAGCCAACGGTCCTGATTTCTCTTCTCATCACTGAGCCTGGTAAAGGGGTACTTGTCAAGTCCCAGCTTTATCGCCAGTGCCGTAAACGTGGCAACAGGCTCGCTCGTCGTGGTGTATTGGATACCCTCATTCTCGCCCATATCGCGCAGGTAAACTGTCGAGAACGAACTGTATTCATCCTCGTGGTGCGAGTAAAAATATACCTCGCTCAGCTTGCCCTCATACAACTCATATCTGAACGACACAACTGTGTCGCCGGCCTCAATCGGCTGGATCGGCGGCACCTCTTTGGCTGGCGACGAGCAACCGCTCGCCACAAACGCCAGCACCGACGACACCCCGGCAACAACCCGCCTCAGCATCCCATTAAATCTCATTTCCATAACACTACTACATTTTGACCACAAATATACTTCTTTTTTTTTATTACATTATTATAATACCCAAAAAATCTTCACAACCACCCACCATCACAAACAAAAAATAAAGAGGAATATCTTGGGGATATTCCTCCTTAGTCTCAATAGTACAATTCTTAAGGTAAAAAAGATTGTTTTCAGGTTTATGGTGCAAAGTTAAGCACAATTTTTTATTTGTGCAAGCGATTGCATGAATTTTTTTAGGTTTTTTTTCAAGAAAATTTGCAATTTTTGCCTAAACTACAATCATTCACCCATTTATGTACATTAAAAATTTTCAAATTTTTCAAGGGTTATTGTCGTTCCGTCAAATTTTGCGTAAGTGAACTTGTCAATCCAGTCGCCCAGCATTGTCATCGTCGCACCAGCATTGACGGTCTCGTTCAGCGCCACGTGCAGGTGGCCGTAGACATAGTGCTCGATGTTGGGGTGCGACTGAGAGTGCTCCTCGGTGAACGCGCGCAGGTTCGACAGGCTCTCGGCCATCGACCGCTGCACCTTCTCGGTCTCGATCTTCTTGTGCCGCGATGTGCGGTTCTTGGTCGAGATGCCGCTCGCAAACACAAACGTCCACCGCGGGTGAATGCCGGCATAGAGCCATTGCAGAAAACGGTTGTAGAATATCCAGCGCATAAAGCGGTAGCCAAACGCCTGTTTCCCCACGTCATCGCCGTGCGACAGAAAGAACCGATGCCCCATAATATTCATTTCGGTCTTGGTCTTCAGCACCTTGACGCCTATCTCGTCGCGAATATAGTCGAACAGCCACACATCGTGGTTGCCTGTGAGCCAAGTGATTTTCACCCCAGCGTCGGCAAGCCGCGCCAACGCGCCAAGGAAACGCACATGGCCGCGAGGCACCACATGGCGGTACTCATACCAGTAGTCAAGAATGTCGCCCAGCAGATACAGTTCCTCGGCATCGCCGGCGATACTTTCCAGAAACCTCACCACGCGACCCTCATGCTCGCGGGGATCGGCAATATACGACGCACCCAAGTGCAAGTCACTTAAAAAATAAACATTCTTCATCATTCCCATCTAATGTATATCACGACTATGCGTCTATGCGTCTACGCGACTACCTCCCCCGATAAACCCTAAACCCTAAACTCTAAACTCTAAACAATAAACAATAAACTCTAAACATTACAACCATCACATCATCCCCAACTCCAGCTTAGCCTCGTCGCTCATCATGCGGATATCCCATTCAGGCTCAAACACCAGCTGCACATTGCAACTCTTGATGTCGTCGATCGACTCCACCTTCTGGCGTATGTCCTCAAAGATAAAGTCGGCAGCGGGGCAGTTGGGCGCTGTCAATGTCATGTCGATGTGCACGTTAGCATCATCGTCAATCTCTATGTTATAGACCAGCCCCAGGCTATACACGTCAACGGGCATCTCAGGGTCAAAGACGGTGCGGAGCATCCTCACCACCTCTTCCATCAGTTCAAGTCGTCTATCCTCAGTCATTATATATAATTAATGTCAAAATATAATTATGCATTAAGAATTAAGAATTTCTCCCAGCGACTCCACCTCATAGTCGGCTGTGCCAGCAATCGCCGGCTCGCCACGCAGGTTGAAGTAGATTGTCTTCCAACCCGCCTCGTGCGCGCCCTGGATGTCGGTCTCGGGATTGTCGCCTATCATCACCACCTCGCTCGCACACGCGCCACACACCTCAAGCGCATAGTCAAAGATGCCGCGGTGGGGCTTGGTGATGCCGCAGTCGTCGCTCAAAACCACATGCGTGATATAGCGCGACAACCCGCTCGAGTCGAGCTTGCCCTGCTGCACTCCCTTGAAACCGTTGCTCAGCGCGTTCACCTGCAACCCACGCGACGTGAGCCGCTGGCATAGTTCCAGCGCGCCTGGCACCGCAAGGGGTAGGGTGGCAAGAAAAGAAAGGTATTCCTCGTTCATCCTCGTCGCCAGCGTCGCGATGTCGCCCTTATAGCCCGCCTTATCCAACGTGTAGCGGAACCTCTCGCTCACCAGAAAGCCCTTCTCAATCTCGCCGTGATGATACTGCTCCCACAACTTGTGGTTGATATCAAGGTAGATGTCGTGAAAGCGCTCATAGCA
>JABUUJ010000021.1:5832-14242 GCA_021443235.1 Muribaculaceae bacterium
GAGCATAGCGAGCTATGTGACTGAATAAACAAGGAAAAGATGCCGGCCGAAAACAAAAAGACGAAAAATAGCAAAAATAATTAACCTCGGCGTTCTAATTAACTTTTTGGGTTTAGGCGTAACACAATAGACTCTACAACCCATTTATGCCCCAAAAAACGCTAAAAAAAATTTTTTTGCCAAAAAAATCATAAAAATCAGTCATTTATAGCAATTATTCCAAAAAAAAGTGCGATATTTGCACCACAATTTCACGAGGCTTTCACCCTTGAGCTTTGCCAAAGTAGGCTAAGTGCTTGTTAATTAGCTCTATAGGTCGAAAACCACGAGAATTGGTATGTATTTTATTAACATTACAATAATATTTAAATTAAAAAAACAATGACTAAAGCAGACATCGTTAGCGAAATCGCTAAATCAACAGGCATCGAGAAGGCAGCTGTTCTTGAAACAGTTGAGAAGTTCATGGAATCAGTAAAGGAGTCGCTCTCTAAGGGTGAGAACGTTTACCTCCGCGGCTTTGGCAGCTTCATCATCAAGACTCGTTCGCAGAAGACCGCCCGCAACATCTCTAAGGGCACTTCTATCGTTATTCCCGAGCACAACATCCCCGCTTTCAAGCCCGCTAAGGTGTTCATGGAGCAGGTTAAGAAGTAATTAATCCATCGGGACATAACACTTGTTTAATAACAAAATCAACTAAGTACTATGCCAAGCGGAAAAAAACGTAAAGGCCACAAGATGGCTACGCACAAGCGCAAGAAAAGACTTAGAAAGAATCGTCATAAGAGCAAGAAGTAATTGTCATCGACGATGACTTTCTACAATATGTCATATTAACAACGAAGAACAAACTGCATGTCGGCGTCTCGTCTAAATTGCACGCACTTCATGAGTTTGTTTTTCGTTTTTTGACCAAACACATTAGCGCTGGTCAAAAGCATGTATGACATCTTCGCGCATCTTCGCGCGAAATATTGAGTATATCCCCCTTCTGCGATGAGAAGTGAATTAGTAGTTGACGTAACGCCCACCGACATCTCAACAGCCCTCCTCGAAGACGGACGGCTCGTGTCGCTGCAAAAGGAAACACGCGATGTGTCCTATGCCGTGGGCAATCTCTACATTGCCAAGGTAAAGAAACTGATGCCCGGACTCAACGCCGCATTTGTCAATGTCGGATACGACAAGGACGCATTCCTTCACTACCTTGATCTAGGCTCGCAATTCTCCTCGTTCGCCGGATACCTCAAGTCGGTTCGCGACAACAAAAACAAACCACCCCAAAGCATCTCGCACATCCAACTCCAGCCCGACATGGACAAGCACGGAACAATCTCAGGCGTGCTTACTCAAGGAATGGAACTTATTGTGCAGGTAGCAAAAGAACCCATCTCGACCAAAGGCCCAAGGCTTACTACCGAAATTAACTTCACAGGACGTTTCCTCGTCCTCACCCCATTCAACAACAAGATTTCGGTATCACAGAAAATCAAGGACCGCGCCGAGAAAACAAGGCTTAGAAGACTCATCGAGAGCATCAAGCCCAAAAACTTCGGGGTAATTATACGCACTTCGGCCGAAAACAAAAAGGCCGCCGAGCTCAACAGCGAGCTCAACGTGCTCGTAAAATGCTGGGAAGACGCTATAGCCAAATTCCAGTTTGCCGACCCACCAACGCTCCTCTATGAGGAGGAAAGCCGGGCAGTGGGCGAGATTCGCGACATCTTCAATCCCGACTTCGAGAGCATATACGTGAACGATGCCGAGGTCTACGACCAAATACACAACTACGTGAGCCTAATAGCACCCGATCGCAGTGACATCGTTAAGCTATATAGCGACGACTTGCCCATCTTCGACAAATTCAACATAACAAGGCAAATTAAATCGTCGTTCGGCAAAACGGTATCATTCCGCTCGGGAGCATACATAATCATCGAAAGCACCGAGGCCATGCACGTCATCGACGTGAACTCGGGGAACAGGTCTAAAAACTCGACCGACCAGGAGAGCAACGCACTAAACGTCAATCTGCTCGCCGCCGAGGAAATAGCAAGACAATTCCGACTGCGCGACATGGGAGGCATCATCGTCATCGACTTCATCGACATGGCGAAGGCCGAGCACCGGCAGCAACTCCTCGAGCACATGCGAGAAATGATGACTAAAGACAAAGCGCGACACAACATCCTGCCACTTAGCAAGTTCGGACTTATGCAAATCACGCGACAACGCGTACGACCCGTCCTCGACATCGTCACAGCCGAAACCTGCCCCTCTTGTGGAGGTAAAGGAGTGATTCAGCCCTCGCTGCTTTTTACCGACAAGTTGAAAGACAAGATCGATTACCTCATCAACTCTCTCAACGTCAAAGGTTTTATTATGTATGTACATCCTTTCGTCGACGCCTACCTGAAAAAAGGACTTCTCTTCAGTGAGTATCACAAATGGCGAAAAGAATTTGGACGAAAGTTCAAAATCAAGCCCGACCAGTCGCTCGCCTACTTGCAATACAAAGTATTTGACAAAAAAGGCAACGAAATCGACACCACCGAAGAAAAAGACACCAGCAGCGCCTCGTCTAAAAACGAACAACGACAACGCAACACCAGCGTCGACTCATAACACAAGCACCGGCCACCAGCCGGTGCTTTTTCACTTCCCCCACCACATCCCCCACCACATCCCCCTCTCGGCCCTCAATATTCATTTCTCGCTTAAATCCTTTGCGCTCTCACAAATATGTATTAAATTTGCATTTTGTAATTGTGCGCCTACGTGCGTGCGCACACAACAGTAAAAGTTATTGAACTATGAACGACAAGAATAGTTACGCAGCGATTTCGGCACGCGCCGCCCGCATCGCACGACGCATGTGGATAGGTTTTGGCATCTTCCTGGCTGTCATCGCTCTCATCTTCATACTCATCTACAACGGTGTGATAGGCTACACTCCCGAGATGGACCAAATCGAGAACCCTACCGACACCTTCGCCTCGACAATCTATGCATCGGGCGGCGAGGAGATGGGGCGATACTACCGCAGCAAAGGCAACCGAGTATATGTCGACTACGACCAGCTCTCGCCACACCTGCGCAATGCGCTTGTAGCCACCGAGGACGCACGTTTTGACGTTCACAGCGGCATCGACATCAAGGGATTGGGACGTTCGGTCGTGAAGCGCATCCTCCTCGGACAGAAGGGCGCTGGCGGTGGCAGCACCATCACTCAGCAGCTCGCCAAGCAGCTCTACTCGCCCGAGTCAAGCGGCATCTTTGAGCGCGCCTTGCAGAAACCTATTGAGTGGGTAATCGCTGTGAAAATTGAGCGATACTATACTAAAGACGAGATAGTTAAGATGTATTTCAACCAGTTTGACTTCCTTAACAACGCCGTCGGCATCAAGTCGGCAGCGCATGTCTATTTTGGCAAAGAGCCTGCGGCATTAACCCTCACCGAGGCCGCAACCCTCGTGGGTATGTGCAAGAACCCGTCCTACTACAACCCCGTGCGCCACAACGAGCGCACTCGCCTGCGCCGCAACACAGTTCTCGAGCAGATGGAGAAGGCCGGATATATCACTGCCGCCGAGTGCAACACCCTCAAGGCTGAGCCTCTGGTGCTTAACTATCACAAGGTTGACCACAACGACGGCATGGCTCCCTACTTCCGTGAGGAACTGCGACGTGTGCTCACCGCCAAGAAGCCCGAGCGCAAAAACTACCCCTCGTGGAACCAGCAGGCCTTTGTCGACGACTCCATCGCTTGGGAAAACAACCCTCTCTTCGGCTGGTGCCAGAAAAATAAAAAGCCCGATGGCTCTAACTATAACATCTACACCGACGGCCTGAAAATCTACACCACCATCGACGCCCACATGCAGCAGCATGCCGAGGCTGCCGTGCGCAAGCAGATGGTATATCTGCATGGCATTTTCCAGCGTCAGTGTGGCGGATACAAGAACCCTTATTACGCCGACGCAGCCATGAAGGCAAAGCTTACGCGTGCCGCAATCAAGCGCACCGACCGATACTACGCCCTCAGGCAGCAGGGAATGAGCGAGGCCGAAATCATGGACAACTTCAACACACCCACCGACGTGCGACTCTTCAGCTACGACGGCGACTACACCGCTCGCATGACTCCGCTCGATTCAATGCTCTACATGAAGACCTATCTGCGATGCGCAACTATGTCGATGGATCCCATGACGGGCTACGTCAAGGCCTATGTGGGTGGCCCCGACTTCCATTTCTTCAAGTACGACATGGTTTCCAAGGGACGACGCCAAATCGGCTCTACTGTGAAGCCCTTTGTATATAGCGAGGCAATTCAGAACGGAGGCCTTACGCCTTGTTCGGTTCGACCTGGCGGACATCCTAACGTGAAATGGTATAACACCGTGTGGAACCCTCGTGGCGGCGGTGGCACTAAGACTCTCAAGCAGGCTCTTACAAGCTCCGATAACAGTATCTCGGCTGGTTTCATGAAGGGTACTTCGCCCAACTGGATTGAGGAGCAAGGCGAGTATGTGATGCCGCCATCGGCGCTCGCCAAGTGGATGCACAGTTTCGGCATCACCAGCTACCTCGACCCCACGCCAGCTCTCAGCCTTGGCGCCAGCGAGGTGACTTTGCGCGAGATGGTTGCTGCCTACTCAGCATTTGCCAACGGCGGCATGCGCGTTGAGCCCGTCTACGTGAGCCGCATCTGCGACAACCGTGGAAACGTTATCGCCGAGTTTACCTCGCAGCAAAGTCAGGTAATGAGCGAGGACACCTACTACAAGATGATCGACATGCTCTCGAGCGTTGTTGAGCACGGCACTGGCGCGCGACTGCATTCCTATTTCCAGGCCGCCACATGCGGAAAGACTGGTACCACCAACGACAACAGCGACGCATGGTTCATGGGATTTACTCCCGAGCTCGTCACTGGCGTGTGGGTAGGTGGCGAGGAACGCTACATCCACTTCGCAACTACCGGTATCGGTCAGGGAGCCGCAGCAGCGCTCCCCATCTATGGCAACTATATGCAGCAAGTCTATAAGGACAACTCGTTGCCCTATACCACCAAGTCAACATTTAAGTTCCCCGAGGGATACAGCCTGTGTGGCGGAGAACTCTTCCTGTCGGGCGACACCGAGATTGAGGGCGAGGGCGAAGGCAACGCAGCCGCCTTTGATGGCGTCTTCGAGTAACCCCCTTCAATATCTCGAAACCCTCGATAAACTTGCCCCTTGATAAACTTGCCCCTTGATAAACTTGATAAACTTGCCCCTTGATAAACTACCCTACACCGGGTCCACGTCATAATACAGCCTCACGGCCTTCATGCGCGAGTCAAGCTCTATCATTTGCTCATAGATGTTGCGCAAAATCTTCTTCACCTTGGTCATCGACGCCTGGATCTCCATCTTTAGCACCACTTGGCGTATGTAAAGGTTCTGAACCCTCCCCACCGACGGCGCCTCAGGACCCAGCACGCGCGTCCCAAAGATAGGCAACAGCATATTGACGTAGCGCACTGCCACTTCGTTAACCACCGCATCGTCGCGATGCTTCAGGTAGATGTTGATGATGCGCGCAAACGGCGGGTAGCCATAGCGCTTGCGCTCGGCCAACTCTTCCTCGTAAAATCCTTTGTAGTCGTGATTTATCACATGCCCAATGACGGGATGCTCGGGCTCGCTGGTCTGTATCACCACCTGACCTTGCTTGTGGGCGCGGCCCGCACGTCCCGCCACTTGCTCCATCATGTCAAACGCGCGTTCGTGTGAGCGGAAGTCGGGAAAGCGTATCATCGTGTCGGCGTTAAGGATGCCCACGATGCTCACCGCGTCAAAGTCCAGCCCCTTTGTCACCATCTGGGTGCCCACCAGGATGTTGGTCTTGTGCGACGAGAACTCGTCGATAATGCGGTCATAGGCCGCCTTGCTGCGCGTGGTGTCCAAGTCCATACGCGATATTTTCTCGCCGGGGAAAACAGCGTCGATGTCGTCCTCAATGCGTTCGGTGCCATAGCCATAAATCTCAATGCCGGGCTGCCCGCACGTGGGGCACAGGTTAGGCAGCGTAATGGTGTGGCCACAGTAGTGGCATGAAAGGCTACGGGTGCTCTTGTGATAGGTTAGCGTGACGTCGCAGTTCTCGCACGTGGGCACCCACGCACACTCTTTGCAGCGCACTATCGGCGCATAGCCGCGTCGGTTCTGGAACAATATCACCTGCTCGCCATTTTGAAGCGCGTGCCGGCACATCTTGATAAGCTCTTGAGAGAATAAACCGCTCATCTCTTTGCGCTTGCGCGCCTGCTTTGTATCGATGACCTTCACCACGGGCATCTGGATGCCCTCATAGCGCGTGAGCAACTCCACATGGCCATACTGACCCCCAAGTGCTCGGTGATACACCTCAATCGATGGCGTAGCCGAGCCCAGCAGCACCTTGGCGCCGTGCATGCTGGCAAGCACCAACGCCGCGTTGCGCCCGTTGTAGCGAGGCGCAGGGTCTTGCTGCTTGTAGCTGTTCTCGTGCTCCTCATCAACAATGACCACGCCTAACTTGCTGAATGGCAGGAACACCGCCGAGCGCACGCCTATCACTACGCATGGCTCGTTGCTGAGCAACAGCTTGCGCCAAATGTCCACGCGCTCGTTGTCGCTGAACTTGGAGTGGTAGATGAGCAAACGCTCGCCGAAAACGGCTTTCAGCCTGCGTGTTAGCTGCGTGGTGAGCGCTATCTCGGGCACAAGATACAGTGCCTGTTGCCCCAGGTCGAGCGCGTCTTTCACCAGATGCATGTATATCGATGTCTTGCCGCTCGACGTCACGCCGTGCAGCAATGTGATGCTTTTCTCCCTAAACGACTGATGTATCTCGCGGTAGGCACGCTCTTGCTCGGCGCTCAGCGTGGGCAACGCTATCAGGCTCTTGCCCAGCGTCGCAAAGCGGTTGACCTCTTTCTTATAAAGCTCAAAGATGCCTTTCGCTGCCGCCGCGCGCAGCACGGCATCGGTCACCTCGGCGCGTTTCAGCAACGCCTCTTTTGTCACTTCCAGCGGTTGCTTGCCCTTGCCCAGCCAGTGCGACAGGTCCAGGTAGGCAAGCAGCAGCTGCTCTTGCTTCTGGGCACGGTGCAACTGGTCAAAGAGCGCGTGTAGCGATTGCTCGTCATTGTGGGCGATGGTGAGGCGCACGCACGTCTCGGTGCGCGGGCGATAGTTGTCGATGGTGCGCTCGCTCACGTGGATAGCGCCCATGTCGAGTAGCCGGCTCACGATGCCCTCTACGTTCTTGAAGCCCGTCGCATTGGCAATATCGCTAATCTGGATGCGTCCGCGTTGGGCCGTGAAGTCCAGTATCACGCGCTCGCGATCGCTCAGCACACCGGGCGCCTCTTCCTCAAAGTCGGCATTCGGACTCACAATTGTCTCGCTCTCTACCTTCAGCCCCGACGGAATCGCCGCCTTATACACCTCGCCTTGGGTGCACAGGTAGTAGTCGGCAATCCATTCCCAGAACTTGAGCTGTGGATGGCGCACGATAGGGTAGGGGTCAAGCACGCTCAGCAGGTCTTTCACCTCGTAGCCCTGTGGAGCCTTGTCGTGAAGCATCACCACTATTGCCGTGTAAAACTTCTTGCGGCCGAAGGGCACAAGCACTCGGCTACCCACAACCGGCGCCATCGTGGGCGGGATGCGGTAGGTAAAGGTGCCTTGTATCGACAAGGGCAAAAGTACGTCGGCAAACTGTGACATTTCTCTCTTTTTCTTTTTCGCACTACAAAAGTACACAAAAAACTCTTTCCACGGCTCAATTTCACCCAAGAAAAAATCCCACCTTGCTTTCACAGCACGGTGGGAAAACTGATTATGAATTTTCTATCAACAACAAACAACTCTTTATATTCTCTATTTTCTCTATTCTGTTTATGTGTGCTTTTAAGAAGATTTATTGTGTGTTTTCTTCAGTCTATTGGGATCTATTTGTGTGCTTCTCTTTTTCGTTCACAAAGCGTCGATTATGCTCTTGATTATCGACCACAATACTTCCATTGCCAGCCATATCACTGCAATGATTCCTGCGATGAATACCACATTGGCCGCGGTTGCAAATACTGATGCTATCATTTCTCTTTATCTTTTATCTTGGTTTGTGATGACTGTTGTCTCTCTCTGTGTGACCAGGTCTCTCCCAATCACACTGCAAAATTACACTACACATGGGCGAGTTCTAAGCATACCTGTCTAAACAAAAGTTAAATATCACACTTTGCCACTGAATTTGCTCTATAAAAGGGCACAAAAAAAGGCCGGACTTGCGTCCAGCCTCTCGGTGTAGCGGGAGAAGGATTCGAACCAACGACCTTTGGGTTATGAGCCCAACGAGCTACCACTGCTCCACC
>JABUUJ010000021.1:14396-27381 GCA_021443235.1 Muribaculaceae bacterium
CCTATGCGAAATCCCTCAAAAAAATCCACCCCCAAAGTCACCTTCGAGGGCGGAATATAGAAATCACTATAAAAACTTAATCAACGTTAAACCAAGTTGAACAACGTTAAACTACTTACACGCGCAGCCCTTCTTCGCAATCTCCTTGAAGAAGTCGTTGCCCTTGTCGTCAACGAGAATGAATGCGGGGAAGTCCTCAACGGTAATCTTCCAGATAGCCTCCATGCCCAGTTCGGGATACTCAACGCACTCAATGCTCTTGATGCTGCTCTGCGACAGTACGGCAGCCACGCCACCTATCGTGCCCAGGTAGAAACCACCATGCTTCTTGCAGGCATCGGTCACCTCCTGGCCGCGATTGCCCTTGGCAATCATCACCAGCGATGCACCATTGTCCTGGAACTCATCTACATAGGGGTCCATGCGGTTGGCAGTTGTGGGACCCATCGAGCCGCAGGGATAGCCGGCTGGAGTCTTGGCGGGACCAGCATACAGGATGGGATGGTCCTTGAAATACTGAGGCATTCCCTCGCCAGCGTCAAGGCGTGCTTTGAGCTTGGCGTGTGCGATGTCGCGAGCCACGATGATGGTGCCCTTCAGGTTTACGCGGGTGCTCACGGGATACTTGGTGAGCTCTGAGCGAACAGCGTCAATGCCCTTGTCAAGGTCTATCACCACGCCGTTGCCGCCCTCGCCGGGTTTGCGCAACTCTTCGGGAATAAGCTCGGTGGGGTTGCAGTCCATCTTCTCCAGCCAGATGCCGTCTTTGTTGATCTTTGCTTTGATGTTGCGGTCGGCCGAGCAGCTAACACCCATGCCGATGGGGCAAGAAGCTCCATGACGTGGCAGACGTATCACGCGGATGTCGTGGGCAAGGTGCTTGCCGCCAAACTGTGCGCCCATACCAATCTTGTGGGCCTCGACCAGCAGTTTCTGCTCCAGGTCAACGTCGCGGAACGCACGCCCGGTATCGTCGCCGGTGGTGGGCAACTCGTCGTAGTATTTGATTGAGGCAAGCTTCACCGTGAGCAGGTTCTTCTCGGCGCTCGTGCCGCCTATCACAAACGCGATGTGGTAGGGCGGGCACGCCGCTGTTCCCAAGGTCTTCATTTTCTCAACGAGGAAGGGTAGAAGTGTGCCCTCGTTCTGGATTGTGGCCTTGGTCATCGGGTAGAAATAGGTCTTGTTGGCCGAGCCTCCGCCCTTGGCTACCATCACAAAGCGATACTCGGCGCCCTCAACGGCCTCAATGTCAATCTGCGCGGGCAGGTTACAGCGTGTGTTGATCTCGTCATACATGTTGAGGGGGGCGTTCTGCGAGTAGCGCAGATTCTCCTGGGTGAAGGTGTTGTACACTCCCTTCGACAGCGCCTCTTCGTCCTCAAAGCCTGTCCACACCTGCTGGCCTTTCTCGCCGTGGATAATAGCGGTGCCGGTGTCCTGGCAGAACGGAAGCACGCCCTTGGCGGCTGTCTCGGCGTTGCGCAGGAACTGCAAAGCCACATACTTGTCGTTCTCGCTTGCCTCGGGGTCGCTTAAAATAGCGGCCACCTGCTCGTTGTGCTCGCGGCGAAGCATGAACTCCACATCGTGAAATGCCTGCTGGGCAAGCAGCTCGAGCGCCTCGGGAGTCACTTTTACAATCTCTTTGCCTTCAAAGTCTCCCACGCTCACACCTTCCTTGGTGAGCAGGCGATACTCGGTCTTGTCGGCACCCAGCTGAAACATGGGCGCATACTTAAACTCGGGAATATTTGCCATAATTAGTTTATGTTTTATTTGGTTTAAAATTGTTTTTTCCTCTTTAACGGCAAAGTTACTAAATTATGTGCAAATACCAACTGCTTTTCAACAGAATTTATGTAATTTTGCACCAGCAAAGTGCGTTTTTAATGCGATATATATAATATAAGGTGTAAATGGAGGTAATTTACGAGGACAACCACATCGTCATTGTCAACAAGGCCGCGGGTGAGATCGTGCAGGGCGACCGCACTGGCGACACTCCGCTTGTCGACATCGTTAAGGAGTGGATAAAGAAGAAATACGACAAACCGGGAAATGTGTTCTGCGGCGTCACGCATCGCATCGACCGACCCACATGCGGGCTCGTCGTCTTTGCCCGCACCAGCAAGGGCCTCTCACGCATGAACGAGCTCTTCCGCACCGGCGACGTGCACAAAACCTATTGGGCAATCGTCAAGAACCGACCGCCTAAGACTGCCGACAACCTCGTCCACTTCCTTACCTCGCGTGAAGCCAACAACAAAACCTACGTTTCCTCGTCGCCCACAAAGGGCAGCGTCAAGGCCGAGCTCAACTACCGCCTCATTGCCAGCGGCGACAACTACCACTTGCTTGAAATCGAGCTCATCACAGGCCGCAAGCACCAAATACGCGCTCAGCTCTCGGCAATAGGATGCCCCATCAAGGGCGACCTCAAGTATGGTGCGCCGCGCAGCAACCCCGATGGCGGCATCTCCCTACAGAGCCACCGCATCCATTTCATTCACCCCGTGAGCAAAAACGTGGTCGATGTCACCGCGCCAGTGCCCAACGAACCCCTGTGGCAGCAGCTGGCAAGCATGGTTGAGAGTTGATGGTTAACATTTGTTGATTTTAACCCCTAAATTTTTAAAAAATATTATTAGACGAGGAGAGCTAATGCACGCTTTCCTCGCTTTGTCGCTGTGCCTGTGCGTTTTGTGCTTAATTACGGTTTTTAATCTCTCAAGCCTTAATTTGTTAAATTCTTAACTTTAACACTTTAAACATTCCATTTTGTAACAAAAATGTTGTGTAATTTGAAATATTTTGTTAACTTTGCACTCGTTAAGAACATTTGATGTTAAGAACCTGCTAAATCGAATACAACTAATACTGAAAAGACCCGCGCGGAAAGTGTGTGTTTCACATCTCGTCTGTGTGATGGCCTTTTTAGTTGTATTCTACACAGTGGGTACTGATTATTAGAAACTTAATAACTAACTAAAACATAAAAAATCAGTGCTTATGAGTCTTAAAAAGTTACTTTTGCTCTTTGTGCTCGCAGCTTTTTCGCTTGCCGTTACCGCTCAGGTAAAGGTTAGCGGTACTGTCGTTGACGAGAACAACGAGCCGGTAATCGGAGCCTCGGTCATTCAAAAAGGAAAAGCCAAGAATGGCGTCGCTACCGATATTGACGGAAAGTTTACTCTTACCGTTCCCAGCGGAGCACACATCGTCGTCACTTATCTCGGTTACGAGGACTATGATGCTGTCGGTAAGGCAAACATGTCTATTACTCTTAAACCATCAGGACAACAACTCGACGAGGTTGTCGTTACCGGTTACCAGAAGGTCGACAAGCGCCTCTTCACCGGTGCAACCTCGAGTGTCGACGCCAGCAAGGCTAACCTCGCAGGTGTGGCCGACGTCAGCCGTGGCCTCGAGGGCCGCGCTGCCGGCGTACAGGTGCAGAACGTTACCGGTACATTCGGTACCGCACCCAAAATCCGCGTGCGTGGCGCTACCTCTATCTATGGTAACTCTAAACCCCTATGGGTTGTCGACGGTGTGATTCTCGAGGATAACGTCGAGATTAGCGCCGATGACCTCTCGTCGGGCGACGCCACAACACTTATCGCTTCGGCTGTCGCCGGTCTTAACGCCGACGATATCGAGAAGTTCGAAATCCTCAAGGACGGTTCGGCAACTTCTATCTACGGCGCCCAGGCCAACGCCGGTGTGATCGTTATCACCACCAAGCAAGGACGCAAGGGACGCACCACTCTCAACTACACCGGTGAGTTCACCTACCGCCTCAAGCCCAGCTACCGCGACTACAACATCTGTAACTCTCAGGAGCAGATGTCAATCTACAAGGAAATGGAAGCTAAGGGCTGGCTCGAGTTCGCTTCACTCGCCAATGGCTCGTCAAGCGGTATCTACGGCCGTATGTACAACCTCATGACGCAGTACGACCCCATTACCGGCACTTACGCGCTGCCCAACACACGCGCCGCCATGAACGAGTACCTTCGTGAGGCCGAGTATCGCAACACCAACTGGTTCGACCTGCTGTTCAACAACAACATCATGCAGAACCACGCCATCAGCGCCAGTGGCGGTACCGACCGTGGCTCGTTCTACACCTCGCTCTCGATCATGAACGATCCGGGGTGGTACAAGTCGAGCCGCGTTGAACGCTACACCTTCAACGCCAACGCTCAGTTCCAACTGACCGATAAGGTTAAAATCAAAATCCAGAACAGTGATAGCTACCGTAAGCAGAAAGCGCCCGGAACCCTCAGCCGCGACATCGACGTCGTTAATGGTGAGGTGCGCCGTGACTTCGATATCAACCCCTATAGCTACGCGCTCAACACAGCCCGCACGCTTGACCCCACGGCCTACTATCGCCGCAACTACAGCGACTTCAACATCTTCAACGAGCTTGACAACAACTACATGGACATCGGCGTGACCGACCTCAAGTTCCAGGGCGAGCTCAGCATCAAGCCCATCATCAAGCAAGACCAGTCGCTCGAGTTCAACTTCCTCGGCGCTTTCCGTTACACCGGTGCCGAGACCAACCACTACATCCTTGACAACAGCAACCAGGCTAAGGCCTATCGCGCTGGTATCGACCCCGATGACGCTATCACACGCTCATCCAACAAGTACCTCTACACCGATCCCGATGTCGAGAACGCTCTCCCCGAGACCGTGCTTCCCAAGGGAGGTATCCTCTTCTACTCTAAGAACTCGCTCTCGCAGTACGACTTCCGCGGAACCTTCACCTATATGAAGAACTTCAGCGGCAAGCACCTGCTAAACATCTTCGGCGGTATGGAGGCCAAGAAGGTCGACCGTTACGCTCAATCGTTCGAGGGATGGGGCATCGTTTACGGCAACGGCAACATTCCTTTCACCAGCTACAAGCTAATGAAGCAGATGGAGGAGGAAAACGGCGCTTACTTCAGCGATAGCAAATCCTACCGTCGTTCAATGGCTTACTTTGCTAACGCCAACTACGGTATCATGGGACGTTACATCATCAACGGCACAGTGCGCTACGAGGGCTCTAACCTCATGGGTAAGACCCGCCAGAGCCGCTGGCTCCCCACCTGGAACGTTTCGGCTGCTTGGAATATCTTTGAGGAGGAATTCTTCAAAAACTGGTGCGAGACTCAAAACGCAATCTCTTATGGTAAGATCCGCGCCAGCTACTCGCTCACCGGCGAAAGCGGACCCATGTCGCTCGCCAATGCCGAGGCGCTCTACTATCCCAGCCGCCCATGGCGACAGGAAACCGATGCCAAGGAAATGGGTATCAGCCTCAGCGGTCTCGCCAATAGTGAGCTTACCTACGAGAAAAAGCACGAAATCGACGTCGGCGTTGACCTCGGTTTCTATCACAACCGCATCAACCTCGTCTTCGACTGGTACAAGCGTAACAACTACGACCTTATCGGACGCATCTACACCGAGGGCGTAGGTGGCGTATCAAGCAAGTATGCTAATGTTGCCGAGATGGCTTCGCACGGTGTCGAGTTCACAATCTCTACCAAGAACTTCGAGGGACTCCGTCCCACCGACTTCTCTTGGTCGACCGACCTCACTTTCTCCTACAGCAAGACCAACATCACCAAGCTCCTCTCGCGCTCGCGCATCATCGACCTCGTGCCCGGTACTGGTTACGCTCTTGAGGGATACCCACACCGCGCCATCTTCTCGATTCCCTTCGCTGGTCTCGACTCGCACGGTATTCCCACTTTCTACGGCCCCGATGGCAACATCATGAGCAACGACGAAATTAACTTCCAGGAGTATGAGAACCTCGGCTTCCTCAAGTATGAAGGTCCCGTTGATCCCACCATCACAGGTGGTTTCGGTAACACCTTCAGCTGGAAGGGCTTCCACCTCAATGTCTTCATGACCTATTCGTTCGGCAACAAGCTTCGCATCACCCCGACTTTCTCGTCGAGCTATAGCGATATGGACGCTTCGGCCAAGGAGTTCAAAAACCGCTGGGTAATGCCCGGTGACGAGGCCTACACTACTATCCCCGCTATCGCTTCTCGCCGTCAGGTATACAGTGATAACTACATTGGACGCGCCTTTAGCGCCTATAACTACTCGACCGAGCGCATCGCCGACGGTGGCTTCATCCGCCTCAAGGAGATTTCGCTCGCCTACGAGATCCCAATGTCGTTCCTCAAGCACCTCCGCCTCTCAAGCGCTTCGCTCAAGCTCTCGGCAACCAACATCTGTCTGCTTTACGCCGACAAGAAACTCAATGGTCAGGATCCCGAGTTCTACAACAGTGGCGGTGTGGCTTCGCCCAACCCCAAGCAGATTACTTTCACTCTGCGATTCGGTCTCTAATTTTGTTCAACACTTTAAGGATTATATTTTATGAAACTTAAATATATAGCTTTTGCAGCTCTGCTGGCTTTGGTTTCTTTGAGCTCTTGCAAAGACTTCCTTGACAAGGTGCCCGATACTCGCGTTTACCTCCAAAACGTGGAGCAGTTACGCGAACTCATGGTCGATGGCTACTCAAGCCACAGCTATGCTTGTGTGGGCGAACTTTCAAGCGATAACGTAATCGACAACAACTCGCCAAGCGACAACGGCGTGCGATACAACCGTGCCCCCTACTCGGCATTCGACGAGCAACTCTACCGCTGGGAACCCGTTACAATGGGCAGCGACAGCGACTCACCCACTGGCCTGTGGGAAGGTTACTACGGCGCCATCGCCTCGTGCAACGCCGTCCTTGAGAAATGCTACGAGTTTGAGGAGGCTATGGCCACTCCCGAAGGCCCCCTCTCTGAAACCGACTTGCAAAAACTCCAGTCGATTAAGGGCGAAGCCCTCATCTCCCGTGCATTCCACCACTTCATCCTTGCTAACGTGTTCTGCATGCCTTATGCCGGACCCGAACTAAGCAAGAGCCTTCAGGGCATCCCCTACATCACCGAGCCCGAGACTAAGGTGAAGCCTCACTACGACCGCGGTACACTCGCCAACGTTTACGACCACATCGAGGCCGACATCATCGAGGGTGTCGAACTCATCAACGATGGTCTCTACGAGGTGCCCAAGTATCACTTCAACAAGGCTGCTGCCTATGCCTTCGCAGCTCGCTTCTATCTCTTCAAACGCGAATATGAGAAGGTGGTTGACTATGCTACTAAGGCATTCAAGGGCAACGATCCAGCCACTATGATGAACGACCTCTGGTACAACAGCAGTTTCTACTACATCAGCGACATCGGACGCTATGCTACCAGAATGGCGAATGCCTCTAACATTATGCTCATCAGCTCCTACAGCACTTGGTGGCGACGCTTCGTCTCTTCGGGTCGCTTCGCTTGCAACCGCATGGCTAAGCGCGCATCAATCCAGGGCCCCGGACCGGCTTGGGAGAACTGCCGTTACCGCAACACCAAGACGGGTGAGACTTTCGCTATGATGCCTTGCTTCAACGGCTATTGCGGCACAGCTGGCGGACAGGAGTACGGAACCTACTTCGCTGGTACTTGCTTCGAGCAGTTTGAATATACCGACAAAATCGCAAGCATTGGCTACTGCCACGCTATTCGCGCTGAGTTTACCACCGAGCAAATCCTGCTCATGCGTGCCGAGGCTTACCTCTACCTGGGCCAGAAGGACCTCGCTTTTGCCGACCTTCGCCTTTGGAACGAGGCTCACCGCAACGGCTCTAACGATAACCACCTTGAACTCACCGAGGACCAAATCGTGAAGTTCTACACCAAGTGCCTCACCAAGTACGTTCAGAACTCGCGCCGCACCGACCTCAAGGAGAAGTACAGCGACTCAATCTTCTTTGGCATCGCCAAGCCCATACACATCGATGAGATTTGCCCCAGCGACAAATATAAAGCCACCGACGAACTCATGCCTTGGCTACAGTGCTGCCAGCACTTCAACCGCATCGAGACCGCACACACCGGCTACCGCTGGTTCGACATCAAGCGCCTCGGACTCGAGGTTGAGCACAAGTACGGCTTCAGCGACGTTTACTGGCTCGTTTCGGGCGACACCCGCTATGCTGTCGAGGTGCCCGCTTCGGCTATACAGGCAGGTCTTGAACCTAACAACAACACGCCTAAGAACTCTCCCATGCAGGCTCCAGTTGAGTCTAAGGGAACTTACGTACAAATTAACAATTAAATTGCTCTAAGATTATGAAATCATTCAAATATATCATTTCATCGCTCTTGCTGGCAGGTTCTATGGGCTTCGTTCTATCGTCGTGTAGCGAGGATAAACTCGACCCCAATTCAATCTTCCCTGAAATCGACGAGAGGCTCGACCCCTCTTCGGCTACCTATCAGCTCGACGTGTTCTTGCGCGATAACTACCTCAAGCCTTATAACCTTGACTTCCGTTATAAGATGCAAGACGTGGGCACCAACATGAACTACAACCTCGTGCCCGCTACCTATGCCAATTCGGTCGACCTCGCCGTGCTCACCAAGTACCTCTGGTTCGACGCCTATGCCGAGGTTGTCAACGAGGACTTCCTCAAACTCTATGGTCCGCGCATCATCCACCTCATTGGCTCGCCTGCCTATAACCCCACTTCGGGCACTATGATTCTGGGTCTCGCCGAGGGTGGCATCAAGGTTTCGCTCTTCCGTGTTAACGAGATGAACATCAACGACTTCTACACGATGAACGATTACTACTTCAAGACTATGCACCACGAGTTCTCGCACATCTTGCACCAAACCAAGACCTACCCCTCTGAGTTCAACACTGTCTCGGTTGGTCACTACGACAGCAACAACTGGTCAAGCCGCGACGAGGGCGTGGTTAACTCGCTCGGTTTTGTAACCAACTATGCATCTTCTGAGTTCCGCGAGGACTTCGCCGAGTCTATCGCCACCTTCATCGTCCTTACCGACAAGCAGTGGGAGAGGATCTATGACAAGGCTCGCCGCGGATGGGAGTCGCCTTCCGACGAAACCGACTTCGACGCTGTCTACTACTGCTACTACTACACCACCAACAACTCGGGCGATGAGGCCGACAAGAAGTATGCTTATGAGTCTGAGGTGAATTTCGTCTACAACGACGATGGCTCAATCAAGTACATGCACTTCAAAAACGAGAAGCAAAAGGGTGTTGCTCCTATCACTAAGGGCAGCGACGGTATCTACCGCGACGCTAAGGGCCAGGTATGTAACGCTCAGGGCTACGCTCTCGACGCCGAGGGCAACACTATTCCCATCTACGTTTACGACGTGCCCGACAAGGACGGCGTTAACGGACCTGAGGTTATCGACAAGAAAATCCAGATCTGCCGCCAGTGGCTACTCGACGAGTGGGGTGTAAACCTTGACAAACTCCGTGAGGTTGTGCAGCGCCGTCAGGCTAACTACGACATCGAAGAACTGCGCAAGCAGGTTTATAGCATCAACTAATTGTTTCTCTTGTAAATTTGCAACACAATGAAATACATTAAATTATCGCTTATCGCAACGCTGCTGCTCGCCATCTCTACCTCTTGCTTCAAAATGGAAGAGGAAGACATCTTCGACGACAACGCAGTGGTTCGTCTCGACAAGGCTATCGCCAACTATAAAAAGATTCTTAACGACAAGGGTGGCAAGTGGATGCTTGAGTATTACTCCAACAGCGGCGAAGCTGGATACATCTACCTCATGTCGTTCAACGATAACGGCTCGGTAACCATCTCGGGCAAGAACGAGTTTATAGGTGAGGTGCTTGTAGGTAAAACCGAATCTACCTTCGGCTCTGAAAGCAGTATGTGGGATGTAATTGGCGACAATGGGCCTGTCCTCACTTTCAACACCTATAATAATATCTTCCACATCTTTGCCAATCCAGAGGATATCGGCCAGACCGATACCGACGAGCAGGGCTACGGACACCGAGGCGACTATGAGTTCGACATCATGAAGTACTCTAACGATACCCTCTATCTCGATGGCAAAAAGTATGAGATCCACATGCTCATGACTCGCGTCGACAACTCTGTCAACGATGAGGAGTTCTTTGCCAAGCTTGACGTTACTAAGGCTTCGTTCTCGCCGCTCATCAAGGAGCTTTACCTCACTGCTCAAAGCGGACAACGTTACATCTGCACCGACGCAAGCACCGGCTTGTGGAGCATCTATCCCGAAGGCGGAGACAAAATCACCGAGACGCAGACCTTCAACGCCATTGTCACCCCCACTGGCTTGCGTTTCATGAGACCGCTATCCATCCTTCCCGAGTATGGCGACTTCGCCGTGCAGGACTTCAAGTTCGACGACAGCGGACTCATCGCCGAGGATGGCCAAACAACTATTCGCACTGCTCCTCTCGGTGAACTTTTCTCCGACATACGCTACAGCTGGAGAATTAATACCAGCCTAAGCAAAGGCACTTTCCTTGACGCCTACAACGCCGTTGTAGCTGGTTGCAAGTCCTACAACAGCTCTACGCTCGAGGAAATCAATTTCACTAACCACGTCGTGTCGCCAATCACCTACGGCGCAGTGCATTTCCGCATCAAGCTCAAGAGTAGCACTAACCGCCTCAACTGCTACCTCTACAAGGAAACTAAGGGTAGTGGAAACGACGTCGACATCACGATGACCGGCGAAGGCGACAAGAACGCGCTCGTTTATCGCGACAAGGTGCCCGCAATGAAGCAGTTCGTCCAACTCCTCAACGACACCTCTTTCCGTGTTGAGACCGACAATCCGCTCGCACCCACTACCGTGCGCCTCATCGACAAGAACAACAGCGAGAACTATTTCACTCTCTCGCTCTACATTCCTGTATAACATTGCTGCGTGGTGCGGTGACTCAACACCGCACCACAGCAACTTAATCACGACTTTTACTAAATCATTTTTTTTATTAACCAAATTTTTTTGACTTATGAAAAAGTTATACGTTTTAGCTGCCGCAACTATGTTGTGCGCTACTGCTGGAGCCGCTAACGCTCCTCAGAAGAAAAGCAATGCTGCGAAGCCTGCTCGTGTTGAAAATGCTACCGCTTTGGCAAACACCTACGAGGCTGTTGCCTATGAGCGCGACCACTCACAGCCCGCTGTAGCTGGTCCCAAGAAGGCCGCCCCGGTTTATGGTGAAGCCTACTACAAGCGCCCCGCTGGCTCTATGTTTGGTGCCTTAACATCTGAAGGCTATGCTTATTACAATCCTTATGTTACTGTTAAGCCTTTCGCCGATGCAACTTTCGAGGCTATTTACGACCTTAACGCCTACAACTGGGCAGTACAACTCTATGATAGCCAGGCGCAGGGTCGCGTGTGGTACGATGTTGCTGGCAGTAAAGCAGTCAAAGTGACTTATGGATATGAGACCGACACGGTTCCCTCTCTCACCGACGGCGTTACTGAGTTCCACGTCGGTGGCGACAATGGTGCCGGAGAATATGGCTGGTCTAGAGTAGCTGGTATTCCCGACATGACCGATTTTACTTATGACCCACAAGCAGGTTCCGTTCTGTTAAGCCCCAAGTATTTTGGCAAGCGCTGGGGCGCAAAATATTATACTACACGCTACTCTGGTGCCAAGGATGCCGAGGGCGGCACAGGCGGTATGTGGTTCGGTAAGAACTATAGTGGCTGGAATGCTATGGGTCTCTATGTTGAGAAGCCCGAGAATCCCTATCTCCTGCGCAGTGTGGCTATTGATTATGGCTATCTTGACATTAACGCCGACGCTACCCTCTATGTTGATGTATTTGAGGTTGCTAACCGCGTTGAGGATGACTCTCTTGGCATGGATATTACCTTAGGTGAGAAAATCGCTTCGGGACACTACACTTTCTACAAGGCCGATGAACCTGCCGATGACGGCGTAGTTTATATTCCCTTCGTTGTTGATGATGAGGGTATTGAGTACGAGATTTCACTCGACATCGACTACGACTATGTTGTAGTTGTCAGTGGTTACGACGCTCCCGAGTTCACCAACTTCTCAATGAGCATTTCTTATGACATAGAAAATGATGGCTACGGACAGCACGGTTACATGATGCACAAGGAAGAGGATTCTTACACCCGTTGCATTGGCCTCGACCACTTCTTTGTTTCATCGCTTGGCTACGTTGCTCCCTCCGTATTCCTCGATGTTGTTAACCCCTACGCCACTACTAACTATATTAGCGACGACGCTGTTCGTGAGTTCGACAAGGAAGGCGCTTGCACCACTCCACAATTCGATGTTGAAGTTCCTGCCAACGATATCCAAATCTACAGCTACAACATGGCCGAGGACTACACTATCACCCTCGAAGATGGCAGTGACCTCCCCGAGTGGATCAACATCGAGGTGGCCGATGCGGAAGAGGAAGAGACTGGCGAGTGGACAGGTGTTGTTGTCGCAACTGTAACTTGCCAGCCCAACGCAGGTGCTCCCCGCGAGGCTAAGGTTAAGTTCGCTATCCCCGGCGCAAAGCTCATCGCTACTATCAAGCAGGACGGCGAAGCTGCTCCCGTTGTTAAGGGCGACGTAAACGGTGACGGTCTTGTTGACATCGCCGACGTTAATGCTTGCATCAACGTAATCCTTGGCTCAGCTTCTCTGGAAGACTTCCCCGCTGCCGACGTTAACGGTGACGGCTCAGTTGACATCGCCGATGTTAACGAAATCATCAACATCATCCTTGGCGCATAAGCCCAAATGATGCTGATGATACTATGGCGCAAGCCAATAGTAGCACACTCATCTCAAGAAATCGCTCGACTATAGCAGTTTCTTAACATACAATCCCTCGAGGCGGGGTGGCTGTTTGAAGCCACCCCGCCTCCCCCTTTCACACTCCTCCATTCCCCCTCGGGAAAATTTTTTTCAAAAAAAGTTGTGAAAAAATTTTGCCAGTTCGGGGGAAAGCAGTAATTTTGCAGTCGCTTTCGGGCTTTTCGGGGCCTGGGGGCGAGATGAGAGATCATTGAAATGCTTTGCAACAACTAAGTACAAGGAGACGAGT
>JABUUJ010000022.1:0-8921 GCA_021443235.1 Muribaculaceae bacterium
AGAGGGCCGCGCTCGACGCCATAGCCAGAATGCACGACACCGTGCAAGGCCGCTTCGACACAATCCACATCATCAGTTCAACGTCAACGTCAAAGTCAAGGGCAATGTTAATGTCGCATGCGGGGTTGTGAAATGTTGCAAAATTTTGATGAAAATCTTAATAAATCTTAACGGGGCATATTAAGCCCGAAAACCCTATTTTGTGCCACTAAAACTCCCGAAATTTATGTATTTTTGATTCATTTTCATTCTTATGTATTTAGTTTTTGAAATCTTTTTATTAAATTTGCAGTCTGTATGAGCGTTTCGCACAGTGTTGCGACGAAAATTAAACAACTGTTAAAACTAAAAATGAAACTTCTACAAGAAAAGTTGTCTAGGTACCAAGAGCCTCAAAAATTCAAGCAGGCTGGTATTTACCCTTACTTCCGTGCTATTGCCAGCGAGCAAGACACTGAGGTCATTATCAAAGGCAAGCGTGTGCTGATGTTTGGCTCTAACTGCTATTCGGGCCTTGTCAACCACCCTAAGATTAAACAAGCTGCCCTCGAGGCAATAAAGAAATATGGAACTGGATGTGCTGGCTCACCTTTCCTTAACGGCACCCTTGACGTGCACAAGGATCTTGAGCGCCGCCTCGCCAAGTACATCGGCAAGGAAGATGTGATGATATATTCAACTGGTTTCGGTGTTAACCTTGGCGTTGTCTCAACACTCACCGGTCGCGAAGACTATATCCTGTGGGATGAGCAAGACCATGCTTCGATTATCGAAGGACGTCGCCTCTCGTTCTCCAACTCGCTTAAATACAAGCATAACGACATGGCATCGCTTGAGGCTCAGCTCAAAAAATGCGAGCCCGACCGTGTTAAGCTCATCGTCACCGACGGCGTCTTCTCGATGGAAGGCGACGTGTGCAAGCTCCCCGACATCGTTGATCTGGCCCACAAATACGACGCCAGCATCATGGTTGACGAGGCTCACGGCATCGGCGTCTTTGGAAAGGGCGGACGTGGCGTTTGCGACCACTTCGGCTTGACCAAAGAGGTTGACCTAATCATGGGTACTTTCAGCAAGTCGTTTGCTTCGCTGGGTGGCTTCATCGCCACCGACGAGGTCATTACCAACTTCCTGCGTCACCATTCGCGCTCCTATATCTTCACCGCAAGCATCACTCCGGCCTCTACCGCCGCCGTGGGCGCCGCGCTCGACATTCTTGAAAGCGAGCCCGAGCGTCAGCAGCACCTGTGGGACATCACCAACTATGCCCTTGAGGGCTTCAAAGAGATGGGTTGCGAGATTGGCAACACCGAGACTCCTATTATTCCACTTTACATCCGCGACAACTACCTCACTTTCCTCATCACTACCGAGCTCCTTGAGGAGGGCATCTTTGTCAACCCTGTGGTTTCGCCGGCCGTTTCTCCTACCGATACGCTCATTCGTTTCAGCCTTATGGCAACTCACACACAGGAGCAGGTCACCGAGGCACTCGAAAAAATACAGAAGGTGTTCCGCAGGCACAAGCTCATCCCTTGATAGATCTTTTACATCTCAATACTTCACAAGCCACCTCACAAGGTGGCTTTTTTGTCCCAAAATATTCTGATGAACTATTTTGCATATATAATTAAGGTGTAAAATGTTGAAAAGTTTATGTTTTTTTCAATCAAAAAATTTGGAAAAAAACTTTCTTTTTCAATTATGAAAAAAAAATATGAGAAAATGTTTGTGTAATCAAATTTTTAAGTAATTTCGCATCGTGAAACAAGAACAACAAATTATACGTAAAAAATATGATTTATAAATTTCTTATAGGCTCAGAGGAATCGGCAAACTTCCGTCTGGAGATTGCCATTGATTCCGAAGATACTTTTGCAAGACTTAGAAATGCTATCCTCGACGCAGCGGGCTATGACAAAGAGACCGCCGATTCTTTCATCATCTGTGATGAGGACTGGAACAAAGAGAAAGAGGTTACTTACTATGACATGGATTCCGACAGCGACGAAGATATCTGGATAATGGAGGATACTAAACTCGACGAGCTCGTCGAGGACGAGGGGCAAAAGTTCAAATTTGTCTTCGACTACATGACCGATCGTTACTTCTTCATGAAGCTCAAGGAAATTATCACTGGAAAAACTCTCCGTGACCCCCTGTGCGAGCGCAAGGAAGGACGGCCACCGAAAGAATCAATCGAGCCCGACTTCAACCTTGCCCCTATTAAGGTCGAAACCCCTCCCATTGAAGAGATTGGCGAAGAATTCTATGGCGACAACGAGTTTGACGATGACGAGATTAGCGACTTCTCGCAACTGTCCGACGAAGATATGTAAGATTTGTATATAAAGTTAATAATACACTTTTACCGCATGGCAATTAATTATTTTTGCCGTGCGGTATTTTTAAACGCTTAATGGCCTACTATAATATTTAACTTTAGTTTGGGAACGTGTGCTTAATTGTGGCACATGCGAGGCGTACCTTTGCTGTGTAAAATGAAAAACATTTAATAGTATGGAAAATATCATTGTTATCTCGCAGCGAACTATCAGTCGCATGAAAAATATGTCGGTTGAGGAACGGAAAATTATTCTTGACACGCTATTCTGCGACGAAATTCTGGGCGTAGAGCGCACAACTCTGCTCACACCATTGCAAGAACTCGTTTACTGCATGTTTCGCAACAACGTTATTAACGAGACACGCCACTACAAAAGTATCCCTTCACAAGCCATCTCCTGAAAAACAACACATATAGGACAACATATATAGGTGTCGTGAGGCACTATCACTGGAAATTATGAATGCCACCCATTTGAACTTTGCGCTATTTTGCCACACGGCAAATTCAGCTCGCTAATAAAAAAATGGGGGGCTTATTTTGTATATTTGCAATTTATCACTAAATTTGTGCATTATAAAAGTTCTCTATTGTCATTCGTTGCTTAAAATGAAGATTTTCAAACATATAGTGTATCTTGCGTTTGCCTTGGTGCTTGCATCGTGCAGCAACAAGGAGGAGTCGTTGTTGCGTGTCATTCCCGCCGATGCATCGGGCGTTGTTGCCATCAACACTCAGTCGGTGCTCACCAAGTGTGAGATGCTTAACCAGGACGGAAACTTTGAACTGCCTCAGTCGCTGAAAAGCATTGTCGACGAAAACGACGCTTCGCAGTTGTGCCAAATTCTCACCGACATCCCTGTGCTGGGGCTTGACCTAACCAGCAAGGCCTATGTGTTTTTCACGGTTAAGACTTTCGGCTCGGTTTTCTTGGCGTCGGTCGACGATGAGGACGCCGCACGCAAGGCCATTGAGCGCCGCTCGGGTGGCGATTTCCAGTCGCTCGACGGCCTTGATTGCATTTTTGTCGAGGAAACATTCTATACAGTTTACGACAAAATACTTTTCATAGGTCATGTCAACAAGCCCATGGAAATTGCCAAAGCGGCATCGGCTGCTCGCAAAATGCTGGGTCGAATGGCGACCAATATCACCGACGACAACGACGTGATGGCCTGCCTGCAAGCCGAGAACGACATCAATGCCTTTTTGACTCAAAATGGTCTTAAAATCATGCTTAACCGCAGCAGTCAGTATCGCGAGATTACCAAAAAATTCCCTCTTTTTGAGATTTTCACCGAGAGCGATATTCAAGCCTATATATGCTCCATTAACCTGAACAGCGACAAGGCCGACCTTGACATAAAAATCAAGGTGGACGACAACAGTGAATACCTGAAACTGCTGTCAACCACACTCAACTCGGCCAACTCCGATTTCTTGAAAGCAATCCCCGAGTCGATGGACTATATCGTGGCTATGAGCGTCAATGGTATGAATTTTGTTAATCTGCCGCAAATCAAGTCGTTGATTTCTGTGTTTAGCAACATTCCGTTCATTGGCAAACTCGACCTTGCGGGAATGCTCGCCACCATCGACGGCCCTGTCGCGGCAGGACTTGCCCACGATCCCAATATCGACGAGTGGAATGTTGTCTTTGCCGCAAAATCCAACAACCAGTCGGCCGTGCTGGGTTATATCAAGAAGTTTGCCTCGGCACTTGGTCAGCACCCTCAGGTCTCCAATGGCGAATATATCTATGAATATGACAACCGCATGATTAATATTGGCGTGAAGGAGGGCATCCTCTATGTGAAGATTCTCAACTATGAGCAAACCGAAGGATATGCCTATGAAAATAAGGAGGCTCTCGAACTCTTTACTAAATCGGCAATAGGCGCCTATGGTCGTGCTCAGGGCGGGCATTTCAGCCTTGGACTGATCGACAACACATCGATTCATGGCTCGTTTGCCCCCGATACTAAAGACCAGAATGCGGCAGTTGCTCTTGTCAAGGTGCTGTGCTCGGTTGAGCCGCCCCACGCCTTCGACAACGTAGACGAAGGCGCTTATATGCCAGCAGCAATCGATCAAATCAAACCTGTTAATACTAAATAATTATGGAACGTGGAAAGAAAGTTTGCCGTGAGTTGAAGGCGGTACGCAAACAAATTGCCGATGCCAACGAGATTGATTTCACCCCTCGTGAGTGCACCCACCAAGGCGATTGCCCCGGCACTTGCCCGGCGTGCGAGGACGAGGTTCGCTACATCGAGAATCAGCTGAGTTTGCGTCAGCGTTTAGGTAAAGCTGTTGTTCTGGCTGGACTTAGCCTTGCTGTATCATCGTGTGGTGGATGTGCCAGTAACCAGCCCGTGGGCATCGTGCCCTATGAGCCCGACTCAACCGAGGTATGCTCGCCCGACAGCACCAAAACTCCAACTGAATCAGGCGAAGGGGAAATGGTGATGCTTGAGGGCGATGTGTGTGCCCCCGTGCCCGAAAAAAACGAAAAGACCCAAGCCCCCGAAAAGCCTGAAACTACTGAACCCAAAAAATAGTACGTGAAGTTAACGGCTTCATTCCTTGCAATCAGTAGGCATCGCCTTGGCATCGACGGGCGTGGCGTGACCACGCTGGTCGCTTTCATGGCGTGCCCGCTTCGTTGTGAGTATTGCCTTAACGACGCTTGCCACAACCCGGCAAACGCAAAGTTCACGCTCACTCCACAGCAACTCATCGACCGCTTGATGATTGACAACATCTACTTCCTTGCAACCGACGGCGGCGTGACCTTTGGCGGTGGCGAGCCATTGCTCAATAGTCACTTTATTGAGGCTTTTGGTAGGTTGTGTAACCCTCAGTGGAACATTACGTTAGAAACCTCGTTAAATGTGCCGTGGCATCACTTGCGGCAAGTGTTCCCTTATGTCAACAACTACATTATCGACATTAAGGACATGAATCCCGAAATTTATGAGAAATATACACAACTTTCACAAGAACATCTCATTACCAACCTAAATTGGTTGTTGTCGCAACCCGATATTGCCGACAAAATAATGGTGCGGCTGCCACACATACCCAACTACAACACCCAGGCCGACGTTGACCATAGCCGTAACGTCCTTACCCAAATGGGCATCAAGCATTTTGATGAATTTGATTACATCATGCGCAATAATACCAAATAGTTCTTTAAAAATTTGACCTATACGCCTAAATAAGCCCCGCAACTTTATGTGCGAGGCTTTTTTGCTAACCGAATAGTTTGTTGGCTTCTTCAAGTGTTTCGGGTTTCCCGACGTCGAGCCAGTTGTAAGGGGTGGGGGATTCGTAGCCGCAGATGTTGTGGCTGTTGCACTCGGCAATATAGAATGGCACGATGGAAAACACCTCATTGCCTGCGGCATATTTCTCAAGCAGTGGGAAAATCTCAGGCGAAATCACATGAACGCCACCAAATGCAAGTTCTTTCAGCTCACCATCCTTGTAGGTTAGCGTCGCGGGCTTGGTCTCGCCTGTCTTCTTGTTAATCCAGCCGCACATCTTGTAGTTGTCGTCAAACACAAGGTAGCGTTGTGTCACGCGGGGCTTTACAAGAACTGTGGCCAGCGCATTACTATGATTGTGTGCCGCAGTCATCGCATTTATATCAAGGTCGGTAAGTATATCGGCATTATGCACCACAAACGGCTCATTCCCATCAAGATACTTGCGAGCCTTGAGTATGCCGCCTCCTGTGTCGAGCAACAGGTCGCTCTCGTCGCTGATTTGGATATTCAACCCAAAATTGTGCTTTGACTCCAGGAAATCAACGATTTTAGGGGCAAAATGGTGGACGTTGACCGTGATGTCGTTAATGCCAGCCGCGGCAAGATGATTGATTACATGCTCAAGCATGGGCTTGCCACCCACCTCGACAAGCGCCTTCGGACGGTCGTTGGTTAACGGACGCAGCCGGGTACCAAGCCCGGCTGCAAATATCATCGCTTTCATTTCCTTACGTTGAAAGTCTGCTCTATGTTTTGCTCACGATGGATGAGCTCAACCTTCACATTGAATTTCTCGTTGATGTGCTGCGCCATGTGTTGCGCGCTGTAAACCGAGCGGTGCTGGCCGCCAGTGCAGCCAAAGCACACCATCAGGTTGGTGAAACCACGCTCAATAAACCTCTTTACATGCGCGTCGACAAGCTCATAGCAGTGGTCAAGAAATGTGAAAATACCGCCATCGTCTTCAAGGTATTTGATTACCTCGGCATCAAGACCAGTAAACGGCTTGTAACGGTCGTATTTTCCGGGATTGTTCACAGCGCGACAGTCAAATACATAGCCACCGCCATTACCCGAGGTATCGTCGGGAATGCCTTTCTTGTAGGCAAAACTCATCACTTTCACGGTGAGGGCGCGCTTCTGCTGCCCGTCGGTAAACTGCGACATGTTCACAAGGTTGTTAAGCACCTCGTTGAGGTAGGGGTACTCAATATATGGGTGGTCTTTCAGCAAGTCGCGCAGGTTGTTGATGGCAAATGGCACGCTCTGGATGAAATGCGGCTTTTTTTCGAAATAGCCACGGAAACCGTATGCTCCCAGCACCTGAAGCGTGCGGAACAGCACAAAGTGACGCAACTGCGAGTGGAAATAATTCTCGTCGACAAACTTGTACTTCTTCAATGCAGCGATATATTCCTTGAGAAGTTCCTGACGCAGTGAGTTGGGGAGGTTGGCCTTAGCCTGCCACAAGAACGATGCCACATCGTAGAAGAACGGACCCTTGCGACCGCCTTGGAAGTCGATAAACATGGGCTTGCCGTCCTTAATCATCACGTTGCGTGACTGGAAATCGCGATACATAAATGTCGCCGAGTTGCTACGCAGCAGCACATCGGCAAGGTGCTGGAAGTCGTCCTCGAGTTTGTCCTCAAGAAACTCAACGCCCACCGACTTTAGGAAGCAGTACTTGAAGTAGTTGAGATCCCACATGATTGAGCGGCGGTTGAACTCGGGCACTGGATAGCACTTGTTGAAGTCGAAGCCGTCGGCTCCGGCAAATTGAATTTTGCACAACTGACGCAACGTCTCGGCAAGTAATCTCTTCTCTTCCTCGCCAAAGACGCGGGTGGCGCGACCTTTCTCTATCGCGTTGAAAAGGATGCTATCGCCCAAGTCCTCTTGGATGTAGGCCATGTGGTCGTCGCTGGCCAAATATACCTCGGGAACTGGCAAGTCCTTATTTTTGAAATGCTTAGCCATGTAAAGAAAAGCCTCGTTCTCTTCTTTTACCTCTCCTATTACGCCGATTATCGATTTCTCGCCCATTAGGCGGAAATAGCGACGGTTAGAACCCGAGCCGGGAAGCTCTATCGAGTCGGTGCACTCGCTGCCCACGTGCTGGGCATATAACTCTTTAAGGATTGTAATGTCCATTGTTAAAATTCGCTTGTAAAGTGGAACTTAATTTTAGGGAAATCTTGTTGCGCCATCGTCAGCACATAGCCTGAGTCGGCCAAAAAAACATCGCGACCTTCGCGGTCCAGTGCCATGAACTGATACTTGCGCTTCTTGAAGGCGTCGAGCGCCTCTTGGTCGTCGCTTTCAATCCAGCATGCCTTATACAGGTGGATGGGCTCCCAGCTGCATTGCGCGCCATACTCGTGAAGTAGGCGGTACTGGATTACCTCAAACTGCAGCTGGCCCACGGTGCCAATAATCTTGCGGTTATTGAACTGATTGACAAACAACTGTGCCACGCCCTCGTCCATGAGTTGCTCAATGCCTTTGTTGAGTTGCTTGGTCTTCATGGGGTCGGAGTTCTCAATATACTTGAACATCTCGGGCGAGAAACTCGGTAATCCCTTGAAGTGCAGGTCTTCACCCTCGGTGATGGTGTCGCCAATCTTGAAGATGCCGTTATCGGGCAAGCCCACGATATCGCCGGGATAAACTTCATCGATAATCTCCTTTTTTTGCGCCATGAACGCAGTGGGGGCCGAGAAGCGGTAGGTCTTGCCGCTGCGCACATGCTTGTACATCTCGTTGCGGCGGAACACGCCCGAGCACACCTTCACAAAGGCAATGCAACTGCGGTGGTTGGGATCCATGTTGGCATGAATCTTAAACACGAATCCCGAGAATTTCTCCTCGCTGGGCTCGACAAGGCGCTCCTCGCTGTGAACGGGGCGGGGCGACGGGGCAATGCGCACAAAGCAGTCGAGCAACTCCTTAACACCGAAAGTGTTGAGTGCCGAGCCGAAGAAAACGGGTGCCACCACGCCGTCGAGGTAGTCTTGTACCTCAAATTCGGGATAAACGCCGTCAATTAGCTCAATGTCGGTGCGCAACTGCATGGCGTCGGCCTCGCCCACGGCCTCGTCAATCTTTGTATCGTTGATGTCGTCAATCTCCACGCGGTCGGTCACATGCTGCTTGTCGGGCCTGAAGAGGTCCAGACCATGCTCATAGATGTTATACACGCCCTTGAACTTCGCGCCTATGTTGATGGGCCAGGTGAGCGGTCGCACATTGATTTGCAACTCTTTCTCGAGTTCGTCAAGAATGTCAAATGGGTCGCG
>JABUUJ010000022.1:8959-11699 GCA_021443235.1 Muribaculaceae bacterium
GTGTTGCGCATGCGGCACACTTCCATCAGTTTGCGTGTCTGTGTCTCCACGCCCTTTGCCACGTCAACCACGATAATTACGCTGTCAACGGCGGTGAGGGTGCGGTAGGTGTCTTCGGCAAAGTCTTGGTGACCAGGGGTGTCAAGAATGTTGATTTTGTAGTCGCCATAGTTAAAGCCCATCACCGATGTGGCTACCGAGATGCCGCGCTGCTTCTCGATTTCCATCCAGTCGCTGGTGGCAGTTTTCTTGATTTTGTTAGACTTCACTGCACCTGCCACGTGGATGGCGCCACCAAATAGCAGCAGTTTCTCGGTTAATGTTGTCTTGCCGGCATCGGGGTGCGATATAATCGCAAACGTGCGGCGTTTTGATATTTCGTTAATGTTACTCATCTATATTTAAGCGATTAAGACAGTGTTTCAGACTGTCTTCCCAGTAGGGTATTGTGATGCCATAAGTGGCTTTGATTTTCGTTTTGTCGAGCACGCTGTAGTGTGGACGCGCTGCCTTGGCAGGAAACTGGTCGCTGTTGCATGGCGACACGGCGCAAGTGGTGATGCCTGCAAGTCGATGGATGGCCTTGGTGAAGTCATACCACGAGGTCGCGCCCTCATTGCTGAAGTGATACACCCCTGGCACCCACTGCTCGGCATTGATAATGGCCTTGATGGCAAGGGCGAGGTCGCGGGCGTAGGTAGGTGTGCCCACTTGGTCAACCACTACATTCAGCGACTCTTTGGTGCGCCCCAGCATAAGCATCGTCTTCACAAAGTTCTTGCCATAAGGCGAATAGAGCCACGCAGTGCGCAACACCACGCTGTCGGGAGCTACGTCAATAAGTGCCTTCTCGCCGTCGAGCTTGGTCGCGCCATACACGCTTTGCGGACAAGTTTCGTCGTCCTCGCGATAGGGGCGGTAGCCTTGTCCGTTAAACACATAGTCGGTCGACACATGCACCACTTTTGCTCCGTGGCTGTGGGCAGCGGTAGCCAGCAGTCGCACGGCATCAACATTTACCTTGCGGCACAGTGGCTCGTTGTCCTCGGCGGCGTCGACCGCAGTATAGGCGGCACAGTTCACCACCACGTCAATGTGGTTGCTGTCAAAAAAAGTTGCAAGTGCCTCGGCGCAGGTGAGGTCGAGTTCGGCAACGTCGGTATAGACGACGCTGTGATTGGCGTCGCCTTCCAGCACATTGCGCATCTCGTTGCCCAATTGTCCGTTAGCACCTGTGATAAGTATATTCATTTGTTATAGTTTAATCAAGTTCAATTTCCTCGGCCTCATGTTTTATATAGTAGGCCGAAAGCAGCCCCAGGAAATGTGCGATCTGCGACATGGCCACCTGAGTACCGCTGGAGATTTCCTTGCCCTGCAGTTTCAGCATCAGCATCCCGTAAAGCGCGTTGAAGCATGTCTCGAGCTCGCCCGCGGCATCCTCGGTGTTGTCATACTTTGCACGCAGCTCCACGATGTAGGGTAGGGTGCGGTAGTAGTCGGCCCCATAATCGGGATATTTCTCGTTCTTTACCAGTGCCAGATGCAGGTCGGTGAGGCGTATGATGACGTTCTTGTTGATTTGCAAATGCCCGGTCTCTTTCACATTCTCAAGCTCCATCATCTTGATGAGCCCTTCCCACCAGTCTCTGATTTTAGCGTGAACTGCCCCGTCAACATTATATCGTGATATGATGCTTCGCTCAATGATGTCGATATCAAGGTTGCAGGCGCGCATCATGTCCTCTACTTGCCACATATATAGCAGGTATTCGGCGATGTTCTCTCTGCGTTTTTGTTGTGCGATAATCATTGCTTATCCAAATTTGCTGATGTTGCGCAACGACTCTTCGTCAACAATCTTGATGCGGCGGCCGTCAACTGTAATAATCTTCTCTTGCACAAATGCCGAGAGGGTGCGTATCGCGTTGGATGTGGTCATGTTCGACAGGTTGGCGATGTCCTCGCGAGCCATGTAGATTTTGAGCGTCTCGCCGTCTTCCTCATAGCCGTAGTGGTCGAGCATCACTGTCAGCGCCTCGGCAAGGCGGCCGCGCAAGTGCTTCTGCGTGAGGTTCACAATCTTGGTGTCGCTGCCGCCAAGGTTCTTCGACAACTCGTTGATAAAAAACCATGCCAGCTGGCGGTTCTTGTCGATGAGCTCGGTGACGAGTTTCATGGGAATGCAGCCTAAGGTTGAGGCCTCAAACGCTACCGCGCTCGACACATACTGCTCCTTGGCAAAATAGGCTCGGTAACCAAAATATTGTATAGGGCGGTACAGGCGCAGGATTTGCTGGCGTCCTCCCATGCCGTCCTTCATCAACTTTACCTTGCCGTTAAGCAGTGCCCACAGGTATTGCGGCGCGTCGTGCTCGGCATAGATTATCTGGTTCTTCTTGAATTTCCTAATAGTAAAATTGTCGACCACGACACGTTTCTCCTCAGGACTGAGGATGGTCCATATCGCAGCCAAGTCTTTACTTATGACCGCTTCAAGCGTACTCTTTTTTATCATCCTTTTAGACTGCTTTCACTTTAACTTGCAAAGTTAAGTCTTTCTGGCCTAATATACAAGTATATTAGAATTTTTAACTCATGCGCGACTTGTAGTCCTCGTAGGTGAACTCGCGCATCACTACTCGCGCGCCGTCAAGGCGCTCAAGCACCAGCGATGGGTGGTCGATGCCGTTAAACATGTTGGTCTTCACCGTGGTGTAGTGGTTCATGTCCTCGAGCG
>JABUUJ010000022.1:16591-23359 GCA_021443235.1 Muribaculaceae bacterium
TCGTCGGTGCACGATGCCACGCACATCACAAAGAGCTGTGTGATGCGCTCGTCGGGAGTCATGTGCGAGAAGGTGTGCTCCACCCACTCGTTCATTTTGGCTTGGTCGACCTTGCTCAGCAAGTTGGGCTGAACGCGCGCCGCTGCGCCAAGAGTCAAAGCCGCGCACAATGCGGCGAAGAAAAATCTCTTTAGTTTCATTGGGTTTATGAGGTTATTTGTCGTTTATAGGCAACTGCCCGAGTCATCACTGACTCAGGCAGTTGCATTGTTGGGGTTATTTCTTTACCATGCGCTCCTCGTTCTTGCCGTTGATCATCTTGCCGGCTGCCTCGAGGTCCTTGACATACTTAAGCACGCGAATGCCATATTTCACGTCGTCGACAAAGAGTCGCTTGGCGTCTTTGAACGAGTCCATGTGGTCGCCGCCGTTGGCCAGATAGTCGATTGTCGCAACGTTGTAGATTTTCTTGGGATCGATTTTCCTGCCGTTGAACTTGGCCTGAGTGATGTCGCCCTTGTCGTTGTAAGCGGCACGTATCTCGTCGCTCACGCAGTCGCCGTCGCGCTTGGCCATCACGTTGAGGGCGTCGAGAAGTTGCTGACCAGTTACCTCGATGACGATGTAGCGGTTGTCGAAGGGGAACATCGAGCTGATAACACCCTCGCTGATAACGCCTTCGGGCATATCGATGCGGATGCCGCCCTTGTTCATGATGCACAGGTCGACGTGGTCAATGCCCGAGATTTGGCGGATGATGTCGAGCGAGGCGTCGGCGGTCCAGTTCTGGAGGGGAGCCTTAGACTTTTTCATCTTGCGTGCGCTGTGTGCCACGGGGAAGGTCATGAGCGAGTCAACGCCGTGACGGTAGGGCTTGATCCAGTTGTCCATTGCGGTATATTTCTTGGCGGCCTCGTCCCAGCGCGAGTCAACGGGGATGAGGTCGTAGGTTACCTTGCCGGTCTCGAGGTCGAGGTCATATTTAGATACCACCTTGCCCCAGCGTCCAGTCTGCCCAATGACAACGGGCTTGCCGTCGAGGTTCTTCACCACGTTCTCCTCGCTGCCTGGCTCAACCACAGTGTGCGAGTGACCGCCCACGATGAAGTCGATGTAGCGGCTGTTGCGTGCCACAGAGGGGTCGCAAGGCATGCCGGGAGCGTCGGGGATGTAGCCGATGTGAGAAATCATCACCACGTAGTCGCACTTCTGCACCTCCTTGAGATACTTGGCGGTGGGGTCGGCGATTTTGTCGGCCTCAATCCATGTCATTCCCTTGTAGTTCTTCTCGCTGATGAGCCCCACGGGGCTAACATTGATGCCGATGAAGCCCACGCGCTTGTCGCCATAGAGGCGGGTGGTGTAGGGCATGAACAGGCCGGCCATCTTGGTGCGGCTCAGGTCTAAGTTGGTGCACACTTTCTCGGCTTTCACGTCCTTGTAGAAATAGTAGGTGCTGTCGAGGTTGTTGTCAAACTCGTGGTTACCCATGATGATGATGTCGTAGCCAAGGCTGTCGAGAGCGGCATACTCAACGGCACCGCCATAGAGCGAGAAATACACATTGCCCTGAACGACGTCGCCAGCCGACACCACCAGCACGTTCTTGTTTTCGCTGCGCACCTTGTCGAAGATGGCGCGATGACGCAATACGCCTCCCTGCCCGTCGCTTGCGGGGTCAACCTGACTGTGCACGTCGTTGGTGCCACAGATCACCAAATGCTCGGCATTAGCGGCTGGAACAATCGCAACCGTTGCCATAGCGGCCATAAAAAGATTCTTTAACTTCATAGTTTTTTATATTAATAATTAGAATTTTGGTGGCATTGCCCTCTTGGTTGCTCGGGGTTACTTGGAGATGAGGCCGGTGCCGGTCATGTCGGCGGGTTGCTCGAGCCCCATGATTTGGAGGATTGAGGGAGCTACGTCGGCAAGGCGTCCGTCGGCCACACGCGCGTTCTTGTTCTGAGTGACATAGACAAATGGCACGGGGTTGAGCGAGTGGGCGGTGTTGACGCTTCCGTCCTCGTTGATGGCGTTGTCGGCGTTGCCGTGGTCGGCGATGATAATCACCTCATAGTCGGCTGCCTTTGCGGCCTCGACAGTGTCCTTGACGCACTCGTCGATGGTCACGACAGCCTTCTCGATAGCCTCGTAGATGCCAGTGTGTCCCACCATGTCGCCGTTGGCATAGTTCACGACGATAAAGTCATACTTGTTCTCGGCAATAGCGGCGACGAGCTTGTCTCTCACCTCGGGAGCGCTCATCTCGGGCTTGAGGTCGTAGGTAGCCACCTTGGGCGAGTTGACCAGGATGCGGTCCTCGCCGTCGAAAGGCATCTCTCGTCCGCCGTTAAGGAAGAACGTGACGTGAGCATATTTCTCGGTCTCGGCGATGTGCAACTGCTTGAGCCCCAGCGAAGAGATGTACTCGGCAAGAGTATTGTCGACATTCTGCTTGGGGAAGAGGATGTGCACTCCGGTAAATGATGCGTCATAGGGTGTCATGCAGTAGTATTGCAGGCCGGGGATGGTTGCCATGCCAGCCTCGGGCATATCCTGCTGTGTGAGCACGACGGTGAGCTCCTTTGCGCGGTCGTTGCGGTAGTTGAAGAAAATCACCACGTCGCCCTCCTTGATGGTGCCGTCGACGGTAGAGTTGACGATGGGCTTGATAAACTCGTCGGTAACGCCCTCGTCGTATGACTCCTGAATGGCTTGTGTCATGTTGTCGCTCATTTTGCCCTCGCCGTTGACGAGCTGGTCGTAAGCGATTTTCACGCGCTCCCAGCGCTTGTCGCGGTCCATGGCATAGTATCGGCCAATGATGCTTGCCACCACGCCGGCGCTCTGTGCGCAATGTGCCTCAACGTCGGCAACATATCCCTTGCCGCTCTCGGGATCGGTGTCGCGACCGTCCATAAAGCAGTGTATAAACACCTTCGACAAGTCGTAGGCCTTGGCGAGATCGCACAACGCGAAGAGGTGGTCGAGCGAGCTGTGCACGCCGCCGGTCGACGTAAGGCCCATGAAGTGGATGCCCTTGCCAGTGCTCTTGGCATAGCTGAATGCCGACACGATTTCCTCGTTCTTGGCGATAGAGCCGTCGGCGATGGCCTTGTTAATCTTCACCAGGTCTTGGTAAACGACGCGGCCGGCGCCAATGTTGAGGTGTCCTACCTCGCTGTTGCCCATCTGCCCGTCGGGCAGTCCCACGTTCTCTCCGCTTGCCTGCAACTGGCTGTTGGGATAGTTGGCGATGAGGCTGTCCCAGTAAGGAGTGGGAGTGCTGTAAATCACGTTGCTCTTGGTGTGAGGACCGATGCCCCACCCGTCGAGGATCATCAATAATGCTTTTTTACCCATAATTTATAAGTGTTTGTGTTGTTACTTTCAAGGTTACAAAGTTACAAAATTTTGTTGATAAAACACCTCACCATTCCCGAAAAAATGTGTTATTTTTGGGTGCGGGCGGCTTGTGTGAAGACGTCCATGATGATTGTGGGGCGGTGGTTGTCGAAGGCGCCCAGCGGATAGCCGCCCTCGGCCTCGGGCGCCCAGTAGAAGATGCCGTGGCAATGACCGCCGCAGTCGTTGATGGCGGCGTCGAAAATCGCCTGGAGAATCTCCTTGCCCTCAACAGGCTTTTTGGCCTCCACGCCGGTCTCGACAATCATGGTCTCGACGCCATATTTCTCGCTGATGCGCTTGATGTTGGCCGCAAAGTCCTTAACTGTTCCTTTATAGTCGGTTTCAAGGCCCGCGTCGATGTCCCAGTAGGGATATACACTCACGCCAATCATGTCGAAACGGGTGCCATACTGGCGCAATCCGTCGAAGATGAAGTCGTAGCGCGCCGGGTCGCAGGCACAGTCCAGATGGATGATGACGGTGGCATTGGGATAGACCTGCTTCACCGCGTCGTAGCCCGCCTGAGTGAGGCCGGCATACTGCTCCATGTTTTCTTGGGCGCGCCCCATGGGCCACAGGAAACCGTTGGTGGTCTCGTTGCCCACCTGCACCCACCGCACGTCGATGTTGCTGTCCTTGAGCAGTTGGAGTGTCTCGATAGTGTGTTGCGCGAGAGCCTGTTTCATGCCGTTATAGTCCAGGTCGGCCCAAGCGGCTGGGATGTTCTGCTTGCCGGGGTCGGCCCACCAGTCGCTGTAGTGGAAATCGATCATCACGGGCATGTCGAGAGCCTGAGCGCGCAGTGCCATCTTGAGCACGTCGTCCTTGCTGCTGAAGCCGCCCTTGGGGTTGACCCACACGCGCAGTCGCACGGCGTTGAGTCCCAGTTCCTTCATGAGTGCGGTGCACTCGCGCGGCTCGCCGGCAGCGTTATATAGTTGGCCGCCGAAGGCCTCGATGGCTGTGGTGCCGCTGATGTCGGCACCGAGCCAGAATTTGTCATGTGCCGACAAATTAATAGCCAGCACGGCAAGTAATAAGGTTGTGATTTTTCTCATTGTTTTTGAAATTGCCCCAGAGCGGGGATGGTTATTAGTTTTTTTAAACGCAAAAACCGCAGTACACATTGCTGTGTGTACCACGGTTCTTATTCTTCAGTTCAAGCAGGTGTTTAGGCCTCCTTCTTAACGATGCGACGCTCCTTGATGCGAGCTTTCTTACCGGTGAGCTTGCGCAGGTAATACAGCTTAGCGCGACGCACCTTACCATGCTTGTTGATAACGATGCTGTCGATAAACGGAGATTCGATGGGGAAGATACGCTCAACGCCGATGTTGTCGCTGATCTTGCGAACGGTGAAACGTTTCTTGATGCCCTCGCCGGTGATCTTGATTACGACACCGCGATACTGCTGGATACGCTCCTTGTTACCCTCCTTGATGCGATAAGCCACTGTGATGGTGTCGCCGGGGAAGAACTCGGGAAGCTCCTTGCCTGTAGCAAATGCTTGTTCTGCAACTTTAATTAAGTCCATTGTGTTGTTAAGTTTATTTCGTTAATACTTAGTGCAATATACACAAGCCACTCGGTCTTCTTGTCAGAGATTGCACAAAAGCGTGGCAAAATTACAAAAAATTTCCTACACCACAAAGCTTTTCGCCACATTTTTTTGAAAAACATGCTTGTGGGCGGTGCGGCAGAGCGTCAGTCGCTCAGGTATTGCTTGATGTAGAGCTCGCAGTTGGCGCACAGCTCGTCGTACCATTGCTGGCCGAATCGCTCGATGAGCGGTTGTTTAAGGAACTGATACACACGCAGTTTGTTCTTGCGTCCAAGCACCTCGGCGCATTTGCATATCTTCCAGCGGTCGTAGTTGACCGCCGTCCACGACGGGTATTTCTTGATTCTGACGGGATAGAGGTAGCACGAGATGGGCTTGCGGAAGTCGATTTTACCTTCCCGATAGGCCTTCTCGATAGCGCACGAGCACAGTCCGCCGGGCTCATAGCACGAGAACACGCAGTTCTTGCCGTCGATGATTTGCGTCACGAGTTCGCCCTCGGGGTCCAGGTAGGCGACGCCGTGCTCCTTGATTTCCTCTTGTGCGCGTGNTTCCTTGATTTCCTCTTGTGCGCGTGGCAAGAGGTATTCCCACACGTTGGGCAGTATTTCCTTGAGTTTGCGGTATTCGGCCTCGGTGATGGGAGCGCCGGCGTCGCCCTCGATGCAGCAAGCCCCCAGGCAAGTGTCGAGGTCGCAGCAAAAGAAACGCTCAACGAGTTCGAGGCTCACCAAAACACCTTGTATGTCGAACATATAGAGTCGCTGTTATTATTCAATGTTAGACAAAGCGTGTTCAAGCTCGGTGCTCGAGAGCTTGACGTGGAGTTCGCCCTTGTGGGCATAGGAAATGTTGCCCGTTTCCTCGCTCACGACGACAGCCACAGCGTCGGTGGCCTGCGCGATGCCCAGTGCCGAGCGGTGACGGAGTCCCAGGTGTCGTGGCAGGGAGGTGTCGTGCGACACAGGGAGGATGCACCCGGCGCTTTTCACCTTGCCGTCGTCGATGATGAGAGCGCCGTCGTGCAGCGGGCTGTTCTTGAAGAAGATGTTCTCGATGAGTCGCGAATTGATATTGGCGTCGATAAGGTCTCCAGTCATCTCATAGTCCTCGAGCGGCATTTGTCTTTTTATGACAATTAGCGCGCCAGTCTTTGACTTAGACATGCTCATGCAGGCATAAACCACAGGCATGATCCATCGCTTGGCCTCGTCGGCATCGACCTTGTGTCGGAATGCCTTGGAGATAAAGCCGAGCCCTCGGTGCGATCCCAGCTCGATGAGGAATCGCTTGATTTGGTCCTGGAAGAGGATGACGATGATGATGAGTCCGATGTCGATAAACTTGTCCATGATAGTGCCGATGAGGCGCATATCGAGGATTTTGTACATCACCACCCATGCGACGAAAAACGCGATAACACCCACAAATATGTTGAGCGTTCCCGAGTCTTTCATCGTGCGGTAGAGGTAGAAGAGCAAGGTCGCCACCAGCAGGATGTCGACGATGTCCTTAATGCCGAAAATTGAGAATATAGTGCTACCCATATATCTGTTGATTATCTTGTTTAGTGTTAGTTGCGAGCGACACGATGGTGCGGGCCTCGACAGCCTCGCGCACGTCGTGCACACGCAGAATGTGGGCTCCCGCCATCAGGGCGACCACATGTGCCGCCGTGGTGCCGTTGAGAGCCTGCTGAGGCGTTACTCCCAGCGCGTTGCATATCATCGACTTGCGCGACAGCCCCACCAGCAGAGGCACGTTGAGCGAGTGAAAGCGCTCGAGCGACGCCAGCA